>CALYBQ010000001.1 GCA_944415565.1 uncultured Rikenellaceae bacterium
ATAGTGTGTATAGTGAACGTCACGCACCTCGAAACCTGCCCTCTCCCTCGAAAGACCGCCGGGGCCGAGGGCTGAAAGACGGCGTTTGTGCGTCATTTCGGCCAACGGGTTGGTCTGGTCCATAAACTGCGAGAGCTGGTTGGTTCCAAAGAACGAGTTGATAACACTCGACAAAGTCTTGGCGTTGATGAGGTCCACCGGAGTGAACACCTCGTTATCGCGCACGTTCATACGTTCGCGGATGGTACGCGCCATACGCACGAAACCTACGCTGAACTGGTTGGCCAACTGCTCGCCAACGGTACGCACACGACGGTTCGACAAGTGGTCAATATCGTCCACGTCCGCCTTCGAGTTGATAAGCTGGATGAGGTATTTTATGATCTCGATGATGTCCTCCCTCGTAAGGATGCGAGTCTCAGGATCTATGTCGAGGCCAAGTTTCTTATTGATACGGAAACGGCCTACGCTTCCCAAGTCGTACCTCTTATCCGAGAAGAACAGCTTGTCGATAACGTCGCGGGCCGTAGCCTCATCGGGCGGCTCGGAGTTACGCAACTGACGGTAGATGTATACCACCGCCTCTTTTTCGGAGTTACACGGGTCCTTCTGGAGCGTATTATATATAATGGAGAAGTCGGTAGCCGAATCGCTCTCCTTATGCAGGAGGATCGTTTTGGCACCGCTCTCTATGATATCTTCAATGTTTTCTTCTTCGAGGACAGTTTCACGGTCGATTATAACCTCGTTACGCTCGATGGAAACTACTTCACCCGTATCTTCGTCAACGAAGTCTTCCACCCACGTTTTGAGCACGCGTGCCGCAAGCTTACGACCTACCGCTTTCTTCAACGTCGTTTTGTTGACCTTCACCTCGTCCGCCAAATCGAATATCGCCAGTATCTCACTGTCGCTTTCGAACCCGATCGCACGCAACAACGTAGTCACAGGAAGTTTCTTCTTACGGTCGATGTAAGCGTACATCACGTTGTTGATGTCTGTCGCGAACTCGATCCACGAACCCTTGAACGGGATGATACGTCCCGAGTAGAGTTTCGTTCCGTTCGTATGGAGGCTCTGTCCGAAGAAGACGCCCGGCGAACGGTGGAGCTGAGATACGACTACGCGTTCTGCACCATTTATAACGAAAGTACCGCGCGGAGTCATGTACGGAATCGTACCGAAATAAACGTCCTGAACCACAGTATCGAAATCTTCGTGTTCCGTATCGGTACAATAGAGTTTGAGTTTCGCCTTGAGCGGAACACTATACGTCAGTCCGCGGTCCAAGCACTCTTCGATTGAATAGCGCGGCGGGTCAACGTAATAATCGATAAATTCCAGAACGAAATTGTTCCGGGTGTCTGTGATTGGGAAGTTCTCCATGAAGACCTTGTAAAGACCTTCATTAGCACGATTTTCAGCCGTGGTATCTAATTGGAAAAAATCCTGAAATGATTTGAGCTGTATCTCCAGGAAATCAGGATAGGGCATCCTGTTCTTGACGCTGGAGAAGCTGATCCTCTGGTTATTCGTTTTTACGGACATTCTTTGTATCCTCTTGAATTTTAATGAATCGGCCGTAGCCACAGGGTTCTCTCCCTGTTCGGCATTCTTCAGCAAACGAACCGAGATCCGATGCTTCGCAATACCTTAACGGAATCGACAGAGACTATGTTACTCCCCACCTTATCCGCTTAGCAACGGGAACAAGTCCGCTGCCTTTTGACGCTTGGTGCGTCGTGACCGGAAATCATCCGGTTCCACTCTCAATGACAAGAGTCGTTTTATGCAACTTCTCTCTCCTCTCCCTCCTTTCGCTCCGTTGTTACACCTCGCCTTATCGTTGTGCGAATCATTCCGGATCTCTTGCCTGACGGTTGCGATCGAAAGACCGTTCCCGTTATACCTTATCGGTTACCATTACAGGATAGAACTAACTGATAATCAGTAATCTCCCTGTCGCTTAAATTCCATCTACGGCCTCGAACCGAAAACCCGACCTCTTTAGATGGGAAAAGGCGTAGAGTCTGGAAGACCAGACTCCACACCGTTTTCTTGGCTTTGCGAACCTTATTTAAGTTCAACTTCAGCGCCTGCTTCTTCGAGCTGAGCTTTGATTGATTCAGCTTCTTCTTTGCTAACGCCTTCTTTAACCGGCTTCGGAGCGCCGTCAACGAGGTCTTTAGCTTCTTTAAGGCCGAGTCCGGTGATGTCTTTAACGACTTTCACAACCTGGAGTTTAGCCTGACCGCCTGAAGTGAGGATTACGTCGAAAGAGGTTTTCTCAGCTGCTGCTGCTTCACCTGCTGCAGCCGGAGCAGCTACTGCAACTGCTGCTGCTGCCGGTTCGATACCGTATTCGTCCTTAAGGATATTAGCGAGTTCGCTTACTTCTTTAACTGTGAGGTTTACCAGCTCTTCAGCTAATTTTTTTACATCTGCCATCGTAAATGTATTTTAAAATTGTTTTGTTTTTGTTATTAATTACTCACCCGGGCTCCGCATTTCTACTTCTCAGCCCGAAGTGTATTGTTGCGGTCGTTATGCGCTCTTTTCTTCGAGTGCTTTCACGAGACCTGCAACCTTTCCGCCGGCCGAAGCCTGAAGAGCGGAAATAACGTTCTTCGCCGGAGACTGAAGAAGTCCAACGATATCGCCGATAAGTTCTTCCCTCGATTTGATCGCGGTAAGGGCTTTGAGCATCTCGTCGCCGATGTAAACGCTTTCTTCAACGTAAGCCGCTTTCAACAGGGGCTTATCTGCTTCCTTGCGGAATTCGTCGATAAGGACTGCCGGAGCTTTGTTTACATGCGAGAACATGATCGAAGTAGCACCTTTCAATACCGGGGCCAGTTCGGCTACGCGATCCCCTCCGATCTGTTCCAGAGCCTTTTCGAACAGCGTGTTCTTAACTACGATGAGCGCAACTTCCTTTTCGAAGCATTTGCGGCGCAGTTTTGCAGTCTGTTCTGCGTTAAGGTCCGAAATATCGGTGATATAGAAATGGGGATATTCGTTGAGCTTTTCGGCTATGCTATTGATAATCTGTGTTTTTTCTTCCCTTGTCATCGTCCTTTAGTTTTTGGTTTCAACTGATTTGGGATCTATCTGCAAGCCGGGGCTCATCGTCGTAGAGAGATAGATACTTAATACATACGTACCTTTTGCAGCGCTTGGCTTAAGTTTGTTGATCGTTCCGAGGAATTCCTTCGCGTTATCTACGATCTGTTCCGGGGTGAACGATACTTTACCTATCGAAGAGTGAATGATACCGAATTTATCGACCTTGAAGTCGATCTTACCGGCTTTCACCTCTTGGACAGCTTTGCCAACTTCCATAGTTACCGTACCCGTTTTAGGGTTAGGCATGAGGCCACGCGGACCGAGGATACGGCCCAAAGCACCTACCTTACCCATTACGCTCGGAGTAGTGATGATTACGTCTACGTCGGTCCAGCCGCCTTTGATCTTTTCGATGTACTCGTCAAGACCTACATAATCAGCACCAGCTTCCTTAGCCTCGTTCTCCTTATCGGGAGTACAGAGGACCAGCACGCGGGTTTCTTTACCAGTTCCGTGGGGAAGGGTCACGATACCCCTTACCATCTGGTTTGCCTTGCGGGGGTCTACCCCGAGGCGTACGTCGACATCGACTGAAGCATCGAATTTCGTGAAAGTGATCTCCTTCAGAAGTGCCGCCGCTTCGCTCAATTTATAAGCCTTGTCGGGCTCAATCTTGGCGATCGCTATTTTTTGATTTTTGGTCAGCTTACCCATTTTTCAATGTTTTTTTACTTCAGTTCAGGAAATTCACCTTCAACGGTAATACCCATGCTACGAGCCGTACCGGCTACCATACGCATAGCAGACTCAAGAGTGAAGCAGTTCATGTCAGGCATTTTGTCCTGAGCGATCTCTTTCACCTGATCCCATGTGATAGAACCAACTTTTTTACGGTTGGATTCCGCAGAACCAGACTGGATCTTTGCCGCTTCTTTGAGCTGTATGGCTACGGGTGGTTGCTTTACGACGAAGTCGAAAGACTTGTCTGAGTAGACCGTGATAATTACGGGCAACACCTTGCCAGCCTTATCCTGTGTCCTCGCATTGAAGGCCTTGCAGAAGTCCATGATGTTAACACCCTTCGAACCGAGTGCAGGACCTACTGGAGGAGAAGGATTTGCGGCACCACCTTTGATCTGGAGTTTGATAAATCCAGCGATCTCTTTTGCCATAATTTTCCTTGTTGTTATTCTTTAAACTGTTAATGTAACCCTGCCTAAACAGGGGTGAATGCTGCGAGCAAGCGTAGCGCGCTGGACGTTACTCTTTCTCGACCTGCATGAAGCTCAACTCCAAAGGAGTCTTGCGCCCGAATATCTTCACCGAAACCGTGAGTTTCTTCCGGTCATTATCGACAGCCTCTATAACGCCCTCGAAACTCGAGAACGGACCGTCGGTAACTTTAACCGTTTCACCCACAAAGAAGGGGGTTTCGTTTTCTTCTTCACTAACGCTCAGTTCATCGACACGACCGAGGATACGAGCCACTTCAGACGTACGCAACGGAGTTGCCTGCATCTGTTTGCCCGCCTCTTTAGTGTCTCCGAGGAAGCCGAGGACGTTAGGGACGTTGCGAAGTATATACGGGATTTCTCCTACGAATGCTGCCTCAACGAGCACGTATCCGGGATACGACACTTTCTCCTTGCTGATCTTCTTACCGTTCCGGATAGTGTAAACCTTCTCGGTAGGAATCAATACCTGCGAAATGTAATCTTGAAGGCCACGGTGCTTTATCTCTAATTCGATATACTCCTTAACCTTCTTCTCCTTTCCGCCGATAGCGCGAACAACATACCATTGTTTCTGCTCTTTTTCACTCATCTTCTAAGAAACTTTAGACGGATTAGTAGAGCAGTTTGTAAATGAATTCCATGATGTTCTCGAAAGCGAGGTCCATGAGGACTATTACGAGCGCAAAAATAATGGAAGCGACCATCACGACGATGGCAGAATTTTGCAACTCGCTCCACGTGGGCCATGTCACTTTGTGGACAAGCTCCTCGTAAGAGTTTTTAGCGTAATTTATGAGTCCCATAAATATGTATTTTTAATCTTGCACGAGTGGAGAGATTCGAACTCCCATCAACGGTTTTGGAGACCGCTATTCTACCCTTGAACTACACTCGTAAATCAACGGAAGAGGATCGTTGCCGAGGGCACCACCCCTCTTCCGTCTTTAGTTATCCGTTATGCGGTTGCCCGCAGCGAATTATTCGATGATCTTGGTGATCTGACCTGCACCAACCGTACGACCACCTTCGCGGATAGCGAAACGAAGACCTACGTTGAGAGCTACTTCGTAGATAAGTTCTACGGTGATGGTCACGTTGTCACCCGGCATTACCATGTCAACACCAGCCGGAAGAGTTACTTCACCAGTTACGTCGAGCGTACGGATGTAGAACTGAGGACGGTATTTGTTGTGGAACGGAGTGTGACGGCCACCTTCTTCTTTCTTAAGGATATAAACCTCAGCTTCGAACTTCTTGTGCGGTTTGATAGTACCCGGTTTAGCTACAACCATACCACGTTTAACTTCTTTCTTGTCGATACCACGCATAAGAAGACCTACGTTGTCACCAGCTTCACCTTCGTCGAGGAGCTTACGGAACATTTCCACACCTGTACAAGTCGAAGTCTTGAGGTCGCCGAGACCGATGATTTCAACCGGATCACCAACGTGGATAACACCAGTTTCGATACGGCCAGTAAGAACGGTACCGCGACCAGTGATCGAGAACACGTCCTCAACCGGCATAAGGAACGGTTTTTCATTTTCACGCGGAGGGATCGGAATATATTCGTCAACAGCGTTCATGAGTTCCATGATCTTTTCTTCCCATTTCGGTTCGCCGTTAAGACCACCGAGAGCAGAACCACGGATTACCGGAGCGTTGTCACCATCGAAGTTATATTTGCTGAGCAGGTCGCGTACTTCCATTTCAACGAGTTCGAGCATTTCAGGGTCATCGACCATGTCGCACTTGTTAAGGAAAACAACGATCCTCGGAACGTTCACCTGACGAGCGAGAAGAACGTGCTCGTTAGTCTGAGGCATAGGACCGTCAGTTGCAGCAACCACAAGGATAGCACCGTCCATCTGAGCAGCACCGGTAACCATGTTCTTTACATAGTCGGCGTGACCCGGGCAGTCTACGTGAGCGTAGTGACGGTTAGCAGTCTGGTACTCAACGTGCGAAGTATTGATCGTGATACCACGTTCCTTTTCTTCCGGAGCGTTGTCGATAGAGTCGAATGAACGAAGTTCAGAAAGACCGTTCTTTGCAAGCACAGTAGTAATTGCAGCGGTAAGGGTAGTTTTACCGTGGTCTACGTGTCCGATAGTACCGATGTTTACGTGCGGTTTGGACCTGTCAAATTTTTCTTTTGCCATAAATGAAAAGTTATTTGGAATTAATCTTTGTTTTTAACTTATAAAGTTAAGTTCGGATTCGCAATAAAATATTACCCGCATACCCTATCTTCCGTGTTGCAGGCAATATTCCTTTTTTTACCGTTTGCCGTTTCCGGACAACCCTTAAGCATTTCGGCGTCACACTCACAAATCACACACACTTAACGCCTTAGAGCGGAAGACGAGGCTCAAACTCGCGACCCTCAGCTTGGAAGGCTGATGCTCTATCAACTGAGCTACTTCCGCATAAATTTCAAGGCTACGACAGCCTCGTTCGTGGGAGAAGATGGATTCGAACCACCGAAGGTATAAACCAGCAGATTTACAGTCTGCCCCATTTGGCCACTCTGGTATTCTCCCAAAATCAATAAGAACTTTCCCTCACCCTCCCTGTTTCACTCGCTCTTTTCAGAGCCGATGGAGGGATTCGAACCCCCGACCAGCTGATTACAAATCAGCTGCTCTGGCCAACTGAGCTACATCGGCATTTCACAGCTTTGGGGACGCAAAAATACGAATAAAAAATTAATACGCAAAAATTGGCGGATAAAAATCGCCCACTCATCAAAAATTCACTCTCCGCCACCCTATTTCACAGAACTTGCAGGCATTAATTTTTCGCCCAATTCGGCGTCAAAAATACAACGCTTTTTGCAATTAAACAACTTTTCAGGCATCAAAAATCCGGAAAAATCATTACGCCTGCCATTATTATACGATTATCCGACACGTTGGCACGAAACATAACGATAAAACAGTATATTGCCACAGACAACCTATTTTCGCACGCACCAATAAACTACGCCCATGCTGGAAGCACCCGAAGCGCGCATTATCGCACGACAACTCAACCAAACAGTCAAAGGCAGGACGATAACCTATGTATCGGCAGGTTACACACCGCACAAATTCACATGGTACCACGAAGGGGCCGAAAGCTACGAAGCGAAAATGCTTGGCAAGGTGGTGGGAGAGGCGCACTCCTACGGCGGACTCGTGGAGATAGAGATAGAAGACGTAAGGTTGCTTTTCGGAGACGGGGTGAACCTGAGATATTATGCTGCCGGAGCTAAATTACCGCCCAAGCACCAACTCCTGCTCGGGCTCGACGACGAAAGCTGTCTTGTCGCATCCGTACGGATGTACGGCGGAATTATGTGTTTCTCCCCTGAAAATTTCGAAAGCACCTTCAAGCCATATTACGAAAAAGCCCGCAACAAGCCACAGGTTCTCGGCAACGACTTCACCAAAGATTATTTCGACCGATTGTTCGACGATGCGGCCGCCGCCAAGAAGAGCGCTAAAGCATTCCTCGCGACAGGCCAAAGCATTCCCGGGCTGGGTAACGGAGTCTTGCAAGACATATTATACAACGCAGGCGTACACCCGAAAACCAAGATAGCGACTCTCTCGGAAGAACAACGCTATGCCATGTACGACAGCACGGTCGCAACCTTGCGCGAAATGGAGGCTAAAGGAGGGCGGAACAGCGAAAGCGACCTGTACGGTAACTCCGGCGGTTACGTTCCGTACCTTTCCAAAGATACCGCCGGACACGAATGTATACGGTGCGGAGCGATAATAATAAAAGAAAACTACATGGGAGGCAGCATATACTACTGCCCCGGATGCCAGAGATAATACCGATACGAAATATCCACGACCCGAACGGAGCCGTGGATATTTTTAATATTGGGCTGCAAAATGTGCAGCTAACACGCGGTTCGACAGCCACCGGGAGCGCTTACCCGCATTTCTTTATCTCATTCTACCGCCACGCGGACCACCGCCGGAACCACCCCCACCGGGGCCTCCTCCGCGAGGACCGCCCGGGTCCATTCCCGGGCCGCCGTCACCGGGTCCGCGCATGGATTGTCCGCCGCCCTGTCCGCCATACGTCTTATTGATGCGGAAACTCGCCGTCAGCATGCAATAGCGCCCCATCAACTGCTTCCACGTATCAGTAAGGTACTGTGAACTCACAGCCGAAGTATAGCTACTGTTGCGATTAAGTATGTCGTATACGGTAAATTTGATGCTGCCAGCCCTCTTGGCAAAGTCCCACGACAGCGATCCGTTCAGAAGGTGCGTCGTTACAGGATCCGATTTCTGAGAACCTCCCGTGCGGTTGACATCGTAACCATAGGCATAATCACCTTCCAGAGTGAAATTCTTAAGGAACCGCAACCGGAAATTAGCGCCGAGGGTCTCCCTTACCGAACGGAAATCGTTGGCCCCGGTCGTGAACGTATACCCGAGCGACGTAGTGCTTCTTATGCCGTACTCTATCACTGCCGAATGGTTGCTCCGCAAATCTATATTCAAACTCGGCGAATGGCTCGTATTCCATATAAGTTCGCTTCTTTCGTAATTTGGACGATAGGCATACGAATAACTGACTATGCCTTTAAACGTGAATTTATTACCTATGAACGGCCTGTCGAAGCCTACACTGACCGAAGCTGTTCGGGCTCCGCTGACATTTCGATACGTTCTAAGTTCAGCCCCAGACTGTATCTCGTTCCCCATAATCACCGTATCCCTGTCTATATCTACCCTCTGCTGTGCAATGGAGTTCCGGGTATATCCGCCCGACACGTTGATATTCACGCTCGTCGCCTTCTCCGAATTAGAGATCCTCAACGAAGCAAAGGCATTATGTGTATAGCTCTGCTTGAGATCGGGATTTCCCAACACCGGATATAACGGCTCGCTAACGTCCAGATAGTTACGCAACTGCTCGAGCGAAGGGTTACTGCTGCTCGCATTGTAACCCACACGCCACTGGTAACGTTTCGTAGCGCTCATGTTGCGCTGGGCGTTACCTATCGAGAAAGAAGGCGTAATCGACTGGAACAACTTCTGGTCGTACTGCTCGCCGGGGAACTCCTCGTCGCGCATATTGTTCACGGCATTGTAATTAACGCTCAGGTTCGCCGACACCTTCGAATCCCGCTTACCGAACGAAAAATGCGCCCCTACGGAATTGCGGACATTATTATGCGTCATGGTTTCAGAGTTTCCCGGAGATATTTCGCCCGTAAGCTCGTCTATACCGAGTTTCAACACCTTCGAGTAACTGTGCGAGAACGAGTAATTGGTGTTGAACACCAACCACGGAGTAAATTCGACACCGCCGACCGACACGCTCGCGTTAGCGCCGTTCGAATGCTGCTCATTATCGACAGACAACAACACCGAACTATCAGGGGCCTCCACCCTTATCTGTGTGTAATCCCTGAGCCTGTCATTATCGCTCTTGGAATAGCTCCATCCGGCGGAAACGCTCAAAGATATGGGACGGCGCCGACGCGGTTCTTCGCCATCTTCGAGCAATGTCGAATCGACCGGCAATTCAGGCAACACGAAAGCCTGACGGAAACTTACGCTACCGCTGGTCGAGAAACTGTTCGTCTTGCTGCGCTCGTCAGAGACCTCGGTCGTCGTTGTCTCGTTTCTGTCGATCATTATATTGTTATAGGTATTGCTGCTGCTCTTACCTATCGAAAAACTCGGATCTATATTGAGACTGGCATTATCCCACCGCTTCCTTATACCCATACCTATGTTATGGGTATCCGAACTACTACGCGGCTGATTGATAGTTCTGCGGAAACTGCCGTCGATAAGGCTCGTCCGCTCGGTAAGAGTGCTGGAATTGTCGTATGAATTGCTGAAACTGTAACTCAGGTCCCCCTGCCATTTATGTCTGTCGTTAAACGGGTTCGAGTTGCTGATACGCATACTTATGTTGTTGCGGCGTCCGTATCCGTCGCCGCCACCGCCATAACCGCTCCCGCGGCCGCGGGCCATAAATCTGCGCCTGATTTCGCTGTTCCCGTCACGCGTATTGTTCGACAAGCCATTCACAGTGATAATCCTCTTATCGTTGAACAGTCCGAAATTACCCTCCATCTTATAGCGCCCCCACGGTGTCATATCGGTCTCGTCCGCAATATCCTTACCCAGTCCGCCCAGCACCTGAGCATTGAGCATACCCGTAAATTTACTTTTGGTAGAGAAATCCATCACCCTTTGCAAATCCTCCTTGTCTTTCGCATACTCGGCCCCCGGCTTGTCCGGATCAACTATGTCGTACACCTTGACCTCCTCTATATCGTTCGCCTTGACGTTCTCGATAGTATTCATCACGTCGCGTCCGAACATGAGCTTGCCGTCCACCAACGCCCACTTCACCGTTTCGCCGTGAGCCGTTATCGTACCGTCATCCTCGATCTCTATACCGGGGAATTTCACGATAAGATCTACTGCATAATCCCCCTCCATCGTGCTGAAAGCCGCAGGATTATACACGATGGTATCACCCCGGGCCGTCATCATTTGTATCTGTGTGACTACCGTGGCCGTACCCAACTCCAGAGTTCCTGGATTCATAACTATCTCGCCGAAATCCATCTGCACACCGTCGGCCTTGAACTCCATGGTATAGGACGAATACCCGATATACGACACGTTCAACTTCGCCAGTCCCGGAGGAACTTTGGGAAACACAAACTCTCCTTTAGGCCCGGTCACAACAAGCACAGAATCCTTCCCCGTATACAACTTGACATGGGCGCCCTGCATCCCGGCTTTACCGTCGGCATCTACCACGACACCCTTGACACGCACACTGTCGGTCCCGGTTTGTGTCTGCCCATGCGCTTCGGACAACGCCTTGGCCAAAGCATCGGCCTGACTTTGGGCTGCAAGAGAGCCGACATTCACCAACAACAGGACTAACGCCAGAAATAAGCCGTAAAGTTTTTTCATCGTATCCGGGTTTATATATTTAAAAGTTCACAATGCTTTACGGGATGAACATTCGTACCATTCCGGTACGTCCTTCGTCTTTCGACAGCGACACCCTCGGGTTCACATGCAGTTCGAGCCTCGATTTCGGCTTCGTGCCGTTCTTGGTATGTTTGCCGCCGTAATCGACCCTGATACGGTAAAAACCATCGGGAATATCCAACTCCTCCACATTGAAATTCACAGATCCGCCCTGATTCGTCGTCATAGTCTTCACCGTTTCGCCCTCAAAGTTGACCAACACTATATTAGCGTAAGCCTTTGCGCGGCCCCGTATGTCCGGATTCGGACTGAGCATCGTCGCCCGGACAAACACGTTACGCATATATTTATTAAGCACATAAAGGTCGTACTCGTCGTCATCGACCTTATCGACGAATATCAGCGGATTACGCGCAGCCACACTATCCGGCAGCCCCTTGATGATAGACATACGCATATTCATCGTATCGACCACACCCTGAGATACGGGCGGCCACACCGCATCGCGAGCCGAGGCTCCGCCGACGGCTGCCACAAACAGAAACGCTAAAAAAAGGTACTTCACTGAATTCATAATCGTTACCCGGTTTAAATCATTTTCCTCTACTGAAAGTCTTTCGACTCACCGGCCGATGCAAAGATAGAATCGGCCGCATGCAAATATAGGCATTACCCGCGCGAAACGGCAAAATCATAAGGTGAAACGACCGGTATCGGCGACGAACAAAACCGCATATGTTCAGATAACGCAATACCGTTGAAAAAGTTACGGAAAAGGCATGAGAATCGCACGATCGAATTAAACCGCAATAGGTTAGAGCGATGACACATGGAACAATATGGTTTGCCGGCATCAAGTCTCTTTTTGCCAACTACGATAAACGGCCTTTGCACGATACCACATGCGACACCCGCATACCGCACAAACACCGGCTATATGTACCAACAAAAACCGCCCCGGAAATTCCGGGGCGGTGTCTTTTCTGATCGGGATTGCCTGCCAAATGTCTGCGTCCAGTTTTCTTTTTCCTTCTGCGGCGAAACCCTTCGGTCAACTTTTTCGTCTTTTTTCTTCCTTTCCGAAGAGTCTAAAAAGCGTCCAATGTCGTCTTTCGTTTCATCCTACGCAGGTTCCCTCTTTTGTTGTTCTTCTGCGGCATCCTTCCTGCCGCGCAGGTCAGTTCCTGCTGACTTTATATTCAAGGGCTATGCCCTGAAAGTTATCGTCTATTTTCATTTATATAACGAATAACCTGTCCTGTTATTGTGCAATTATCCGTTTTTTGGAAGTTTTTTTTATTTATTAAATTTATTCTTGTGCTTTTCGAGCTGTTTCTTCAGCGCCTCTATGCTTTCGTCAACCGATTCCTCGAATGTCTTGCTGCGGTAGTCGGCGACGAGTTCATCGCCCGGAACAGCAAGCTTTATAGTCACCACTTTATTTCCGCGATCGTTATCCTTGTCAACTTTCATAATCACTTCCGCACCTACGGCATCCTCGGCGAACCTTTCGAGCTTCGACATTTTTGCATTAACGAAATCAACGAGTTTCTTGTCCGCATCGAATTTGACTGACTGAATCTTTACGTTCATAATCAATTCCTCCCAATATTTTATAGTTCTGGGCCCGGCATATCCGGAACCTCTTTACATCTATATCCATAACAAAAAAGATGCCTTTTTATTGTTTCGGGCGAAATATAATCGCCCCGAGACCGCTCATTTCCCCTCACCTTTTTTCCGTGCCCGCGGATGTGCGCTATTGTACGCCTCCTTCAGTTTGGCTATACTGTTGTGAGTATACACCTGAGTCGCCGCCAATGAACTATGCCCCAACAACTCTTGTATAACCCTGATGTCGGCGCCGCCGTCCAGCATATGCGTTGCGAACGTATGCCTCAACACATGCGGGCTGCGCTTCCCCTGCACTCCTGCCGCCTCGAGTTCCTCCCGCACTATACGGTATATCTCGCTTCGCGGGACAGGCTTCCCCTTCTCTGTTAAAAGTAGTGATAAATCCGGTGAAATGCAAAATTTTCGCGCTTTAAGATCGTCTATATACTCGATTATTCTGCGCCTCGTATATTCGATTACAGGAACGATTCTCTCCTTGTTCCCTTTCCCGAGTACCCTCAACTCGGAATAGCCGTTTGTGAAATCGCCGAGCCGAGCCCCACGGATTTCCGCAAGGCGCAGACCGGTAGTGTATAACAACAGGACCAGCAAGGCGTTACGCCGCACTGCGAAACTATCCGACGCAAAGCCGATCTCCAGATTATTCAGCACATCTGTCATCTTTGTCTCCTGCACGAAACTGGGAAGCCGGGACGGTTCTTTACGTGGCTCGATTCCAAGAAACAGATTGGTCGTGACGACACCTATTTTACGCAGATATTTGTAAAACGACCGCAGACTGCTGGTCTTCCGATTTATGGACGCCGGACTCAATCCTTTGGACGATAGATCGATAATCCACGCCCGTATATCGTCAGTCGTTACGGCCGACGGGACAAAAAGGTCGCCGGTCACAGCATCCGAAACATCGTTATTCGTAATACGGCCCACGACGAACTCGGCGAATTGGGACAAGTCCCGGGCATATGCCTCGATCGTATGCTCGGAATAACGCCTCTCCCCTCGGAGATATGTCAGAAATTTATCTATCAGCATCTACAGCAAATATAATCACTTCTGCGACACAGCAACCAGCGAGAATGACTTTTTACATAAGGTAAAACACCGTCATGTCGTATTTCTTCTACTTTTAGACAAAAGCATTTGTTTTTTAGTAAAGTTTACTTTACTTTTATCAAAAACCAACATCTATCTCGCCATGAAAAAACAACTTTTATTACCACACGCCTGCAAGAATATCGGCTGGATATTGCTCGCTCCGTCGCTTATTACAGGTATTCTCTACCTTATCAATCCCGATATACCGTTCGCGCAATACGCATGGTATGATGAACTACTTGTCATCGGCTTGACCATTTCGATGACTATGGTCGCTTTCTCCCGTGAAAAGGACGAAGACGAATACACCGCAGCTATCCGAAGCCGCTACCTGTCACTCGCGTTCTATGCCGACACCCTCATAGTCGTCATAGGAACGCTCGCCATATACGAATTTAGTTATCTAAATTTCATGGTAATACAAATGTTCCTTGTACTTTTGCTCTACATCGTCATGTTCAACATAGCCATGTGGCATATCCGCACAGAGAATAAAGCGATATGTGATGAAGAATAGGATAAAAGTAGAACGGGCCGAGCTAAATATTACACAACAGCAGCTCGCGCAAAAAATAGGCGTCAGCCGCCAGACCATCAACGCTATGGAATTGGGCAAATACGTGCCATCGACCATGCTCGCCTTGCGGTTGTCGGAAGTGTTCGGCAAAAGCGTCAACGAGATATTTTCGCTCGAAGAAGACGAAAAATAACAACGCCCCCATACAGAACCACAATAGGATACACAATAATACAGAAAAGGTTTCCCATGTGGGAAACCTTTTCTGTACGCGGCAAAACGGTGCCACGCATACCATAACGAAAAATTACTCTTCGTTCTGCTGCATCTGCTGTACGTAGATGGCGTGCAGTTTCGCTTTACGCTTGCTTACCGAAGGTTTGGTGAAGTGCTGACGGGCACGAAGCTGCTTGAGCACACCGGTTTTTTCGTATTTGCGTTTAAATTTCTTGAGAGCCCTTTCGATGTTTTCGCCCTCTTTGATCGGCATAATGATCATAATTCCAAGTTTTTATCGTTTTTCACTTAATTAGTTACCGGTTTCATTGCCGGAGATTGTTTTCGTCGGCCCTTCGAGGGCCTCAGGAGCGTCTCTATTCGCTTCTGAACAGGAGATATGGGGACAGCCTTTCAGCATCCTCGCTCGTCAGTATGTCTTGCTCGACCATTTCTCCTATATTACTCCAACCTCCTTTCAATTGTCTGTTTTTCAACAGCTTTCTCAAAACAACCTCTGTGACGTAAGGATGTCTGCCCAGACGTTCCACCAGAGTTTTATGGGGTGCAAAGTTAATATCAATTTTTTGAATTTCACAACTATCCACACGAATTTGTTCACAGATACGCTGCATGTTATCCTCGAACATACCCCTGACCTCGGCCAATTGCTCCGGACGCACGAACCCGCCCAACCGGTCGCGGTATTCCATGATGCGGACGACCAACACCTCTCCAATACCGCTCACAGACCTCAGCTCCGCAGAATCCGCACCGTTCAATTCGACGAGTACGGGAACTGTCCCCGCATAAACGCTATCGGCTTCCATATCCTTCAGCCCAACACCTACGGTCTCCGCCGCCTGCACGAATATCATATAAGGAGCGAGGCGCTCTACCATATGGCCCGACACCACGTAACACCGCACGAAATCATCCAACGACCGAAACCCTCCGATACTGCGCCGGTAACGCACTATCGTCTCCGCCTGCTTGGGAGAGAACCCCAGCGACACGAAACCTCCGGCATCCAGCGAATCCGGATAGAAATTACACAACTCGACGTCATCTGCACGCGCAACAATCTTTTGCCCCGAAGCCGGCCGAAGCCTGAACGCATCACCTATATGTATATAAGGCTCGAGGCGCGAATAATCCTCCAAAGTCACCCCGTAGCAAGCAGCGAAATCCTCCGGAATCTCGAAACGTTTGCCTCGCTCGCGATACTTGATAATCCCCGCCGCCGTTCGGGTATCTAAACCCAAGCGGCAGAAATCCTGCAATGTGGCCGTATTCGGATCGAAAACGAAGAGTTCCGGCAATCCGACGCTATCCTGCTGTTTCAGCTTCACCCCACCGCGCGTAATACCGGCCTCGGAATCGGCTGCGGAATCGGCAAGTTCGAGGAAACTCTTTTCGAAATGCGGCCGGTTGACGAATCCTATTATCACCCCAAACACCGCAAGCAACGGCATGAGCACCACGACCCCGCGCAACTGCGAAGGTGTGAACGTAAAAAGCGGGCCCAAGACTCCCCTTATCTTACGGATACTCTTATTCATCCGTGCCGGTTCAGTTGCAAAACAATAAAAAGCCCCCGGCTACCAAAAGAATCTCACCTCAGTCGATATAAAGCAGAGCGCAAGCATCCGCACACCGGGGGCCGAAGCCTCAAGCGCGAATACCTGCTTTTCTACATAACAAATACGACCAAAGTGAGATTAGACAAAGGTATGATTTTTTGCAACAAATACATTCATCTCTGCAAAATCAAGACGAAATCGCAAAACATACGGACTCACTACGACAACCGAGTACCGGCAGCCACTATTTTTCCGCAATCGCAGCGCCGTCGCCGACCACCAACGGCAAATACCTCTCCGATGGAGAAGCAACGAATCCGCCGAGACCATACTCGCTCCAACGCCTGTCCACGAGGTCTATCGTTTCGCGCGAACTCGTCACGACATTGGGAACGCGCTTCGGCAATCCCTCCCTATACATCGATTTGGTCCTCGCGTCAATGAACATACGGTTTCCGGCAATCGCTATGTCCCGGCCGGGATCGGAATTGGCAAGGCAGAACCACAACAACTCGTAAGGGGTCAGCTCTCGAGCTTCCGAATCTACGGTCACGAAGAAATTCACACCTTCGAATCCAGCCTCGGATGCGAACCGCTCCATATCCGTCTCTGCACCACGCCGGCATCCCACTACGACACACCCCCATCGGGCCGCGAGCGACGTATCAATGAAATCGGCCCAATCCGGCACGACTACACTCTCCGGGATCACTATCCGCCGCTCCCCGTGTAAAACCGTAAGATCAACAGCCAATTTGCCGCCTTCGCCCACGGTAGACGTGACATGATCGAGAACGTCCAGTACGCCGCGAGCGAACATGACATCGTCCGGCAAGCTTACATTGCGTACCAACCGGGCAAGGACGGCCTCGTTCCTTATATCCTCGTCGGCCGAAGCCACGAGCAGCAACTTATTGAACATCATCTGTCCAGCGCCCCACATCGAAGCCGCCACTTTGAAAGCCTGACCGGGATACGATCGCTCGATAGACATCACGGCCAAATTATGAGCCACGCCGGCGTCGGGCATATACAGGTCGCGGACCTCCGGTTGCATTACCAGACGTATCGGTTCGAGGAATATCTTTTCGGTCGCCTTGGCTATATACATATCCTCCTG
Source organism: uncultured Rikenellaceae bacterium (assembly GCA_944415565.1). Classification (GTDB taxonomy): domain Bacteria; phylum Bacteroidota; class Bacteroidia; order Bacteroidales; family Rikenellaceae; genus WRDF01. The sequence continues at coordinate 17,448 of CALYBQ010000001.1, forward strand.
CGGCGGAACACCGACCAGAGTCGCGGGAAAAACAGCGTCCCGCCTGTGGGTTATTGCCGTCACATGGAACTTAGGATAATAGTCCTCCAACGAATAGAACCCGGTATGGTCGCCGAAAGGCCCTTCCACGACTTTATCTTCCGCCGGATCGACATAGCCCTCGATAACGAAATCACAATCCTCCGGCACATACAGATCGTTGGTAAAGCATTTGACCAACCTAACACTTTTTCGCCGCAGGAACCCTGCCAGCATATACTCGTCTATACCGTCGGGCAGGGGGGCCGTCGCCGAATATGTATACACGGGATCGCCACCGAGACATACGCTCACCGGCATCTGCCGGCTGAGCCTCTTATAAGCCCTGTAATGACGCTCCCCCGTCTTGTGCATGTGCCAGTGCATCCCTGTCTCGCGCTCGCCCATCACCTGCATACGGTACATCCCGACGTTACGCGCACCGGTTTCCGAATCGACCGTATGCACTAACGGCAGCGTGACGAATCGTCCGCCGTCATGCGGCCAGCATTTCAACACCGGCAGCACCGACATATCCGCTTCATCCCCGACACGGACAATCTCCTGACACTTCCCGCGTCCCTTAGATGTACGCGGCATCCACCCCGACACCTCGCCTAACAACGGCAACATCTTAATCTTGTCACCCAGTCCATTCTTCGGCGAAAGGGCTTTACCTGCCATCTCCCCTATGCGTTCGCCGATATTGTCGAGACTATCCACACCCAACGCGAGTGCCATGCGTCGGTCCGAGCCCATCATATTCGTAAGTACCGGAAAGGCCGTCCCTGTGTTCGTAAACAAGAGAGCCTTGCCCCCGTCCGGACTTTTGGACATACGGTCGGTGATCTCGGCGATCTCCAATACGGGATCGACAGGAACGTTCACTCGGAGGAGTTCTCCGTTCTTCTCCAACAAATCTATGAAATCATGCAGGTCTTTAGCCATAAAGCATATTCGTGTATATTGGCAAAAGTAACAAAATAATTTCCAATCGCCCCATGCAAACCGTTGCGGGATCACACTATACGGCCATATTAACCGGCACAATATTCAATGTTTTTACGCTGTATGTGCAAACACTTGCATATTTTTCGATTTTTTAAGTATATTTGCAATCTCGAAACGACAACAGGCCGTACAACAATATGTATTTTCGCCGCGTTATTGTATCGGAAACAGGTTCAGAATCATATTGCCCGGATGGCGGAATAGGTAGACGCGCTGGTCTCAAACACCAGTGGAGCGATCCGTGCCGGTTCGATCCCGGCTCCGGGTACTTTTTCAAAATACCAAATAGCTGATTATCAACTATTTGGTATTTTTATTTTGACCTCCATGTCCGCAATTTGTCCGCATTTTCTATGAAGTCGGAAATTTTATCAAAAATTGCACAAAATCAAATTTTCGAGATTGGGGGCTTCTGTTATTGTCAATTAAAATAAAGAAAAAAGGATTAAGACATCAATCTTAACCCTTCTCTGCCATATTGTCGGTAGCATTCTGCGCTATGTCAGCTATTTCTGCCAAAAACAAGTCGTTTTATCGTTGGCATACCTATTGATGTGGAAGTTTTTGCGTATTATTCTCAATCGGATAGGAGGTGGTTATGACATAACAGATTACAATTTAGCATGGTGAATTGCTAACCCTGAACAACGATGGCTATGGGTAATGAAGAATCATATTCTCTCATTAAAACGGCTGCAAATATAGCGATTCACCTACAATTTTGCAAAAACGCAGAACAATATCTATGCCGAACCGCCATCATATAAAAACCATTTTTATATGGGGAAAAATTTACATTTTAGAAGAATTCCCGACTATGTCGAACAGGGAATTGAGAGAATAGAATCTCCATACATCCTTGTTGCAACTACATTGGTAGTTAAAGAAGAACAAATTAAGACAGGTGAATTTGAGCATCTTGGGATTCAATTCATTGATAATAAGTTAAATATTTCGAAGGTAATAAGTCCTGAAAATTTGAAAGGACGGTACGCTAAACGAAATCTAAACGGATATGATATTGTGCACAGAGACCTCCCGAAAATTCACAAAACATATTCTTGGGAAGTGCCTAACTTCGGAGATCCGGATAAAGGTTATCACGAAATCTGTGTTACACGGCTGGTATATCAAAGGAAACATATCGCACCTAGGGAATGGTGTATTCGAGTAGAACTTTTAAAAGAAGAACATCTTGATGATGGTGTCCGATTGTTTACTTTTAAGATAACCGTCGATACGATTCTTTGTAAAACGGAATCATTGTTCCGAGACGATCTTTTCTTTGCTCTTAATTTATTGCAAGAAAATACTTTCTCATGCAATGTTTTCGATGCGAAAACAACAAAAGAGGATTTTTTAAAAACTCGTTCAGTCGGATGGGAAATCTTTCCTGCCGGTAGTTTAGAGCGAGCTATTTGTTATGCGACTTCTCAAATAGAGAAGACTGACGAAGTCAAAAAAAGAATTGAACATCGAGCTGAATTTCTTCAATCATTAAAACCAACAGAATATATTGTTGGTTTCGGCATGAACCGCCGATATTTTGGTGCTAAATTTAAAGATAATTTGGTTGTGTTTGAAAATATAGAATATGGTAATGCCATCTATATTTTATTCGATAACTGGATGGAAATAAGCAAAATGAGCCGTATAGAAATCTTGCAACGAAAAGAAAAAGATTTCATTCGTTTGCCACATCGCAAGAACTGGGAACAAGTGTTAAGGCACAATTTAGATAAATTACGTTAAGAAGTATTGAAAAGGCAGCCTTTACAATAAGTGTGTTCCCTATTTCCGTACTATAAAAAAATAGATTTCACCCCATCCGAAGTCGGTATGGGGTGATTTTAACTTAATACAATAATATCATATTTATTATAGTATCGCTAAAACAATATTGGAGCGCGGCTTTTATAGTCAATTTTAATGCTTACCTTTGTAAGGCAAACGGCTTTTAAATATAATGGGAATTAGTAAACTTCTTGAGGAATATTAAACAAAACCAAGAAAGTAGCTCTATGGCCCCGATGAATCCGACCCCGGATAATTATCCTGCAGAGTATGCTAGAACTATGGCCTTTAACAAGGCATTCAAAGATTTGCTGTCCCAAGACAAATTCATAGCCCGAAGCGACTATGAGAACCTCGTTGAACAATATCGTGATTTATCGCAATCTTATGTAACGCTCGTACAATCGAATATACTAAACGAGTATGTTGCCAAGTATAATCTCGATATTGACGTCATAAACTATTTTCGTGCGAAGTTCGATGAAATGGCCGATCTTGCAACGGAATCGCCGACTATTCGAAAACATAACGACGCTTATATTTCGCGACATATTGAATCTGAGAAGTCCTATCTCGACAACATACTCAAAGCCTGTGATCCGGCCATATCGCTCGATAGAGAGCAACGCGAAGTGGTGCTTTCGGAAGAGGATCATACACTGGTAATCGCAGGAGCAGGAGCCGGTAAAACGACCACGATCGCGGCCAAAGTGCGGTATCTCGTAGAAAAACAAGGGATCGATCCGGATCAGATATTGGTTATCTCCTTTACCAATAAGGCCGTCGAGGAACTCCGAGGACGCATAAACGGCAATTTGGGAATATCTTGTCCCATAAGCACATTTCACTCCATCGGCTATACGATTTTACGTCAAGGGGAAGAGGAACGTAAAAAGATTGTTGAGGGCGGATATATGTACACGGTTATCAATAATTATCTAAAATCGTCTGTGCTGCGTAATCCCGAGGTGGTAGACAAATTGATTCTCTTCTTCGGCTCCTATTTCACTGCTCCTTATGAGGGAGAGAAGCTCAACGAATATTTTCAGTTCGTCGCCAACGCGGACTGCTCGACCCTGAAAGGCAATCTGCACGAATACATTCAACGTATCATTGATCGTAAAACGCTGAAAACGCAGACGTTGAATAACGAGGTTTTACGGTCGATGGAAGAAGTGCGTATCGCCAACTTTCTATATATGTATCAGATAGAATATGAATACGAACCGATATACCAGTATCCTATCCTTGATGCAAACAAACCCTACACGCCCGATTTTCGTATCAAGCAAGGCGATAAGGTTTCGTATATCGAACATTTCGGGATAACCGAAGACCACAAAAGCAATCGTTATACGGAGGAGGAGTTGGAGCGATATGTCTCCCGAATCGACGACAAAAAGGAAGTGCATCGGAAACATAAAACCGATTTGATATATACTTACTCGCAATACGCCGATGGACGGGACTATCTTCTTCATTTACGGGAGCTGCTTGTCGCGCATGGGTACGAGTTGAACAAACGTCCGACGGAAGAAGTCTACAAAAAATTGGTCGAGACAGAAGAGAGCAAATACATCACACGCTTGACTTTTCTGCTCTGTACCTTTATCAACAACTTCAAGACGCAAGGCTACGGATTCGAGAAGTTCGCAGAGTTCAAGGCTGCGAATAAAAACGTCCGAACCAAATTATTTCTCGACATTTGCAAAGTTTGCTACTATGAATACCAAAAAGTATTGGAGGAGCAGCATTGCATCGATTTTCAGGACATGATTAACGAGTCGGCCGAGTTAATTCGCCAAAAGCGTATCGACAAGGAGCAGCTCGATTACAAATATATCATCGTAGACGAGTATCAGGATATTTCGCGGCAACGTTATAATCTTATCAAAGAATTGTCGCAGTTGTGTAATGCCAAAATCATGGCAGTAGGTGACGACTGGCAGTCGATCTATGCTTTCAGCGGCTCAATTCTACCGCTGTTCACCCGATTTTGCAAAGCCGTCGGTTATGGGCAGGAGTTGAAAATCACACGCACCTACCGCAATGCACAGGAGATAATCGACATTGCCGGAACATTCGTACAGAAAAATTCGGCACAAATCAAAAAGGAGCTTGTCTCCCCGAAACGAATCACCAATCCGGTTATCATCTATCCGTATGTCGAAACTTTCGATAAAAGAAAAGAGCGGCCGGAAGGCGGCAAATATCACTATCTGGGAACCGCTGTAAACAAAGCTATTGAAGAAATATTGGAGTATAATGCGGCCGAAAAAAAATCCCGAATCGCATCCATCCTGTTGATCGGTCGCTATGGGTTCGACGCGAGGAATCTCTGCTATTCCAAACAATTCAACTACGATGAGAAAACGGGGAAAGTTTACTCGGTAAAATACGGAAACAAAATCAAACTCCAGTTCTTGACGGCCCACAGCTCGAAAGGTTTGAGTGCCGATAACGTAATTATCATTAACGCAAAGGATGAAATCTACGGCTTTCCGTCGAAAGTAGACGATGATCCAGTGCTGAACTTGGTCGTATCGAACGATACCTCGTATAACTACGCCGAAGAGCGACGGTTGTTTTATGTGGCACTTACCCGAACCAAAAACCGGGTGTTCATTGTTACTCCCGAAAAACGCCCCTCGGAATTTATCAAGGAGTTGTTGAGCGATCCGAAAAGCTATCCCAATGTTACGCTGCAAGGAGAGTTGAAAACCGACCTCTCCATCTCGAACATCGTGAAAGATCGTTGCCCAATCTGCGGCTATCCGATGCAACTGCGGTGGAATAAGAATTATGGACTGCGACTATGGATTTGTACCAACGATCAGGAAATCTGCGGCTTTATGACTAACGACAAACGCGGCGGTGAACTCTCCATTCAAAAATGCGATTGGTGCAAAGACGGGTATTTGGTCGTAAAGAAAGGGCGAACGGAATATATTTTAGGGTGTACGAATTATAAACCGGATAAGTCAGGATGCGGTCGGCTGCTCAGTCAGGAACATTATCGTGCATGGAGAAAGGATGACTTCGGCGTGGAAGATCTGTCGAAAGATAAACCTGCTTATTTCCGTATACCTGAATCTTCCACAGCGAATCCGCAAGCCCCCGAAATGATTCCAGTGAAAACGAACACCACGAGAAAAAGTGCTGCGGTACACACGATCGGTTATTCGGAACGGATGATCGAGAAAGACGGGTTCAAAGTGATTGTAGATGCAAATGGCGACATACTTACTGACATGCAACTGCTCGCCAAGTTGCGAACTCTAAGACAAACAATCGCACAAGAGAACGGAGTGGCAGCGTCTCGCATCATGTACGATTCAGTATTGGTCCTTTTGGCGACGGACAGACCGCTGACCCGCGAAGAGTTTATCGATATAAAAGGAATCACTATCAGTACATACATGCGATTCGGCGAACGATTCATTGCTGAAATCAAGAAACACGTCGAATCCTAATTACAGAAAAAGCGATGCGTTATACGCATCGCTTTTTCTACATGAATAAAATGCTACAAATCATCCATTGCCGCAGAACGAACCGTATCCGTATTTATTTTGTCATAGTATTTGAGTAAAACGAAACACTGCCCGAAGTCTCCTTTCTGCAAAGATAATTGGATGTCGCCTTTAGTCGTCTCAAAGGTTGTGTACCAAGTACAGCGATCCATCATCAGTTCATGCAATTTTTCATTGTTCGTATTCGGGTTGGTTCTCCCTTGAAACTGCTCCACAACCTCAGTCGGTTCGCTGTATTTTTGAGTTAACATGGATTTAAGATGGTCATAATCTCTTTCCAGCGAGCTCCAATCATCGTGCGAGGGAAATATTACACCGATTGTGCTGACTACATTTACAGCTTTCAGCGTGGAAACGCCTACCGTACAACTCTTGAAGCCTGCGAAATCGCCTTGCAGAATAGCTGTACCGTCCTGCGTCCCAAGATACGAAAACCCGGCAGCTTTCATTTTCGACACATATTCATTAAGAGTTCCGTCAATAGGTACTCCTTTGAAAGATAGATGTTCCGATTTGTCTTGCGCCAATGAAATAAGAATTGTATTTGCAAAAAGCAATAAAAAGATTAACCGTTTCATAATAAGATAGTTTGAATTATTTTTATTTTGCGAATAAACCATCTAATGCGCGCATTATCGCTTGACGAATATCGTCCGCTTCGGTAGAACCCTGGCCCTCTGCGGTACAGGAGCAAAATATTTCGTGTGTATACGCCGATATGAATTGGATCGTTACTTCTATTGTGTAACCTAATCCTCGGTTTCGTCTGCCGCTTTCACCATAGTTTACAATTAACGTTTCCTTTGTTAATTCGGAATTCAGTTCGGGTAATATTACATATCCTTTTTGAATCAGTATGCCTGCAATGACATCGCAGGGATTGACGCTTTTGGTCGTCGATGATCCGTAGATTCCATATTGTCCTCCGTAGGTGCTTCCCGTGCTGGACGTTAATTCCTTAGTCGGTGAAATGTAAACATATTTGAACATTTCAATCGGAGAATTTTTTACAATTACTGGAGTTCTGAGTGGAGCACAAGCATTCATCGATAAGATGATGCAAATCACCAAAGCCAATTTTTTAAGAGTGTACATATGCAATCTGTTTTGTTCTCCAGCTACCACAAGAACCTTTATAAAACACGAAGCGTGGAGCTGCAATGCCACATTCTAAGTCGGAGGTCGTAGGAATAACCTTTATTCAGAGATATGGTAATAGCAGCCCACGCTATACGCGTGAGAACCATTACGCCTTTCTCTCTGAATAGTCTTGAATTTCCTACGTTCCCGACTTCGAGATAAGCATAACGCTTCTTTTCATATGTCTGGAAGGAGTTGTCTCTATCCAAATAACAAAAGTAATGAAAAACTTCGTTCCACTCGAGTATTTATAATACATTCTATAAATTCTACATTTTCAATCCTTTCCCGACACCTTTAGATAAGACATGATTATGTAGTTTTTCCGTTTGTTCTCTAAACCACCTTGTAATAGACTGCCCATCGATTTTAAGGACGAATTTTCGATTGTTGGTCTCGTCTGAAGAGATTCGTGCAATCACATTATTAGCATTAAATCGCTTTCGATGCGTTTCCGAATAGAGCATGCCGTTGTATCGTAACGGTTTGCCGCCGATGAGCGTCTCGGTCTGCTCGTCGTTAAATCCAATTTTGTGGCAAAATTCATCCATGCGCAGCAGTTCGTGGAAATGGGGAAACCACGCCGACGCCTTGCGGACAAGCATTTGAAAAAAAGACACATTTTTTTCGTACCGCTTTTTGATGTCCGCTGTTTCCGTGATGTGTCGTGCCTGTACCGTCATCAGCTCCCTGCTGTGGTCGGCTTGCATGGTCTGTATCTTCTTTTGCAGGATTTCTATCGTTTCATCGCGTGCTGCAGCTTCTTGTCGCAATGACCCAATTTCCTGCTGTTGCCGCTTGACTTTCGGCGTTCCGATCATCGAACCGATACCGTCGAGAATGGCCGTGCCTACCTCGGCGGCGGAGTTTTTCAGTTTCTCGGTCTTCAGCTCTCCTTTTACCGCTTTCAGTTCCGCTTCGGCTTGTTCTTTGGCTATCCGGGTTTTCTCGGCCTCTTGCTTCTGTTGGGCGATGATGTAGTCCGTTCGTTCCAGATGTTCGCGTCCGGTCTGCTCTTTGGACGTGCCGCGTTCCATGCCGAGCGTTTCGGCAAGTATGGTCTGCATCTCACTCATGTCCTGCGGCGAGAGTTTACAGGACTTGCCCGTGTCATGGTCCATCCAGTCCCACACGATATGGGCGTGGTAGTTCGGCTTCCATGAGGTTTCGTCGCCGGGCGTTTCGTAATGCCCCTCGTCGCGGTGGATGAAGATTTGCAGCGGCGTAATGCCCCATCGCTCCTTACACACATCGCAGAAACGCTGCAACTGCTTCATTGAGGTATCTTCCTTGACAACGACCACGCCCTCTTTGATCGGGGTACTGCCACGGACTACGGTTACCTTGCCCGTCTTCTTGTTCACCCGTTCCCGGTCTTTGGTCTGCATCGCCCGGCCTGTCTTTTCCTTGACCATTGCGGCTATCTGCCTGTTGCGTTCTTCAAGCGAGGTATCGCCCAGTTCGGGCGATACCCATTCCTCGTTTTTCGCCATGAGGTCGGTACGGATGTATATCTTTTCTTTGCGGATATTGGCGAGATATTCCGCTGTCCGCCTGTTGTGCGGTCGGCTGCTTCCGACATTACAAGGCTTTATGTTGATGGATGTCTTTGCCATAATTGTAGTGTGTTATGGGAAAGGCGTCTTTCGGACGCTCCTTTCCTTTTGTGAAATGAATGCGATGATTACCTTTGTGCGGGGCCTTCCGCTTCTGTCGTGCGGTCGTCGGCCATCGAGCCGGAGGCTTCGACCGTCCGAACGGTCGTCAGTCCGAAAGACCGCAGCGGGAGTGCAGAGGGGTAAACCCCTTGCCGGGTCGAGGGCAGCGCCCTCGCGGGTTTTCAGGGCAGCGCCCTGAATCCCTCGGAAGAGCCCACAACTACCGAAACGAAGCCGGTAGTTATAGTGGGCTATATCAAGGCAAGCCTTGAAATTTCCCTGCCACTCCCTTTGTTCGTCCGACCGTTAGAATTTGTGGCCGGGGCCTCTCTTTTTCACTGGGGACATAGCACATTGCCATTCCGCTTCCTGTTGTTGCCGTTCGTGAGGAGGGACTTGCGGGATGGCAAGGCTGTTTTTTTCTTCACTGGCAAGCCTGCGTTTCTCCTGCCAGTAGTCGTTCAGGTCTTTGTGGTCGCGGTAGAAAACGGATTGGTCGATCATTTCGGACGAGGGTAAGGATTCTTCCAGTCGGGCCAACGCTTTCCGCCCCGCGTCGTCGTTGTCGAGAAAGGCATGGACGACCCTATGGCGTGCAAGGAAGGGAACGGCCTTTTGCAGATTCGTTACCGAGTTGAGTATGGCGGTATCAATCGACGGCGACAGGTTGGCTTCGCCTTCCTCCTTCGCGCCTCGGCAATTCGCGCAAGCTCGATTGCTCTCGGCTTGGCGTCGGTTGCCTTTCAGCGAGAGATAAGATAGAAAGTCGATAAATCCCTCGAACACCATTGCCGTGTCGCTGCCGTTGTCGAGGGTGGTAATGTTCTTGGGCGTGCTGCTTCCTTTGAACCGGGGATTACGCAATTCCCAGCCTCCGGCATCGTTACGGAACCCGATGGCGAAATACTCTTTGCCGCCGGTCGTGTAGCGCACCTCGCGGCAATAAGTCCGGGCGATGGCAGGGTCTATGCCTCGCCCTGTCAGGTAGCCGAGCAATGCCGGGTGGGTCAGTTCGCGGTCGGAGAGGATGGCGAGGCGGGATGGTGTCGGTTCGTTTGTTCTTAACGCTTCGACGTGGATGGGGACGAGCATTCCGTGTTCTCCTATCGCAAGCCTTCGTGCGGCCTCGATCTCGGAGCAGCCCTCCATGCGGGCTACAAGGTCGATGATCGAGCCGCCCTCGCCCGTTCCGAAGTCGTGCCAAAGGTTCTTGTCGTAACTGACGCTGAAACTGGCGGTGCGTTCCTCACGCAGCGGCGAGAGGTACATGCCCCGGTTGCCGTGTTCCCTGCATGGAACGATGCCCCGCGATGCAAGGTAGGAGCGGATGGCAATGCGCCGTTTTATTTCTTCGTAATTCATGGTGGCGTGTTTTTACGGTTGTTTTATGGTTGTGTCTGTCCCGTATATGATTGTTCTATACAACGTTACCAGACTGAATCACCCTTTCGGGGAAAGTGCATGGCCAGGTGTCGGGAGTCGTTTTTTTGTAATTTTGTAAGAGAACCGACGTAACAGACAGTAAAAGAAAAAGTTATCCGTCTTACAGATTTCTTACGCGGCCGGAGCTTTGTAAGTTTGTAGGGTTTGTAAGATTTTGTAAGATACTTTGTAAGAAATGTAAAGTATTGCATATAAACGGACTACCCCCGTTTTCTTACAATCTTACGCCGCCGTGTCGCCGAGCAGTTCGTCGAGCCGCTCCCTCGTGAGGGTGTAAACCCGTGCCGTCTTGCTGTCCAACCGTTGTATTTCGCCGTTGTAGGTTATCGTATAACGCTGGTAGTATGTAGGCGGTGCGGGCGACAGTCCCCAGCTCTCCGCAAGAATCCGCCGCACGGTGGGATGGTCGGAGCGGATGCCGCGAACCTCCAGCATGTTCACCATGTCGTTCACGTCGAAACGGTACTCCGCAAGATTTTCGGCCTCCATGATCTCACGCGCTATGGAGAGCATTTCGGCCTCGGTCTTGCCTCGGTTGTAGAGGATGATCCGCCGCAGGGCCTCGGTTGCCAGCAGGCGGGGCGCAAACCACATGCGGCTCTCTTCTTTGGTCGATAGCTCACGGTGCAGCAAGAAGAACAGGAATCCCGGCAGTTCGCGCCGCATATCGACGAGCAGATTTTGATTGTCCTGAGTTAGCGGCGGTACGCGCCGCACCCAGTAGCGCGTCTCTCCGGCTTCGATCAGGACGGGATTGCGCTCGTTGTTGGAGCAAAGGACGAACTTGCCGAAAAACTCTACTTCCCGGCGGTCGCGGCCCTTCGCTTCGGCTTTATAGCTGCGGGCTGTCGATAGGTTTTTGATCCGTTCGGAATCCTCGCGACGGTTCAGCAGCACTTCGTCCACACAGACCAGCAGTTTTCCCGTCCAGTCGTCGTTAAACTGCGAACGAAAATCCTCGTTGGTGTTGAACGTCATGTTGGCCTCGAAGATCAGCTTCAGGAAATTGAGGAAAGTGGTCTTTCCCGTATTGCGCTCGCCCGATACGAGCAGCAGGATCGGCAGTCGTTGCAAGGGGCGCAGGTAGAGCAGTTGCAGGTAGTCGTACCCCAGTTCTTGCTGTTCGCCGAAGATATGGACGAGAAAATCCCGGATATGGGGAAATTCGCCCTCGGCAGGTACGGTCGAAATCGGTTCGTAGCGGTTCAGGAATCCGTCGATCTCCCGGCGGTAGTCCGTATGGCTGGGAATGGTGCAGAAACCGTCGTATTTAGGTATTTGAGCGATATAGTCCTTGCCATAGTCCTGCCGCAATGTCTCGATATTCCACGGGATGAGCGTTTCGATACTCCGCCCGCTGCTCAAAGGCTGGCGCACGCGCTTGTAGATGGTAGTCCCCACACGCAGGTAAGGACTTCCGTTCTCGGACATTTTAGCGCACATGGCGACCTCCTTTCCTGCCGGTGCGTATCGCTTCCACGTCCTTATGCATGTAGCGTTTCCGCCCGCCGAATGGGTAGGACTTGATGTACCCAGTCTTTTCCCAGCACCAAAGCGTGGAAGAGTCGATTTTCAGAAGTGCTAGTACCTCTTTACGCGATAAAAATTCTTCTGCGGTCGGTTCTTCTGCGGTCTGTTTTATTCCTTTGGCCGCTTCCTTGAGAATAGCCTTCAAATCGTCGAGAGTAACAGTAACGCTGACGTTTGCCCCCGACTCCAATAAATCCCTTAAACTCATAATCGAAATTTTTAGGTTAAACATGGATTCGCTGGTCCCATTCAATCGGAACCGGGGCAAATGAAAAGGGAGATTTTTCGGAGAACAAAAACACTCGTTATCTCCTTAAAATCTCCCGTAAATATCTTTCGAGGGTGATTGTCAGCCGTCGTGCTCGGCCATATATTGCGTAATATCCGCTATGTTGGGAATGATGAATTGCCGGGTTTGCGGCGAGTAGAGTTTGCCCTTGATGTAGGAATCCTCCAAGTCTGCAAGCGGAGCGAATACGGATTTCAGCCACGGCACGACCTCCTGTTTCAGCTGTCCGAAATAATGGGCCATGTTCCACCCGAAATGGAACAAATCGGCATTTTTAAGTTTTTGCGGATGGATGGATGCGAGTTCTGCCGGGCAAGGCTGATTCAGGGCATAGGTTTCGATGTAGCAATCGAGCCGGGCCAGTTCGTCCGGCGTTATGTACGGACCTACGGTTAGCTGGCCGTAGCGTTGGAACAATGCGATTTTTTCCCGCTGTTGTTCAGCCAGCCGCTTGTCGGCTTCCTGCTTGATCCGTTCGATGTCCGGGGCGGACTGTTCGGCAACAGGTTCGGCGGGTTCTGCTTCCGCTTCGCGGCGTTTCTTCCGGGCTATACGCGGCATGAATACCCGGACAATGAAATCCGCGACGCTGGAAGATGCCGTTATAATGATCAGATAGAATATCGCGCAAATACCCAGCACGATCAGAAAGACGAGATTCGCCGTGCCTGTATCCGCACCTTTGGCCAATATCACGAACCGCGCGACCATAGACACGAGAAGCCCGGCGACAACGACTATCGCCAGCAGAATCACATGACTGTCGAACTTGCGGAAATCCATCGCGTTATTTCAGTAGTTTTCTCTCATCATTATTCTCCAATACCTGCATCTGCTGAATGGCGATCCGATTGAGTTTTACGAGCCGTTCGCCCTGCGGCATTTTCTGGTCGATGAATACGGCATTGAGGTTTTCCATATTGGACAGACAGATCAACTCGTTGATGGTAGCATAATCGCGGATATTGCCCTTCAGATTGGGATTCTGCTCGCGCCACATCTTTGCGGTCATGCCGAACATGGCAACGTTCAGCACATCGGCTTCATTGGCATAGATGATGCTCGCCTGCTTCGCGGTCACTTCGGCCGGAATCAGATTTTGTTTGATCGCGTCGGTATGGATGCGATAATTGATCTTGGACAGTTCGCGTTTTGCGCTCCAGCCGAGTTGTGCCTGTTCCTGCTCTTTCAGGCGCTGGAATTCCCGAATCAGATAAACCTTGAATTCGGGACTGATCCACATGGCAAACTCAAATGCAATATCTTTATGGGCGTAAGTACCGCCATAGCGTCCTGTCTTGGATATGATTCCGATAGCGTTCGTTTTCTGCATCCACTCTTTTGCGCTTAAACGATAGCTATTCAGACCCGCCTGACTTTTAATTATGTCGAATTCGGCATAATTAAAATCGGGATTGACCAATTTTTCCCATATACCGAGAAATTCAACGGTATTTCTGTTTCTCAGCCAGTTAGAAAAGAAGAACTCACCGTCTTTGGCTTTCAGCATATCGGTAAGGCTTATATAGTCCTCATCGTTTACCTTTATGACCGATACGGCAACATCCTTTACTGTAATCTTTTCCATAATTATGTCGTTTTCTTAATCGCAAATATATATTAACATTTTGACAGATAGAGATTACCGATCTACTTATGCCTGTTCCAAATACCCGATCATCTCCTTTTTCATATCGTCGTCGATGTCGCGGTAGCGAGCGAACGCTTTGCTGCCTTCCTTATGCCCACTCAATGATCCCACGAGGTTGGGGTCTTTCACTTTTTTATAGATATTACCTATGAATGTACGGCGGGCCATGTGCGACGATGCTAATTCGTATATCGGTTTATGCACCTCCGCGCGTGTCCGCTGGTCGGGTACGGTTACAATGCGGTCTAGTCCGGCAAGCCGGAACGCTTCCTTGATCTTGCGGTTATAATGCTGTTCCGTGGAAAAAGGAAACAGACTTTCGCGCCCCTCCTCGCGGTATTTGTCAATCAGCGCAATAGCCGTTTTGCTCAACGGAACGCGAACGGTTATCGGGCGATCCTCTTTCGTCTTTCTTTGGATATACTCTATCGAATCACCGATAATATTCTGGTAGGTCATTTTGAACAAATCGCTGACGCGGCATCCGATGAAGCAGTGAAAGATGAAAATATCCCGCTGTATCTCGACCTCTTTATTGGCGGATAAGTCAGTCTCGAACAGTTTGGTTCTCTCTTCATTGGTTATGTAGATCGGGGTTCCGTAAACGATTTCGCCGATGGTGAAATGTTTGAAAGGATTGTTCGTCGTATGTCCGTTGTCGATAGCCCACAGGACGAACGCCCGGAAACGGGTAAGCATGTCGGCGACCGTATTCAATCCGCGCGGTTTGGGCATTCCTTTCGGTATTTCTTCGCCGTTCTCGTCGAGCACCGGCGGACGTTTCCGCTTCGGGGTTTTAAGCGCGACTTTCGCCGAATAGGGATATTGCTCGTATATCTCCGGATAACGCAGGAATACGGATTGTTCGTTGAAAAGAAAATCCTCGATCTGCCCTAATACATCCGATGTAAGGGTTGTGAACGAAAGCGAGAATCCCCGGCTCTCCTCCGCCCGCTTGTATAGCTCAAAACGGTGTAAGCAGCGTACCAATACCCGAAAATTTTTCAATCGGTTTTCGGACAACTTGTGTGTGGCAAGGTAAATATCTATCACGTCGAAAAAGGACTTTTCGTGTTCCTTTTTCGCTTTGGTCGGTTTGTGGAACCGCTTGACGATACCTTGCATGTATTCGCGGGTGATGGCGGCCTTGTCGGGTGCGGTGTTGATCTCCTGCTCCAACAGGTCGGTCAAGGCTTTAAGCCGGGAACGCTTTCCCAAAAGTTGTTCCCGTTCTTCTCCCTGAATTAGCGGGATATTGATGTCGTTTTTCTTACCCCAGCGTTTGCGGTCGATCCATATTCCGGAACCGATACGAATACGAATGTCGCGCGAAACGTAGAGTCGCAGGTTGATTTCCGATTCTCCGGCGCTGTTGGCCGTCTTACCGATGTAGTAGTTCGTCTGTGCCATACCTCGAATTTCTCTGTTTCAAAGGTATGTAAATTCACGAATACACACAACTTTTTGTGTCCGCAATTTGTCCGCATTTTCAGGAAACTACGAAAATTCCATTCTTGCCAATTCAAACGAATGCAATCGTTATGTATTGATATATAATATATTATGATTTATTTTCGATTTAGTGGATTTGCATAGTTTTTGACTTTTCAAAACCGGCTCCGGGTACTACAAAGCCTGACATTAAAATGTCAGGCTTTTTTCATGTCCGCACAACACTTACCGATCCCACGCCACTACTCGGCATTCGCCATTCTATATTTCTTTATATCCTCGATAGATACGACACTCATCTTCCTGCTGCGCGCAAACGGAATTATCTGGGGCAAACGCGCCATAGTCCCATCTTCATTCGTCAATTCACAAAGAATTGCAGCGTCCCCCAACCCTGCGATACGCACCATATCAATACTCCCCTCGGTATGTCCTTCGCGGTCGAACACCCCATTCACTTGCCCCATTAACGGGAAAACATGCCCGGGGTGTGCCAAGTCCGACGGTTTGGCTCCTTCCCTTATCGCGGCCCTCACCGTCGTAACCCTATCGGCCGCCGACACGCCTGTGGTAACGCCTTCCTTCGCCTCTATCGAGATCGTAAACGCCGTCCCATTCCGACTGGTATTATCGTCCACCATTTGCCTCAGCCCAAGACTTTCGCATTTGGCACGCGACAGACACAAACATACTATCCCGCTACACTCTCTAATCAACAGAGCCATATCGTTCTCTGTAATAGTAGATGCAGGGAATACTATATCCCCTTCGTTCTCACGATTCTCGTCATCGACAATAAGAATTCCCCTACCCGCACGAAGGCAGGCCGCAGCATTCTCGACACGTTCCCGATAGTCTTTCCCAAAAATTTCGATTGTTTCCATACCCCATAAGATTTAGTAATACATTTCAGCATTACCTCAGGGCAGGACACGAATATCCATCATAGCGGATAACACAATAAGAGGGTACGACCACCTCTTACTTTTTTACATCTCTTCTCTCATCCAGACTCTAACTGTCGGTGCTTGAATTCCACAAGCTCAGTCTCCGTTTATGGAGAGTCGCGGACTATAACCGCCGGTAGGGAATCACACCCTGCCCCGAAGAATGTCAGTGGCAAAAATAATCATTATACACGCACATTATCCCCTAAACGGAAGATATTTTTTCCTCTCAGACCACATATAATCATCTTGCGGCAGCCAAATCATGCTCCAAACAATTAGCGATTTACGCCGTTACGTACAGAAGCTATCGCATCTGCATTGCGTACCGCCCAATCCACAAGGCTATGCAGATGCGGCATCAGGTCGTTCCCCGATGGCGTAAGGGAGTACTCCACCCTCGGCGGAACCTCGGCGTATACACGCCGGTCTACCAACCCGTCCGTCTCCAGAGATCTCAACGTTACGGTCAGCATCCGCTGCGAAATATCGCCGATACTCCTCTGAATATCATTGAACCTCATGGTTCCGTTCACACTCAACGTAGTCAGTACCAATAACGACCACTTATCTCCGAGCCTGCACAGTATATCCCTTATCGGACATATCCCGTCATGTAAAAAAGTTTGCATTTTTCCCTTCCCGTATAATATTGCTACTCAACATTAGTCACCCGCAGGTAACTTAATTATCAATTTGTGCCCTCTTGTTTCCAACAATTACTATAAGTAAGTTTACACAGCAAAAGTAACTGAATTACTTTTAAGAACTATTATTGTATCATAAAAACTTACGGTTATGTCAAAAAAAGTTGCAGTACTGGTTGTCAATCCAGTAAACGGTTATGGCCTGTTCCAATATTTGGAAGCGTTTTTCGAAAACGGAATCACCTACAAGACGTTCGCAGTAGCGGAGACAGAGAACGTCAAGACCAATTCGGGCATCAGCCTCAAGACCGACGACGTAGTGGCCAACCTGAAAGGGCACGAAAACGAATACGATGCACTGGTTTTTGCCTGCGGTGACGCGATGCCAAAATTCGGAGAGAACGCCGGCAAACAATTCAATCAGGATATGCTGGCCGTCATGCAAAGTTTCTCCGACAACGGCAAAATCCTCGCTGGACACTGCGCGGCCGCCCTGCTATACGACAACTTCGGTGCGGCCAAAGGCAAGAAAGTCGCCATCCACCCATTCATCAAAGAGGCTGTCAAGAGCTGTATCGGAACCGATGAGAAGTATGTCATAGACGGCAACCTCTACACCGCCCAAACCGAGAACACTATCGGTTCGTTGATACCGGAACTCATCAAAGTTCTAAAATAGACTTTCATCGGCAAAATACCGGAGTATGCCGAGACAGGGCAAATGCACAATCAGGGCAGAGCAATTGTCCGACAGAATGTAGGCTCCTCGGCAGGCAAAAGTTCCGGACTCTTTGACGTTCGAACCGATTTCGCGCAAGACCGGAAGCACATTTAATTAGAGTACAAAAAATGTTACGCAGGAAAATTTTCCTGCGTAACATTTTTCAAACAACCGCAACCGGTCTACTTCACCGCTTTTTCGAGCGCCTGCGCTATATCTGCAATTATATCCTCCGGGTCCTCGATACCCACCGAAAGGCGGATAAGGTCCGGCGCTACGCCTGCCGCCACGAGCTGCTCGTCCGTCAACTGGCGATGAGTATGGCTCGCGGGGTGCAGCACGCACGTACGCGCATCGGCAACGTGCGTCACGATAGCCACCATATCGAGGCTGTCCATAAACTTCACCGACTTATCGCGGCCGCCCTTCAGACCGAACGTCATTACACCACACGTACCGTTCGGCATATATTTCTGTGTAAGGTCGTAGTATTTGTTGCTTTTGAGGCCCGGATAGTGCACCCAAGCCACTTCGGGACGCGATTCGAGAAACTCAGCCACCTTCAGGGCATTGCTGCAATGGCGTGCCATACGCAGATGGAGCGTTTCGAGCCCTATATTGAGCAGGAAAGCATTCTGCGGCGACTGTATCGAGCCGAGGTCGCGCATGAGCTGGGCCGTAGCCTTAGTGATGAACGCACCTTTCCCGAACGCTTTGGTGTATGTCAGTCCATGATACGATTCGTCCGGTTCGGTCAGTCCGGGAAATTTATCGGCGTATTTGTCCCAATCGAAATTACCGCTGTCAACGATGGCTCCGCCTACCGCCGTAGCGTGGCCGTCCATATATTTGGTCGTGGAGTGCATCACAATGTCGGCGCCCCACTCTATCGGATTGCAGTTGATGGGCGTAGGGAATGTGTTGTCCACGATGAGCGGAACTCCGTGACCGTGCGCTATCTTGGCGAACTTCTCTATATCGAGGACATTCATGCCCGGATTGGAAATAGACTCGGCGAAAAGTGCCTTGGTATTCGGACGGAACGCCTTGCCGATCTCCTCTTCCGGAGCGTCCTGATCCACGAAGGTAACCTCTATTCCGAGCTTCTTCATCGTCACTGCGAACAGGTTGAAAGTCCCGCCGTAGATGGTGGAAGCACTGACGAAATGGTCGCCGGCCGAACATATATTGAATATCGAATAGAACGATGCCGCCTGTCCCGACGACGTCAGCATAGCGGCGACACCGCCCTCCAACGCACGGATCTTATCTGCCACATAATCGTTCGTAGGGTTCTGGAGGCGCGTGTAGAAATATCCCGATGCTTTCAGGTCGAACAGGTCGCCCATCTGCTCGCTCGTATCGTATTTGAATGTCGTGCTCTGATAGATCGGCAATACCCGAGGTTCGCCTTTTTTCGGTTTCCATCCCTCCTGCACGCATATCGTGCCCTTGTTATTTTTCCTTTTTTCCATCTCTTTATTTTGTTTTCTGTTCAAACGATTCAGTACATCCTTGCAAATATAAAAAAACTGCCAACCATTATCGTTCAACCGACACCATTTGTTGCATCCGGAACACAAATAAAGCGCCGGATACGGCAGTCGCAGACGAAATACGGCCCGCACGAAGCAGGCCGTAAATTCACGTCTGCACATCCTCGGATTAGAACATATATGTCGATACGAAACCGCCGTCGCCTTTCATCACAGCATTGAATTTGGCCTCGACGTCCGTATTCCGCTGCTTCGTGGCTATATCGAAGACCATCGGTTTCACATTCGAATAATTCGTAACCGGAACATACAGGTGGCCTTTTTTGTCCGCGGCCATATACTTCGAGAACCCGTATCCGGCATCGAACTGAACATCTGCGAAAACAGTGGTCGTTCCTGTCCTGTAATTGAAACTATAAATCTTGGTAGGGGTGTCGGGCCAAGCCGCATACTGCATCATAAAAATCTCGTCGCTGGTCAACGACGCACACGCCGTGCTTTCATAAGCGCCTTTGACCGCTACGATACCTCCATCTACCGACATATCCGTGGAAGAGAAAGTGTACGACAACGGATCTATTTTCAGAACGGAAGCCGTCGTCGTATAAGAGTTCGGATATGGATAGGAGCCGTCTATTTTGCCGCCCACTACCGCATATATATTTCCGTCACGGCCTTTCAGTATGTCGAGTACCTGACGGCCGGAATCGGCCTCTATCGTTTTGCTCTCATCTACCCTATCCGTTGCCGTGTCTATGAACTTTATTTTGCTGCCGCATCCAACCAGCACATAATTCCTATGCTTCAACATATTGGCGTTGTGGGGCCCGTCCACACCCAACGCACCGGACGTACCCGTTATGGTAGAAACGGAGAAATTCGTGCCATCGACCTTAATCACATTTATCTTGGAATCGTTCGTCCCCTCATTCCAGTCCGACTTATTGCTCGACACATAGAACCTGTTTTCGTTTACGACCATCAAGTTAAATATATTTCCGAGAGTCGTAGTATTGAACCCGGCCGAATATATTGATTTCTTCAACTCAAAGGTCTTTGCGTCAACGACAGCTATACGGGCCAGCCCCGCCTTATCATCTGTCTCGCTCGTGGTCGGAGTAAGAAGATATATCTCATCGCCGTAAACGTATATGCTGTTTATACCTCCATTGAAACCGTCGTCAACGCCTACGGTCTCTTCGTTCTTGTTTTCGAAGAGATTGCCCGGATAGAATTTCGACTTCGCCGGATCGTAAAACGCGAGGTCTTCATGTGTCGTGCCGTAATAGAAGATGCCCGATTCGTAAAGACCGGGAGTCGGCGGCGGTGTATTGTCCTTATCCTTAGAGCAGGACGATACCAACACGAGCGCCAACGCAGACAGCAGATAGGTAAACTTTTTCATCATTGCCGTAAAATTAAATGTTGAACAAAATCCTTTTACAGCCTCGGGACAGGAACGGCAGAGAACCTCAGACATTCAATCGGCACAAGACAAAGCCGCGTATCGTACAGGATCGACTACCGCCCATAAACCGCAGGCGTGTAAAATCACATGCAAAGGCAGGTCTTCTGACTCGTTCCGGTTTTAAAGCCTTCCCGGCGGCAAACGTCGCCAGTGGCACGATTTTAAAACCCTTTCGCCCGAACAGCCTGACACAAACAAACCGTTCCGAGCAGGAACTCACAGCAGCGGTCACTGTCGCCGATTTACACGGCATTCCCTTTCCACCCCATCAGCCCGAGAAGAGCCGCAGGAGAGCCATTGCTTTGCAAAGATATATTATTTACTTTATCTGCTACCGAAACGCCCGACTATTTTTCGGCAAGCCACCGCCAAACATATCCACAGCATTACACACACGCCACATACGAATGCTCACGCCCGTAAGCTACCGAAACAAATATGCCCCGCGACGGCAGGGCATATCCAGAACATCTATATATGCGAATGACTTATTTCGCACAGCAGCACGAACCCTCTTTTTTATAATGGAACGCGATATTCTGCTTCAGGTCGGGATGGAGCGACTTCGCCACCGGGCAGGTATGCGCCGCACGTTCGAGCATGGCTTTGCATTTGTCGTCGTAATCTCCCGGCATGTAGAAGTCTATCTTTATCTCGGCGATACGCCGCGGGTCGGCAGCCATGATCTTGGTGATTTCTAGGCGCGTCCCTTTGAGGTCGATATCCAACCGGCTGGCCGTAAGGTCCATAATCGTGAGCATACAACTCCCCAGAGCCGCAGCTACCATGTCGGTCGGAGAGAACGATTCGCCCTTGCCGTGATTGTCCGTCGGCGCATCTGTAATTATCTTGGTTCCTGACTGGAGATGGGTGGCTTCCGAACGCAGCCCGCCCTGATAAACGGTTTCTATTGTCATAGCACTTATATGTTATTATTTAGTATGAACAAAAGTAATAAAAATACGGATGCCCGACGTTTGAGCGTCGGGCATCTCTCGTAGATTAATTCCAATAAACTATTTGATGGAGTTCAGCAAATCCAGCTTGTTTTCGTTAACGAGTTTCAGAACGAGCTCTCCGAAGAGGGTGTTCTGCCATGCGAACCATTCGCGTGTGAACTTGGCAGCATTGTTCTTGTTGAACGACTCGTGCATGAAGCCCGTTCCGGCATCGGTATCCACAAGCATCTGCAAACATTCCTGTATCTCCTGATCGTTCTGGCTCGTGAACGCCTTCATCATGATACTCATAGGCCAAATCATGTCGTAACCGATGTGCGGACCGCCGATACCTTCGCCGGCAGTACCTTTGAAGAAGAACGGGTTGTCCTCGCTCCAAACGAACTTACGAGTATTCTGGTAGATCTTGTCTTTCACGCTCACGTCGCCCAGATAAGGCATAGCCAACAGGCTCGGCACGTTGGCATCGTCCATAAGGTACTGGTTTCCGAAACCATCGACTTCGAAAGCGTAAATCTTACCGTATTTCGGGTGTTTGTAAACAGCATATTTCTGAAGTGCGTATTCCACTTCATCGGCCAATGCGAGGCACTCTTTCGCCTGCGCTTCGTTCTTGTTGACCTCCGTAAGTATTTCGGCAGCCTTGCGGAGCGAGCTTACAGCGAAGAAGTTAGACGGCACGAGGAAAAGGAACTGTGTAGCGTCGTCCGACGGGCGGAAATACGAACATATGAGGCCCACCGGATTAACCGGTTGTCCCTTGCCGTCATTGCTTACCGTGTCGAGCTGGCGCTCGGTCTTGCGCTGGAAAGTGTACGGTGTCTTGCCATCCTTGCGCTGCTGTTCCTTGAAAGTTTTAAGCACGTTAGTGATAGCGGCTACCCAATGTTCGTCGAATATCGAAGCGTCACCGGTAGTCTTCCAATAATGATAAGCCAGACGGATCGGATAACAAAGCGAGTCGATCTCCCATTTGCGTTCGTGGAGCGACAGTTTCATATCAGTCTTATCGCTCATCCACTGGTGGTTAGGCGTAGGATCGTTAGGATCTATGAACGCATTCGCATACGGGTCGATGTTGATACACTTGAACTGGCGGCGGATAACACCGGCCAAAAGCGCTTTCAATTCCGGATCGCTGTTTGCGAGTTGCACATAAGGCCACACCTGTGCGCCGGAGTCGCGGAGCCACATCGCATGTATGTCGCCGGTATAAACGAACGTATCGTCTTTGCCGTTCTCGTCCTTACGCGGATATACGGTAGTGTCGAGCGTATTGGGAAAACAGTTCTCGAACATCCAACGCAATTTGGCGTTCGTCAGCAATCCTTTGACACGCACGATCTCGTTTTCTACGGCCTGAGATGTGAAAAGGCGGTCCGCCTTTGGAGGGCGGTTGGTCTTGCTGTAATCGGCAACTCCCGACCTGTTGAAAATTTCCTGCACGGCGTCGAGCTGCACGGCATTATTGACAGCATACATCTCACCGGAAGCCATAGCATTTCCAACAGCTTCCATCATCTCTGCAGTCATCTGCCCGGCATAGCCAGCATCGTCCTGCTGAGCGACGCCGACGCCTACCGACATAACAGTCGCGGCGGCAAACAACCCTGCAATGTGTAGTTTCTTCATTTTTAATCGTTTTAGTTTATGGTTATATTACTTATCAGCCTTCAAAACCGACATCCTCGCGAACATCTCCACCATAGCCGTCTGCGTCAACAGCCATTTGTGTTTATCCTGACGGCGGCCGGTGAAATCCTGCGAAAACAATCCTTCGGCAGAACGTCCGTGGTCCCAAATATACGAAAGACTTTTTTCAAACGCATTAATATACTTCTTTTCTGCCTTATCTACGCCATAAAGTTCGATAAATCCGCGAAACATTATGCAATTAAACCATGTGCTGCCGCTCCGAAGTACGCGGAAAGGCTCGCCTCCTTCCGGATGGAACTCCCGGAAAAAATAGTTATAGCACGACTCGGCCACTTCCCGCGCATCGTTCAGATACTTTTCCTGTTTGGTAGCCTTGTACAGCAACACGGCCGCCTGCAACATCTGTCCGCTGTTATATGCGAACTTGCGATGGTCTACATGACCCCGTACGGATATGTTGTCATAATAAAGATGGTCGTTCTTATCCTGCAACACGCTTTTAGCCCATTTGTAGAGAGACTGTCCCGACACGAGATATTTCTCCTCGCCCGTAGCCATATATAGTTTCATAGCCATGACCGCCGACGGAGCAGTCGAACACGTATTCTTGGAACGCTTTTCGTCGCTCCAATAGACACCGCCGCCCAATTTGTCGTCCGTACCGTCTTTTATGAACTTCCAAACTATCTCGGCTTTGTGCAGAAATTTTTTCGCACGCGTCAATTCGTACAAATCCACGAAATCGAGACCGATCCAATCGTTGTCGTCATAAAAACGTCCGGCATTCGGATCGGACTTCACTATGTAGGAAGCATACGAGGCCGGTGTGCGCCTGTCGTCGAAATATTGTTCAAGTCCGGGCAGAACCTTATCCTCCAACAATCTCCGGTATTTTTTACCTTTCGTAGCGTCCATCATAGCGGCAGTCATCGACAGCGTACCGGAATAAGGCCACAAGAACGCGAAAGGCCGCCGACCGCTATGGTCTACCGGAGCGTCTTGACTCAGGTAGCCTGCGACATAATCGGCGTCGAACGGGTAATTCTCGCTCAGGAGCGTAGTCCCTTCGACGGAATAATACTTATATATACTGTCTATCGTGGCTGCTGCCATCTCCCGGTAGTCCCGGGCGGTGTATGACGTCTGCGCCATACACGCGTATGCCATCGGAATCGCGGCAAACAATATCGCTATACGCTTCAAAGTTTCGGTTTTATTAGAGCAAAGGTTAATAATTCAAGTTCGTTTCGCGGTGCGTAAAAATAGTAATTTTTGTTCAAATTGCTACATATATGTCAAAAAACACCGCAGAACAGGCACATACACGACGCATAGCATATACTACGTTAGAGGAAAAGAATAATATTGACTAATTTTATCGTTCCGTCTCGAATTTGTATCTCCATTGCAAACTGTCTTACAGCCACACATTACAAATGACAGACAAAGACATTAAAATCCAATTGACAAACTAAAATTAGGAAAAAAAGTCAATGAAAGAAGAGTGTTTGATATGCAAGGCTCCACTGGAATATCTGGAAGCCGATGTTTTTATGGAATGTGCAATATGTCACAAACAAGAAAACAGTAAAACCAAATGTATTCAAGGGCACTATGTATGCAACGAATGCCATACACAGGGGTTGGACTCAATTATAGAGTTATGTATGAATGAAACATCAAAGAACCCGTTTACTATTATAGAAAAAATGATGCATATGCCATTTTGCCATATGCACGGACCGGAGCACCATGTAATGGTTGGCTCGGCTCTTTTGACAGCGTACAAAAATGCCGGAGGGATCATAGAACTTCAGGGTTCATTGATTGAAATGTTGAATCGTGGGAAAAGTGTACCCGGTGGAGCTTGTGGTTTTTGGGGTGCTTGTGGTGCGGGAATCAGTACTGGAATGTTCATATCTATTATTTCAAGATCCACACCATTAGAGAATGAACCTTTTGCGTTGTCACATCAAATGACATCAAAATCACTCGGGAAAATCGGAGACGTAGGCGGCCCCAGATGCTGCAAACGAAATTCTTTCTTATCAATTCTTACTGCTATTGATTTTGTAACGGAATATTTTCAAATCGAAATGGAGAAATCACACATAATTTGTCACTACTCTGCACAAAACAAACAATGTATTGGAAAAAGATGTCTATTCTTCAAAGCAAATCATGGATGTAAATTTTAGTTGCAACTAAGTTCAATTGTGCAGATTATTATGTAAGGAAAGATACGTTAGATTGTAAAATTCATGTAATAGAGTCACATTCACGAAAATATAGCTCTTTTAACCGTAGCGCACGAACATAAACACACTATATATATAAAAATGGAGCAAGAAATAGAACGCAAATTTTTAGTCACCGGAGAGTTCAAACACGAAGCCGTCGATAGTGTACACATAGCACAAGGCTACCTCTCTTCGGCTCCCGAACGCACGGTTCGCATACGCGTGAAAGGCGAGCGAGGCTTTCTTACCATCAAAGGCCAAAGCGACATAACGGGCACGACACGGTTCGAATGGGAGAAAGAAATAGATGTCGGCGACGCCCGCAACCTGCTTGAACTGTGCGAGCGAGGAAAGATAGACAAGATACGCTTCATAATTCCGGCAGCGAACGGTCGCAAATGGGAAGTTGACGAGTTTCACGGAGACAACGAAGGACTCGTAGTTGCCGAACTGGAACTCGGATCGGCGGATGAAAAATTCGAACGGCCGTCTTGGCTCGGGCGGGAGGTTACCTCCGAGGCGAAATATTACAACGCCATGCTGTCGCAGCATCCATACAAAGACTGGTAGACAACATTCGAAAACTGTTCCGGCTTGCAGATGCTTTCAAAACGCGTGCTTACGACAGGTTTTTCGCGATTGAATGTCAAATTTCGGACAATCGGCACTACCTTTGTATTGCAGAGTTTTATACAAAACTGATACATGCGAATCTTAAAACGAATCCTTAAAATATTCATGTGGATAATAGCCGCCTTCGTGGGGCTATTGCTGCTTGTGTCGGTCCTCGTATACATGCCTCCCGTACAGAACCTGATCAAGGACAAGACCGCACAAATATTGTCCGAAAACACCGGCATGCACTTGACGATAGGCCAGATCAGGCTTAAATTCCCGTTAAGGCTCTCGATAGACAACACCACCATCATAACCACAGAAGGAGATACGCTCGTCCACGTAGGTTCACTCAAAACCGGAGTGGCCATAGCTCCGCTCTTTCACGGAGAGATAGTAGTTCCCGGCCTTCGCCTCAAGGACGTAGCGGCCAACTACCGCGACTCTATATCTAACATGCAGATTATAGGGACTCTCGGCAGCCTCACTATCGACAACACCAGCGCACGGCTATCCAAAGAGCGGCTCAACGTAGGCTCTATCGCAATCAAGCAAGCCGACATCTCACTGAACCTCGGCGAAAGCAAAGCCATGCCGGACACCACAGCGACAGATACGACATCCGCGGCGTGGAGTATCGCTCTCCAGACGCTCGGTATCAACGACGTGCAATTCAGAATGCACACGGCACCCGACACGACAGAGTTAACTGCGTCGGTCGCGACAGGACGCCTGCAAGACCTGTTGCTGGATCTCGGGAAACAGGAAATCAACCTAAACTCGCTCCGTATCGACAACGGCTCATACGCCTATCTCACCGACACGACAAGCGTATCCGCACCCTCAGAAGAACAATCCCCACAAGCATCAGCAGAACCGGTAAGCAAACCGTGGACGGTACGGTTGGCAAGATTGGAACTGAACGACAACTCGGCACGCTACGGAACACTCCACGGTGAACCGGCCGAAGGGTTCGACCCATCGCACATAGAGACCGCATCCATCAATCTACGCATCGACTCGGTTTTCAACCGCGGCTCGGCGATTTCTGCCGACATCGTGTCGCTTACTCTGCTCGAACGGTCCGGTCTTGAAATAACAGAGACATCAGGCCGTTTCTCGATGGACTCGTCGGCCATCATTCTGGGCGGATTCGAACTGCATACGCCATCATCACGCATAAAAGCCGACGCAAAAGCGGACGCGACGTTGCTCGCCATGGAACCAACCGCAAAGCTATCGGCCGACCTGACTGCCGACATATCGGCGGCAGACGCATTTATACTATATCCGGCAGACGCCTCCACGCGGAACTCGTTGAGAAAAAAAACATTCTCGCTAAACAGCCGGATGTCGGGTACGCTCGGAAACATAACCGTCGGGACATTACAGGCACAAATGCCCGGACACATCGACTTGCGCGTCAAAGGCAACGTCAAGTCGGTTACCGCCCCGGACAACCTCGCAGGCAACCTGTCGCTATCCGGAACGTTCCGCAATCTGGATATAATAAATGGATTCCTGCCCGACAGCACAAGCGGTATCGGCTTCCCCGAGATCATCACATTAAATGGTACGATAGCCGCATCGGGTAACGAATACGCGCCGCATCTGATCCTTACGGCAGACTCGGGCCGCATGGAAATACTCGGCAACCTCAACACCCGTTCGGAGACCTACACGGCGGAACTCACTATCGACAAACTTCCGTTGGGCACATTCCTGCCGCACGACTCGCTCGGATTGGCGACATTGAGCCTGTCGGCAAAAGGCAACAGCTTCAATCCGACCGGCAACAACACTGCGGCAGAAATCTCGGCGGCAATAGACCGATTCGATTACAACGGCTACGATTTCTCAGACATCTCGCTCAACGCCGCGCTGAAAGAACACATATTATCGGGCAACTTGTCCAGCAAGAGCGACGCACTACAGTTCGACCTCGACATCGGCGGCGAGTTGCGCGACAGTCTTTATGCCGCCTCCATAAAAGGCGTAATAGGCATGGCAGATATAGAGGCCATAGGATTCGCAAGCACTCCATTGTCCGTATCTCTCGCATTTGATGCCTCCGCCTCGGCCCAGACAATCGACAGCATATACAACGCCGCCGTCACGTTTGATTCCGTCAGCATCAAACACGGCGTCCGCACTGAGAGAATAGGATTGACAACCATCAAGGCATCGGCCGACAGCAGCTCGGTGACCGCCGGGGTGGCGTCGGGCGACCTCAAACTTGACTTCAAATCGTCCGAGTCGATTACCTCCATAGCAAACGGCTTCAACGCCGCAGCACGAATACTCGCCAGCCAGATCGACTCCCTCGACATAGACATGAGGCCCATACGCGAAGCTCTGCCGGCTTTCCGACTGGATTTTTCGGCACAACGCAAGAACCCGTTGCGAGAGTACCTGTACACAACAGGCGTAGATTTCAACAAAGTGGCGCTCTCGACAGGCAACGGTCCCAAAGTCCCTGTAGCGGCCGGAATAATCATCAACGGACTACGCACGGGCGGAATGACGCTCGACACACTCAACGTATGGCTCGGCCAATACGAGGAGAAATTGGTATACGGGCTACGCCTTCGTAACCGGCCGGGCAATATGGACAAAATGGCCTTCATCGGCATCGGCGGATCGCTGTCCGGCAAAACAATGTCGGCAAACCTCAGGCAACGCGACCGCGCGGACAGTACGGGATTCCAATTCGGCATAACCGCCGAACTGCTCGACTCCGCCGTGCGGGCAACGCTCACACCTATAAATCCCGTATTCGGATATCGCAAATGGAGCGTAAACAAAGACAATTACTTCACGTTCCATTTCGACAAACGCATGGAGGCCGACCTCCGTTTGGAAGGCAGCAATGCGGACCAATATTTCAGGATAACGTCGGTCGAACGCGACAGCATACCGCCGGGATCGATAAGATTCGACATCTCGGGTATCAATATAGGCGAAGCGTTGGCCCTGTTCCCCGCCCCGCCTCCTGCGGAAGGCATACTCGGCGGCAGCGGGTCCGTATGCCTGTCCGGCGACATCATAAGAGGAGACCTGACGTTTGCCGTCGACAATCTGAAATACGCCGGTAACAAGGTAGGCAACATAGCGTTAGGAGCCACGGCCAACACGAGCAAGGAGTTGTGGGAACTCGACCTGCTCTTGTCTGCGAACGATAAAACGGCTCTCTCGGCAAAAGGAACGTACGACGTAGCCAACACGGGGGCGATAGATATGAATGTGTCCATCCCCGACCTTCAGCTCAATCTTGCCAACGCATTCCTGCCCGCGGATATGGCACGGTTGAGCGGAACAGCCAATGGCGAGCTAAAGCTGACCGGGACCATAGACCGTCTCGGCATGAAAGGGGGGCTTGCATTCAAGGACGCGCGCCTGACCGTTCCGATGATAGGCACGACATACAAGATCTCCGACCAGAGGATAACCATAGACAACGGACGTGTGAACTTCAACGAATTCGGGCTTATAGCACCGAACAACCAGAAACTGTCGCTTGACGGAAACGTCGATATACGCGACTTCTCAGCCATGCGAGCCGATCTGGAACTGTTCGCCGCCAACTTCGAAGCCGTAAACTCGTCACGCAGCGGAGGGTCTCAGATATACGGTGTCGCGGCGCTGGATACCGACATACGACTGCGCGGCCCGATAGACGCACTGGTCATAAGGGGCAACGTAAACCTGCTGAGTCGGACGAACATATACTACACCATGCGCGACTCCCCTCTCGAAGTAGAGGACGCGAAACAGGACATCGTAACGTTCGTGTCGTTCGCCGACGTGGAGACATGGGTACAGCAGGATTCAGTCCCGCTGCGCCGCCAGAGCAGTATCGACATGCTGGTAAACGTCGATGTGCAGGACAATGTGAGGGCGACCGTCAACCTGTCCGAGAACGGCAACAACCGCATCGAACTGGCCGGAGACGGAGCGTTGACATACTCCATGAACAGTCAGGGAGACACGCGCCTGACAGGCCGCTATACCCTGTCGGGAGGATCGGTCGTGTACAAGCTCCCGGTAATATCGCAAAAGACATTCGACATAGACGACGGCAGCTACGTAGAATGGACGGGAGAGTTGGCCGAACCGTCGTTCAACATAACGGCGACCGAGCCTACGCAGGTAAGGATTCTACAAACGGGCGGCGATCCCAAGATGGTTACGTTCAACGTCATAGTCTCCATCAAAAATTCACTTGAGAACATGGCCCTGACATTCGACCTCGAAGCGCCCAGCAACAGCGACATACAGACCGAACTCGAAAACATGACTGCCGAAGAGCGTTCGTCAAAAGCCATCTACCTGCTGATAACCAACCAGTATGTCAACGAAGCCACCGGCACGGAGAGCCAGAGCGCAGGATTCGACATAAACGAACAGATCGGGGACTTCATCTCGAAGGAGCTCAACCAGTGGGCTCGGAACAATCTGAAAGGAGTGGAGTTGTCGGTCGGCATCGACACCA
The DNA here is from genome assembly GCA_944415565.1 of uncultured Rikenellaceae bacterium. GTDB lineage: Bacteria > Bacteroidota > Bacteroidia > Bacteroidales > Rikenellaceae > WRDF01. Next base: position 48,208 of record CALYBQ010000001.1, read on the forward strand.
TCGAGGACGGTACCGGCACAAGCCACACGGACTATTCGTACAGCGTCTCCAAGAGCCTGTTCAACGACAGGTTCAAGGTGACGATAGGCGGCAGCGTCACCGACGACCCTACGGCCGAAAGCACTACCGAGAACATAGTGGACGACATATCCATCGAGTACCGCCTCACTAAACGCGACAATATGTTCATCAAGGTGTACCGTTACAATACGCAGGAGAGCATCCTCGAGGGGGAAATTGTTGAGACAGGGGCCGGTTTCGTCCTACGCAAAAAGATGAACAGGATCAGGGAATTGTTCCGCCTCATACCCGATCCTGCCATCAGGAGGGAACGGCAGAAAGCCCGCGAAGAGCGCCGTAAGATTCGCGAGGAGGAGCTCGAAAAAGGCATAGATCCGGCCCGCAGGCAGAATCAGGGGCCACTGATACCCACCGAGAGAGACAGCACCGTTCCGGCACAAGTGCCGGCCGCGGCCACGAAAGACGACGATGCGGATGCACCACGCTCCGAGGAGAGCCGGACCAATAACGAATAGCGGAAAACATGACGATGAAAAGATACGCACATATTATAATCGGGATTGCAGTATCCGCGCTCGCGCTGGCCTCGTGCTCCACGACGAAACGACTTGGCGACAACGACATGCTATACACCGGCGTCAGGAAGATAACCATAGAATCCGTAACCGGAGAGGACATCCCCGGCAGTGTCGAATCGGCAGTAAAGGAGCCGCTTTCGGTGAAGCCCAACAACCCGCTTTACAGCCCCTACATCCGCACCCCGTTCCCCATAGGACTGTGGGCGTGGAACTCGCTGCAAACCGACAAAAGAAAAGGGATAAAGGCATGGCTCTACCGCACAATGGCCAAGCAGCCGGTATTGATATCCGATGTCAAACCAGAATTACGCGTGCGACTTGTCGAAGACATACTCGACAATCACGGGTATTTCGGAGCACGCGCCACATACGAAATAATACAGCAACGCAATCCCAAAAAATCGCGTGTCAGCTACCGTGTGGAGATGGGCGACCCGTGGACATACGGAAATGTCGAATTCCCGGCCATACAGGGGCCCGTAACACGGGCGATCAGCGCCATGCAGGGCTCATCGAGCATCAAGGTCGGAGCGCAGTATAACATAGACTCGCTGATGCGCGAGCGCGTCCGCATCACCAATCGGCTGCGCGAACAAAGCTACTACTATTTCAGGCCCGACTACATAGAATATCTCGCCGACACCGTCGTGCAGAAGCAGCACGTAGACCTGCACATGGTCCTCGCACAAGGAATCCCACAGGCGGCGCTGCAACCATACAACATAGGCGACATCTCTGTCTCGCTGCTTAATTCGCAAGGTTTCGGCCGACCGGATACGACAAGTTACAACGGAATCAAAATACGCTACCAGCAGCCGCGAAAGATAAGGCCCAAGGTGCTGGCCCGTTCGCTTACCATCGAACCAGGCAAACCGGCGAGACTCAGCGACATAAATACCACGCTCACGAATCTCACTCGGCTCGGCATATTCCGGTACGTGAATCTCGAAGTGTCGCCATTAGACTCCCTGAAACCGGGCGACAGGATGGACATGAACATATCGGCGGCGTTCGACCAGCCGCTCGAAGCGGAATTCGAAGTGGACTTCTCCCATAAATCGAGCAGTTTCATAGGCCCGGGTGCAATGTTCTCGGTGAAAAACAAGAACGCATTCCACGGCGGAGAGGTGTTCACCGTCCGTCTTAACGGCGCCTACGAATGGCAGACAGGAAACTCAAGCACCGGCGGCACTCCCTCGATGAACTCATACGAAGCGGGGCTGAACACCTCCTTGGCATTTCCGCGACTCATAGCTCCCCGATTCATCCCACGCGGCAAACACGGGGCACGCACGACGTTCAATCTCGGTGTCAATATTCTGAGGAGGGCCAGTTATTTCTCTATGTCTTCATTCAACATGGGCATGGCATACGACTTCCAGACATCGCCCACGTCGTACCACAACCTCACCCTATTCAAATTCACATACAACCATACGTTCAACAAGACCGACCAGTTCCGTGACATACTCGCGTCGCGGCCGTTCCTCGCCCTCAGTTTCGACGACCAATTCATACCCTCGGCATCCTACACATATACATTAAACAAACCGGCAGGGCGCGAAGAGGCGGACAAGATACTGTGGAGTTCCACCATCACCAGTGCCGGCAACATATTCGCAGGGATATGGTCGCTGGCAGGCAAGAAGAAGCCCGGCGAACTGTTCGGCAGCGAATTCTCGCAGTTCGTAAAGCTGACTTCCGATTTCAGATACTACAAGAAGATAGGCAAACGCGACAATACACTCGCAGTCAGGTTCTTTGCCGGCATAGGCCACCCGTACGGCAACTCCGAGGTCCTACCCTACACAGAACAATTCTACATAGGCGGGGCAAACAGCATCAGGGCATTCACCATACGTACTATCGGCCCGGGCAATTACAATCCCGAAGAAAGCGGCAATGAGGAGACAGGTCAGACGGAAAACCTTCGCGGGTTCGACCAGACGGGTAACATCAAACTGGAAGCCAACGTCGAATTCCGCTTCGGCATAGCCGGCGGACTGAAAGGGGCTGTTTTCCTCGATGCCGGAAACATATGGTTGCTCAAGGACGACCCCGACCGTCAGGACGGCAAGAATCGCGACGGAGGCAAGATAGGCTGCGGCAATTTCTTCAAGTCGATAGCTACAGGAACCGGCGCCGGCCTGCGTTACGACCTATCTTTCCTGCTCATCCGTTTCGACGTAGGTATCGGTCTACACCTCCCCTACGATACTGGCAAGAAAGGCTATTACAACATACCGTCTTTCGAACCCGGATACCATCTGGCCATCGGATACCCTTTCTAAGGACCGGACGCAACCAAATATTGCAAGAGTGTCGCCATGCAAAGAACAACTACAACAAACACATTTCAAAGCAGGCTAATAATGAAATCTACATGATGAACTAATTATATCATACGATCCAGCAACAAAAAAATAGCCGACCAAATCAATAGTCGGCTATTTTCAAATTCACGAAACATGCGGCCCGAACTCATTCTCTCCTACGCGTAACAAGGCTCACTATGAGTAACAGCACGATAGCGCCCACAATAGACGTTATCAGGCTACCCCACATATTGATGCTCACAATACCCATAAGTCCGAAAAGCCATCCGCCGAGGACACCGCCGATTATACCGATGACGATATTAAGCAAAAATCCAGAACCGGATCCCTTAACTATCAGCCCGGCAAGCCATCCGGCCACCGCTCCGATAATGATATACCACAACCAATACATAATAAAGTAGTTTAATTTATCTTCTGTTTATATCAAAGCATATATGCCATAACATTGAATATCAATAGTCATGCCATTTTATGCAGCATTTGACAGCCGAACTTGTAACGAAAGGCCCGGCATAATGTGCCGGGGCCATGCGGCACATCTACACACAGTACTATTTTTCTTTTTCTACCTCAAAAGCTTCGTCAAGTTCCCGGTGCTTCTCGTCGTGTTCCTTTTGTGTCGGGGCCTGAGCCTGATCTTCCAGATTCTTGATCTCTTCCTTAAACCCTGCCTCGCACGAGCAACAACATGATGTTTTCTTCTTGTCTTCCATAACAGTAAATATTTATTCGTTAATTATCGCTTCACTAATAACCAATGCAAATAGCGTACAAAAGTGAACGAAAACGAACAATCCTGTCGCAAAAAAACAGAATACAACGCGAAAAAAGCCGCACCCTAAGGCGCGGCCATATAACGCAATCAATGCCCTCTATCAGAATGGGAACAACAACGGAATCACGAATATCATCACGATCCCCATCACCACCTGCAACGGAAGCCCAACCCTGATATAGTCCTTGAACGTATATTTCCCCGCGCTCATAACCAATGCGTTGGGCGGAGTAGAGAACGGCGAGGCAAAACACATGCTTGCCGAAACCGCCACGGCAAACAAGAACGGATAAGGACTGGCATCCATGCCCAATGCTGCCTGCATGGCGATAGGTATGAACAACATGGCCGTAGCCGAGTTGCTCATAAACATCGTCAATATCGAGGTCGCCAAATATATCACGGCCAGCAACGTTTGCGGACCTATGTCGCCAAGCCCGTTGAGCAGCCAATCCGCAATAAACGCCGTAACCCCTGTCTTCTCGAAAGCCGCAGCCATCGGGATCATAGAGCCTATCAACACTATGCTGCTCCAATTTATGCTGTTATAAGCCTCCTCCATGTTACGCAAACATCCCGTAACGATCATCAACACCGCTGCACCAAGCACTGCCGCCACATCGGGAACCACCTTCAGCACCATCGCAGCTATCATCAGCAACATTATGAATGCCGCTATCGGAGCCTTGATGTCCAGAGTGACCTTGGCCGCCTCCTTGGCGGGCTGTCCGATGACCACGAAATTGGTCTGCTTCTCGGCCATACCCGCAATCTGCTCCCACGGCCCCTGTATCAACAGCGCGTCACCGGCCTGCAACTTGACATCCTTGACCTCCGAGATCTTATAATCGCCCTTTTGCTTCACTCCCAGCACGGTCACATTATACTTTTCACGGAAACGGCTCTCTCTCACGGTACTATTGATAAGTTTCGACGTCGGTATTATATAGACCTCGGCCAAGCCGTAATCCCCGAAATACTCGTTCGCCTCACGGCGCGATATTTTTTCGGCCGACAACGACATCTCCTCGACAAACCTGTCTATGTTCTCTTGGCTGCCGCGACAATAGAGGACATTGCCGGACTTTATCACCGACGAAGGCTCCGCAACCTCAACTACCGGATTCTTTATGATGCGCCCCGTCGGCGCCTTATGCAATATCTTTACGATGCTGACCAGATAGCTGGTCGCAATCTTGGATTCCTCGATGGTTTTGCCCACCAACGGCGACTTAGCCGGAACGACCAACTTATACAACTGTGTCGAAATCTTGTACTCTTCCACCAACTCCGAAAGCGAACGTCCCCGGCCCTCTTGCGATGCCTCTTCTTTCTTCTTCGTCTTCAGCAGCCTGCTCATAAAGAACAGCACGACCACACCGACCGTCAATATCACGAATCCGATGGGTGCGAAGGTGAAGAATCCCATCGGTTCGAGCGGAGGGCTATACCGCTCTATCTCCTTTTGTACGAACAGTATGGGCGGCGTACTGATGAGAGTGAACATACCCATGCTGCTGGCGAACGCCATAGGCATCAAGTAACGCCTCGGATTTATATTCGCGCTTGCAGCCATACTGATGACTATGGGCATCATGACCGCCACTGTGCCAGTGTTACTGACGAAAGCCCCCACTATCGCCGTCACGAGCATCACGAGTACAAACAATCTGTTCTCGCTGCTTCCTGCCATCTTCAGTATATGCCCGCTTATCATTTTGGCAAGTCCCGTCCTGAAGATACCCGCACCGACGATGAACAGCCCCACCATCATTATCACGACCTTGTCAGCGAACCCCTGCAACGCCTCTTCCGGCTCCAATATCCCGAACAACATCAGCGCCAGCATGGTGCACAGCGCCACCAGATCGGCACGCACCTTTCCGCTCATAAAGAACACCGCCGACAACGCAAGTATCGCCAGAGTTATATTAAACGGAGTCAACAACTCGTCCCAATTCATAAACTACCCCCACTTTTTCAATTTATCATTAAGTTACATCATGCCGGAACAAACAAAGTGCCACATAAACGTGCCGACAGTTCCGATATATCTGCGTCGCCGCATCCACTGCATCCGATGCGAACATCATGTCTCCTTCCCAACAAGCAGTATCACGCGTAAATCCCGCCTGCTCAGCAGTAAATACATATACGAGCCCTATTTATCCTTGCTATTCCTCTTAGCAAGATACGATTGCAAAAATTCTTCCCACGATTTAACAATGAGCCCTTTCACAGTCTGTTCAACAGCGATGAGGTCACCGTTATCTTTCAGCGCCACAAAACGTCCGGTAGCCACCCCCGAACAATAGAAAGCCAAAACAATATCTTCTTCAAAAAATAGTCTCGATAAATCTTGATTGAACAACTCGTGCGACCATGTCCAGATGGCTCTTGCATCTGCATAAGCTAAAAGATTGCCGCTAAAATCAGTTATAAATGTATGTGTTTTGGTGTATGGCCTTCGAGGAGCTAATTTAAACCGCGGGCGAACGTAATAATAGTCGTTATAAAAATGGTTATTGGTCAAAAAAGAGCCGTCGGCAAGTTCCTCTGCCGAACACTCGTCCAAATCAAGAACACCATCCCATAAAACATGAAACTGCCGCAAGCCTTTAATTTTAGCCAATGATTTTTCCCTCTTTATAAGACGATTAACCCTTCTGTTCAACGATGCAATAGCATGGTTAATATCAGCAATATTAACCCCAGCACTCGTTTGCTGTGCATCTGAATGAAAAGAAACTCCCACGCACAGAATAACCGCTATCGCAAATGCTAAAACCCGATTCATAACGTCCTGTTAAAATATATACACAAAGACTCCGTACTGACCTATTTCAGATTGATAACCACATACTCGCTACGGGTCCCGATACGGAACTTTCCGCCCCAGATACCCATGCCCGAACTCACATAAACATACGTGCCGTCCTTCTCCAACAGGCCGTGCGATCTTTCGAATATGGCATCCGTAATCCACGATATAGGCCACACCTGCCCTCTGTGAGTATGTCCGGAGAGTTGGAGCGTCACCCCGCTGCCTATCAACTGTCCGAGTTCGACAGGCTGGTGATCCAACACTATCACCGGCTTGTCTCCGTCCAATCCGGTTGTCAGGTCGCCCAATCGTTTACGCCCCCTGTTCGTCATGTCGTCGCGGCCAACTACATACAAACTGCTGTCTACCAATGCAACGGAATCGCGCAGGACATTCACGCCAGCACTATGCAGAAAATCGAGACTCTCGCCTACGCCCGATATGTATTCGTGGTTGCCGGGCGACGCCCACACGCCGTACTTTGCATTGAAACGCCGCAATACACCTGCCGTTCCGGTCTCCACGAGCGGAGTCAGGCTGTTATCTATCACGTCGCCGGGAATAAGAATAATATCCGGCTTCTCCGCATTCACCTTACCTACCCACCTTGCGAACTCACCGTTGCCGATGCCATATCCCAAGTGCAGGTCACTCATGGCTACTATTTTCATCGGGCGAGCCAACTTCCCGTGTGTATCTATCGTTATCTCGACACGCCGCTTGTTGTGGTAATTGATATTTCCCGCGCCGAAAATGACAATCGTCACCACCGCCATACCGATAGCCCCGCTCCAACTCCCGTACATGAATTTTCCGACCGGCAAAAGGTGCGTCACCCTGAAGAGGTCCAGCACGAGGAACATCATCGCCATATACAAGGCTATGAAAAACCAAGAAGTACCCAGTTTGTACATAACCGTAGTCAGCCCAAGCGGGAAACCGTCGCCCATCAGCACGGATGCGAAAAAAGATACGAACGCCAATACCCCGACGGCCAACGCCGCCCAGCGCAGCCACACCACAGGCGGCAGCATGTTCCACACCCTGTACAGAACGTATGCGTTCAACCCCGCGATAGCCGCGAACATCACTATCATAAACATAACCCTCATAACAAACAATTAACAGTTCAACGGCACTATATCATCGCACAACTACGCCTATTCCACCGCCAACAGGTCGCGCATCTGCCGCAGTATGCGCTGCTTCCAGCGAACGAGGAAACAATCGGTGAACCCCGATTCATCCTCGTAGAACAACGCTATGATGAGGTTCTTCGAGAGGAAAGGGTAGGTCACGCTGCTCATGAACGCTATCAACACTTCCGGCAGCGGTATCGTCTTTATGTTCCCGCGCGCCATCTCGTCTTCGATGACGTTGCCTATGGCCCTTAGGTAGTGATCGAGGTGCATAACCCGTCCCACATGCAGCAAATGGTCCACATCCCGCTGTATCTCACTGATTATAAACCTCGGAAGAAACGGATTAGCGGTAAAGATAGAAAAATATTCGTCCAATGCCTTAGACAATTTTTCCATAAAAGTAGCCTCTTCATCAAAAATGAGCTGTATTCTCGGCAGGAACGAAAGCACTATCGAGCCGAATACCGCTTGGAACATTTTTTCCTTGGTCCGAAAATGGTAGTGCAGCGTAGTACGGTTTATATCGGCAGCCTGAGCTATATCGCTCATGCTCGTCTGCTCGAACCCCTTGCGGATGAACAATTCTTTGGCGGCCTCGACGATTTTCGCCTCAAGTATGTCGCTTTCGACTTCTGTCATCTTCTCTTTCATCTCATTTCATGTTGTTCGTCATCAGCATAAGACGGTTCGTAACGTTCACATCGCTCACGCCGCTGTCGAAATCAAGAGACAGTAGGTTCATATCAGGATAGAGTTTCTTTATCCTCTTCTCCACTCCTTTGGAAACTATATGGTTGGCTATACATCCGAACGGCTGGAGGCTTATCACGTTATTTACCCCCTGCTCTGCATACCCCACAACTTCGGCCGGCAACAACCATCCCTCGCCGAACTGTGCGGACAGCGTAACGATGCTCTTCCCGTTCTCCGCCGTCTTGAATATATCGTGGAAAGGAGTGAAGTAGCGGAACCGCGAACAGGTCTCGTTGACGCTCCTGATCTTTTTCCATATTATGGAATATGCCAGATCGGGCAGGAACTCCGGAATCGACGACTTTTCTATATGTGTCTGTTTCTTGACCTTGCGGTTCACGAACGCCTGTATGAAAAAATCGGTAAGTATCGGCGGAACGACCTCTACCCCCTGCTCTACAAGCCAGTTCACGATATTCTTATGCGCGAACGAGTTGAACTTGAGGTATATCTCACCCACGATACCCACCCGGGGCAACTCTTTATCCTCAACAATACTATCGAAATCTTCGGCAGCCTTTTCGAGCAACTTGTAAATGTCTTTCGAACGACCGGTAGCTATCACTTTCTTACATTCGTTGAGGTAATGCAGGCGGAGCTTCATGGCCGCCCCCTTCTCTTTTTCGCGCACGGCCGAAGCGAAATAGAACTTCGATATGCAATCGCTGAAAAGAATGGCTGCGAGAGTGACAGGCATTATCTTGGCCCACGGCAGGGTAAAGCCAGACTGTTCGTTCATCAATCCGCTACCGAACGCCATAGACAACACGGGAACCTGAGCGTAACCCGCATCGGCTATCCCTTTCTTTATAAGGGCTATATAATTCGAAGCACGGCACTGTCCACCGGTCTGCGTAATTATGACCGCCGTATTGTCCAAATCGTATTTACCGGAATCCAAAGCTTTGAGCAGGTCTCCGACTACCAGCGTAGCAGGATAGCAGACCTCGTTGTTGGCGTACATCAATCCGTAATCCACTGTCGCGGCATCACTCTCTGGCAACGCCTCGACATTGTACCCGGCGAGCTCGAATATAGAAGGAATAAGCGGAGAGATATAATCCGTAAAATAAGGAATCAATATCGTCCGGTTACGCTCGGCCTTGGTAAACGTCTTGGTCGTCAGGAACGGATCCGTCTCGCGTCCCGCTTTCGTACCGAAACGCAGACTCTCTACCACCGAACGCACCCTCAACTTGATGGACCCGATGTTATTCACATCGTCTATCTTGAGAATCGTAAGGCTCTTCCCGCGACGGTTCAGTATTGTCTTCACCTCGTCAAGCAGGAAAGCGTCGGGCCCGCATCCGAACGAGGTCATCTGCACGAAATGTACGTCGTCGCCCTGTTCCGCCACCCACTTGGCCGCATGCAGTATACGGTTCACATAGGCCCATTGCGCTACCATATGGGCCTCGCCGCGCATATCCGTATCCTCGCCGCGCACGATATCTTCCGTCACGACAGTCACGCCCATATCTGATATCATGTCCGACAACTTATGCTGTATGAGAGGATCGGTATGGTATGGACGTCCCGCCAGCAGGATCGTCAGTTTTTTGGCGGAGCGGCTTTCCTCGAACGCCTGCCGGTTTTTCTCACGTATGCCGCGCTCGAACTTCTCCTGCGCCGTCCACGCCGCTTTCAATGCTTCCCTGACCGTCCGCTTGTCTATGCCCAACGAAGCGAGATATTCCGCACAACAAACCTCTGCCTGCTTACGGTCCTTGAACGTCACGACCGGAGAATCCACCTGAACGGAAGGCTCGATGGCACTCTTCACAACCTCCGAGTATCCGGACACGATAGGGCAGTTGAAACTGTTGCGCGACCGTTTCCCCTCCTGCTTCTCGAATACCACATACGGGAAGAATATCCTGTCTACCTTTTTGTCAACGAGGTCGTATATATGGCTATGCACCAGTTTGGCCGGGAAACATATGTTGTCCGACATTACGGAATGCACGCCCTCCTCGTATTTACGGAAGGTGGAAGGCGACGACAGCACAACGTCGATGCCGCACGCTCCGAACAGCGCATGCCAGAACGGATAGTTTTCGAACATATTAAGCACACGCGGAATACCAAGCGTCAGCTTCTTCCCGCCGAACTCCTTTATTTGTCTGTCGAACAGCAAGCCGTATTTCTCAGTTGACATATTGCGTCCTTTCTCGGCCTTTTCTCCCCTGTTCGAAAACACCTTCTCGCACTTGTTGCCCGAATAGAAGACATTACCGTTGTCGAACACATATTTATGCACGTAACAAACATTCTCGCATCCGTGGCACTGTATCTGGCGCGTGGTATATCCCGCAGTTTCGAGCAGTTGCTCCGGAGTCGCACCCTCCGGACGGGCGATAGATTCGCGGGCACACAAGGCACATCCGTAAGCACCCATCAGTTCAGGCATACTGCTCCGGCTGACCTTCGCACCCGTCAGGGCTTCGAGAGCGCCAACTACCGAATCGTTACGCATAGTTCCGCCCTGCACCACGATATGTTCGCCGAGTTCCGACGTTTTTTTAAGTTTGAGAACCTTGAAGATACAGTTTTTGATGACCGAATATGACAACCCTGCAGCTATATCCCCGACCGACGCTCCCTCACGCAACATCTGCTTAACTTTGGAATTCATGAACACGGTGCAGCGCGTGCCGAGGTCGCATGGGGCCTTGCCAAGACACGCCTCGCCCGCGAACTGTTCGAGCGAGTAGCCGAGCGAGCGGGCGAACGTCTCGATGAACGACCCGCAACCGGACGAACACGCCTCGTTCAATTCCATACGGCTGAGCACACCGTTGTCCACGAATATCGCCTTCATGTCCTGCCCCCCTATGTCGAGTATGAACGACACATCCGGGTCTATCTTCCGAGCCGCAAGATAATGCGCTATCGTTTCGATGATGCCGCCGTCGAGACCGAAAGCGGCCTTGATAAGGTCTTCGCCGTAACCGGTGACGCAACTCCCCTTTATCTTCAGGTCAACACCGGCCTCGATGCACTCCGCAGCCAATATCTCAAGCCCTGTCCTTACGGCTTTTATAGGATTGCCGTCATTGGGCGCATAACGGGAGAATATCACCCGGTCATCCGCATCGGTAAGCACTATCTTCGTCGTGGTCGATCCGGAATCTATACCGAGCCACGCATCGCCCTTATGAGACGACAGCGGTGCTGTCGTAACCGGATTATTTGCTTTCTCCGTTTTCCAGTCCGCATATTCCTTTTCCGACTTAAATATAGGCGACAGACGGTTCGTAGGCTCGAACTTTTCGGCCCCGGCCTTTTCGAGCATCTCCAAGAGTCCGACCGGAGTGAGAAGCGCATCTTCGGGAGCCGACAAAGCCGTACCCCATGCAGGTACCATGTTGCCCTCTTTCGGCACCACATAATCTTCCGGTTTTAGATCCAGATAATCGGCAAACGCCTTGCGAAGCGACGGAATGAAAGTCAGCGGTCCGCCACAGAACAACACTTTCGGCTCTATATCGCATCCGCGCGACAAGGTCACTATCGTCTGTACGGCAACGGCATGAAATATCGAAGCGGCAATATCGGCCTTGCTCACATTTTTGCTCATAAGGTTCTGCACATCGGTCTTCGAGAAGACTCCGCACCTCGACGCTATCGGATAGCGCCGCTCGGCCTTAGCAGCCAGCTCGTTCAAACCGTCCGGATCGACACCCAGCAAAAGCGCCATCTGGTCGATAAACGCCCCCGTGCCACCGGCGCAGTTACCGTTCATACGCAAATCCGAATTACCTCCGGCCCTCAGGAAAACAATCTTGGCGTCCTCGCCGCCTATATCTATTATTGTCGATATACCGGGGTGCATCTCGCGCACATATTTCGTCGCTGCCACAACCTCCTGCACGAAAGGAAGCCCAAGGCGTTCGGCAACCCCCATACCTACCGAACCTGTAAGGGCGACATGAAATTCGGCATTTCCCATATTAGCGATCACACTCTTCAGAAAATTCGTCACTGCCGCCTTCACGTCCGCCTGATGCCGTTCATACATGGAGAACAGCACCGTTCCTTTATCGTCGATAACGACTCCCTTAGCCGTCGTCGATCCTATATCCAATCCAATCTTCATGTCTTATTACTACTCCTTATTACCTATTCCGACACCAGTGTCTGACACTACTGTCAGCTGCAAAATTACACACATTATCCGCCCATCCAAAATTACCCCCCTCAAAAAAATCACAAAATGACAGGCTTGACAAAACCGCAATATCCGGAACAGGCCAAATATCATACATCCAGCTATATAAAAGCCGACTACCGCCACAGTATAACCCTCCCTGCACACACCGACAGCAGTCCCCGAAAACAAAATAGGCCATACGAAGCCGTATGACCTACTCAATGAAAACGTATCTCTACTAAAAATAGCTTGAGTTATCCCAACAATGCGTACACAATTCCTCTTTGGGAAGGCCGATAGCCTTAACCAGATCGTCCAGTTTTTGGAATTTGAGCGTATCCGCGCCGATTATCTTACGCATCGCCTCCACCATCTTGGCGTATCGCTCCGTCGTGGGATCGGCATACTCCTGCAACATTTCGTCCGAAAACTCTTCCGTCCCTTCGATGGATTTTATCACGCGGCGGGTGATAAGGTCGAAAGTCGAACGCGAGGTCGAGAAGTTCAGGAACACGCACGGATAGACCAACGGCGGACATGCTATGCGAATATGTATCGCCTTAGCCCCTGCCTCTGTCAACTTCACTATATTATCTTTCAACTGTGTGCCGCGCACTATGGAGTCGTCGCACAGCACCATATTGTTATCCCTGATAAGAGCTTCGTTTGGAATCAACTTCATCCGTGCGACCAGATCGCGCATATTCTGGTTCTGCGGCATGAAACTGCGAGGCCACGTCGGCGTATATTTCACGAACGGGCGCTTATAAGATATTTTCTTGCAATTTGCGAACCCGATAGCGTGGGCCACGCCCGAATCCGGAATACCTGCCACCAGATCGACATCCTTCAGGTCCGGATCGTTCTCGGCCATAGCGCACCCATTGCGGTAACGCGAATCCTCGACATTGATCCCCTCGTAATACGACGATGGATAGCCGTAGTAAACCCACATGAACGAGCACACCTGCTTCTTCTTCCCCGCCGGCGTCACCTCCTGCAATCCGTCTGCTGTGACGAGCATCGTCTGTCCCGGGCCGAGCTCCATGTACGTGATATAATCGAGGTTGGCAAAAGCCGAGCTCTCGGTTGCGATCGCAAATCCGTAAGTGTTCTTCCCGATGATGACAGGGGTACGGCCGTACTTATCGCGTGACGCATATATTCCGTCTTTGGTCAGAATCATCATGGAGCACGATCCTTTAACCTTCTTTTGCACTATCTCTATACCCTCGCGGAACGAGTCCCCTGACGATACGAGTATGGCCACGAGCTCGGTCGCGTTTATCTGCGACGCGGACAACTCGGCGAAGTTCACCCTTTGGTCGAGCAATTCCTGTGTAAGCTCCTCTATATTGTCTATACGTCCGATAGCGACTACCGAGAAGCGCCCCAGATGCGAGGTCAGCGTAATCGGCTGCGACTCCATATCGCTTATAACGCCGAAGCCCATCTTGGCCCCTTCGAACCTCGGAAGTTCCGGCTCGAACTTGTTCCGGAAATAGGCGCTTTCGAGCGAGTGGATGGAACGCACGAAGTTCTCGTCCTGACAGAATGCCATTCCGGCTCTCTTAGTTCCCAAATGTGAATGATAATCAGTGCCGTAGAAAACGTCGGCAACGCAATCGCGCCGTGAAACGCATCCGAAAAATCCACTCATAAGCGGTATTTGTATGGGTTATATGGTTGTTATTTCAGTTTCTTTCCGATAAGCTGCATAAATTCCTCGCGGGTCTGTTGCTGCTTCATGAACACTCCCGTAAAAGCCGAGGTCGTCGTCACCGAGTTCTGCTTCTGTATTCCCCTCATCTGCATGCACATATGACTGGCCTCTATCACTACGGCCACCCCCATCGGGTTGAGCGCCTCCTGTATGCAGTCGCGAATCTGTACCGTCAACCTCTCCTGCACCTGCAAGCGGCGGGCATATGCTTCCACCACTCGTGCGATCTTCGACAATCCGGTTATGAACCCGTTGGGAATATAAGCGACATGAGCCTTACCGTAGAAAGGCAACATATGGTGTTCGCACATCGAGTAAAGGTCAATATCCTTGACCAGCACCATTTGTTTATATTCTTCCGTGAATTTAGCCGAAAGTATTATCTCCTTCGGATCTTGGTTGCAGGCCCCTTTCGTGAGGAACGCCATAGCCTTGGCCACCCTTTCAGGTGTTTTGAGCAGACCCTCGCGTTCCGGGTCTTCCCCCAACAACGTCAGTATCTCTCGGTAATGTTCGGCAAGCTTCGCTATCTTCTCCTCGGAGAAGTTCTCCTGCATGTTATACAATTCGTCCATCGGGAATCTGTTCGGTCCGGCAAAATTAATCATAATACCCCGATAATAAAAACGGCTCAACAAAAAACCACCCCGCATGAGGTGGTTTTTGCATTATACACAATATTTCCTTCCCGGTCGACGGGCTATCGGGTTCTTCGGGATTCACTATCGACGATTAATTTTCCGGCGGGGCTGGAATCTCATCCTCTTCGAACACGCCCCTTGCAATATTTATCGTCTTGGGATTCGAAAGCAGCATAACGCGCATAGGATTGAACTCACTGCCGAAATTCCTGACTGCCGCAAGGAACACTTTCTTGCCGTCGTAGCGGGCATCGTCGAAACCGCTCATCGAGAATGCGCCTCCCGGATATGTTATCGTTTCCACATACTCGCCAGCACCATCAAATATCTCTTCTTCGACCGTCCCTACCGGAATACTCTTCATTATGTCAGCCTCGCTACCCCACTGGCGCACCAGATAAGTCTGCCTTGCAGAAACCTGCCAAGGCTCCATGAAGATCAGATAATAATCATCGACATCCTCCGCAAGCTCCTTGAATTTAACGTCTATACGGCCGTTGGTATAGCTGAACTGCCTTATTTTCTTGTCATCCTCGTTAGCGGCGAATTCATTCCACCCCGTAGTGAACTCATGCAACTCGGTAAAATTCCAATTGGCATATGCCTTTGCGCTCTGAACATTAGCGTTGGTAGCGGTAAAGACATATGTCCCGTTAAGGTCCGTGAGAGCATCCCTATAACCGGTCTCTATGTCGGTTTCGAAAATACCCTGAAACGGGGTATATGACGCCACAGGACTCGCAATACCCTCCCCTTTGGTGAAAGTATGGTTGATTATATCCACATTGCTCAGCGCCCAAGCCATCATATTGGGGACGAACACCGTCCTGATATTACCGGTATGTTCATCCTTTATCACCCTTTGAACGGCATATGCGTCCATCTCCGCCATTATGAACGGATCGTCTTTTTTCGAACATGAACTGAACGTAAGCGCCGCAACGGAAAACGCGAGTGCGAACTTGAGGAGTGTCGACTTTTTCATATCGTATCTGTTTTTGAGATTTTGCTACACACTATACAGGGCTAAAGATAACACTAAAAGCTGAACGTAACAACCGTTTAAATTATTTTACGCCAAAAGACATTTTTTCAGACTATACGTTTTGTCGCGGCCGACGGCAAAAGCGTGCGCGACGTCCAATCGACACCAGTCAGCAACACTACTCCGGGGCGCTTCCCCATTTCGAAAGAACCCAACTCCCCGTCGAGACCCAAAGCCTGCGCCCCTCCCATCGTAGCCCATTGAAGCGACTCCTCCAAAGGAATACCGGAAAGGCATTTCAGTTCGTCAACCATCGACAAACTGTGGTTCGAGGCAAGCGAATCCGTACCGACCGCCACCCGGACGTTGTTCGACCGCAACAATTCGGCAGGAGGCGTAAGTCCCGTAATATATCTGTTGGAACGCGGACAAAGAACAAAGGTGGCGTTCCGGCCGAAATGGCTGACAACGGTATCTACCTCTCGCTGGCTAACGAGAGTGTCATGCACCAGCAATACTTTACGGTCGGTCGGGACACGCGAAACCAGCCTCTCGGCCGGGGAGCTATACGAAGCCGTGAAATGAGTCGAAAATCCG
The DNA here is from genome assembly GCA_944415565.1 of uncultured Rikenellaceae bacterium. Lineage (GTDB taxonomy): Bacteria > Bacteroidota > Bacteroidia > Bacteroidales > Rikenellaceae > WRDF01. The sequence continues at coordinate 64,739 of CALYBQ010000001.1, forward strand.
GCGGTAGTATACACGTCGTGCATCTCGCCGCGGCCCTCGAAAAGCTCTGTCTCCTCCGGACTCTCCATAAAATGTATCGACAGTGGGCTGTTTGCATCGTCCCCGGCAGCAAGCCCGAAACCCTCTTCGTTCAGCGAATACATGGCGTGCGGCGTCACGGTAGCGCGCAAACCGCCTGCAACGGCCTCATCCCTGAGCGCAAACGCCCGTATAGCCTCTGCGCGGCCTGTATTAAGCCCGAACAGCTCTACAAAAGAGTGGTAAACGATACGGCTGCGGCGCTTGGCTTCGAACGTACTTCCGCCGTTACATATATCGCCGACAGCCTGCACGCCTTCGGCCCACATTTTTGCATCGTTGTATTCGATAGCTTTGAATATATCCTCTGCCGAGAAACGGTCGCGGCTTTCGCGGAGCCCGGCAGCGAAACCGGCAAATCCACCACCCTCCCGGACCATACCTTTAAGGTACGACAATTCGAGATGGGCATGGGCATTGACCATTCCGGGTATAAGCGCACCGCTGTAAAATTCGACCTGTTGCAGGGAATTTATATCCGGCGGGGCCGAAACGTCGAGAACGGTCCCCTCCGCATCAATCGTTATCATCCCCCCCTTCAAGAAGCCTTGGGGGGTCAACACGTAGTGTGCCGCTATACGGCGTATTGGGGTCGAGCTGGTCAACATACGACGGGAATGTATATATCTGGTCTCTCTGGAAAGCGAACAATGAATCGAGCGCCGCCTGCACCGGCAAGTTGTAGATAATACGCATCATCTCGATAGTCACATGCGGCTTGCGGATGTTCGGACCGTAACCGGCGAGTTTCAGCCTCAACGTCCTGTCGCCGGGTTTCGCCGTCATCGGGAAAGAGACGTCCGACCGGCGGCGTGTAGACAATCCCCGCGTTACCGTATTGGTAGGACGGCCGTTAGCGTCCGCCATCTCGTATGTCGATGCGGGCCGGCCGTTCTGGTCAAGGCTGTCGATCAGGTAATTGTACATTATGCGATAATCACCCTCTGTCACAGGGATCTCTATCCAGAGTTTCGCAGTATCGTTCAGGCTGAACACCTGTATCAACGAATCGAAGTAAACGGTATCGGCAAACTGGCGGACGGCCCTCGCCTGCAAAGAGTCACGGTCGGCCACCAATCGGGAATAATATCGCTCACGGCTCTCCAGTCTGCGGATACTGGCCTCCACCACATCCGAGATCTTCGCACTCTTACGCTTCGAATAGTTCTCTATGGTGTATGTCAGGTCTACGACCTCGTAACCGTACTTTTCCAATATCGGCCTGTATATGTCCAAACTGTCCATACCCACCTTGCGATCAATGGAGTTGCAATAAGAGTTGGCGAGGAATATATCTTCGAATATCCTCTCCAGCTTATCGTCGGGTATGGTCTTGGCATGTCCGCAACCTGCCAATAACGACAGGGCGCCGAACAACAGTATGCCGTATCTCAATAAACGTCTCATATCCTTATCGCCGAACGCGGAATCATCCGGTCGACCGTAAATTTAGTAATAATATAGCTAACCGCAGTAAAACAAACTATAATTGCCACAATATCGAGCAACTGCACCTCGACAGGATAGGCATCTATCAGGAACGTCGCGGCCGGAATCTTGACCACCCCGAACGTTACCTGCACCCAGCACACCAACAACCCGAACACCAATCCTCCCGCCGCACCGAGTAGTGAAATCATCATTCCTTCGCGCACGAATATCCCCCTCACGAAACCGACGCTGCCCCCCATGTTGATTATCGTCCTCATATCTTTGCGCTTGTCGATAATCAGCATCACGAGCGACCCGATTATAGAGAACGAAGCGATGACCAGTACCATCAGTATGATAAAGAATATCCCCCACTTCTCATACGCCATTATCTGGTAGAACGAGGCATTCTGCTGAAAACGCGTCAACACCTTGTATCCGTCGCCGAGCTCCCCGCGTATCGCCGCAGCTGCCCTATCGACATCGGCTCCCGGCTCCAGACGCACCATTGCCGACGATACACGTCCTCCGTAATCGAAAAGCGACTGTGCAAACTCCAACGGTACTATCACGTAACGCCCATCGGTCTCGGCATCCAAAGCGAACACCCCCGTCGGAAACACCTCCTTGGTCCGGTAAGCGTCCACCGGAATCAACGTAGAGAAGCTCCCTCTGCGGGGAACGAACATCTTTATCGGATCGAAAAGCACGGTCCTTACGCCCAGACTAAACGCCACGCCCTGCCCGACCAACGCCTGCATCATATCGCCCGACTGCAAGGCGTATTCCCCCTCGACCACCATCTTTTCTATCGGGACAACGCTCGTATACAGCGAATCCACTCCCCTGACCGTCGCTACGCCCTGCCTGCCCCTGTATTCCAACAAGGCCTGATCCTCCAGCACGAACGATACATCGGCAACGCCCGCAATCTCCAACAATCTCGACCTGCCCAGACTATCCGTACCAAACACCTTGCCCTGTGCGGCCGACACTGCGATGTCGGGATCGAAATCTCGGAACATGCTCTTCACAAGTCCTTCGAATCCGTTGAATACGGATAGCAGAATGACCATAGCGGCCACGGGAACACCGACGGCAAACGCGCTCACACCCGAAATGACGTTTATCACCGAATGTGACTTGCGGGAAAAAAGATACCGCCGCGCGAAAAGCAGTCGTAGCCGCCGCATGCAAATATACTATTTCAGGAGTGTCTCTATGTTGTCGATATACTCGAGCGAATCGTCGAGATGGAAAGCCAGTTCGGGAACCTGCTTCAACTGGTTTCTGATACGGCTCCCCAGCGCTTTACGCACCATCCAGTTATTGGCCTCGAGGTTCTTCATCAACTGCTCCGCCTTGGCGAACGGAAAGACACTGAGGTACACCTTGGCGAAACTGAGGTCCGGGCTCATACGTACGACCGTGACCGTCACCATGGCCCCCGCGAGCAATCCCGACGCCTCTTTGGTAAATATATCGCTTATATCTTTCTGTATCTGACGGGCAACCTTCTGCTGTCTTGTAGTTTCTTCCATAATTCGTATCATTTATTTTACCCTCGCATCGGCTAAAGCGACGTAGCGAACGACGGTATGCTTTCCAGCGATATTTTGAAATACCCTCCGTCCGACCAAGGATTCATATAGGCGTCCATACGCTTCTTTATATCGGCCGAACGCGACTTCATATCGTAATCGAGCGCCTCCGCCTCGTCACGCATGCTCTTGACCAGCTCCTGCTCCCACTGCCTTACGAATTTCTGCGGATTATGCTCCAATATCTTCTCTCGGCGTGCCTCTTCGTACTCGCGCAACTTGGCTGCCACTTTAGGGCTCGGCGGCGATATGATCCCGTTCTTACCCAGACGCCAATACACGCCCAACGAGAATTGTATGTTATCGAGCGGCGACCGCAACGGATTCAGCTCATATCTGTTACGGTTACGATAAATGTCACCGTAACCGAAATAGTAGCGCCCCTCGAAAAGTATCTCCAGCCTGTCGAACGACCAACCGATACCTGCTCCGCCACCCAACCCGTAGGTCAACGGATTGTCCCGTTCGAGCCTCATGTCGTAAGTGCCGCCCGTCGTTTCGTTATGGACGTAATTATGCGACTCTTCCTTGGACGAAAAATTATACGAAAGCGTGACCCCGAGGTTCAGGAAAACACGCATACGCCTCATAAACAAGTAACCATGCGTCTGCCAGTATATCGGCAGCGTTATCGAATTGACCGTACGCTGGTAGTACGACTCGCGTTCCGCCTTTTCTGTACTGCCCTCCGGCACGTCTGACAGATCGTAGGAACGGAATCCTTGCTGCATGAAAAGCAGGTCGGCCTGAACGCCACCGACAGCTTTCTCTCGCGAATAGTATTTCCACGATATACCGCCGTGATAGAGCCCCCATACGGTTCCCTGCTCGTCGGGTTTGGGTTCGATACGGCCCATACCGCCGCCCCAACCGCCGCGTATGCCGATATAATGCTGGGCTACGGCAGGCGACACAGCCGACAAGGCCAGCACCGCTGAACACACCAATATTTTATGAAAACTCCTGCCCATCTTTATCAATCAATATATCGGAAACCCGTATCTGTTCTTTGCCGCCTCACCAAAATCACAATCTCACCCTGCCGCACAACCATTCCCCACATAGGTCGGGACACTATATCCCGAACCCTTCCGTAGGATTGAACGTCGTACCCTGCTGCTGTGTATTTTGTTGTTGCTTCTGCTGTTTCTGCCTTTCCTGTAGTCTTTCGAAATACTTACGCAGCCGGATGGCATCCTGACGTTCTATATCGCGGAGAACGCTCTCCATCGTTATCGGAGCGAACATCTCGTTCATATCCAGAACTATCTCGTTCTCCCAGTTGGCACGCGTAATAATCTCCGACTCGTTTGTCGAGGGATCAACGTACAATTCGACACGCTCCGACTGCCTTCTGTGGACCAAGTCGCCATGATCCCACTTGCCGTTCCCGTTGACATCCTCTATCACCCTCAGTCTGACAGTTCCCGGTTTTACATACATGAATTTATATGTCCCGGTTACGACGTCGGTGAATTCCTGTGTCACCTCTTTTCCCGTACCGCTCGTAAGCTGCAACACATACTTGCTCGTTTCAGTTTTGCCCTTCACCTGTACGGATATCGTTCCGTACTTGTCCGGACTCATCACCTCGAACTGGGATTTGAGCGTATCGTTCTTCTCTCCGGCTATGTTCGTGAACACGCCGTCCGGTATCTGCAATTCATATTTCTGTCCCGACTGCCATTGTGCACTGATGGTCCACCGGCGAATGTTCATCGTATCCTGCGCCAACTTGAACGAAACACGATACATGGCTTCCGCCTCCCCGTACCTAACGAGCGATATGCGCGAAGTGTCTATCCCGCTAAGCGGATAAGCGAACGTCAGAACGATATTCTTATCTGGATTCAGCGGATTAGTCGCTTCGACATTGTATTTGAACGGATTAGGCTCCTTAGGCGGTGTAAGCCCCTGCTCTATCAATTTCTTTTTCTCACGCTCGACACGCTCCCTCTCCCTGCGTTGCTCGTTTGAATCTACCAACCTCCACGTTCCCTTGATGGGAACGGTAGCCAGTTCCCAATTGTTCACCGAATCGTGGCGCATGAACTTCAATTCGCCCTTGATGGTATCGGGCAGCTGTTCTGCCGGTACGTTGAACCATAACGATATGGAGTCGCGTTCGGGCTTGAGATACTCCCTCAACACCTGCGCGGAATCTATCCCCTCGAAAGTCAGCGACCGTATATCGGGATACGGAGCCGAAAACACCATCAACATCTGGTGTTGCAACGGCCTGTCCACACGCGAAAGCGTCTGCCGACGGAAAGCATCGTCGGTAAACATACGGAAATAGGTCTGCGGCTGGGCTACGAGATACTTGCGGAGGGTATCGTAACAGATACTGAACGACGGCATCTCTGCCGGATTGACCAACGAATCGAGGAATCCGATCATATCGGCCCCCGGCTCATACGTTTTATTGTTGTTCTTGTCCCTGACGGCGTACACCTTGTAATCGATAGGCTTCAGGTTCTGAGTAAAGAACACCCCGTTGTTCTCCGCCCGGCCTATGACGTCCGGTTCGCCCTTGAAGATAAGCGAATCGTACTCAGGTATGGAATCGCGCACGGCATCGTAAAAAAACAGTAGCGTTTTCGGTACGCTGTCATTTGTATAGGCATCCACCGTATAGCCCGACATGACCATCGAATCTATCTCCGTGCCTGTCGACATCACATACCTGAACCCGCTCAGCGGATTGCCCTCGTTGTTATCGCGCACGCTGTTGCCGAAATTGAAAGCATAAGTAGTATTCTCTTTCAGCGTATCGTTGACGTTGAGATCTATCTGAATACCCCGACCGCGCACGGTCACCGTCGGCATTCGTTTCATCGCCGGGGAAACGTAAAATTCCTGCGCAAGGTCCCTCAACTGGACATACTCGTCGAATTCGACGAATATCCGACGCCCCTTGAAACCGGTAGTCATATCTGCCGGCGACATCCTGAGGACCATAGGCGGCAGAGTATCTTTCGGGCCGCCGGTAGGAGCTGCTGTATTGGCACACCGGGAAAACATGCAAACAAGGCACGCCAATCCGACAACCGCGCCGGTAGCCCGTCCTACTATATCGATTCCCCTGATCCCCATATACCTCGTTAAAACGTTATTCCGCACAAAGATAGTCAGAATGACGTGATTTTTATATTTTTTACCCATTTTCAACCGGACGGGCATCTTCTCCCTCATTCATACCACACGGATGAAACCTCCAGTCCGATCCGCCCTACTCTTCAGGTGTTTCCGGTTGCTACGGAATTTCAGGCTCTTCCGGTTGTTCCGGCTCCCGTTCGCTGATGAATGTCCAACGGCTCTCTATCCTGCGGCTCTCCGTCCGCCAAGGTCTGAAAGTCAGATTGACACTTATATTGCTTATGTTTTCAGCAATCGTAGCGTTGCGCCACGCATACATCTTCACCCCGCCGGCCGACTCTGGAACCGTATGGCACACGAGCAGCATAAGGTCCACCCGCGTCAGAGGCCCAAGCGACAGCATCCCGTTCTCATCGGGCACAGCCGTGAAATCCGGTGTCCGCGTCCTGTCCGCATCCGCCTTGCTGACTATAATTCCGTCCACGGCCTTGTCCCACGACGGGACAGCCCAATAGGTCGTATCGCCATAATAAGCGTAAGCCTTCATGTCCTCTACGAGCATACGTTCCCCGTTCTGCTCCAACTGGATATAAGGGGCGATATGGTAATCGGTACGAATTTCCGAATCATGACACGATGCGAACAGACATCCAGCAAACAATATACAGGCAAGTTTTTTCATACTCGACATTTATCTTTCAACTCCGACAACATCTCCGCCACGGTTTTTCCCGTAACTGGATGGCGCATACCGGGCAATATCTCGGCCAGCGGCATGAGGACGAACTCCCTCGCGCCCATCAGCGGATGGGGCACTACAAGCCTTCCGGTATCAACCACCATGTCGCCGTAAAACAAAATATCTATATCTATCATCCGTGAGGCGTACACTCTCGGTCCTCGTCCTTCGCCTTTAACCGTGCGACCGAGCCTGCGCTCTATATCCTGAGTGACATCCAACAACTCCTCCGGCGCAAGGCCTGTCTCGAGCACCACGGCTTGGTTCATGAAATTTCCGCCCCCGTCGCCCATTTCGCCCCATGGTTCGCTCTCGTAAACTCCGGAACATGCAGTCACACGCCCCGCCTCGTCAAGCATGGAGAGCGCCGCCGACAAATTGCCCTCCCGATCGCCCATATTGCTACCTGTCATCAGGACCGCTTTCACACTCATATCCGCACGATAAGTTTACTGACACTCAGCGCGAAATGCGGAAAAATAATGCGCGGGTTACCGTTCTGCCCTATATGCCTTATGGCCAACTCTATTTCGCTAACGAGTCTTTCTATGTTATGATTGCCTATGAACGGCGAAAACTTCTTACAAAAATCGAGCTCCCCGCCCCAAAGATATGTTATTCCGGACATCCCGGCATTCATCATATAGCTCTCGCGCAGCATCCGGATAGAGTATTCGAGGAATTTCTTCTGCTGTTCGCGGCCCATAGAGGCTACCCCATCGGCCCACTCCAGCAACTCCATATGCCGGTCGTTATAGCTCAGGCGCATCAACGACGTGAACAGGTCGAAATACTCCTCGTTGGATTCCCGCTGCCCCGACGCCAATCGCCGTGCTTCCAGAATATCTCCGCCGGAAAGGCGTGCCATGCCGTGCAAGTCGCTCGCCGCAATGCCGTAATTTTCGGAAAGCCAAGCCTCCATCGCCCCAGTCCCTATGACGGGGACCGCAACCTCCTGCGTTCTCGATATTATGGTAGGCAGAAGTTTTTCCGGCGACTCCGACACCATGATGAAGAGCGTCTTTTCCCAAGGCTCCTCCAGTATCTTCAATATGGTATTGGCAGCCTCCGTTCGCATCTTCTCCGGCAACCAGATAATCATGACCTTGTTACGCGCCTCGAACGGCTTGAAAGACAGTTTGCGGATTATCTCGTCCGCCTCGTTACGCGATATGATACCCTGTTGATTCTCTATATTGATGGCGCCGTACCACTGCTGCTCGTCGAAATATCCGCCCGTCGAAGCCACCGTTTCGCGCCATTGCGGCAAGAAAGTATCACTAAGAGGCTTTTGCGAACCTCCGCTCCCTTTAGGTGAGTTCACAGGGAACACGAAGTGCAGGTCGGGGTGCGCCAACGCGGACATCTTGACACACGAAGGGCACACACCGCACGAATCGCCGTCCCTGCGGTCGGTACAATTCACATACTGGGCATAAGCCAGCGCCAAAGGCAGCGGCCCGCTTCCCGGACGCCCGCTGAAAAGTTGTGCATGGCTCACACGCCCTTCGTCAACCCCTTTCGCGAGCATACGCTTCAAATCTTCGTGCCCTATGACATCAGCGAACCTCATCTATCCTTTTCCTTCTCCTTTTTATTTATCGCGACCAGATTCAGCGCCATCAGCACCATTACGGCACACAGGCATACGGCGAACACCGCTTTTTGTGTCGGCGGATAATCGCCCACAGCGAACAGTCCCACAAGAAGCCCCATGCAGATGATTATAAATACGACGCTGAGTATCCTGTATGTCTTCATATCCTCGTGTTGTCCGCCGGCATAGAAACCGTCGGTTATTTTGTTCCCGTATGGCCGAAACCGCCGGCTCCCCGCTCCGTATCTGAAAGCACTTCCACACTCTCCCATTCGATGCGTTCGAAACGCGCTATCACCATCTGCGCTATGCGCTCGCCGGGATTCAGCACGTAATCCTGTGACGAAAGGTTCGCAAGTATAACCTTGATTTCGCCACGGTAATCCGGGTCTATCGTTCCCGGCGAATTAAGCACCGATATTCCGAATTTGGCGGCCATGCCGCTGCGCGGGCGTATCTGCATCTCCACTCCCTCCGGAAGTTCGACGAACAATCCGGTCGGGACCATAGCGCGATCCAGAGGTTTCAGCGTGACAGGCTCCGTAATATTGGCCTTTATATCCAATCCGGCCGCCAGAGCGGTTTCATACTGTGGCAAATCGTAGGCCGAACGATTGATTATCTTGACTTTCATATTATTTTATTTTTCTGACAACGGACATCACCATCTCACGCGGGTTTATATTCTCGCGCCGCAGGAAATAAACGGCATAAAGTCCCAAGAGTGCTAAATTACACAAATATTTCGGAACGGCAGGCAGCATCCCCGTAAAATAACCTACGCCGAACAACGCCGCACCTACCAATACATAACTACCGATACGTCTCCACGCGTAAGGCGTCGGGCAATGCCGACGATTCAGGGCGTAGCTGACAAAGACCATAACCGACTCGCACACCAAACGCGCCAGCACGGCTCCTAACATTCCCAGAACCGGCACGAGCAATATATTGAACACGACGGTAAACACCAGTCCCGTCCCCGTAATCACTATCGCGAACTTGGTTTTCCCCATCTGTTTATACCAGAACGACAGGTTGAAAATAACTCCCGTCAGGATATTCGACACCAAGATTACGGGCAACAGCGGTGCTCCACCTCTGAGATTCTCCCCGAGTATCAACATGAACAGGTCCGAGAACAACGTCACCCCAAGGAATATGCCTACCGCCACTATTATGTAGTATTTCATCGCCTCGGCATTCATTTTCACGAAATCGCCCTTCTTGAAATTACCGAGGAAATACGGCTCGGCCGCCATGCGGTACATCTGTAAGAACAATACGAGTATCACGGCCAGACGGCTCACGGCCCCGAATTGTCCGAGCACCCCGAAAGCTTCGTCTGCGGGCATAAGGAATTTTATCATCTGCCGGTCGATATATTCGTTGGCCGTCCCGGCTATACCGCTGATAAGCAAAGGCATGGAATACAGGAATACCGGCCGGAGCACCTTTGCGCTGATTCTCGGCCGTACCCATCCGCATGCCGGCAAAAGGAAGAACACCGTCACGAAACTCGCAACGAGATTAGCCACCAGCGCGTATCCCGCACCGAACTCAGGACAATATATGGCTTCGAACGCCGCAGACGAAGCCGCAAGAGTAGGCAGTACGCTGTAAAAGAACAGGCATAACACAACGTTCACCACTACGGACACCAATCTGATAACGACGAATTTGGCGGCCTTACCCTGCTCCCTCAACCGTGCGAACGGAATAGCGCAAAACACGTCGAGGGCGATTATCGCACCCGTCAGCCACACGTACGACGGCGTATTTCCATAACGCATAGCCTCGGCGAGCGGCCTGTTGAAAAGAAGTACTGCAACCAAGAATACGAGTGCGGCAAGGCTTACTGCACCCCACGCATTGGCAAATACGGTACGTTTACGCTCTCCGTCCTCGGCTTTGCCCGCAAATCTGAAATAGCCAGACTCCAGCCCCATCGTAAGCACTACGAGGGCGAATGGGATCAGCGAATAAATATCGGTATACGAACCGTAATCCTCCGGAGACAGGATGCGGGTCAGATAAGGCGTCAGCAAAAAATTAAGGAACCGCGCCGCCACGCTGCTTATTCCGTATATGGCGGTCTGCCCCGCAAGTTTACTTATCGACATCCGTTATAATTTTGCTCAATGCAAAAGTAAGAAAAACACCGCTCACCGGCTAACCTTTACGCCAATATTTCCACCGCAACACGTCCGATACAATCTCTCCGCGCCAGCAGCGGCCCAATATCAATCGCCACGACTATTTCCCAGCCGACTTTTCCGCAGACAGCAATCCACAGGCGGCCTGTATATCCTCGCCGCGCGAAGCACGTATAGTAGTGATAATACCTTTTTGCGACAGGGCATCCCTGAAACGCACCATCCGGGCATCGTCCGGACTTACGAACCTACTGCCCGGAGAATCGTGGAACCGTATAAGGTTGATGCGGCATTTCAATCCGTCCAGCAGGCGGGCCAATCCTTTTATATGTTCCGGAGAATCGTTCAACCCTTTGAGCACTATGTATTCAAAACTCACGCGCCGCTGCCCCGTAAAATCGTAACTTTTCAACAATTCGACGACCTTCTCCACAGGGGAAGCCTTTTCGACAGGCATAATAGCCGCACGCTCGGCAGAAAACGGATCGTGCAGGCTAACGGCAACATGCACCCTGCTCTTGTCGAGCAACTCTTTCAGCCCACCCAATATGCCGACCGTAGAAACCGTAATTCGCGTCGGACTCCACCCGTACCCCCAATCGGAGGTCAGTATTTCGAGCGACTTCAGAACCTCGGCAATATTGTCCATAGGCTCACCCATCCCCATATAAACCATATTGGTTATCCGATCGCGCTCGGGGATAGAGCGAAGCTGGTTGACTATCTCTCCGGCCGTAAGACTGTGGTGCAAACCTTGTTTACCCGTAACGCAGAACTCGCACCCCATACGGCAACCGGCCTGCGAAGACACGCACAGCGTACCTCGTTCGCCGTCAGGTATATACACAGCCTCAATATAAGCGCCTTTCAATGTCGGGAAAAGATACTTTTTCGTGCCGTCCGAAGAAGCGGCCATATCAATGGGAGAGAACAATCCAATCTCGTATTCGGCCTCCAAAGCCTCGCGGTTACGCAGCGAAATATCGGTCATCTGAGCGATCGACCGGACGCTTTTTCCATACAGCCAAACGGCCATCTGGCGCGCAGCGAAACGCGGCATCCCCAAACGTGAAGCGACCTCGCCGAGTTCAGCCAACGTCTTTCCGAAAAGCCACTCTTTCATAACAAAACCATTATCCCAATTACAATAATCCCCATCATACTTCACTGCATACAAGCCCGACACCATGAAGCACACGACAGGTACAAATATACGAAAAGCCTCCGATCATCGGATCAGGAGGCTTCACGGAGTGGAGAATACCGGAATCGAACCGGTGACCTTTTGAATGCCATTCAAACGCTCTAGCCAACTGAGCTAATTCCCCTTAGCGGTGACAAATATATATATAAAATCCTGCTCCCGCAACAAACTGTAACATTTTGACCACGACAAGCATCATTTTGGCTAATATGACACAATGTTTTTCTGCACCGGTTCTTTTTTTTAACGTATTTGTTGCGTATCTTTGTATTGGAGAGTGTATCTCCACACTAAACGAACTAATTAAAAACAAAAATGATCCCGGTTCCGGACAGGCCATGTACGACCTGAAGCCAGTCCCGAACTATAAAACTTAAATTTATGGAAGCGAAGAAAACGCTTAAGGCCGATTTACAGAACAAGCGCCTTCTTTTTTTCGAGACAGGTATGGCATTCTCTCTACTTGTCGTCATAGTCGCCTTTGCATGGAGCAAGAAGGAGATAGAAGAACCAGTGTATGGCATAGGCGGAGGCGGCATAGGCGGCCCAATCTCCGAAATAGTACCGGTTACGAAAGAACCGCCTAAAGGAACTACGAGGCCACAACAGAAAGTACAGCAGAACGTGGACATCATCCGAATCGTTCTCGACGAAACGGAAATCGTAGAGGAGATCGACTTCAACGAATTCGATGCTGATGCCGTATTCGCAGAAACTGCCGGCATCGGCGTACTCGGCGTAGGTGGTGACGGCGGTCCCGGCGGCGGTGGCGTATTCACCGGAGACGAGGTATTCGACGTCGTAGAAGACATGCCGAAGTTCCAAGGCAAGGATCCGAGTGCATTCATCACATGGGTACTTAGCAAGGTGGAATATCCGCAGGCTGCCCGCGAGCGCAACATACAGGGTCGAGTATACGTATCTTACATCGTTGAAAAGGACGGAACATTATCAAATGTAGAGGCAGCTGCCGGCGCAGACCCGATTTTGGCGGCAGAGGCAATACGTATAGTGAAATCATCGCCCAGATGGACTCCGGGAAGGCAGAGAAATAAACCGGCAAGGGTAAAGATGGCTATCCCGGTACTCTTCAAGATCAATTCGTTCTAACCGAGGGAGAGGTACTAAAATTATTTTAATACTCGCGGCAGTCTCCTCTTTTCAGGTGCAAAGAAAATGCTAACCACTAAAACATACCGTTATGGATCTCAAGAAATCATTACAGGCCGATTTACAGAACAAGCGCCTTGTTTTTTTCGAGGCGGGTATGGCATTTGCATTACTTGCCGTCATAGGAGCCTTCATATGGAATAAGGCTGAGATAGAAGAGATTGTCTTTGATCCTGCTCAAGGCCACGGAGGAGCTATTTCCGAGATAATACCGGTTACGAAAGAGCCCCTCCAAGGTAATACGATGCCGCAGCAAAAAGTGCAACCGAGCGTTGACTTTTTCGAGATTGTCAAATCCGAGACAGAAATCTTGGAAGAGATCAATTTTAACGAGTTCACTACCGATGCGATATTTGCAGACGCAAATGTAGGACCATTCGGAATAGAAGGCGCCCCTAACGGTGGCGAAGGTCTATTCTCCGGCGACGAGGTATTCAACGTCGTGGAAGAGATGCCGAAATTTATGGGCAAAGATCCGAGTGCGTTTATTACATGGGTACTCGGCAAAGTCGAATATCCGCGTACAGCAATTGAACGCAACATACAGGGACGCGTCATGGTGTCTTACATAGTAGAAAAAGACGGAACGCTGTCCAACATTGAAGCTATGCCGGGTGCAGATCCTATTCTGGCCGAAGCTGCGATACGTGCCGTGAAAGCGTCACCCAAATGGACGCCGGGGAAACAAGGCAGAAAACCTGCGAGGGTAAAGATGACCATCCCTGTATTATTCAAGATCAATTAACTGCCCTAAAGCAAGAAAACTACCTAACGCAACCACCTTAAAACCTAAAAAAAGCGGACGAAAGACAAAGAAAAAAGACAACCATAATGGAGCTCAAGAAATCCCCGCAGGCAGATTTGCAAAACAAGCGGCTATTGTTCTTCGAAATAGGACTTTTAGTATCGTTATTATCGCTGGTTATCGCATTCGGCTGGGGGGGACATAATAAAGAGCCTATGCTCACAAACTTCGTTCCTGACGAACCGGATGCCATCGAAGAGATTATCCCGGTAACACGCCAGGAACGTCGTATGCCGACTCCGCCGAAACGACAACAGCAGATTCAGATAGTCTCGGAAATCCTCCAGATCGTGAAGGACGAAACGGAGATACTCACAGAGGTAAAGTTCGAAGAGTTCGAGGAAGCGCCTATCAGCATAGAGATACCGGGCAGTAAAGTCGAAGAAACCGTAGATTTCGGCAATGAGATTTACTTGAAAGTAGAACAGGAGCCGAAGTTCATGGGCCGCAGTTGGGAATCGTTCCATTATTGGGTATTAAGACAGGTCAAGTATCCCAAAGCCGCTGAAAAGAACAAAATACAGGGAACTGTAAAAATACAGTTCGTAATAGAAAAAGACGGTTCAATATCTAATGTAGAGGTCACCGAATCTCCGAGCCCGATACTGAGCGAGGAAGCGCTGAGAGTAGTCAAATTGTCGTCGACGCATTGGACTCCCGGCAAGCAGAGAAATACACCGGTCAGGATGCGTATGGAGGTACCGATAGATTTCAGTTTAGAGTAATAATGCAATAATCACGATAACAAAGGTCGCATCAATTTTGGGGGGCCTTTATTATTCGCATGACAAAAGAAAAAAACACATGACAGAAGATAAGAAAGAGACTACGATAAAAGAGCGGGAAACGGCCGTACTGGCATCAGTCATACGCGACAAGCAGGACGAGTTGCAGGTCACGGAATATCTGGACGAACTCGAATTCCTCGCCGAAACCGCCGGAATAGAATCAGTTAAACGCTTCACCCAAAAACTGTCTACCCCGAGTTCGCGGCTATACATGGGGCCGGGCAAGATAGCGGAGATAGCCGCATATATCGAAGAGAACGAGATAGACACCGTGATTTTCGACGACGAGCTCTCTCCATCGCAAACACGCAACATAGAAAAGGAGTTGAAATGTCGGCTATTGGACAGGACTAGCCTGATTCTCAACATCTTCGTACAACGCGCACAGACCGCCTATGCCAAAACTCAGGTTCAACTCGCACAATACGAATACATGCTGCCTCGCCTCACGGGTATGTGGACCCACCTCGAGAGGCAGCGAGGAGGAACGGGGACGCGCGGAGGTGCTGGTGAACGGGAGATAGAAACCGACCGACGAGTGATCCGCAACAGGATAAGCAAGCTCAAGGAGGATCTGAAAAAGATAGACCGCCAGATGGCCGTGCAACGCTCCAACCGCGGAAGTATGGTGAGGGTATCGCTTGTGGGCTACACTAACGTCGGCAAATCGACAATCATGAACCTCATCAGCAAAAGTGAGGTTTTCGCCGAAAACAAACTGTTCGCAACACTCGACACAACGGTACGCAAGGTAGTCCTCGACAACCTGCCGTTCCTTCTGTCGGACACGGTAGGCTTCATCCGCAAATTGCCGACACAGCTCGTGGAGTCGTTCAAATCCACACTCGACGAGGTTCGCGAAGCCGATCTGCTGCTACACGTAGTGGACATATCCCACCCCGGATTTGAAGACCAGATAGCTGTCGTAAAGCAAACGCTTCAGGAGATCGGAGCCGGCGAGAAGCCCGTATTCATGGTATTCAACAAAATAGACGCCTACTCCCACGTACCCAAGGACGAGGACGACCTGACGCCTGCGACAAAAGAGAATATGACACTTGACGAGTTGCGTAGAAGTTGGATGGGCAAACTCGACACTCCGTGCATCTTCATATCGGCCAAGGATAAGACAAATATCGAGAAACTTCGCCGCAACCTATATACGATGGTGAGGGAAATACACTCTGGGCGCTATCCTTTCAACAATTTCCTCTATTAAGACGAGGTTTTTGGAGCGGAATTTCGTACCTTTAAGAAAATATAACATCGGAAATATATGCTGAACATACTCGAAAAACAAAACACCATCCTGAACCGGTTCATCGCCGAGATGCGCGATGTTAACATCCAGAGCGACTCAATGCGCTTCAGAACCAATCTGGAACGTTGCGGCGAGGTGATGGCATACGAGATCAGCAAAGTACTGACATACAACGCCAGTATGGTCGAAACACCTCTCGGCGAGGCAGAAGTCATGTTGCCGCAGGAGGAGATTGTCATAGCGACCATCCTGCGCGCAGGCATACCTTATCACAACGGGTTCCTGCGATTTTTCGACAATGCACAGAGCGCTTTCGTTTCGGCATACCGCAAATATAGCAAAGACGGAACATTCAATGTCAAAGTAGAATACATATCGAGCTGCAATCTCGAAGGCAAGACACTCATACTCGTCGATCCGATGTTGGCTACTGGAACATCGCTCGTACTGACCTACAAAGCATTGCTCGAAAAAGGCGGAAAACCGGCGCATACCCATGTAGCATCCATAATAGCGAGCGAAGAGGGAATAGACTACGCAGCACGGCACATGCCGAAGAAGCAAACCACAATATGGTGCGGAACCGTCGATCAAGAATTGACGGTAAAGTCCTATATTGTCCCCGGACTCGGCGATGCCGGCGACTTGGCATACGGCGATAAGTTGTAGCAATCCTATTATCACACACATACGAGCCTTCCAAATACCGGTTGGCTCGTATGTGATTTTATCTCAGCTCACTACGAGCAGATAGGGGTCGTAATGTATGTTTTACAGGGGATAATCTCCTTAGAAAACACAAGTTGACAACGAAATATTATCGTTAACCTCTGTGTAATGCGCGGTTGCCGAAAACATTATATTCCCAATCCTGCCACCTGCGAGACTAATATATGAGAAAGCCTAATCATTGGCTATTCTATATACAATATTTCCATACCCCGCTCGCGACAACCTCACCCATAATTACCATCTGTTTTCAAATTTCGACATAACTATATATCTTAGAAAAGGGCCCCAATATATTCTCAAACAAAAAATAGGCGGCTCACAGAAACGTGAACCGCCTATTAATCTATACTCGCAAACTCTTTCCCCTCTATCCTATCCCTCAGCGATATTATCCAGCATCATATCGTATAGTTCCACAATTCCGGCAAGACCGCCGTCCTCATTCACCACAACAAGGGAATGTATCTTATATTGACGCATTATCTCCTCTGCCTCGGTAATACGTGCGCCCGCCGAAACGGTCTTGGGAGTCCGGGTCATCACCTCGGCAGCCGTAACGTTAAAGAACGCATCGCGGTATTTCTGCATAGCACGCCGCACATCTCCATCAGATACGAGCCCCGCTATACGGCCATCTTCCATTATTACGGCCACTCCCATACGCGCCTTGCTTATCTCGATGATAACATCGCTGAGCTTCGTTTGCGGAGACGCCAACGCCAGATTATCAGAGCGCATCACATCGCCGACACGAGTTATAAGGCGGCGGCCTATGGTCCCACCTGGATGAAAACGTGCGAAATCCTCCTTACGGAAACCACGCTCGTTTATCAGTGCAATCGCGAGGGCGTCACCCATAGCAAGCGTAGCCGTCGTAGACGACGTCGGCGCCAAGCTCATCGGACAGGCCTCCTCCTTCACTGAGATATTCAAATGATAATCAGCATTGCGGGCGAGAGCCGAATCCGGATTCCCGCTCATGGCTATGAGCATATTACCGTTCTCCTGAAGGAACGGAATAAGCCTCAATATCTCGTCAGTCTGACCCGAATTGGAGATTCCGAGAATGATGTCTCCTTTGGAGATCATGCCCAAATCGCCGTGATAAGCGTCTGCCGGGTGCATGAAGAACGCCGGAGTACCCGTACTGGCCAACGTCGCCGCGATCTTGCGGCCTATCAACCCGCTCTTTCCCATGCCGGTGACGATAAGTTTCCCCTTACATTTCACTATTTCGAGCACAGCCTGTTCGAAATCCGGGGTAAGCTGCCCCTCCAGATCCGCTATCGCCTGCGATTCCATACGAAACGTATGCTTCGCACTCTCAATTATCGAACTCATAGCAACGATGTTATAACGTTTTCAAGATCGGCAAGCGCAAGCATGTTAGGCCCGTCGCTAAGCCCTTTGTCCGGCTCGGGGTGCACCTCGAAGAAATATCCGTTAGCCCCGAAAGCCTTTGCCGCAAGTGCCATCGATGGTACGAACTCACGGTTTCCGCCTGTCTTACCTCCGGCCGCACCGGGACGCTGCACGGAATGTGTGCAATCCATAATCACACGAGGCGAGATCTTCTTCATATCCGGAATATTGCGGAAATCAACGACGAGGTTGTTGTACCCGAAACTATTTCCGCGCTCGGTAAGCCACACGTTCGGATTTCCGCTCCCGACGACCTTATCGGCCGGATATTTCATATCCTCCCCCGAAAGGAACTGAGCCTTTTTGATGTTCACAACCTTACCGGTATTTGCCGTAGCTATGAGCAAATCCGTCTGACGGCATAGGAAAGCCGGGATCTGGATCACATCGACCACCTCTCCAGCCGGAGCGGCCTGCACACTTTCATGTATGTCGGTCGTCAACGGAAGGCCGTATTTCACCCCCACATCAGCGAGCATCTGCAACCCTTTTTCAAGGCCGGGACCACGGAAAGAGGTGAGTGACGTCCTGTTTGCCTTATCGAACGAAGCCTTGAATATGATTTGAATGCCCAATTTATCGCGCAGCCGCACCAATTCACGCGCAACCTCGTCGAGTAGGTCTGCACACTCTATCACGCACGGTCCCGCGATAAAAACAGGTTTATTTGAATCGAACATTACGATTAATTTTTCTCAAAGGTAATAATTATCCGGGAAATTCGGTAGTCTGCCGCGGGCTGCTCTCCACCGATACCCCTTCTCCAAAATATTCCAAGGCCGAACGTCTGAAATGTGCAATCGTCTCGGCCATAGACATGAACGACTTACCTCCCGAAGCGTTCTTATGCCCACCGCCGTCGAAATATTTATTGGCGAATTTACTCACATCGACATCTCCACGCGAACGGAGCGATATGCGGATAAACTTCTTATTCTCTATAAATGAAGCCGATACATCGAGCGTCCTCACGGTCAGTGGGAAATTGACAAACCCCTCGCTGTCACCCGGCTGAAACCTGAACCTACGCAACTCGCTCTCTTTTAGCGCAATATATGCCACCCCAACGTCACCGGCTCTGAAAGTCTCCATCTTGTTGAGTGCGAATCCGAGTAACCTGAGCCTGTCTTCCGTAAAGCTGTTGTAGACATTGGAATGTATCGCCGCCACGTCCACACCTTTCTCTACCAGCGACGCCACAGCGCGAAACAGTTCGGGAGTAAGGTTACTGAAAGCAAAGTTACCCGTATCGGTCATCATACCCACATAGAGGTTCTCCCCCATCCGTTTCGTAATAGCCGTAGTGCCTTCGAGCTGCTCGATAAGCTCGTACACTAAGAACGAGGTCGAGGAGCTGTCCGGATATGAAAAGATAAGATCGAAGCCTGCGGAAGGGTTCAAATGATGGTCTATAAGTACGACTTGGGCGGTTTCGTTATCCTTTATCGCATCGGAAAGGCGTTCGAGCCGGGTTATCTGGTTGAAATCGAGACAGAATATGATCTCGGCTTCACTAATCTTCTGTGCGGTTGATCCGTCCTCGTCGTACTTGAATATCTTCAATTGCTCTATACCCGGCATCCAGTCGAGAAAGCTCGGATAACGGTTGGGAACGACACACGTAACATCGTGCCCCTTGCTTTCGAGCAACTCACCCCATGCCAACGAAGAGCCTATCGCGTCCCCGTCCGGATTCGTATGCGTAACTATGACTATTCGGCGCGGCCCCGAATCAATCAGCTCACGCAATTTATTGGCTTTATCAGTCCCTATTTTCATCCTGCACAAATTATTTTATAATGAAAGCCCCTGTGTAGACTTAATAAAGATACGAAAAAAGGCCCTCACACAGCTTACAGGGCACATATTTTTTCTGACATGAAGCCATTTATTCCCACACTACCGACTTCCGTACTAAATTCCACCCCAAATGCCAGCAACATCTCACAATCCGGCAAACGGACGACAGTACTACCGAACAACAGTCTCTTCAGGGAAACGAGCCTTATGATTAATAGTACTTTACAGAGGCCCCCATGATAGCTGACAGAAGATTATTGGCTGCCGAACTGGCTCCGATACGGAAAAGTTCGGGATTCAACCACTCTGCCCCCAACACGGTCTCAACAATACTATAATATAATGCCACGTCATTAGCGGTGCGGATACCACCGGCCGCCTTAAATCCTACCTTTTTGCCTGTCGCCTTGAAGTAATCTGATATAGCCCCGCAGATAACAGCGGCAGTCTCGGGCGTAGCTGCAACCGAAACCTTACCAGTAGAGGTCTTCACAAAATCTGCACCGGCCAGCATAGCGGTCAACGCAGCCATACGCATCGTCCCATAATCAGGAAGCATACCCGATTCGATGATAACCTTCATCACAATATCATCCCCTACCTCTTCCCTTATAAGCTCCAACTCGCTACCGGCCTTATCGAACTCGCCCGTCAGCACTTCGCCAACGTTCATCACAATATCTATCTCGTCCGCACCGTTCTCCACAGCCATCGCGGCTTCCAGCATCTTCACCTCCAAGAATGTCTGTGACGACGGAAACCCTCCGACAACGCTGGCAATACATATATCGGAATCGCCGAGTTCAACCCCGACAGTTTCAACGAACGACGGGTATACGCAAACAGACGCCACATCGGGAACATCAGTAAATTCACCTCTTTGCGCTGCGACTTTCCGCGCAAGCTCCGCAATGGATTTCTGCGAATCGGAAGCCTCCAACGATGTAAGATCAATACACGAATAACAGCGTTTCAGCACATCCGGCGACACGTTATTTCCGACCATACTTTGCGCTTTCGCAACAATGGCAGCCACATCATCCTTTCCGGGTGCACACCCATATATTTTCAACATTTCAGCGTATTCCATCGTCTTCAGATTTATGTTCCGCAAGATAGCGATTTTTTGCGAAAGCACTTACTGCGGTCAGCCCACGAATTGAAAACAAACAGTAAAGCAAAACAATAAGGGCCCCTCAATCGAGGGGCCCTTACTCTATTTATCGAATAACCTTTCGCGATTACAGACCGCGGAATTCGTTGTTGTTGAAGAGCTTCGAGAACTCGATGTCACCCTTAGCCCTTGCAGCGAGGCTCTTATCTTTGCTAACTGCGCTCTTAAGGTTGCGGAGAGCTGCGTTAGTGTCGCCTTCCCTCATTGCGATAACGCCACGGAGGTAGTCTGCATCAGCAGTAGCGATGTTGCCGAGAGCCGATTTAGCACGAGCGATGTTACCGTTAGCGAGCTCAGCTACAGCGAGGTTGTAACCCTGAAGACCCGCGGTTGCGTTGGTATTGCCTTCGAGAACCTGAACAAGTGCCTTGTTAGCGTTAGCGTCTGCAGTGTTAAGCGGTTCGAGATACCTCTTAGCTTCTGCGATATTGCCTTCTGCTACAGCTACCAGACCGAGGTTGTTGCTGATTTCCGGAGCTTTGCTGAGTTTAGCAGCCTGCTGGAATGCAGCCTTAGCCTGTTTCAGGTCGCCGTCGCTCATGAGAACAACACCGAGGTTGTTGTAAGCGCGAGCGTCTTTATATTTTTCAGCAGCAGTCTTGTAGATCATACCCTTAGTAGAGTTGTCTTCGAACAATGTAGCCGAGTAAAGAAGTTCCTCAACGTTGAGCGAGTTGATGCTGTTCCTTACTGCGGTGCGGAGTTCTGCATCAGTTTTGCCCTGAATGTCAGCAGAAGCGATAAGTTTCGTGCGACGGAGCTGGGGAAGGATATCTTTCTTGAGTACATCGAAAACGGCAGCCATGTTCTTGATTTCCTTTTCCCTCTGTGTAGGAGAAGAGTACATGTTCAATACCTGAAGGATGAGGTTCTTGTCAGGAATGTTCGAAGCCTCAACGAGAGCTTTGAAACCGTCCCAGTCTTCACCGTAAGCAGCAATATCGTAATCTACGTTAACGTCTTTGAGCTGTTTGCTGACAGCATCCTTACCGGTATTGCTACGATTCTTTGCAAGCTTGTCGTTGAAATCAGTAGGACCGTCAGGAGAAGCGTAACCTTTAGCCTGAATGTTGCCGAGAGTTACACGGTCTTTATCCTGATTTTCACGAACGAACTCTTCGAGGAGTTTGATCTGGTCGTCACGGAGAGCTTTCGGTTTTACTACTGCGCTGTTGATCTGGTACATTACGTCAGCATCCTGCTGGATAGTAGTAACCCTCTTGAAGTTGTCAGCCATGATCGAAGCGTTAGCAGCCTTGTCGAGCAGACCAACGAGATCGCTGATACCCTGTGCAACCGGAACAGATGCGAAAGTCTGGAATTCAGCACCGGCGCAGCACTGTACGTCGAAACGGAGTTCCATCGTAGAGATGTTAGCCCTTTTGTCGTACGGGAACACTACGGTCTGAGTGTAAGAACCACCTGTTTTAGTAGAAACAACCTGGTAGTTATCTTTCACCTTTTCGCCTTGGAGGAACTTAGGAGTACCTGCGATTTCACCACCTGCGAATACGAGTACCGGAGTTACCCTAACGACTGCGTTCTTGTTGAAGAAACGTGCCGGGAACTCAACTTTTACGTCAGCAGTCACCGTATTGCCCTTGCGAACGAGGAGTTCGGGAGAAGCCGACATCTTTACATCACTGACACGTTTAGCCATTTTGTTGTAACAGCCACAACCAGCCAGCATGATTGTCATTGCGGTAAGAAGTAAACTTACCTTCAAGAATCTTTTCATAATCAAACTGTTAATAATTAATATTGTTTTAAGCATTATTTCCGTTGGCTTATGCAAATTTTACGCCAAGACAAATATATGAATTAAATATCAAATATTGAATGTCCTGACATAATTTATTTAAACATCCCGGATTTGCGAACCAAATGCAGGTACGCCTATGTAACGAATGTATTTCCAAAAATAATACCGCTTTTGACTTTTAACGACTTAATTTCCAGAAAATCTATCAATTTTCACGAATAAAAGTCCAATTGCGTCGTGTTTCCTTCGAAACCGCCCATTTCCGGGAGCCGTGTCTGTGAACAAGGGGAAATCCTAAAATTTCCCCTGTCCGCAACATTCGTCATGCACCCTTACGGGAACTTTCACTATTTCTTTTCCCCCTCAGGCTTAGCGATAAGCACTTTGCGGGAAAGTTTCAACTTGTTGGTCTTCGGGTCCACACCGATGAGTTTCACCTCTATTTCGTCGCCCTCTTTGAGGCCGGTAGCCTCCATGGTTTCGAAACGTTTGTGGTCGATCTCAGAGATGTGCAGGAGGGCGTCCTTACCGGGAAGTATCTCGACGAACGCACCGAAAGGTACGATGGTCTTGATCTTTCCTTTGTAAACCTCGCCTACTTCCGGAACAGCTACGATCGCTTTCACGCGGTTCTGCGCCATATCGAGAGCAGCCTTGTCGTTCGAAAAGATATCCACGATACCTATATTTCTATCGGTGTCTTCCGTAATAGTAATGGTAGCACCAGACTGTTTCTGAATATCCTGTATGATCTTTCCGCCCG
The DNA here is from genome assembly GCA_944415565.1 of uncultured Rikenellaceae bacterium. GTDB lineage: Bacteria > Bacteroidota > Bacteroidia > Bacteroidales > Rikenellaceae > WRDF01. Next base: position 88,321 of record CALYBQ010000001.1, read on the forward strand.
GGCCTATCACCGCTCCAATGAATTCGCTCGGTATTATCATCTGTATGATACGCGGAACGAACGGACGGTAATCTTCGCGAGGTGCAGGAATAGTCTCTTTCAGTATGTTAAGGATGTGGAGACGTCCCTGACGTGCCTGTTCGAGCGCCTGTGCGAGCACTTCGTAAGGAAGTCCGTCAACCTTGATGTCCATTTGGGTAGCCGTGATACCGTCTTCTGTTCCGGTAACCTTGAAGTCCATATCGCCCAAATGGTCTTCGTCGCCGAGGATATCCGAGAGTACAGCGAACTTATCGCCTTCGGTAATGAGCCCCATTGCGATACCCGAAACGTGCTTCTTCATCTTCACACCGCAATCCATAAGTGCGAGCGTACCGGCACATACGGTAGCCATCGAAGACGAACCGTTCGATTCGAGAATGTCAGACACGACACGCACGGCATAAGGGTTCTCCGTTCCTACCGGAACCATCGGTTTCAGTGCCCTCCATGCGAGGTTACCGTGACCGATCTCACGACGCGACGTTCCGCGCGACGCCTTTGCTTCGCCTGTCGAGAAAGGGGGGAAGTTATAATGCAGCACGAACTGTTCGCTACCCTGCACGAGAACTTCGTCCTTCATCTTCTCGTCCATCTTCGTACCGAGCGTCACACTCGAAAGCGACTGTGTTTCACCGCGTGTGAAGATAGCCGAACCGTGGGCTGCCGGCAGGTAGCCGACTTCGCACCATATAGGGCGTATCTGGTCGGTCTTACGACCGTCGAGACGGATGCCTTCGTTAAGAATCATGGCGCGCATGGCTTTCTTCAGCACGTCATCGTGGAAGTAACGCTTAACGAGCATCTTCTTTTCAGCCAGCTCCTCTTCGCTCATGGTAGCCATGAACTCCTCTTCGATAGCGTCGAACTTGGCCGAACGTTCGTGCTTAGAGCTCATGCTCTTAGCTACTTCGTATACCTTGTCGTATGTAGCTGCGATAACCTGCTGACGCAATTCCTCGTCACTCTTTTCGTGGCAGTAAGTGCGTTTAACATCCTTGCCGAGTTCCTTGCTGAGCTCCATCTGCACCTTGCAGTGCTTCTTGATCTCATCGTGCGCGAACTTGATAGCCTCGAGCATTTCTGCTTCCGAAACTTCGAGCATCTCGCCCTCAACCATCAATATGTTGTCGTAAGTAGCCCCTACCATAAGGTCGAGGTCCACATCTTTCATTTGCGAGAAATTCGGGTTGATAACGAGCTCTCCATTGATGCGAGCTACCCTAACCTCTGAAATCGGACCGCCGAACGGTATGTCCGAAACCGCCAGTGCCGCCGAAGCAGCAAGTCCGGCAAGAGCGTCGGGCTGAATATCCTTATCTGCGGAAATGAGCGTAACGTTAACGAAAACCTCGGCATGGAAATCTGCCGGGAAAAGCGGGCGAAGCGCCCTGTCTATGAGTCGTGCCACGAGTATCTCGCTGTCGTTCGGACGGGCCTCCCTTTTAAGGAACCCTCCCGGATAGCGGCCTGCGGCTGCGTATTTTTCTTTGTAATCTACCGAAAGAGGCATGAAATCGACATCCTCTTTAGCGTCTTTCGCTGCGACGACAGTCGCAAGGAGCATCGTATCTCCCATTTTCACCACAACGGCGCCGTCTGCCTGTTTGGCGAGCTTGCCGGTCGAGATCGATATCTCACGACCGTCCGCGAGCTGTATCGTCTTCACTGTTTCGTTGTACATCATAATTTTATCGTCTTTAACGTCTTTGTGTTTCGTCCAAAATCTGCCTGCGTGCGTCCCTTATGTCCTGTCATCGTCGTCGGCAAAATTCGCTTTTCGTTCTTTCAATCCCAGCCAGCGCCATCTCGGCGACCTTTCGGGGATTTAAAAAGCAAAGGCAATCCTTTGCGAGAAATTGCCTTTACTCTGTGTTACGGTAACTTTGGTTTTATCGCCTGAGGCCTAGAGCCTTAACGATAGCCCTATACCTTTCGATGTCTACCTGCTTCAGATAATCCAACATTTTACGGCGTTTACCCACGAGACGCAGAAGTGCGCGCTGTGTACCGTAGTCGTGTTTGTTGGATTTAAGGTGTTCCGTAAGGTGGGCAATACGGTAGGTAAACAACGCCACCTGACCTTCCGGAGAACCGGTATCCGCGCTGGATTTTCCGTACTGACCGAAGATTTCCTGTTTTTTCTCAGTGCTTAAATAGCTCATAATCTTATTATTATGGTTCCACTTTACGACAGATCCTCCTTACCGGATACTGCCAAAGCGTGCGCAAATGTAATTCATTTTAATTAATTAACCAATTGAATCATACTATTTTTGCGCCAAATAATACGTTCCCGCCAGCCATGCGCCACGAGGAGCGGAAACGCTCAGCGTGTAATTGCCGTTTTTTTTACTACTTTTGGATAATCGGAACCCACTAAACCGCACGACTCTTGAAAAACCTACTCTATTTATTATCAGCGGCATTACTATGCTCGTTCAACGCCTATCCACAGACCACGAAGTCAGCTTCCGACAGTACATCCTCAAGTACGGCAGCAAGCGTCGAGACTGTCGCCGACTCCGTCCTCATTGCAGATTTCGAACAGCACGCTTCGGCACGCGACACGACCGCAGACACGTCGCGAGTCTATCTTTTCCCGATCCGTGAGGACATAATGCCCGCAACGGCCCGATTGGTCGAAAAATGTTTGGCTGAAGCGACAGACATGGGAGCGGACTATGTGGTGATAGACATGAACACATACGGAGGAGTTGTAGACGCTGCGGACAAGATCAGAACGGCCTTGCTGCACTACCCCAAACCCGTTTATGTATTCATTAACAATCAGGCCGCGAGTGCCGGAGCGTTGATAGCTCTGGCAGCCGACAGCATATATATGCGCGACGGAGCCAGTATCGGCGCAGCCACGGTAGTGGACCAAAAAGGAGAAGTGGTTCCTGATAAATACCAAAGCTTCATGCGGAGTATGATGCGGGCAACGGCCGAAGCCCACGGAAAAGTCGCAGAGCGCATCTCCGCGAAAGGCGACACGCTATGGCGCTGGTTCCGCGACCCACGCATCGCCGAGGCCATGGTAGACCCCACCATAGCCATACCGGGACTTATTGACAGCACGAAGGTCCTGTCATTCTCACCGGAGGAGGCCATCACATGGCACTATTGCGAAGGCAAAGCGCAATCCGTCGGGGAAGTGTTGTCACAGGCCGGTATAACCGCTTACGAGATAACGGAATACGAATCCACCACCCTCGACAGGATTCTCGGTTTCCTGACCAACCCTGCATTTCAGGGAATACTCATAATGATAATAATAGGAGGAATATATTTCGAATTGCAGACGCCGGGGATAGGCTTTCCTCTGATAGCGGCCATATCGACGGCAGTGCTATATTTCGCTCCGCTCTACCTCGAAGGGCTGGCAGCACACTGGGAACTGGCGGTATTCATCCTCGGGGTAATACTGATAATAGCAGAGATATTCGTCACGCCCGGATTCGGCATACTGGGAATATTGGGGGTACTCGGCGTCATACTCGGACTGACGTTCGCGATGATAGACACCGACATTCTGAAATACATACCGTCCGGACAGGTGAGCGCAGGCTATCTGCTGAGACCGGTAGCACTGGTAATAATCTCGGTAACGACAGCATTGATACTGAGCATATGGCTGGGCAAACGGTTGCTAACCACAGAATCGCCGCTTCGCAAAGCCGTCGTCCTCACCTCCAACATGGACGCCGCAGAGGGATACGTCTCCCACTCCGATGTCCGCAAACTTATCGGCAGGAAGGGAACGGCCCTCACGCCGCTGCGACCGTCGGGCAAGGTAATCATAGACGGTGTCATATATGAAGGGGCCGGGGAGAACGGACAATTCATCGAGCCCGACGCAACAATAACCGTAGTACGCGACGAAGGCGGGGTATTATACTGCCGCACCGAATAAAACACCTACACCACGGATAGCTATTACTCGCGGGCAACACCCACGAGACAGTTTCACGCGCGCTGCATGCCAGAAATAAAAAACATGACCGCGAAAATCGGGCTTTGTCCAAATAGTATAATATCTTTGCATCAAGAACCGAAACGACAAATATATTTTCATATCAACACAATGAAACACAAGATATTATTACTCATACCGGCATTATTCATAACCCTGACATCGTGCGGAAAGCGCGACGGGTACGTGACGATAGACGGATTCGCACAAGGGACCACATATCATTTCGTATTGCAGGCTTCCGACACGACAGGGCTACAACGGTCCATAGACTCGGTATTCAGCGCCGTAGACAACTCCATGTCGGTCTATAATCCGACGTCGCTGATAAACAAGGTCAACGCGAACGAAACCGACAGCGTTGACGCCTACATAGCCGCCTGCATAGAAATCGCACGCCGGATCAGCGAAATCAGCGACGGCGCTTATGACATAACCATAAAACCGATAACGCAGGCGATAGGCTATGCAGGCAAGGAAGCGGAAGAATCCCCCGACATCGACTCCCTGTTGCAATATGTCGGCTACGACAAGATAAAGGTCCGCGACGGACGGCTCGCAAAAGCCGATCCCGCAATGCAGATAGACCTCAACTCGGTGGCCAAAGGATACACTTCGGACCTGATGGGCGAGATGTTCGAAAAACGCGGCGTGACGAATTATATGGTAGAAATAGGCGGTGAGATATTCTGCCGCGGCGACAATCCTCGCGGCAAGGCATGGGTGGTAGGCATCGACCGGCCGATAGACGGCAACATGATACCGGGCAACGATCTGCAAACGAGGCTATCCATAAGCGGTGTAGGACTGGCCACGTCGGGCAACTACCGCAAATATTACATCGACGATACCGGCCGCAAGGTCACGCACATAGTGAACGCACGCACCGGCAAAAGCGGGTACAGCGACATACTCTCGGCGACCGTCATAGCCGAAAGCTGTGCAGAGGCAGACGCCGCGGCAACGATGCTCACCATAATAGGACTCGAACGGGCTAAAAAGATCCTTGCCAGCAGACCCGATTGGATGGCCTACCTCGTATTCGACGACGGCAATGGCGGATTCGCGACATACGTCACCGAATAATTTCAGCAAACTCATGGCCGACAACAGGCAATAGCGTTCCAAATTGCAACACACAGGACATCACGCAATACAAATGAAAAAAGTAAGGTTCATATACAATCCGAGTTCCGGAGAGAACATCGTCACCAACAAACTCGACGAGATCATAGCCGTATACCAATCGTTCGGCTATACCATCGTGCCGCTGCGCCTCACATTCAAGGAGAGCGAAGAAGAGTTGGTCAAAGAGCTGAAAGGCAGATACAGCCATCTGCTCGTGGCCGGCGGCGACGGTACGGTCAACTATCTCGTGAACCTCGTAAAAAATAATGGCATCGAGACTCCGATGGCGTTCCTACCGTCCGGCACGGCAAACGACTTCGCCAACGTACTCGGCATGTCGTCCGACATCGTAGAGGCGTGCAAGCAGATACTATGCGGCAAAACATGCGAAGTCGATCTGGGACGTGTCAACGGACAATGGTTCGCCAACGTATTCAGTTGCGGCCTTTTCAGCGACATATCGCAGAAGACGCCGACCGTCCTGAAAAACACGTTCGGCAAGCTTGCATACTACGCCGCCGGAGTCGGCGACCTCGTACGGTTCCGCAAACTTCACATCAAAATAGAGTCCGACGGCGGTAATTACGAAGGCCCGTCGGTCATATTCTTCGTCTTCAACGGCAAGACCGCCGGAAAACTACGTCTCGCCTACCTGTCGGAGATAGACGACGGCCTGCTCGACATACTCATACTGAAAGGCGACGACCCCATCGAAAGCATCAGCACCGTATTGCACTACGTGACGCTTCCGCGCAAACCCAAAAAATACCCTGCCGGCATGGAGCACATCCGATGCAAACGGTTGACCGCACAGTGCCGCACACAGGAGATCACCGACATCGACGGACAACACGGCCCCGGCTTCCCCGTCGAAATCACATGCGAGCAAGGAGCGCTCAAGGTAATTCGCCCCAAGAAAGAAGGCACGAAGAAAAAAAGGTCGCACAAAAAATAACCATCCCAGCCACAGACCTGCCTCATTGGCATTGCTGCACACCCTATTCACTACTCGCGGCCAACCGACATGGCATAATTAAAGTAATAATACACCCCGTTACGGCACGCCTAAAAGTGGTGGTATGCGGCAGCATGTGCGCCGCAACTACTTTTCATTGGAACAGAACCTGAGCGGGCATGGAATAATTCCGGATAATATTTATATCTTTGCGGCTATGGATTTCAAGCTGTTGCACAAGGCAAAAAATAGTGCGGCGCGGGCGGGAGAGCTGTCTACGCCCCACGGTGTCATACGCACACCCGTGTTCATGCCAGTCGGAACCGCCGCAACAGTCAAGGGTATATTCCACAAAGATCTCAAGGAAGACGCCCGCGCACAGATAATATTAGCCAACACGTATCACCTCTACCTGCGTCCGGGGACCGAGATCCTCGAACAGGCAGGCGGGGCACACAAATTCTCAGGATGGGACGGCCCTATACTGACAGACAGCGGCGGATTTCAGGTGTTTTCGCTGGCCGGATGCCGCAAACTCAAAGAGGAGGGATGCCGTTTCAGTTCGCACATAGACGGAAGCAAACATATGTTCACCCCCGAAAATGTGATGGACACCCAGCGCTCGATAGGCGCCGACATAATGATGGCTTTCGACGAGTGCCCTCCGGGAACCGCACCGCGTGATTACGCGGCCAAGTCGCTCGAAATGACCTGCCGCTGGCTCGAGAGGTGCTTTACACAATTCGAAAAGACACAACCCAAATACGGATACCCGCAGTCGCTTTTCCCCATCGTGCAAGGGGTGGTGTATCCCGACTTGCGCGAGAAGGCGGCCAACTTCGTAAAACAGTTCAACGCCGACGGTTACGCTATCGGCGGTTTGGCCGTAGGCGAACCCGCGCCTGTCATGTACGACATGATAGAAGTGGTTAACGCCATACTACCGCAAGACAAACCGCGTTATCTGATGGGAGTTGGCACTCCGGTAAACATTCTGGAAGGGATAGACCGCGGCGTAGACATGTTCGACTGCGTAATGCCTACCCGAAACGGGCGAAACGGTATGCTGTTCACCTCCGAAGGCATCATAAACATACGCAACGAAAAGTGGAAGAACGACTTCTCTCCGCTCGATCCCAACGGTCGCAGTTTCGTGGATACGCACTACTCCAAGGCATACCTGCGCCATCTGGCCATATCGGGAGAGATGCTGGCGGCACAGATAGCCTCGCTCCACAACATAGCGTTCTACCTATGGCTGACCGACGAGGCGGGACGCAGGATAGCCGACGGAACATTCGCCGAATGGAAAGCGGTAATGGTCGAAAAACTGGCAAGACGATTATAGGCATATGAAATTTCCGGGAGTCAAAATACTCGACAGGTATATTATAAAGAAGTTCCTCGGGACCTTCGTGTTCGCCATCGCCCTGCTGATAGTGGTCATCCTCATCTTCGACACCGTCGAGAAGATGGACAAACTGCTCGAGAACAAGACTCCGCTCTCCGCATTCCTGTTTCAGTACATCATAAACTTCATACCGTACTTCATAAACCAGTTCGGAGGGCTTTTCGTATTCATCGCCGTAATATTCTTCACCTCGAAGCTGGCCTACCAGACCGAAATAATAGCCATGCTGTCGGGAGGGATGAGTTTCAACCGGCTCATGTGGCCCTACTTTCTGTCGGCGGCATTGATATTCCTCGTGTCGATCTTCCTGAGCCTTATGGTAATTCCCAAGGCAAATATACAGAGGATAGCTTTCGAGAACACATACGTGAAGCCCAACAGGGCGAATACTACATACGAAGAGAACATCTTCATACAGGAATCCCCGGGAACGTTCGTCTACATACGCGGATTCGACGGGAAGCGTAACACGGCGACATACTTTGCCATCGAAAAATACGACGGCAGTACGGTCCAGTCCATACTGGAGACGGGCGAAAGAATACACTACAACCCCGACACCAAACGCTGGTCGGCCGACCGCTACATCACCCGTTCGTTCACGGACAACGTGGAGACTTTCGAACAGCACGGCAAGCTCGACACGCTGCTCAACATATCTTACGAAGAGCTCGGCGGAGTGATAAACCTTGTCAAAACGATGAACATCATCGAGTTGAACAAGTTCATCAAGGAGCAGAAAGACAAAGGGTCGGACATGATCTCCTACTTCGAGGTGGAAAGGGCGCAGAGATTCTCATATCCTTTCGCGATATTCATCCTAACACTGATAGGCGTATCGCTATCTTCCCGAAAGGTACGCGGCGGAACGGGACTTCACATCGGTATCGGCATCACGCTGTGTTTCTCATACATTCTGATAGCCAAGTTCACCGAGGAATTTGCCAAGGTGGGGACCATCAATCCCGTGCTCGCCGTCTGGATACCCAACATTATCTACGCACTGATTGCGATATACCTCTACAAACGCGCCCCGAAATAACGGAATGACGCTTGCGGCAAAATGATTCTTGAACGACTATATTCCCCAGAGTTGTTTTAAAGGCCGAATTTCCCTATATTTGACCAAACCACCCTACCCACGTATGATACGACTCAGCGTCATTATCGCGACATACAACAGGGCCGACTCGCTCATGCGAACGCTGGACGGCCTGCTGGCACAAACCCTTGCGAAAGAGTCGTGGGAACTCGTGGTGGTAGACAACAACTCCACGGACGATACGGCAGCAAGGATAACCGATTTCATCGCCAAGAACGGCAAGGCTATCAACGTCCGCAGCTTCCTCGAAACCGAGCAAGGCATCTCCCCCGCCCGCAACAGAGGATTCAAGGAGGGCGTAGGCGAATACTTCGCATTCCTCGACGACGATGAGGTTCCGACTCCGGAGTGGGTTGAAACTTATATCGATTTTTTCGACTCGCATCCCGACGCTGCCGAGGCAGGCGGCAGAATGATCCCTTTATACGAGTACGAAACACCTAAGTGGCTCTCGAAATACACCGAGATACTGCTCTCAGGCCGTTTCGACAAGGGGAACAAAACCCGGCCGCTACGCAAAGGCGAGTACCCGTTCGGCGGCAATATCGCTTTCCGCCGCTCGACGATAGAAAAATACGGCATGTTCTCCTCGCAGCTCGGCCGCACCGGCAAAAAACTGCTGGGCGGTGAAGAGAAGGATTACGCATACAGGCTGCAAGCAGCTGGCGAAACGATATGGTACGTCGCACCGTCGCGCATAGACCACATAATCCCGCGAGAACGACTTACGCGCGGCTTCGTCGTGAAACTGTCGCGCATGGTCGGAACGAGCGAACGGCTGCGTTCCGTCAACATATCGCGCGGCACATATGTCAAGCGCCTGCTCGCCGAGACCGTCAAATGGGCAGGGACAATTGTTCTGGCCCTGTCGTACACTTTAACGTTCCACCCGGCCAAAGGCGGCTATCTCATACTCATGCGTTGGCACATAACGCGCGGACTCCTCGGCGTTTAGCACGGCTGAAGCAACGACAACCGCTGAATCCCGCACTGTTTACGGCAAAAGCGCAGGCCACCGTATAATTCTGAAATTATTATGGGTTTTCCGGGGAGAGTTGTTACCTTTGCATGTAATTTTTCTCACTGACAGATGAACACTATCCCGGACATATTCGAAATGCTCATTACACGCTACGGGACATGGGGGCTTACCCTCACGGTCCTTATTTTAGCGCTGTTCTGCGTGCAGCTCTATTTCTACCTCGGGCAATATTCCGGAATACACAAATACAAGAACCGCCTCAAAGGACCGGAACGCGAAGTGGACGGCATATCCGTAGTAGTAGTCATGGGAGAGGACCGGTGGTATATCGAGAACGTACTGCCGCGCATTATGAAGCAGAAATACCGGAACTTCGAGGTCGTACTCGTGACGGTAGGCGCCGAAGCCGATTTCCTCGACGAACTCGAAGCCCTGAAACAACGCTATCCCAACCTCGTTGCGACTAAGATAGAGGAGGACCCGCGCTTCCCCATCAGCAACAAGATGGCATATAACGTCGGTATCAAAGCATCTTCGTTCGGACACATAGTGATGACCACAACCGAAGCCATGCCCACGTCGGACAAGTGGCTCGACTGCATGGCTATGGGATTCGCGGCGGGCGAGGTGCTGATAGCCTATTGCGGCATGGAACAACGTGCGGGATTCGCCAACAAAATGATGCGTTCCGGACGGTTCATGATGTCTGTTAGGTATCTCGCGTCGGCTGTCAAAGGAAAGCCGTTCCGCAGCATCATCCACAACATGGGTTTCACGAAAGAGATATACTTCGTCAACCGCGGCTTCGACCACCTCAACATGAACCTCGGCGAAGACGACCTGTTCGTAAACAGGATAGCGAATGCCGGCAACATGAGCGTGGTCCTCAATCCGCACGCCACGATGCGGCAGATACCGTTGGGAAAACTCCCGTGGTGGCGCGAACGGCAAAGATTCTATGCCTCCACATTCCGTTTTTATCCCGATTACGCCAAAAACACACGCGAATGGGAAACCGGCAGCCGACTCCTCTTCTTCATCGCAGTCATAGCTGCCATTGTCGTCATGCCGTTGGAAATCAAGCTTGCGGCTTTGGGGCTGTTCATAGTCCGCCTCGCTATCGTGCGGTTCACGATGTGGCGCATAAGGCGCAGGCTCAACGAACGCAAACTCGGATGGGCGCTCATGCTCTACGACATTTACTCGCCCATGAGCGACATACTTAACTATTTTTACCGTCTGGTACGACCTGCGCCCGGGGTATGGAGATAGAGAAATATATCATCGCTACCGACCAACAGCTCATCGGCATGAGCCTCGGCGGTGACGACGTGGCGTTCGAACAACTGTTCAAACGCTACCGCGAGTCCATATTCCAGCTCTACGTGCAGCGGACCGGCAACCATGACGACGCCGACGACCTACTCCAAGAGACATTCGTAAAAGTCTACCTCAAACTCGACAGCTACAACTCCGACTATACTTTCGGGCAGTGGGTCTATACCATAGCTCGCAATACGTTTATCGACTACACCCGCAAAAGGCGCGATGACGTCTCGGTGGACAGCATCCCCGGCGGATATTCGAGCATCGTGCCTTCGGCTGCAACCCCTACCCCAGAAGAGAGCTACATAAACAACCAGCAGCGAATGCAGATAGAACAATACATGGCCCAAATGACTCCGCGTTACAGGCGGCTGATAGAGTTGCGTTTCTTCAAGGATTACTCTTACGAAGAGATAGCTAAAGAGCTTGTGCTGCCGCTCGGGACAGTAAAGACACAGATACACCGGGCACGGGAGCAATTGTGCCGCTTCATAATTGACAACTCGGACATAATGCCATAAACGATGGAAGTTATCGAGAAATATTTCCCCAACATAACCGCCCGACAGAAGGAACAGTTCGGCGCGCTCGGCGAATTGTATGCCGACTGGAATGCAAAGATCAACGTAATTTCGCGCAAGGATATGGAGCATTTCTACGTGCGCCACGTACTGCACTCTCTCGCGATAGCGCGGGTATGCCCATTTGCGGACGGAGCGCGGGTGATCGACATCGGAACTGGCGGAGGTTTCCCCGGCATACCTTTGGCCATCATGTTCCCCGACACGGGATTCACTTTGACCGACTCGATAGGTAAAAAAATACTTGTCGTGAAAGAGGTCGCCAAGGCTTTGGACCTGACCAACGTAAAACCGGTAAACGCCCGCGTAGAAAGCATACCCGGAAAATTCGACTACGCCGTCACGCGTGCCGTCGCAGAAACATCTACCCTCGCCGGATGGGTATGGAGCAAACTTACAGCCGGACAAAAAGGCGGACTTGGGAACGGGTTACTCTGCCTCAAAGGCGGCGACCTCACCGAAGAACTCGCCCGTGTCGGCAAGAAATACGAGATTTTCGATATAGCCGACTTTTTCGAGGACGACTTTTTTGACACTAAAAAGGTCGTGTGGCTGCCGAGATAGCATCAATTTTGCTTAATATCTACACTAAGAAAAGCACACACAGTCCATTGCGCCGCCATTTGCAGTGTAAAAACGGTTCCTTCATGGCACAGGCTGTTCAAAAACTGGGGCAAACCGTCAAAATAAGGCCGTTAAATGCTTTTTTATGTAATTTTTTCGTATATTTCGCAAACATTTTTCGGCCATATAACATGCAAAGCGTGTAGGCGCAGGAAAATGCAGGAACATAAGTTCGTTGTAATAAGTACCATGGAGAAATGAACGAGTGGCTGAAGGTGCGCGCCTGGAAAGTGCGTATACCCCAAAAGGGTATCGTGGGTTCGAATCCCGCTTTCTCCGCAAAACAGAAACATCTTAAAAAACTCTAAAAAATAAGTACTAATTAATCTAAACGACAACCATGAAAAAACTTTTTATGTTTTTAGCAGTGGCTGGCTGTCTTAGCCTCGCAGCTGTAAATACTTATGCACAGGAAGCGGAAGGGGCGGCCCCGACCGAAGAGATGGCTGCACCCGACAGCATGGCTGCGGTAACCGACTCGACAGCGGCATTTGTAGCAGACGCTCCTGAAGCCGACGCTTCTGAGCAGGGTTCGGAAACTGCTTTCGCTGAAGGCGAACCTATGCACCAGGTCCTCAAACAGAAATTCATCGAGGGTGACGTGCTCTGGATGATGTTGCCGTTGCTCTGTCTTATCTTCGGTCTGGCAATCGCAATCGAAAGGATCATCTACCTCAACCTCTCGACCACCAATACACAGAAACTCCTCCAGCAGGTTGAAGACGCCGTTAAACAGGGCGGTATCGAAGCAGCAAAAGAGGTATGCCGTAATACTCGCGGTCCTGTGGCAAGCATTTTCTATCAAGGTCTCGACCGTTACGACGAAGGTCTCGACGCAGTTGAAAAATCGGTCGTTTCTTACGGTTCTGTCCAGATGGGACGTATGGAAACCGGTCTTCCGTGGCTCAGCCTCTTCATCGCAGTCGCTCCTATGCTCGGGTTCATGGGTACGGTAGTAGGTATGATCGCGGCGTTCGACGCCATCCAGCAGGCCGGCGACATCAGCCCGACACTCGTAGCAGGCGGTATCAAGGTGGCACTTCTTACGACTCTTATGGGTCTTATCGCTGCCGTTATCCTCCAGCTCTTCTACAACTACATTCTTTCTAAAATCGACAGCCTCGTTATCGCTATGGAAGACAGCTCGATCTCACTTGTCGATATACTTACCGAATACAACAAAAGCAAAAAGTAATAGGCTGATATGAAAAAGGCATTAATGATATTATTATACAGCCTGCTCGCGATAAGCCTCATCCTTACGGTATTGGTATTCGTCATCCCCGACAACGGTGGGGTGAACATAATACTGTATTGGACTTATTTCCTCTCTGCTGCCGCAATTCTGTCTGTCATCGTATTCCCACTGATGAACATCGCGCAGAACCCCAAAGCAGCTATGAGGTCGCTGGTTGGAGTAGGTATCGTAGTAGTTGTCGTCGGTCTGGCATTCGCACTGTCGAGTGCAGAACCGCTGACACTGTCCGACATGAAAACCGTCGAAGACGATCCGGCAGCGCTCCGTATAACTGACGCAGGTCTTTACACCACATATTTCGCAATGATCGCTGCGATAATAGTAACGGTATACGGTGAAGTACGCAATAGTTTAAAATAATAGACTATGGCTGGCAATAAAAGGAAAGTACAAGAAGTTAATGCGGGATCGATGGCCGACATCGCGTTCCTGTTGCTCATATTCTTCCTCGTAGCCACTACCATGAACAAGGACTTCGGTATCAACAGGGTGCTGCCTCCGTATCAGGAGGATCAGGACAAGGAGATGCAGGTCAAGGAACGAAACTTGTTCCAAGTTCTTGTGAATCGCAATAACGCGATCTTGGCAAACTCAGAGGAAATAGATTTGAGTCAATTGGGAGCAAGGGTGAAGGAATTTTTGTTGAACCGCAATAACGATCCGGAACTTCCCGAAATAGAGATTAAGGATATAGAGAACCTCGGAAGGGTTCCTGTCAGCAAAGGGATCGTATCTCTCCAGAATGACAGGGGGACCCATTACGAAGTATACATAGCCGTACAGAACGAGCTTACTAAGGTATTCAATGAACTCAGGAATGATGCTGCAATGAAATACTTCAGCAAGAAGTTCGACGACCTGAACGAAGATCAGCAAAAGGCTATTGTAGCAGCAGTCCCCATCGCGATTTCGGAAGCAGAACCGCGTCAAATACAAAGATAGGAGGAAGATTTATGGCTGTAATGAAAAAGAAAGGCGGCAAAGAGGTCGGAGCGATCTCTACCGCATCATTGCCCGACGTGATCTTCATGATCCTCTTCTTCTTTATGATCTCTACCACGATGAGGGAGATGACGGCGAAAGTCAAATTCGAACTTCCGAAGGCTACTGAGGTACAGAAATTGGAAAAGAAGCAGTTGGTTAGCTACATACTTGTCGGAGAACCGTCTACACTGGAATTGCGGGCCCAATTCGGTACCGCTCCGCGTATACAGTTGAACGACAGCTACCGCGAACTTCCGGAAATACTCGACTTCGTAGCGTCTGAGCGTAATAACCTTAACGAAAACGACCGTGCGGCAATGACAATCAGTATCAGGGCCGACAGATACGTACCGATGGGTATTATTACGGATATCAAGCAGGAGCTAAGGCGTGCCGAAGCATTGAAGATCAGCTACGCAGCTTCTCAGGGAGAATAAAGGAAACCAAACCTCAAAAGAAAAAGACCGTAACGTTAAGTTACGGTCTTTTTCTTTTTTATGCACTATTGTTAGATACACAAACAACTCCTCAATGGGATAGGTAATCATGTGCATTGCTTACTCTATGCTATAGCAGCAAGTATAATCATCATACAGAAGGAGAATTACTTCTGGGGCATTTTCGTGTGCCAACTTGCTATCTATTTTGCATGGGGAAGAGAATCTTTCAGGTCCTTCCGCGCTCGGTCAATACAAGTACAAAACTCTCGTGAACAGAATAACGCACTAAGGCTCCCCCCCTAAATGTATTACATAAAACGGAAGGAAGAACCTTAGAACTGGAAATAAATAAACGGCTGTATGCCCGAGGATTTAATCTGCATCACTATCCAGATCAATACCGTAGTAACGACAGCAAGGCCCCACAACGGCATTTTCACCACTTTGGCGGCAACTGCATGCTCCGTACGGTTAGATACGAAATGCAACACGTATCCCAACACCATGAGCCCGAAAACGGCTGCATAACCGGTCACGACATCCGGTATCAATTTAAAACTGAAATCCGTAAAGATCTGCGACAAAACACCTTTGGCTGTCGCCATATCGCGTGAGCGGAAGAAGATCCACCCAAAACATACAAGATGGAACGTTCCTATTATGCCTATTACACGTCTCCATCGAGGCATCGAAGCACCGTCAGGTTTGAACGCTCCCGGGAAAATGTGCATGAAAAACTTGTGTATGGCGAGCGACACCCCGTGTATGCCGCCCCACAACATGAATCGCATAGAAGCACCGTGCCATAATCCTCCCAGCAACATGGTCAGCATTAGGTTGACATATGTCCGCACACGGCCCCGACGATTTCCGCCCAACGAGATATACAGGTAATCCTTCAGCCAACTCGAAAGCGAAATATGCCACCTTCGCCAGAATTCGGTTATGGTCGCCGATTTGTAAGGCGAATCGAAGTTCTTAGGGAACCTGAACCCAAGCAGCAACGCTATACCTATCGCCATGTCGGAGTACCCGGAAAAATCGCAATATATCTGCATGGCATAACCGTATACCCCCATCAAGTTCTCAAATCCGCTATAAAGCGCCGGATTGTCAAATATGCGGTCTACGAAATTAAGGCTGATATAGTCGGAGATTATGGCTTTCTTGAAAAGTCCGGACAGAATCAGGAACATCCCCGTTCCGAACATCTCTCGGGTCACTATTATAGGATTCTGCCTGATCTGCGGAATGAAATCGCGTGCCCTCACAATAGGTCCGGCGACCAATTGCGGAAAAAACGAAAGGTAGAACGCATAATCGAGCCAGTTCCCCAACGGTTCTATACGACGCCGGTAGAGGTCTATCGTATAGCTCATCGACTGGAAAATGAAGAAAGAGATACCGACCGGAAGAAAGATATTCTGGAAATCCAACAGGTGCTCTCCCGAAATATCGTTCACCAACCCGATAAAGAAGTTCGTATACTTGAAATATCCCAGCAATCCAAGGTTTATCACCACGCTCAGCACTACCAGCCATTTGCGCTGATATTGAGGCCGGTCGGTCCACAGCGCCTTTCCGATAAAGAAATCTGTCGTTGCCACCAATAGCAGGATTAGGAAATATATCCCGCTCGACAAATAATAGAAATACAGAGAGAAAAGCAATACGTATACGATACGTAACATCGTCTGTCGGCGCATCATCACGTAAAACAGGGAAAATCCCGCAAAAAGGAAAAGGAAGAGCCCGCTGCTGAATATCAGCGGGGCTTTGGGATCGTACGAAAGCCCCCCCCCCAGTTTCTGCCATATGTCATCGGGCCACTGTATCACCTCGTCTCTTGTACTAATTTATCAACATCATCGCGTGAGTTCTCGACTTCGGGAACAGCCGTCGGCAGCGTACAGGTCGCATCCTTCACCTCCGCATCTACATTATCCGGTCGGAACCGCGATATATAACCGTTGTATGCCCGCATCATAGCGTCGTACAACATATCTCCCTGCAAAGCGTATCCGTCCTGCGTAAGATGTAATCTGTCCGATTGCATCAACTTACGCCCATACCACACCCGGCTGGAATTCTCTCCTCCCGCAGCCGTATACATATCCCAACAAGCTACCCCCAAATCCCGTGCGACCGACATCAATACGCTTGCCACATCTGCTACGTTCTTATTCACAGTATATGTCCGGCGATAACGCCTACAACCCTCCATCGGGGTAGTCAGAAGAATTGCGGTCCCGGGATAATTATCACGCACTTTTTTCACGAAATTCTCGGCCGTTTCGCGAAACTGAAAGCTCTTATAATTGCCCCCGTAACAGTTATTAGTTCCGAGCGAGAGTATTATGAGGTCGGGGGCCAACACCTTGGCCCCGCCATCTGTAAAATCGGTATTACGTTCGAAATGTTCGAACGCGGCACTGTTGACGCCTGCCGCATGAAGAAGAACTCCCGGCGAACCGTTCTCAAGCGAGAACCCATATACCGTAGGATTGTTATACCCGTCAGTCAAATGCCCTGTAAGGGCTATATTCTCCGTATCTTTCAATAACACGATCCTCGTACTACGATCCGAATTTCCGAAGGTGCAATAAGAGCCGATACGCATGGAATCCGGCTCGCTGAAAAGCGGAGCCTTGTAATGATGCAGGACCGTGATCGAATTGAACGGCACTTTAGACCATATGTTTATCACCGGCTCCGACGACTCTATGCCGACAGCAACTCCGGTGAACCCGAGTTTCTCTATCAATCCGCGCGAAGTGGCCCTACCCGACACGAGCTTGTTCTTAGTCGTGATCGCATAATCACGGGCCTCGTTGCTTCCGGACAGTTTATGCGGGACTATCAATCCCCTGCCAGCATTCCCGAAATCAGACTGAAAAAGCTCCCTGAGGCGCGCA
Organism: uncultured Rikenellaceae bacterium; assembly: GCA_944415565.1. GTDB lineage: Bacteria > Bacteroidota > Bacteroidia > Bacteroidales > Rikenellaceae > WRDF01. The sequence continues at coordinate 106,042 of CALYBQ010000001.1, forward strand.
TCCCAAAACTCCCCTTGTACATGTGAATCACCAAGATGCAATATAGAAACAACGTCGTCCGCGCCACTACGCAGATGCAACAATTTTCTGAAGAACGGACTCATCGAGCCGGCATCGTCAACGACAACATTCGACACACTGTCTATAATCTTCAAGTAACTCTCATCGGGGTAAATATGTACGACTGAATCCAGATTGAATACTAATGTATCTCCTGCCGGTTCGTGCATTTCGTCACGGGCCGTCGCGGATATTGCTATCAACGCGATAAATCCAAGACTCGCCAAATATGTAACGAAACGCCTACGCATCTTCCCCCGACTTTTCACCTACGTTATCATCGCCAGCACTATTCTGCCCAGCCGGAACCTCAACCTCTCCTTCATCATTTAAATCCATATCCTCTACCGCTGCTCCGTCTTCCTTTTCAACGTCCTCATGCTCCCCTTCTTTCACATCAGTACCTTCCGCAGGCATATCAGAAGACGCCCCTGTGGTATCCCGTTCATATGTGGACGTATCCTCGGCGGCCATCGTCAGTGCCTCTTCCACAGCCCTCTCCTCAGCCTGTTGCTTCGCGTACAACAAGGCGTTCACCAGCTGTTTCGCTATATATTTTCCACCTCCGAAACTCAAATGCGTATAATCCTTTGCCGCCCAGCCCTTATCCACGAACTCCGGCATGCTGTTCTCCCCGCCCATAGCAGTAAAGGTATCCCAAAACGCTACACTGCACTCCTTGGCTATCGCCCGCTGCTCCTTAATCATTATAGGCACAACCGGCATTGTGACGAATTCTCCATTATCAGTCGTGCTGCGGTCGCCCACACCCATAAGCAATATGGCGGCATTAGGGAAACTGCGCTTTATATAATTCACCACCCGCACCATGTTCTGCCGGTATCCGGCATAATTGGTCACATCGGGGGACATGGCGTTCAATCCGTATTGCAAAACGATGAGATCGTATCCCAACATGCGCCCGATCTGTGAGTTAACCTTGGCGCTCGTTCCGAACAAGGCAATACCGCTGTTGCTACGTATCGAATAATTATCCACCCCCACTCCGGCTGGGCTCTCGAATACGACCCCGTAACCGATAAAACCGGCCGGGTTCTCCACATCCACTCGCACCTTCTTGATCGCTGTTCCACTGGCCACTATCTGCTGTACCTGTCCGACAGGATCGGGGGTGAACACACGCTCTATGGAGTCGTTGATAGTAAGTTTCATGGAGCAGACATCGGCGTTTTCGAACAACAGTCTCACCGACGGACTTTGCGCCACGTTCTTGCGATACCCCGTCGTTTCATACAGCACCCATGCACTCGAAGAGTCTGGAATAGAGAGTGTTCCGGATATAAAGAATTTGTCAGCAAGCTCTTCCGGCGCGCTCTTTTTCTTTACGACACTATAATTCGTCCACCCCCCGTAAGTCTGCTTAATAGTGGGCCTGTGCATAGCCAACGGTGTCGAGAACGGAACGAAACCCACGCCCTTTCCACCGTAAAGCGACTGCAACCGCTCGCGGACATCGGCCGTTATTATATCCCCCTCTATATAGGAATCGCCCAGAAAGGCGATACGCACTACCCTGTCCTTCGTAGCGTCACCAAGTAACAAACAGAAGTCGTCGATACTCACACCTTCGCCGCCGGAATAATCCTCGATAGCGGTAACTTTCTCGCCGTTGACAATCGGCTGCTCAGCCGCCGGAACATTTTCGTTTTCCGCCACAGCACCCAGATCCCACGACTGCTCATTATGCGAAACCGCCTCGGCAACCTGCGCTACGGTCACGGCAGTGTCCGCTTCCCGAAGCTCGGCCTCCCGACGCTCCATCTCCTCTATAAACGGGCGGTCTGCGCTGTCGTCGAAATCGTGCCCGACAATCGAATCGTTACCTATGGTTATAATATCGGAGAGTATATTGGTACGCTTGAAACGTACGCTCCCTATCGAAAACGGAGGGACGAAACTTATCCCGAGCATCATCACAACGACCAACGCCGTCACTCTGAATGAATATTTAGTATAATCTTTTTCCGCAGACATTCTAAGAAACAGGATCCGTTACACCCCAAATGACTTGCAAAGGTAGCAAATAAATGCGGAAATGGTGTGGCGAAATCAGCGGCAGAGGCTATTTTATAAGTCCTTCCTTGCGAAAGCTGAAATATCCCCCCGATGTGACTATTATATGATCTAAAACCGCAATGTCGAACAACGAAGCGGCAAGTTCGATCTTGTCCGTGACGAACCTGTCTTCATCGCTCGCTTCGGCTATTCCGGACGGATGATTATGCACAAGAATTACGGAACTTGCCAACAGCTCTACGGCACGCTTTACGATCAGCTTGTGATCCACTGTAGCACCGGAGACACCGCCCTGACTGATCTTAGCCTTATCTATAATGGTATTGGCCGAGCTAAGGTACAACACCCAAAACTCTTCGTGTGCCAGCCCCGCTAATTGAGGATGGAAGATTCTCAGCACATCATCGTCGGTACGCACCGAGACGGGAGCCTCCGGTCGCTCGCAAGCCAATCTCCGGCCCAATTCCAACGCTGCTGACAACAATGCTGCACGTTTTATCCCGATCCCCTCCAGCATACGCAGGCGCTTGATGCCCATACGAGACAGGGCCGTAAACGAATGTTCCGGATTAGATAATATCCGTCCTGCAATCTCCACGGCAGAGTCCGGACCGTCACCCTGCAATATGACAGCCAGCAACTCCTTGTCCGACAACGATTCGGCTCCCCGAGAAACGAGTTTCTCACGAAGTTCCTTATCTGTCATCGTCATTCGTATTTTTAGCAGATTTGGACTTTCTGGCGGCAACAGGCATACTTTGCTTGTCCACCGCGCCACGGTCCGATGATGTTGTGCTATGTCCAGCAGCCGAATCACTACCGGTAGTGTCCTCCGGTTTATCAATAGCCGCCCGCGGCTTTCTGCGTCTGGCCGGCTTACGCACATCAGCCTCCGCAGACGAGTCAGTCTCAGCAAACGTTCCGCTCTTTACGGCTACGGCCCTATCGACCATCTCCAAATAATTGATGCCTATATCCTCGCTCGAAAATTGCGATACGGACAAAGCCGCATTCTGCTCCGCCTCTTTTTTGGTCGTACCGAAACCATACCCCATCTCCATCCTGTCGATTACGACAACCGAACGGAACTTGGGATTATTCGCCGTAGAATCGGCATCGGGACGGGTATCGAAACGAATGGCATGCCTACTCTTCTGACACCACTCGATGAGCCGGCTTTTGTAATCGGTCTCTCGCTCGGTCATCGAATCCATATCGAGATATTTCGCGAATAGACCGTTGATAAGCAACCTGTTCACGAAATCGTACCCTTTATCCAGATATATCGCCCCTATCATAGCCTCCAAAGCGTCCCCATGCAGGTGTTTCTGTACGTATCCCGCCGCATGAGAGATTATATGCTCGGAGAGCCCGATCTTCACACACAGGTCGTTAAGCGTCGCCCGCCTGACTATCTTGGAGCGCATCTGAGTAAGGAATCCCTCGTCGCTCTGTGGAAATTCTATGAACAAAAAATCTGACACGACCGATTCAAGAACCGCATCGCCCAGAAATTCGAGCCGTTCATTATTTATGGGATTGCCGTCGGGCATCGCCAGTGACGCCGACTTATGTATCAAAGCGAGTTTATAAAGTTCGATATTGCCGGGCTTGAACCCAAATATATCCTTTATAATACGGCAATAATGACTATCGCCGTCAGAGTTTTTCCGAAATGGCCTGACGAGGAAATCGAACATAGTATTAAGATTTTGAATTCCCGGAAACAGCAAGACACCAACAGTCACGCCACGACAAAACGACCGTCAATCGTTCGCCCTCCCCAATCTACCGCCCGCTTAAAAGGCAGAAAGTCCTGTTAAAGGACTTTCTTGAAGATTACTGAGGAGTTATGGCCGCCGAATCCGAAGCAGTTGCTCAGCGCGACATTGACGTCACGTTTCTGTGCTTTATTAAGAGTCAGATTCAGTTTCGGGTCGATAGTCGGATCGAGTTCGAAATTGTTGATCGTAGGAGCTATCACACCTTTAGTTATGGCCATGATACAAGCCAACGCTTCGATGGCTCCGGCAGCACCGAGAAGGTGTCCGGTCATCGACTTGGTGGCGTTGATGTTCATTTCGTAAGCATGTTCGCCGAACGCCGCGAGTACACCTTTGATTTCGGCAACGTCGCCGACCGGCGTAGATGTCCCGTGCGTATTGACGTAATCCACGTCTTCCGGCTTCATGCCCGCATCGGCCACGGCATCCAACATGGCTTTTTTACCGCCCAAACCTTCCGGATGAGGTGCGGTGAAATGGTAGGCATCGGCACTCATGCCGCCGCCGGCTACCTCGGCGTAAATCTTAGCTCCGCGTGCTTTAGCGTGCTCATACTCTTCGAGGATAAGCGCACCTGCACCTTCGCCTATAACGAAACCGTCGCGGTCCTTGTCGAACGGACGCGATGCGGTCTGCGGGTCGTCGTTACGCGTAGACAACGCCTGCATGGAGTTGAATCCACCGACACCCGGCTGGTTCACAGCAGCCTCGGAACCTCCCGCTACGATTATATCGGCCTTACCCATACGAATATAGTTGAAGGCGTCTATCATAGCGTGGTTACTCGAAGCGCAGGCCGAAACGGTACAATAGTTCGGCCCCATGAAACCGTATTTCATCGAGATATAACCGGCAGCTATATCAGCGATCATTTTCGGGATGAAAAAGGGGCTGTAGCGGGGGACACCTCCACCCTCTACAAACCCTTTAACCTCATGGTAGAATGTTTCCAATCCACCAATACCCGATCCCCATATTACACCCGCCATTTGCAGGTCGATCTTTTCGAGGTCGAGGCCCGAGTCCTTCACGGCCTGATCGGCAGCGACAAGGGCATACTGCGTAAAGAGGTCGTACTTGCGTACCTCCTTACGCTCGAAAAAGTTCGAGGGATCGTAATTCTTCACCTCGCACGCGAATCTTGTCTTGAACAGTGATGCATCGAAATGTGTTATCGGTCCGGCTCCGCTCACGCCTTTTTCAAGGTTTGCGAAGTATTCCTCTACCGTGTTTCCCAATGGATTGATAGTTCCGATACCGGTTACGACTACTCTTCTGAGTTGCATAAAAATGAATTCTGAATTTGACAAAATCCTCGTCGGGGTGTTACCGAAGAGGCTTAAATTATTTCTTAGCTTCGATGTAAGTGATAGCGTCGCCTACTGTGCCGATTTTTTCAGCGTCTTCGTCCGGAATAGAGATACCGAATTCTTTCTCAAATTCCATGATGAGTTCGACAGTGTCGAGAGAGTCAGCGCCAAGGTCGTTGGTGAAACTTGCTGCAGGAACAACTTCTGCTGCGTCTACGCCAAGCTTATCAACGATAATCTCGGTGATTTTTGATGAAACTTCTGACATAACTTTAAGATTTAGGTTTAACAAATGTTTCTATCTTTCAAATTGCTTTTTTCCGAGCGAATTTTGTGCAAAAATAACACTTTTTTGTCAATTCCGACCATACGAGTATGATTTTCAACTTTTTTTACCCGATTTCATACCCAACAGAGCACAAAAACATTTCATTATCAATACTTTCACATACAAAATCATACTCGATATCATATTTCACCGCACCCCAATATCATATTCTGAATCATATTCTGAAAGTATTATATGGCACACGGATTTATTGATACCGCCGTTTGTTCACCCCCTCACCACAGGCCACACAGGGCACGATCTTCGTATTCTTTTCCGAAAAATACAAGTCCGCATAATTATTTTGAAAACTTTTACTATTTTTACTAATTGATAATTACCCATTAAATTTAACTTTTTCCTATGAAAAAAATCTTTTTTACCACGCTGGCCGTCATCGCAGCGGCTTTCGTCTTCGTATCGTGCAGCGACAACGACGACAAACCCGCACCCGCACTGGCCAAAGCCATAGCCGGTGCATACCCTGTGAACATATTTATCGGCATAGAGGATGAACCCGACATGAGCAGCCCGTATACCGGGACCGTAACTATCACAGCAACAGCGGACAATACGGCTTCTCTCGCGTTGTCAGGCTTCGATATCGGGTTCGGGGAGATGCCAATTTCACTGTCCGGCATCAAAACTACCGGCAATAAGAGCGATGTCAAAGTTTCATATTCCGGAGCGATAGAATCTGATGCGTTGGGAACGCTCGGAGAACTCAGCGCAGTCCTCAGCGGCAACGTAAAGAATGGTAAACTTGACATTTCGTTACCTGTAACGGTAACGGCTCCCACAGGAGAGTTGCATGTGAATGTAATCCTGCAATCACAACCGGCAGTAGCCAGTGCCATAGCAGGAGCATATCCGGTAAACATATATTTCGGACTGGGAACCGACCCCGACATGAACACACCTTACACAGGAACCGTAAACATCACAGCCACTGCTGACAATACGGCATCGCTCTCCTTGGCAGGATTCACAATGCCCGGACTCGGAGAGATCCCCATCTCGCTGTCCGGCATCAAAACTTCGGGAATCGCAAACAACGTTAAGGTTGCGTATTCCGGACCGGTAGAATCAGCCGCATTGGAAGCACTCGGAGATCTCTCGACTGTACTCACCGGAAGCATAGAAGATGGAGAATTGGATTTCTCGCTTCCGGTAACAGTAACTATGGCAGGCGAAGGCACTATGAACGTCAACGTATTGCTACAATCACGCAACGAGCAGCCCGAATAAAGGCAAGTCTTAAACAATCAAAATGCCCGGAACACACCAATGCTACCGGGCATTTTTATATATAAAGAGTCCATATCCATAATACAACCCTATTCATAACTGTCCTTCACCATGCAGCACGAATCAACACCCGACGCTACACGCACAAGAACATAAACTAACTTTACACTCCTCAAAAATTTACTGTTCGCACCATCAGCCGCCAACGATACCGTATACGCCCTGCCAAATCGACATCTGCTCCCAACGCCATGTGGCAATCCGCTCATTTTCGGCGGACCACGACATTGAAAATCACACTTTTTCCATTACTTTTGACATTCCTAAGTTTCACCCACTACCTTTGATTGTATAATTTCACAAGCCAACCATGAAGAACATAGCCGTATTCGCATCAGGTTCAGGCACGAACGCCGAGAATATCTTCCGCCATTTCGAAAACTCCGACACAGCCCGCCCAATCCTGCTCGTCACCGACAATTCCAATGCAGGAGCACTCGACCGGGCCAAGAAATTCGGCATCGAAACGGCCGTATTCCCGCGCGCCGAATTCCGATCCGGCGAAGCTGTCCTCGAACTCATGCGCGACAAGGCAATAGATTACATAGTACTGGCAGGATTCCTATCGCTCGTTCCGGCTTGTCTCGTGAAGGCCTTTGACGGCCGTATCGTGAACATACACCCAGCCCTGCTGCCCAAATACGGAGGAAAGGGCATGTACGGACACCATGTACACGAAGCCGTCATAGCCAATGGTGAGAACGAATCGGGAATAACGATCCATCTCGTCAACGAACACTACGATGAAGGGGCGGCGCTCGCACAATTCAAGGTGACCGTAACTCCTGAAGATACTCCCGACACACTCGCCGCCAAGATACACGAACTGGAATACGCTCATTTCCCCGAGGTAATCGAGCGTGAAATATCGAAACTTCCACGATAAATTTCTATATTGGGGTGGAACATCTGCCCCCTCAAACCCACAGCGTAATGGGAGAGACACAAGAGACCGGCCTCAAAGGCGAACAGGCTGCCGCCGAGTGGCTGACGGCCAACGGATTCTCTATCCGTCACCGCAACTGGCGCAGCGGACGTTACGAACTAGACATAGTGGCTGCCAAAGGCGACACGCTGCATTTCGTGGAGGTCAAGTGCCGCAAACGCGGGGGACTGACGACTCCGGAAGAGGCAATCACCCCTGCGAAGTTCCGCTCCCTGTCGAAGGCGGCCGAAGCCTACATAGCCACATTCGGAATAGATTCCGAGATACAATTCGACCTCATATCGGTAGAACATTATGCCGG
>CALYBQ010000002.1 GCA_944415565.1 uncultured Rikenellaceae bacterium
CGGTCGGCGGAGGTGCGACAATGAAAGCCATCGCTGAATATTTGGGCAAATCGGCTCCGGACAAGGAACCGCAGGTGGCTGAGGTCAGGTGCAACGGCAGTTGCGCCAAGCGGCCGAGGACCAATAAATATGACGGGGCTTCTTCGTGCGCGGTAGCGGCGTCGCTGTACGCGGGTGAGACAGGATGCAGCTACGGTTGTTTAGGAAAGGGCGACTGTGTGGCCGTTTGTAATTTCGGAGCGCTTCATATGAATCCGGAGACCGGATTGCCGGAGGTGGATGCGGAAAAATGTACGGCATGCGGTGCATGTGTGAAAGCATGCCCTAAAATGATAATCGAACTCCGCAAAAAAGGCCCGAAAAATCGCAGGGTATATGTTTCATGCGTAAATAAGGACAAAGGTGCTGTCGCGCGTAAAGCGTGTGCAGTGGCTTGCATTGCTTGCGGAAAGTGCGCCAAAGTATGTCCGTTCGGCGCGATAGTGGTCGAGAACAATGTAGCGTACATAGATTCGTTCAAGTGTAAATTGTGCCGTAAATGTGTCGCAGAGTGCCCGACAGGGGCTATCGTAGAGGTAAATTTCCCTCCGCGAAAGGAGACGCCGACCGTGTCGGAGAATAAAGGCGTTACCGTATCTAAGGATAATGTAGTGGCTCCGGAAACGGTTATCCGCAACGACAGTACGTCTGCGGCGGCTATGGCTGCTAAAACAGAGACCGTGAAAATCGAAAAGGAATAATTTGAGGTATGACTAAGACATTCCGTAGGGGCGGCATCCATCCGCCCGATAACAAACTTAGTGCGAAGACGCCTATCGAAGTTATGCCGTTGCCGGATACGGTTACGGTTCCGTTATCGCAGCACATAGGTGCGCCGTCAACACCGATAGTCGTCAAGGGCGACAAGGTTCTCGCCGGGCAACTGATAGCTACGACATCGGGCTTCGTATCGGCAAACATACATTCGCCGGTATCGGGAACGGTGACGGCTATCGACAACATTCCCGATGCGGGTGGTATGCGTCGTCCTATGATAACGATTAAGGTCGAGGGTGACGAATGGGCCGAGAGCATCGACCGTAGTCCAGAACTGAAAACGGGGTGCAGTCTGCAATCATCCGAAATCGTCGAGAAGATAGCGGCTGCCGGTATCGTCGGTATGGGTGGGGCTACTTTCCCGACTCAAGTGAAGCTTTCGGTTCCTGCTGGTAAAACCGCAGAATTTCTTATAATTAACGGCGTTGAATGCGAGCCTTACTTGACATCGGACCATAGGGTGATGCTGGAGAAGGGGGAAGAACTGATAGAAGGCATACGCATATTGGCTCGTGCCTTAGGCGTCAAGCAATCCTTTATAGGCATTGAGAATAATAAACGCGATACACAGGAACACCTTCAAGGGCTATTGGCTGGTGCTACCGATATAAAAGTCGTGCCGCTCAAGGTGAAATACCCGCAGGGGGGGGAGAAACAGTTGATAGACGCGGTTACAGGGCGGCAGGTTCCGTCAGGCGGTCTCCCGATAGACGTTGGGGCAGTCGTTCAGAACGTCGGGACGGCATTCGCAGTTTATGAGGCTGTACAAAAGAATAAACCGCTCGTGGAGAGGGTTGTGACTGTAACGGGGAAGAAACTCCGCAAGCCTTCAAATCTGTTGGTTCGTATTGGTACTCCAATAAATTCGTTGATAGAGTATTGTGGTGGATTACCTGAAGATGCAGGTAAGGTAATAGGAGGCGGCCCTATGATGGGACGTGCCATGTCTAATACCAATGCGCCTGTTACAAAAGGAACTTCGGGAATATTGATTATGCCCGGTGACGAATCACTACGCCCTGCTGCGGCATCGTGCATACGTTGCGGTAAGTGCGTGAGTGTTTGTCCGATGGGTTTGCAACCGTACATGCTCTATAAACTGGCCAGCCGAAATCTTTTCGCGAACATGGAACTATTCAGTGCACAGGATTGCATCGAATGCGGTTCGTGTTCGTATACATGTCCGGCCGCACTTCCTCTACTGGATTACATAAGACTCGGTAAAGCAGAGGTAATGAAGATAATGCGTGCCCGCAAGGCGTAGTTTAGATAATAATAATCGGAATAGATAAATGGATAACAAACTGATCGTATCGCCCTCGCCCCATGTGCACGGCAAGACATCGACACGGAGACTGATGTTAGATGTGCTTATCGCGCTGTTGCCGGCGTTCGCGGTAACCATATTTGTTTACGGCACGCCGGCCTTCATCGTGACGGCCGTGAGTGTCGCGTCATGCGTACTGTTCGAATCGCTTATACAGCGTTTCTTGCTTAAAGGACGCTCGACGGTAGACGATATGTCCGCCGTTTTGACTGGCGTATTACTGGCGTTCAACCTGCCTTCATCCATACCTTTGTGGCTTGTGGTATTGGGGGCGTTGGTAGCTATCGGAATAGGTAAAATGTCCTTCGGGGGCATAGGCCGCAATCCCTTCAATCCGGCATTGGTGGGGCGCGTATTCTTGTTGCTGTCGTTCCCGGTGGCGATGACGACATTCCCAAGTCCGGCTCCTGACGCTATGTCTGGCGCAACCCCTCTTACCTTTGCGAAAGAAGCACTGAAGAGCGGTCAAAGTGTCAGCAGCCTCATGGACGGCGTTTCGTATACGGATATGCTATTCGGACTCAAGGCCGGTTCTCTCGGCGAGATAGCCGCCCTCGCGCTATTGGTCGGATTCGTCTACCTGCTTTGCCGTAAAGTCATTACATGGCATATTCCGGTAGCAATCCTTGCTACGATAGCTGTATTTACCGGCGTGTTACATCTCAGCAATCCAGAGCATTACATGAGTCCGATTTATCAAATACTTAACGGCGGGGCTATTCTCGGAGCCGTTTATATGGCTACCGATTATGTGACATCGCCTATGTCGAAAAAAGGTATGATAATATATGGTGTCGGCATAGGTCTTATCACAGTTTTCATTCGCGTATGGGGCGCGTATCCGGAAGGGATTTCGTTCGCCATTCTTATTATGAACGCTGTCGTGCCGCTTATAGACAAGTATGTCAAGCCAGCGAAGTTCGGAGCCGTTAAACCCGCTAAAAGATAGAACGATATGAAAAGTACTCTTTCAAATATGGTTCTCGTGCTGTTTGTCATCACGCTTATTGCGGCGGCTATGCTCGGGGTGGTATACAATGTGACCAAAGAGCCGATAGAAGCGGCAAAAACAGCCAAGACGACGAATGCTCTTGCTCAGGCTATGCCCAAATTCGACAATAATCCCGCTACCGATACAGTGACGTGTATGATAGACGGAATGCCCATAAAGGTATACAAAGGGACTCTCGGCGGTGAGGTGTCCGGGTATGCGGTCGAAACGATGACTAAAAACGGCTTCGGCGGCGAGATAAAGATGATGGTCGGATTCAAGCCCGATGGTGAGATCGTGAACATCGAAGTGCTCCAACACGGCGAAACACCAGGTCTCGGAAGCAAAATGGCAGAACCGGGCAATGTCTTGTTGGTCAGCTTTCAGGGGAAGAACCCCAAAGACCTCAAGATGAGCGTCCGTAAAGACGGCGGAGACATAGATGTGATAACGGCCTCTACAATATCGTCACGGGCCTATGTAGATGCAGTAGAACGTGGATACAAAGCGTTTCAGAACATAGCCTTAGGGGGAGCTGCCGTAAACGAGCAGCATGCCGCACAAAAAGAAGCAGATACTTGCAAAGTGGTGGTCGTAAACGAAGAAACTGGAGTATATTATGATGTCGAAGCTTCGGCTCAAGGTCTTGTTGGTCCTATCCGTTTGGTGGTTCGATTCTCGGAGGATGGTATAATAAACGATATTACTGTCGTTGAGCAGAATGAAACGGAAGGCTATGGAGCGCGCATAACGGATCCGAATAATGCCATACTCGCAAGTATTAAAGGGGAAAAGGCTTGCGACTTAAAGTGGAGCTTCAAAAGCGACGGCGGATCGGTGGATGGCATATCCGGAGCTACCGTCACTTCAAAAGCGTACATGCAGGCTGTGCAGAGCGCATACACGGCTTATCAATCGTATATACTTAAAGAACAGAACAATGAGTAAGCTGCAAATATTGACCAAGGGGATTATCAAGGAGAATCCCTCTTTCGTACTTCTGCTCGGGATGTGCCCTACACTCGGAACGACGACCTCGGCCATCAACGGTATGGGAATGGGAATCGCAACAATGTTCGTACTTGTGATGTCGAATATAGTCATCTCGCTCGTTAAGAACCTTATTCCGGGCAAGGTGCGTATTCCGGCATACATAGTTATTATCGCTACGCTCGTGACGATTCTGCAATTGGTTATGGAGGCTTTCGTGCCTGCGTTGTATGCTACCTTGGGCGTATTTATCCCGCTCATAGTGGTTAACTGTATCATACTCGGCCGTGCGGAGGCTTTCGCTTCGAAAAATGGTGTCGGCGACTCTGCACTGGACGGGTTAGGGATAGGCCTCGGATTTACCATGTCACTCACGTTGCTTGGCGCCGTTAGGGAGATGTTGGGCGCGGGGTCCGTTTTCGGATGGAAGTTCGTAGATGGTGACGGCATTCTGCTGTTTGTGCTCGCTCCGGGGGCATTCATTGCATTGGGCTACCTGCTAGTCATATTCAACAAGCTAACTTCAAAAATCAGATAGCATGGAATATTTCGTTATAATCATAGCGGCGATATTCGTCAATAATATCGTTCTGGCGCAGTTCCTCGGAATATGTCCGTTCCTCGGCGTATCGAACAAGGTCAGCACGTCGCTCGGAATGGGTGCGGCCGTAACATTCGTAATGGCTCTGGCTTCGTTGGCCGCTTATCTGTTGCAGTACAACGTGCTCGTTCCTCTCGGCATAGAGTATATGCAGACGATAGTGTTCATTCTTGTAATCGCATCGCTCGTGCAGATGGTGGAGATAATATTGAAAAAGGTCAGTCCGGCACTTTATCAGGCGCTCGGCGTGTTCCTGCCTCTTATTACTACCAACTGTGCCGTGCTCGGTGTCGCGATACTCTTGGTTCAGAAAGAGTTCAATCTGGGAGAGTCGGTAGTGTTTTCGGTTGCTACTGCGATAGGTTTCACGTTGGCATTGGTGCTGTTTGCCGGTATACGCGAGAGGCTCGATATGGAAGACCTGCCGAAAGCAATGAAAGGTGTGCCGATTGCGCTAATCTCGGCGGGCATATTGGCTATGGCATTTATGGGATTCTCGGGATTGGTATAAATTGCGAGTGCGATTGTATAAAAACAGGGGCGGTTATAATACCGTTCCTGTTTTTTATGTTGTGTTGGCAGTATATTTGTATTGAAAATGAAATTGCTTAAATCTGCCTCAGACACACGATTTTCGGCTTTTTTGAGTTATATTTACAGATGATTGCCAGATTTTTCATATTCAGCATATTGTTCGTCTGTTTTGGCGTGGTCGCAACTGCACAGGTCGCCCCAGTGTCCTCTGGCGGACGGCGCGGCATATCTGCTCGTGATACGTTGTCGAACCGTCCAGATTCTTATTTCGCGTTACCTCCGGGATATGGCAATAACAGTTCGACAAAGTTCTATGACAGTCTGGAGTCCAAAACTCATCGCAATCCCATAACCCGCTTCATGTTCGACGTCCTGATCCGAACGCCCAAACGCGACACGACAACGCACGGGCGTCTTGTGGACGAAGCTAAAGAGATCAGCCGGTATGCTGGCAGAACGATTGGGGATATAACGATCCAAAGGCTCGACGTCTTCGAAGAAGCGCATAATTTTATAGAAAAGGCGGCGAATAATGTCCACATCGTTACTACGGAAGATGTTATCCGGCGAGATCTTTTCTATAAGCCGGGAGATGAGATCGTTCCGGATCAGATTGTCCGCAACAACCAACTGCTTCGTTCCCGGCGCTACATATCCGATATGTGGATCGACTTTCGGCCGCGAGAGAACGACACTACGGTAGTCGATATAATACTCACTACACGAGATAGTTGGACGATAGGAACGAAAGTAAGGCTTAAAAACCAACAGCGGGCGCGCGTAGAACTTTACGATGTCAATTTTCTCGGTAGCGGTACTCGTTTCGGGGTGCAGACCAATTACGGTTGGGGACACAACGAATATGGCGGCAACGTGATTATCTATAACACTCCCAATATTTTGGGAACGTTCCTTTCTACGAATGTGGAGATTGGGCGTACGTTCGAGGAGTCGCGAATAGATCTCGAACTGCGGAAAGATTTTTATATGCCTACCGACTATGAGTTCGGAGTAGCGTATAATGATGATAAACTGAAGTTTAACCAGTTATATCTGAGCGACGAGATCATCACCAGCTATAAGAACTGGGACGTATGGGGCGGCCTCTCGAAACAACTCGGGAAATGGAAATCGAGTGCATTTATTACGGCCCGCTATTCGAATGTGAACTATGAGCAGCGCCCTGAGGTCGGGCCGAGGTTTAATCCCCGCTTCCATGATTACGAAATGGCGTTGGTCGGGCTCGGAATGTACCGTGAAAAATTCTACGCTACGAACATGATCTACGGTTTCGGCTATCGGGAGTATTTGGCTGCCGGTTATCGTGCCGACATTACCTTCGGGCACAACTGGGGCGAATTCCATGAAGATTATTATGTCGGGTTGCATTTCAGACGCGGAATGTATACAAAGATCGGATACCTGATGGGGGACGTTACGGCCGGAACCTACATAGAGTCGGGAACCGGCGATTGGTGGCAGAGTGCCGTCGGAGTAAACGCGAGGTGGTTCTCGCACTTGTTCATTGTAGGGTGTAGCCGTTTACGTCAATTCGTGACGATTAATTATACGCGTGGATGGAATCGTGCTTATGGCAATAACGAGTATCTGACTTTTACGCGGCGATCTGGACCACGCAGTATCCGGGAGCATTTGTTAGGCCGTCACCGGGCGGTAATCAATACCGAAAGCGTGCTTTTCACCCCTTGGCAGCCGTTAGGTTTTCAGGTCGCTATTTTCGGCTACGCCGATGTGGGATGGCTGGGATTCGACCACAATCTATTTTCCAACGATTTCTACACGAGCTTCGGGCTTGGCGTTAGGGTAAGGAATGACCGTTTTATATTCAACACAATACAGTTCCGCATAGGCTTGGCGACCGGTCCGGGCGGATTGATAAAGAACCGATGGTTCCAGCTATCTTCGGAACAGCGTATGGATCAGATAAGGTTTATACCGACACGACCGTCTGTCATGGACTTTACTGAGACACAATTGTTGCAATAATACAATACAAGCCAAGAGGTTCGCCACAGGAGTAATAGGAGGTGCGTGTAGTTTATTTTGGTGATGCTTGGCTGTTTTCAAACGGATTGTATTGGTCGGGTATCTTAAATGCTCATCATGCTTCTCGGTCTTTTGGCATTGTGGGCATCTAATCGGCAAAAAACAAACAAAAAGGAGAACTCGATGAGTCCTCCTTTTTGTCATTATGTATTTGGTTTCGATTATGCTTTGCCTGCGCTACCGAGAACCTTTTCGCATTTGTGCATATAAAGTTTCTTAAGTTCGTCGCGAGCCGGACCGAGGTATTTACGCGGGTCGAACTCTGCCGGTTTGGTTGCGAATACTTCACGTACAGCAGCGGTCATTGCAAGACGGCCATCGCTGTCGATGTTGATTTTACATACAGCCGACTGTGCTGCTTTGCGGAGTTCTTCTTCCGGAATACCGATAGCGTCTTTGAGCGCACCACCGTATTTGTTGATGGTAGCTACATACTGCTGCGGAACCGAAGAAGAGCCGTGAAGTACGATCGGGAAGCCCGGGATACGTTTTTCGATCTCTTCGAGGATGTCGAAACGCAATGGCGGCGGAACGAGGATGCCGTCAGCATTGCGGGTGCACTGTTCCGGTTTGAATTTGTTAGCGCCGTGAGAAGTACCTATCGAGATTGCGAGCGAATCTACGCCGGTGCGGGTAACGAAGTCGATAACCTGATCCGGTTCGGTATATGTGTGGTGTTCTGCAGATACTTCGTCTTCAACGCCTGCGAGAACGCCGAGTTCACCTTCTACGGTTACGTCGTACTGGTGTGCGAAGTCAACGACTTTCTTAGTGAGGGCGATATTTTCTTCGTACGGAAGGTGGCTACCGTCGATCATCACCGAAGAGAAGCCCATTTCGATACAAGATTTGCAGAGCTCAAAACTGTCGCCGTGGTCGAGGTGGAGAACGATAGGAATGTTCTTGCCGAGTTCTTTAGCGTATTCTACTGCACCCTGAGCCATGTAGCGGAGGAGGGTCTGGTTAGCGTATTTACGCGCACCGCTCGACACCTGAAGGATTACAGGAGAGCTGGTTTCGACACAAGCCTGAATGATGGCCTGCATCTGCTCCATGTTGTTGAAGTTGAATGCCGGGATGGCATACTTTCCGTCGAAAGCTTTCTTGAAAATCTCGCGAGAGTTCACGAGTCCTAAATCTTTGTACGAAATCATGATATAATAATTATGTTGGTTAATTTGGATAGGCCCGATTATGGGTTTTTAATTTTTTTACAAAATTATGAATTATTTGAGGAAATACAACCCTGGCGGGTTAAAAAACATAAAGCATTTGTCGGGAATCGCTTATCGGTAGTCGGATACGCGGAGTTTGCGATAACAGAACAGAAACCGGGAACACAAATTTGGATTCGGTTTTCCTCATGAAATCTGTGGCCTATGGTATACTCTCGAAAAATAGAGAGTGGATGACGGCAATGTTAAATAAAACCGAACGATGAATATTTACAGCTATGTCGTGCATAAGCATAATAAAACGGGGTCTGTTACGTTTCCTAAACGCATGAACTGCTTATCCGAAGCGTACAGGTTAAAGAGTTCGTTTCCAAATATGATGGAGTTAGAATGTAAAAAAGATGAGCGCATGAGAAATTCGAATACACTTGATTTCTCAGTCGGCTTTCACTATATTTGCGTGTTATAAAATGGACCTATGAAGCGTTTACTCAACTTTACCTTCATTTTACTTATATCCGCATTCGCCGCAGCCAGCGTCGAAGCTCAGAGCATCACGTTCAAGGCTTCGGGACCGTCGGCAGTGGCAATAGGGGAGATGTTTCAAGTGAGCTACACTCTTTCGATTGACTCAAAAGGTGAGCCGGAAGCATTTAAAGAGCCAGACCTCAGTGCATTCAAAGTCATTGCGGGACCGACTGTTTCCAGCGGGTATTCCGTAGGCATCGTAGGTAAGGACGTCTCGCGGAAAGCCGAGCATACCTACACTTATGTGTTGCAGATTGCGGAAGTGGGAACATATACCATTCCGGCTGCAACAATCACTGTCAATGGTAAAGAGTACACGAGCCAGACGCTTCCCATAGAGGCTATCCAAGCGGAGGGCGGCAACAGCCAGCAGCCGCAGGCGAGTACGTCGGCTACCGGAGAGATACCTGACGACGCCCTGTTCATGCGTCTTATAGTTGACAAAACGGAGTTGTACAAAGGAGAACCACTGCGTGCCATACTGAAACTATATTCTAAAGTAAGTATTGGAGGTAACCTCGACGCCAAGTTCCCGGAGTTCAACGGGTTCTGGTCACAGAACATGGATACGCGCCAATATCAGTGGCAGCGGGAAACATATAATTCGCAGGTTTACGATACGCATATACTCAGCGAATACCTGCTCTATCCGCAACAGTCGGGTGACTTGCAGATAGATCCGTTCGAGATAACGTTCGTAGTGCAGATCGTATCCCGTCCGGCACGCCAGTCGGTGTTCGATGACTTCTTTGGGGGACCAGACATTCAGGAAGTGCGAAAAAGGGTAGCGTCAAAACCGATAAAGATAAAGGTGAAAAATTGGCCGGCAGGGGCTCCAGCCGGATTTAACGGGGCTGTCGGCAATTTCACTATGACGACAGAGTTCCCGTCCGAGACCATTACCGCTAATTCATCGTCTACGATGAAGGTGCGAATCAGTGGCAGCGGCAATCTCCCGCTCATTCAAGCCCCACAGGTGACTATCCCCACGTCGTTTGAACAGTTCAGCATAAAAACGACTGAGAGCCTCGAACAATCGGTGAACGGCATAACAGGATACCGCCAATTCGAATACCCCATCATAGCGCGGGCACAAGGCGATTATGTCATAGACCCGGTACGTTTCGCATTCTTCAATCCGCAATCCGAACGTTACGTGAGCCTGTCGTCCGACGGCTTGCAAGTGACCGTATTGCCCGACTCTACGGAGCGTACCTCACCCGTAAGCAGCGGTATTGTCAGCGGTTTGTCGAAAGAGGATGTCCGCATTCTCGGTCAGGACATCAGATATATAAAGGTTGAATCGCCCGGCTTCATGAAGAAGGGCAAGTTCCTCGTATGGAGCCTGCCGTATTTCGCCGCATTGTTGGTGTTGCTGGCATTGTTCGTATTCTTGCTAATCTTCCTTCAAAAACGCATCAGAGAGATGCGGAACGTTGATCTGGTGAAAGGCAAACGTGCCAACAAAGTGGCATTGCAGCGTCTGCAACGCGCACAGGATTATATGAAGGCAGACAACCAGCGCAAGTTCTATGAAGAGATGCTTCAGGCTCTATGGGGATATATGGGTGACAAGCTCAATATCCCGGTAGCTATACTTACGAAAGAAAATGTCCGCGAAACGCTTCAACGAAAGGCTGTTAACCCGGATTACATCAACCGTTACATCGACCTTATATCGGAATGTGAATACGCACAGTATTCACCTGCTGAATCAGGACAAATGCACGATATATACCGTGGGGCTATCGAGATTATTTCTAAGTTGGAATCAATAATGAAGAGGTAGCGATGAAAAAGATATTGTTTATATTCTCCATATTGGCAGCCTGTTACGCCACTACCGCATCGGCTCAACCTGCGGCTGTCCGCAATCTTTGGTACGCGGCTAACACTGCCTATTCGCAAACGGATTACAAGCAGGCTATACTGTATTACGACTCTATCCAAACGCTCGGATATACCAGCTATAAATTGCATTACAATCTTGGGAACGCCTATTTCAAAGACGGCAGGATGGGGCCGGCGATATTGAATTACGAGCGGGCACTTGACTTGCGCCCCTCCGACAGCGATGTGAAGCATAATTTACGTATAGCCAACGGATACGTCAAGGATAAAATAGAAAGTGTTCCGGAATTCTTCCTCTCCACATGGATACGGTCATGGCGCATGTCGCTCAGTTCCAACGCATGGGCCGCAGTCAGCGTATGCTTCTTCGCACTCACACTGGCCGCAGCGTTGCTCTACCTGCTTTCGGGACGAATAGTGTGGCGTAAAGTAGGGTTTTATACTGCGATAGCCTCGCTCGCCATGTTCATAATCACACTGACTTTCTCGGCCATGGAGCGGAACGACATGCTGTATCCCGAAGAAGCAATCGTGATGCAAGGGTCGGCTGCGGTCAAGAGTTCGCCCGACAACGGTAGCAAGGAACTTTTCATCATACACGAGGGGACTAAGGTCAAGGTTGTGCGTGAGATCGGGCAATGGATAGAGATAATGATAGCCGACGGTAACAAAGGCTGGGTCAGCGGGTCGGCCATAGAAATGATATAGGGGGGACGGATGTCAAAACTTCTCGACGATGTAGTGGGGGAACTGTCCAAGTTGCCCGGTATAGGGCGCAGGACCGCTCTCCGTTTGGCTATCCACATGTTGCGGATGGAGCGCGAGGACGTGAGCGAAATGACTGCGGCAATAGATGCGTTCCGCAATAACATACGGTATTGCCGACAATGCAATAACCTTTCGGACGACGAATTGTGCCCCGTTTGCGCCGATTCCGACCGCGACCGGTCTGTGGTATGTGTTGTGGAGCAGGTCAGCGACGTTATTTCCATAGAGAATACGCGGCAATACAAGGGTTTGTATCATGTGCTCGGAGGCGTCATATCGCCCATGCAGGGTATAGGCCCGTCGGACCTGAAGATAGATCTGCTGCTCGACAATATTGCAAAAGGAGAAATCAAGGAGGTCATTCTTGCCATCAGTACTACGGTCGAGGGCGAGACGACACAGTTCTACATCACACGCCGGTTGGAGGGGTGCGAAGGAGTGAAAGTTTCAACGATAGCGCGCGGTATAGGGTTCGGGGACGAAATAGAGTATGCCGACGAGTTGACAATCGCTCATGCCATCCATAACAGAACGAATGTGAAATAGATGTGAACTGCATGACTCTGAGACGAGACGTAGTCGGGGCATAGCATGGGGGGGGGGAGGATTGTTGGAACAATACGCGTGTTTATACGGCCGATTGTGCATCGTATGATATAGAATGTGCTGATGCGGCTTTTGACCTTACACACAGTCTGTTACCCCAAAATATTCTTTGTTTTTGGTATCGTAGTTTACTCTTGTCCGGCAGATAATTTTGTGTCGCAATCGTTATATTCGTGTCGCAAAACGAAAAAAACACCAATACCATGATTAAAACACTCGATGACATTGTTGCGAAAGCTCGTGCGCGCGGACGCAAACGCATTATAGTTGCCTACGGACAGGATTCGCATACGCTGGAAGCGGTGAGCGATGCAATAGATATGGAACTTGTGAACGCCACGCTGATAGGCGATCCGGAGCAAATAAAAAAAGTTTGCGATACGGACGGCATAGATATTGGCAAGTTCGAAATCATTGCAGAAACGGAAGACGTTAAAGCCGTATCGCGGGCTGTCAAGATGGTGAGTGAAGG
This sequence comes from uncultured Rikenellaceae bacterium, assembly GCA_944415565.1. Lineage (GTDB taxonomy): Bacteria > Bacteroidota > Bacteroidia > Bacteroidales > Rikenellaceae > WRDF01. The sequence goes on from CALYBQ010000002.1 coordinate 12,727, forward strand.
GCAGGGCGACGTTCTTATGAAAGGACTCGTCTCGACCGACAAATATATGCGCGGAATACTCAATAAGGAGTGCGGACTGGTTCCGCCCAAGGGCGTGCTTTCTCATATATGTGTGTTCGAAATGCCGCAACTTTCTAAAATACTGCTGGTATCGGACGTGGCCATCATACCGTATCCGGACCTCTCGCAGAAAACCAAGATGGTGCAATACCTTATAAATACCGCTAAATCGTTGGGTATAGAGCAGCCGAAAGTCGCCTGTATCGCGCCAAGTGAACTGTTGCTGCCCGGAGTGACATCGAGCGTAGAGGCATCCATTCTTGCTAAAATGAGCGACCGGGGTCAGTTCGGCGACGCAGTGGTGGACGGACCGTTGGCTCTGGATGTCGCCCTGTTCGAAGAGACTGCGAAAATCAAGAAGGTGCAAGGTAGCAAGGTGGCAGGCCATGCCGATTGTGTATTGTTCCCAAGTCTCGATGCAGCCAACACATTCTTTAAGACTGCTACGCATTTCTGCGGAGGGGAGTTGGCCGGCATAGTGACAGGGACGAAAGTGCCGTGCGTGCTTACGTCACGCGCCGATTCGCGCCGTTCGAAATTAAGTTCCATAGCCCTCGGCTGCATACTGGCGAAGTAATGAAAGCATACAAGATATTGGCTATCAATCCCGGTTCGACATCGACCAAGATAGCGGTTTACGAGGGGAAGAAGGAGTTATTCGAACAGACGCTCCGCCACAGTAGCGAAGAGTTGGCGGCATTTGCAAGCATAACAGACCAGTTCGATTTCCGCAAGCAACTGGTATTGGATGCAATGGAGCAGGCCGGCGTCAAGGTTGCTGATCTGGATGCCGTGATCGGCCGAGGCGGGGTAGTGAAGCCCATTCCGTCCGGTGTTTACGAAGTGAACGACGCACTGAAGCACGACCTCGAAGTCGCCATAGGGGGACAGCACGCTTCCAATTTGGGTGGATTAATAGCACTTGAAATAGCGAAACTTGCCGGAGTGAAAGGTTATATCGCCGACCCGGTAGTCGTGGACGAATTGCAGGATGTTGCGCGAGTGACGGGACGTCCGGAAATTGAACGGCATTCCATCTTCCACGCACTCAATCAGAAAGCAGTTGCACGCGAATATGCTGCGTCGAAAGGTGTTTCGTATGAATCGCAGAATATAATCGTTGCCCATATGGGTGGCGGCATATCGGTCGGAGCACACCTGAAAGGGCAGGTCGTAGATGTGAACAATGCCCTCGATGGAGACGGCCCTCTTACACCGGAACGAGCCGGAACATTGCCGGCCATGCAGTTGGTAAAACTGGCGCTGAGTGGAGAGTACTCTTATGACGAGCTGCGGAAGATGATTACGGGGCGCGGGGGGATGGTCGCTTACCTTGGGACCAACGATGCCCGCGATATTATCGACATGGCAAAGAACGGGGATGCCAAAGCCCGCCTGCTGCTCGATGCCATGTGTTACAATGTCGGCAAGCATATCGGCTCGGCCGCAGCCGTTCTGCACGGGAACGTGGATGCTATCATATTGACCGGCGGTATCGCTTACAGCGACTCTGTATGTCGATATATAGAGGATATGGTCGGATTCATAGCTCCTGTGGTGAGAATGCCGGGAGAGAACGAAATGCAAGCATTGGCTTTAAACGCATTGCGAGTTATCGCTGGAACTGAAACTGCAAAAGAATACGTGTAAGGCAGGCCCCCCTTATTATTTTACGATAGCCCAATTACACGCATGGATGTAACAATTCAAAAAAATTGCATGTTTCTGAATATTTTTTCAATGTGAATACAATATCCGTAAACCGAATTTCGTTATAATTGGACAAAAGGGTTTTGTTTAGGGCAGGATTTGGGAGGTTCTCTTCCGGTCCTGTCCGTTTTTTATACGATACGCAACGCGTTATCTCTTCTTGAATATCAGACTGCGGATTACCTCGACAGTATCTTCCCATGCCGGGAGGCGTAGGAGTAAATTGACTGCGACATAAACCGCAACACCGGTAGCGATCTTAATTAGTAAAGATACCCCCAGTGTCATATCGGGTAATAGGGCATTGACGGCGACAACCGCTGCCATCATAATGAGTGTCACACCGAGGCTCGGCAGGGTATCGGCCGCAATCTCGCCGACAGAATATTTCACGAAACGCCGAGCTGCAACCACATTAACGACCATCTCAAAGGCCATCCACAGCAGATAGCCATATACCATGGCGGTCACGCTGATGGGTGCAGTACATGCTATCACCGCTACCGTGAACGTCTTTTTCAATATCTCCAGCCTAAGTATTGTTTTGCTCGAACCTTTTGCTTTTATGAGGTTAAGCGTGATGAAAGTCAGCGGCATGAAGAACGCCGATATACAGAACAATTGGAAATATGTTATGCCGCCCCACCATTTCGAATCTACGAATATGTGGAATATTTCAGATCCCGTCACCATTAGTCCTCCGGCGACCGGGAAAAGCACCAACGTAATTACGGCTATAACCTTGCGCGAAGCCATTTTCAACTTTTCGTCCTCGTCCTGCATGGATGCGAACGCCGGAAAAGTAACGTTGGCCAAGGCGAGCATGACTGTATAAGAAACCTCGTCTTTCAGCTTGCGGGTTTTATCATACAATCCGAGTTGTGCCGCCCCTGCGGTCTTGGGAATAACTAGTTGCGAAAGATTGCCGAACATCTCCGAAATAAGTCCGGTATACAGCATGTTAGATCCGAAAGAGAACAGTTTTCGAATCGAATCCATCGAAAATCGCCCTTGGGGACGCCACGACGTAACCAGCCATAGAATAGTAGTGCGGGAGATACTCAATGTGAGAGGTTGCGCCACGAGACTCCAAATGCCACAACCGGATACGGCCATAATTATCGTGATGACGGATGAAATGAGGTTGGACGACAGGTGCATCTTGGAGAGCAGGTCGAAACGCATTTCGCGCGTGAGCTTGGCACTTTGCACCATTCCTAATGCGGCTATCGGCCCTGATGCAAAAAGCCAAGGTCCTACTGTATAGAGCATTGGCGCACTATCGTTTTCCCGATAAAACCACACTATCGCCCCAAGCAGTGCAACCAATATCACATAAAGTAACGCCGCCAGCACGATATTCAAATAGAATACGGACGTATAATCCGTGAGCGTCACTTCTTTGCGCTGCACCAATGCCTGTCCGAAACCGCTGTCGATAAGCACATTCGATACGGCAAGAAATACTCCCAGCATTATGATGGGGGCATGCTCTTCCGGTGCGAGGTAATTCATCAGGACAAGACTCATAAGCAGCTTCACCACTATGGAGCCGAATTTCTCACCGGCCGTCCAGAGGAAACCTGAAACTACCTTATGTTTGAGCTTTGCCATATGGACAGGCTTATATTATCATATCCCGACACTCGCGATTTGCATACTTGAATCGCAGCTTCACAGACTTACCGCACCTAAAAGAGGAGTGTGCTGACTTACTACTGATTGCAGGTTATCTCCCTTTTGATAGCCTTGTGCTGGAAATTGATGACGTTTCCTATCTCCATGAATGAAGCGCCTTTCTCCGGACCGAAACTGCCACCGAGTACGACAACCAAATCCTCCTTGAAAAGCCATCTTTTACGTTCGAGCGAATACAACGTACTGAGCAGAAAGCTGTTGTGTGTTTCAGATTGTTCGCTGTACATTGCATATATACCGTATGAGATGGCCAGTTGGCGCATGACGCATTTCTTGTAGCAGATGGCATATACCGGTTTATTCCCGCGGAACGCCGACAGATAACGGCCGGTACGTCCCGACATGGTATCTATGATGATGGCTTTGACCGGCAAGTTGAGCGTGGCTCGTACCGCAGAACGCGCCAATTGAGCTGTGATCTCGTTGTTGATGCTCACCATATTCATGTCCGAGTCTGGTTTCTGGTTGACATCTTTTTCTATCTGTGCTGCGATTCGGGCCATCGTAAGCACCGATTCTTCCGGATAATCTCCGTTGGCCGTCTCTCCGCTGAGCATGATTGCATCCACACGCTGGTAGATAGCGCTCGCTATGTCGCTGACTTCGGCGCGCGTAGGCCTCGGGTTCGACATCATAGAGTGCAGCATCTGCGTCGCTATTATGACAGGAGTCTTAGCTTCCACGCACTTACGCACTATATAGCGCTGAGTCACAGGTATCTCTTCCGCAGGTATCTCGACACCCAAATCGCCGCGAGCTACCATGACACCGTATGTCTCGGTCAATATTTCATCTATGTTGAGTACGCCTTCGCGGTTCTCGATCTTCGAAATGATCTTGATAGGACTGTTATGCTCCTTGACGATCTTTTTCACTGCGAGTACGTCCTCTTTGCTGCGTACGAAAGAGTGGGCGATAAAATCCACATCGTTCTCTATGGCCCAAAGTATATACTCCTTATCCTTCGCCGTGATGGATGGAAGATCAATGGGTACGCCCGGAATATTGACGCTCTTGTATGCCTTTATCTTACCTTTGTTCGAAACGCGGCAGAACAGCATTTCGTCCTTTTTCTCTTTTACTATCAATTCAAGTTCGCCGTCGTCTATCAGTATGCGGGCGCCGACAGGAACGTCGTTATATATAGATGGGTCCGTCATGTAGAGCATGTCGGGGCTTGACTTGAGATCGGCTTCCACGCTCGTTCCCTTTATGGTGAGCACGTCGCCGGCAGCAACCTGAAAACCGCCTTCGAATCCCGCAGCCATACCGGTCAAACGTATTTCCGGACCTTTGGTGTCTATCATGATGGCTATTTTGTCCGATACTTTCCGAACATTCTTAACCACCTCTTCGGCACCCTGAAGCGACGCATGCGCCGTATTGATCCTCACTGCGTTCATCCCCGCTTCGTAAAGCGACCGTATGAAATCCACGTCACACCTGCGGTCCGAGACCGTTGCTACTATCTTAGTCTTTTTATCCATCTGTTAGCTGATTATTGAACGAAACTTAAAAGCCCGAGCCTGTACGAATCGAGACCGAATCCCATAATTGACCCCTTGCATTTGGGAGCGATGAGCGATACGTGCCTGAACGCTTCGCGGGCAAGTATGCACGAGATGTGTATCTCCACCACAGGAACGCTTACAGCCCCGATAGCGTCGGCTATGGCCACCGAAGTGTGCGTATAACCACCGGCGTTAAGCAACACTCCGTCATATTTATCGTCTGCTTCCTGTATCTTGTTGATTATCTCGCCTTCGACGTTAGACTGATAATAGTCGATATTCACGTCGCTGTATTGTGCCCGCAGCTTCGAGAGATACCCTTCGAATGTTTCGCTGCCGTATATACCCGGTTCCCGTTTACCTAAGAGGTTCAGGTTCGGGCCGTTAATAATGAGGATGTTCATCTCGGATATTTTTTCTATTCTGCAAAAATACATCAACAAAACCGAATTACCAATCCCATATTATAAATATACGTAAAAAGCCGTCCGGCTGTATTGTTTTACAGGTGCTTGCCAACGTGGCGTGACTCTAAGATATGGCTTTGTATCCGGCAAGTATCTACCTGAGATTGAGGGGTGTCGTTCTCGCCCGCAGGACTGCAAGGCACTATATCTACACGTAATCGGCTACACGGGCGCGGCTAAACAAATAAAGGCATCCGTTTCCCAGATGCCTTTATATTTTAAGATTTTATCCTAACACGCTGTTGCGGTTATGGTTTCGGTGTAGCTACTTGAATCGTATCCGCCTTTCGGAATAATCCTTTGAAAGATCCGGCCGCCTCACTGCTTACGTATTTCCACCTCAGAGCAATACCTATTATAAGCATTATGCCTACGGCTATCATGCCTATAAGCGTAGCATTTTCTTTTCTGAAAAAACCGGCCATAATTACAACACTATCAAGCTTACCGCCATTATCACCATTCCCGCCACGAGCCCGTATATGGATATGTGATGCTCTCCGTACTCGCGGGCTGCCGGCAACAATTCGTCGAACGATATGAATACCATGATTCCAGCTACTGCGGCGAACGTGCAATTCAACAACATCGGCGAGAGGAACGGCATCAGGATAAGGAACGCCACAGTCGCACCGAGCGGTTCGGCCAACCCCGACAGGAACGAGTACCAGAACGCTTTTTTCTTGCTGTGAGTGGCGTAATATATGGGGACCGACACGGCGATACCCTCAGGGATGTTGTGTATGGCGATGGCGACAGCGATGGCGAGTCCGATTTCAGGCTGCTGCACGGCAGACATAAATGTCGCAATACCTTCCGGGAAGTTGTGGATTGCCAACGCGAGGGCCGTTATGATACCGGTCCGCGCGAGTTTCCTCTCCTGTTCGGCCTTTCTGGAGTGCGATCTCATCTGCTCTACAGTACGCACTTCGTGCGGGTTTTCGATTGACGGGACCAATTTGTCTATAATGGCCGCGATAGCCATACCTCCGAAAAATGCTCCGGCCGTAATGAAGTCGCCCGCCTTGCCGTCAACCAATGTCTGTATCTCCGTCCGCGCATTGAACAGCAGCTCCATGAACGACACGTAGATCATCACGCCTGCGGAGAAACCGAGGGCGAACGACAGGAACTTCTTGTCAGTATGTTTGGCGAAAAATGCGATAGCACTACCTATCCCCGTCGCAAGACCTGCGAACAGGGTAAGCAAAAATGCAAATCCTACGCTCCCGTCCTCCATCTGCTGCCGAAATTAGTTGGTTTTGAACGGGCGTTCGATGGTAGCCAGTTCTGCGTTGGCCTTTTCGATCTTCTTTGCCAGATTGGCCTTGTATTCAGCCACTTTAGCTTTTATCTCCTTGTCGCCGGTAGCGATTATCTGTGCCGCGAGTATGGCTGCATTGAGTGCACCGTCGAGAGCCACGGTAGCGACGGGGATCCCTCCGGGCATCTGAAGTATGGAGAGGATGCTGTCCCAACCATCGACCGAATTAGACGACTTGATGGGCACACCGACTACTGGCAGTGGAGTGAGCGCTGCGATGATACCCGGCAGATGAGCCGCACCGCCCGCACCGGCTATTATCACTTCAATGCCCCTGTCAGCAGCTCCCTTGGCAAACTCAACGACCTTTTCCGGTACGCGATGTGCCGAAAGAGCGTTTATCTCGTACGGTATCGCCATATCGTCTAAAAATTTGGCTGCCGCTTCCATAATTTTAAGGTCGGACGTACTGCCCATAATAATGCTCACCCTTGCTTTCATCAATCTATTGTTTTAATTGTAAATTCGTGAATGTGCAAATTTAATCAAACTATGACATTTCTCTGCTAAAACCGTTCCAAATTCGTTGCCGCCTTATTGCTCGGCACATGGAAATGCCTGCAATAAACATGTATTCTCGGTATTGTATGTTATATATCATATGCGTACGGATTATGGATTCGAGAGCTATTATCTTATAATACATAGCTGGTGTTTGTTTTGCCATCGGCATCAGTGTCTGGTTTTGGTTATATCTGCACTAAATCGTATCTTTGAGCAGAAATCCGTAATCAGATGCCACAGAATATTTCGGACAAACACATAATCCTCGGCGATAGGGAGTTCTCTCTCTACATACCTTACGAGGCAATCGAAGAGTCGGTAGCAGCACTCGCGGAAAGGATAACGGCCGATTACGAGAACAAGCCCGATCCGTTATTTCTCGGAGTGTTGAACGGTTCGTTCATGTTCCTTGCCGAACTGGTGAAGATGATAGACCGGCCGGCCGAAATATCTTTCGTGAAACTGGCATCATATAACGGTACGAAGACCACAGGTACGGTATCCGAATTGGTTGGATTATCAACGGACGTCAAAGGTCGCCACGTTATCATAGTGGAAGACATCGTAGACACAGGGGAGAGCATCGAACACTTGATGCGGTCTCTTATAGGACACGAACCTGCAAGCATAGAGGTCGCTACTCTGTTGTTCAAACCGGAGTCTTACAGCAAAGCTATCCCGATAAAATATAAGGCGTTTTCGATACCGAACGATTTCGTTGTCGGGTTCGGGATGGATTACAACCAAATGGGACGCAATTTACGCGATATATATACTATTGTCGATGGAGAGTAAAGGATTCGACGGCGGACGCAAGCTGCCGTTGGTGGAAGATTTTTACACGATACAGGGAGAGGGCTACCATACCGGTAAGCCGGCGTACTTTATAAGATTGGGCGGTTGCGATGTCGGATGCCGTTGGTGCGACGCTAAATTCACATGGAATCCGAAGATGTTTCCGCCAATAGACGTGGACGAGATAGTTGCCCGTGCGACATCGCATCCGGCACAGGCTATTGTAATCACAGGTGGCGAACCGCTCATATATCCGCTCGGCTACATAACCGACAAACTACATGAAGCGGGGCTGGAGATATTTCTCGAAACATCCGGCTCACATTCGCCAAGCGGTACGTTCGATTGGGTATGTCTCTCGCCGAAGCGTCAGGCCCCGCCGTTGCCGGAGGTATACGCCATGGCTAATGAGCTGAAAGTAATCGTGGAGAAGCCGGAAGACATAGAGTGGGCAGAGGAGTGTGCACGCAACGTCGGCAAATCGTGCCTGCTGCTCCTGCAACCGGAGTGGAGTCGATACGAGGAGATGATTCCGGTAATCGTAGATTTCGTAAAAGCGCATCCAAGGTGGAATATCTCCGTACAGACGCACAAATTCATGCACATTCCGTAAATTAAACAAGAGGCGTATACTAATGAATAAGATACTGAAAGACCGACGGCTGTGGATCGTGACGATAATACTGTTCGTCATCTTCGTGGCTTTTTTCGATCCAGGCCGCAACCTGATCGACCGTATGCGCCTCAAAGAGGACATTAAAGAGCTAAAAGACCAGAGGGACTACTATCTGGAAAAGATTGCGGCCGACAGTATGCTTATAGAAAACCTCAAGGACGACGATTTCCTCGAAGAGTATGCACGCGAAAAGTATCTGATGAAACGTGCCGGCGAGATAGTTTACATAGCGCCGGAGTAGGAGAGTGCTTATATCCGTACAAACAAAAATAGAGACACATGATATGCCTCTATCTTCTATCTTTATGCGGTTTCTATTATTTGAATGGTGAATCCGGTTCCTTGGCCATGTGGCTGTAAAACATACGGTCGAGGAACGACGGCCATATCTTTTTTATCTGTGTACTTGCGCGACCGTTGAAATCCATCAGTACGGTACGCTTACGCTTTGCAACGCCTTTGATTATGCGGTGTGCGGCCTCTTCGGCAGTCATCATCTTATCTTCGGCACGCGGAGACTCGCCCTGAGAAGAGCCGTCGGCAGTCAGCGCAGTGAAACGCACGTTCGATGCCGTGAAACCGGGACAAGCTATCATCACATGCACGTTCTTTTTCAAGTTCTCGATACGCACTGTTTCGAGAAAACCTGTCATCGCGTATTTCGATGCCGAATATCCCGTGCGTCCCGGTAGTCCGTGTATACCGGCCACGGAAGATACGCCGACCACAGAGCCCTTCGATTTCTGCAACCACGGCAAGGCATATTTCGTGCAATATACGGTTCCCCAGAAATTTACATCCATAAGACGCTTGAGTACGGCCAAATCGACATCATCGAACAATGCACGCATCGAAATACCCGCGTTACAAATTAAAACATCCACTCCTCCGAACGAATCAACAGCCTTTTTTACGAGATTGGCACAATCGTCCTCGGCGGTTACGTCCGTAACTGCATAAACGGCTTTTCCTCCAGCAGCGGATATACCGGCAACCAACTCCCGCAGACCATCTTCGTTCCTTGCGCCCGCAACCACATTGGCACCGAGCCGGCCAAATTCGTTAGCCAGTGCCCTGCCTATTCCAGACGATGCGCCCGTGATTATTACCGTCTTGTTCTTGAAATCCATATTTTTGTCATTTTAAATCGTTTCCACAACCAGTCCGTCGTAAGCGAAGTGGGTGTTCTCAGGCAATTCCTGCTCTATCTGTCTATGGCGTCCCATCTGATGGGAGACGTGAGTGAAGTAAGCGTATTTTGGCTGCACGAGCCAACGCAGGTGCAGGGCTTCCGACAGTGTGAAATGCGAGAGGTGATGCTCATGCCTCAAAGCGTTAACCACTAATATCTCGACACCCTTTATCTTCTCGACCTCTTCGGGCTCTATCTTATTGAAATCGGTGAGGTATGCGACATTGCCTATGCGAAATCCGAGCACAGGTATCTTGTAGTGCATCCCCTTGATGGGAATAACATCCGTATTTCCTACTTTGAACGGCGTGTCGCCGTCGATGGTCACGAGGTTGAAATCGGGCGCACCGGGATATTTGTTCTCCCCGAAAGCGTAGTCGAAATCCTTTTTGATGGATTGTTGCACTCGCTCCGTGGCGTATATATCGACCGGCGCCTTCATAGTATAATTGAATGCCCGCACGTCATCGAGACCGCCTATATGGTCCTTGTGCTCGTGTGTAAGCAGTATGCCATCAATACGCTTGACATCCTGCGACAACATCTGTTGCCTGAAGTCCGGTCCGGCATCTATCACTATCCGGGTTCCGTCGTGCTCCACCAAGACGGACGAGCGAAGGCGTTTATCCTTCTGGTCCGGCGACGTGCACACCCAGCATCCACACGATATTACGGGTACGCCCTGCGACGTTCCGGTTCCGAGAAAAGTTAACCTTGTCATAACGGTACAACTTGATTTTTGGCCCGAACCTCGTGGTCCGGTACGTTTTAAGTCATGCAAATTTATCATTTTATGCGTGAAAACCGGCCGCCGATCGAGGAAATACTAAAAAGATAGGCGATAGATTGCTTTTTGATAAATAATTGTTACCTTTGCAAGCGTTAATCCAAACACACGAAAACAAACGAAACGATGAAAAAAGGTATCCACCCTGAAAATTATCGTCTGGTCGCTTTCAAGGACATGTCCAACGACCATGTGTTTTTGACAAGGTCCGCCGTACAGACAAAAGAAACAATCGTAGTGGACGGCGAAACCTATCCCGTGTACAAGATGGAAATCTCGAACACTTCACACCCGTTCTACACAGGTAAGATGAAGTTGGTAGACACCGCTGGTCGCGTTGATAAGTTTATGAGCCGCTATCAAAAGCATTACGATAAAAAAGCCGGCAAGTAATACGAATCCGGTTTAGAGCGGCCCTTTCACTCAGGGCACAGAATTAAGCAACCTTCGGGTTGCTTTTTTGTTTTCGGAATTAGTGTGCATCGGAACAGGATTCATCGAGAATGAACATACTTATAATCGATGCAATATCCTGCTGATTGCGAACACTATCACACTGTTGATCAATTATATATATCGAAACTTGCGACAAGCGCAATAGTTTGAATCGTCCATATAATGGAGTAGGGTATAGCAACTGCGATAATACCTAACCGATTCATCTGCCGGGCACCTGTTAAAACGATTCGGGGCCAAATATCTGAATTTAGCTCGTTTTTTTGTATGATAATATCATGACTCCAACATCGTATAAAGACTGGCGTAATCCAATCGAGACATTTCAATTGCAGTCTGCAATTACATACGAGATGGTAAGATATATTCGCAGCTGAATCTATGTCAACCGGTTCAGTACCCCACCCATAAGTGTCGCGCCAAATAGCAAATACAATGGTGAGATGGCGTTAAAACTACAAATGTTTCGCCACCCATTGGGTCAGCTCCACAAAATCGGCCACACTGAGTTGCTCCGCGCGGGTAGAAAAGAAACGATGCTCCTCACCGCCGAAATTACCGAACACCGCTTTCAGTGAGTTACGCAGCATCTTACGCCGCTGCCCGAAAGATGCCTTCACTACCTTCACGAACAACTTTTCATCGCAATCTAATTTTTGAACCCCATTGCGGCGCAGCCTGATTACAGCACTTTTCACCTTCGGCGGCGGGTTGAAAACATTCTCGTTCACGGTAAACAGATACTCTATATTGTACCACGCCTGCAACAGCACGCTCAGAATACCGTATTCGCGGCTCCCCGGAGGCTCGGCTATACGCACGGCCACCTCTTTCTGCACCATGCCCACCACCTCGGGAACTATATCCCTGTTATCAAGTACCTTGAAGAATATCTGGGACGATATGTTGTACGGGAAATTGCCGATGATACTGACCTGTCCGCCGAATACATCCGCAAGGTCCATCCGAAGAAAATCGCCCTCTATAAGTCTCGGTGCGAAGTCTGGATAATGGACTTTGAGATACTCCACGCTTTCCGTATCTATTTCCGCAGCATAAGTGGTGAGGTCTTCCCGCTCCAACAGGAATTGCGTCAATACACCCATGCCCGGCCCTACCTCTAATGCGTAGACAGGCGCTTCAGCACTCCCTCCAGACAATGCTCCGGCAATTTTGCGCGCTATATTAAGGTCTGTAAGGAAATGTTGTCCCAGATGTTTCTTCGCTCTTACTGTCGTCGTCATGCAAAATGATTTTATATGACGGCGGCTATCGCTGGCCGGTCATGGTGAAATATTTGTCCAACACCGCGAGCGAGATCAGCGTCTCTCTTTCCGGGTCGAGGAATTGCTCGACATACTCATTGGCATTACGGGCGATGGCCTGTGCTTCTTCAGGATGAGCGTCGTAATATTCGAGTTTCTCAAGCAGGTCGGAGAAGTCCGGCTTTACCTCGATGAAATGTTTGCCGGGCACGAGCCGTCCCTCCATGAACCATGTCTCATAAACCATCTTCGACGAAATGGCAACCGAATTCGAAGACATAACCCACTTCAAGTTGCTTGCCACATCGTTGCCCTCCAACGCCATGATATATTTGTATTTCAAATGATACCACAACGTCATTTGCTCCATTGTATTCCACTTCTGAAACTCCTCGGACTTGGCCATGAGCGCCATCGCCTCCACCTTGGGATGGCCGAAAAATTGTTCCATGAAGAGTATGCGATTGGGCTTATAGTCTATCTTTCCTCGGAATATACACCTGTTCTCTTTTTCATTGAAGCGATGTTTGTCGTCGAGGAATATGAAATGGCGTTTCTTATCGAGGTTCAGCAGCACCGAATTGGCATTGTCGCCGTTTATAGGTCGGCTTTTCACTATTGACGGAACCTCCGGCACTTGGGTTACGTCACCGAACCGGCAATTCCACCGCAGCTTTTTCGGAAACCAGCGCGAATACTCCTGCGTATCGAGCACGTATGTCGATTTACCCTTTATGACACTGAGGTTCGACAGGCGCGACGGATTCACCCCCAAGTCGGCTCCCGGCGACAATTTGTTGTAGTAATTGACCCTGTCTATTATATAATCACGGTCCGGGCGCTTCTCTATCGAAGCCAACTTCTTTTTTAACAATTTGCGCAAATGCCATGCCGGGCCGTAAAAACGTAATAACCCCGGTAAATAGTAATATGCGCTAGAATTTTTACCATTCTTGCGTTTGTGATCGTAATACATTCACGCTGCTAATTTCCCTGTTCGCAAATGAATTTTATCCGCACGAGTCGTATCTCTTCTTCGGTGTAATCAGCCCCGAGCTCCTGCATGGCGGCGTCGAGAGAATCCGTCTCGGCATCCTCTTTGAAGTATAAATATATGTCTTCGGCCTTATCGTCATCAACCACCTCCTCTATATAATAATTTATATTGAGTTTAGTGCCTGAGTTGACGATGGCCTCGATTTCGGTCAGCAGCTCGGAAAATTCGAGGTCCTTAGCTCTGGCTATATCTTCGAAATCGAGTTTGCGGTCGATGCTCTGTATAATGAACACCTTGTTGGCGCTCTTGTTGGCAATACCTTTCACGACCATGTCGTTCGGGCGCTCGATCTCATTCTCATCGACATACGCCTTAATGAGCTGTATGAATTCAGCTCCGAACTTTTTGGCCTTGCCTGCGCCCACACCCGTTATATTGGTCATCTCCTCTATCGTAATGGGGTAGTGGATTGCCATATCTTCCAGCGACGGGTCTTGAAATATCACGAACGGAGGCAGGTCGTGTTTCTTGGCAACCTTCTTCCGGAGGTCTTTCAGCATGGAGAACAGTTGTTCGTCGGCCGCTCCGCTGCCTTTACCCGACGGCATTGCCGTTTCGTGTTCGTTGTCCTCGCCGTCGTAATCGTGGTCGAGCGTAACCTGCACACGAAAAGGCTTTTCTATAAACTCCAGACCTTTAGGACTAACCGAAAGCAGACCGTAGTTCTCTATATTCTTATTTATAAGTCCGAGTATCAACCCTTGGCGGATGACAGCACCCCAGAATTTATCATTATGCTCCTTGCCCTTACCGAACCACTCCAGCTTGTTGTGCCCATAAGATTTGGCCATCGCGCTGTTCCGGCCGACTATGATGCTCACGAGATACTCCATCTTGAACTTGTCCCCGATGTCTTTCAATGCCGACAACACGAACGACATCTCCTCCGTAGCCTCTATCTTCGGCTTCGGGTTTACGCAGTTATCGCAGTTACAACAGTTATCCGACTCATACTCTTCGCCGAAATAGTGCAGCAACGTCTTGCGGCGGCATATCGAAGATTCGGCATACGATACCGTCTCCATCAGGAGCAACTTTCCGATCTCCTGCTCGTTCACAGGCTTGCCCTGCATGAACTTTTCGAGCTTCTGTATATCCTTGTAGCTATAGAATGTCAGGCAATGCCCCTCGCCGCCGTCACGTCCCGCGCGGCCGGTCTCCTGATAATAGCCCTCAAGGCTCTTCGGAATGTCATAATGTATCACATAACGCACATCTGGCTTGTCGATCCCCATACCGAAAGCTATCGTCGCCACTATGACGTCTACCTCCTCCATGAGGAAGCGGTCCTGATTATGGGCTCGCGTAGCGGCATCCATACCAGCATGATAGGCGAGCGCCTTCACATTGTTCGCCACCAACAACTCGGCCAGTTCTTCAACCTTCTTGCGGCTCAGACAGTATATGATACCCGATTTGCCCTCGTTCATCTTGACGTACTTGATGATCTCGCGGGCTGCATCGTGTTTCGGACGTATCTCGTAATACAGGTTCGGACGGTTGAACGACGATTTGAAAACGTCGGCGTCCGACATTCCGAGGTTCTTCTGGATATCCATCTGAACCTTAGGCGTAGCCGTTGCCGTCAGCGCAATCAAAGGAGCGTGCCCTATGTCGTTTATCATCGGGCGTATGCGCCGGTACTCAGGCCGGAAGTCGTGCCCCCATTCCGAGATACAGTGTGCCTCGTCGATGGCGTAGAAAGAAATCTTTATCTTTCGCAAGAAGGCAATGTTATCCTCTTTGGTAAGCGATTCCGGGGCGAAATAGAGGAGCTTGGTGCGTCCCGACAGCACATCGTTACGTACCTGCGTGATGGCTGCCTTGTTCAGCGAAGAGTTCAGAAAGTGGGCGATGCCATCCTCCGAGCTGAACGTTCGCATGGCATCCACCTGATTCTTCATGAGGGCGATGAGCGGCGATATGATGATAGCAACGCCGTCCATCAACAGCGCAGGCAACTGGTAGCAAAGCGATTTGCCGCCACCGGTCGGCATTAACACAAATGTATCGCGTCCGGAAAGGACGTTCTTTATCACTGCTTCCTGATTGCCTTTGAAAGAGGTAAATCCGAAATACTCTTTCAGCTTCTCATGCAACAAGGCGTCGTTATTGAAGGTCATCTCTTGCCTTTGCTCCTATTTTTTTAGTTTTGTGGCTTTACGAATAGCTAAGATAATAGAATATTTCTAAATTTCGTTAACTTTGCCTATACTTTTTAGATAATAAATGAGACTATACACCGATAACCTTGTAAAAAGGTATAAAGCGCGTACCGTCGTCGACCATGTTTCGATAGAGGTAACCCAAGGCGAAATCGTCGGGCTCCTCGGCCCTAACGGCGCAGGAAAGACCACTTCGTTCTACATGATAGTGGGATTGATAAAGCCGAACGACGGCAATATATATCTCGAAGACGACAATGGTTCCGCAGTAGAAATCACTAAATTCCCGGTATACAAGAGGGCTCAGCTCGGAGTAGGCTACCTCGCGCAGGAAGCATCCGTTTTCCGCCATCTGAGCGTGGAAGACAATATCAAATCGGTGCTTGAGATGACCGACTTTCCTAAACAGTATCAGAAAGAAAGGCTCGAGAACCTGATCGAGGAGTTTAGGTTGCAAAAGGTTAGAAAAAGTGCTGGTATAAAGTTATCGGGAGGCGAACGCCGCCGCACCGAAATCGCAAGAGCCGTCGCCATAAACCCAAAGTTCATTCTGCTCGACGAACCTTTCGCCGGAGTAGACCCTATTGCAGTAGAGGATATTCAGAGCATTGTAAGAACACTGAAAGACAAGAATATCGGAGTCATAATAACCGACCACAACGTTCACGAGACGTTGAACATCACAGACCGCACATACCTGCTTTTCGAGGGCCGGATACTGAAGGCCGGATCAGCAGAAGATCTCGCTAATGACGAGATGGTTAGGAAGGTCTATCTCGGTCAGGACTTTAAATTGAGGTAGAGGTGGATAAGAAGATTAAAGGAGCGGGCGTGCAAGGAACGGTACACGCGCCTTCTTCCAAGAGTTACGCACAACGTGCTATAGCAGCCGCTTTGCTCGCCGAAGGCGAAACAGTTCTCGAAAATATGGAGCTTTGCAGCGATACACGGGCGGCATTGATGGTAGCTGGATCGCTTGGAGCTACGGCCGTTCATAACGACGAGTTAACATACACTATTAAAGGCGGTATGCGCCCCGTAGCTTCAACCATAGATATAGGCGAATCGGGACTTTCCACACGCATGTTCACTCCGATAGCCTCCCTGTCGGCCAAACCGCTGACGATAACAGGCCGCGGTTCCATACTCAAACGTCCGATGGAGATGATGATTGGACCGCTCAGCAGTTTGGGTGTCTCGGTAACAGCACAAGAGGGAGGGTATCTGCCTATCACAGTACAAGGTCCACTCGCAGGCGGCGAAGCCGAGGTAGATGGAGGAGTCAGCTCTCAGTTCCTCACAGGCTTGCTGATGGCACTGCCGCTCGCCCAGAACGACACCACTCTGTACGTGGGCAGACTGAACAGCATCCCGTATATCAACATGACAATAGACGTGCTGCGTAATTTCGGGATAGAGGTCGGACACAACGAGGATTACAGCGAATTTTTCATCGAAGCCGGACAGAAATACACTCCACGGACGTACAATATCGAGGGTGATTGGAGTGGAGCATCATGCCTACTCGTAGCCGGAGCGATCGCAGGCGAGGTAACCATAACGAACCTGAATCCATTGTCGCTGCAAGCCGACGTCGAGATAGTGAACGCACTGTCACGGGCTGGAGCGGAGATAATCACCGAAGCGAATAAGATCACCGTCAAAAAACATCCACTGCAAGCTTTTGAGTTCGATGCGACGCATTGTCCGGATCTTTTCCCTGCCTTGGTAGCACTCGCCGCGAATTGCAAAGGTGTGAGCGTAATTAAAGGTACGGAACGCCTGACACACAAAGAGAGCGACCGTGCGGAGACATTGAAAGAAGAGTTCGGTAAGATGGGCGTAAAGATTGACATATCAGAGGCCAACACTATGAAAGTGCATGGAGGGAAGATTCGTCCTGCGATAGTCAATAGCCATAACGACCACCGTATCGCGATGGCTACGGCGGTAGCCGCTCTCGCCGCAGACGGTGAGTCCACAATCGAAGATGCCGGTGCGGTCAACAAATCATACCCCGATTTTTGGGACGACCTCGCAGCCATCATTCAATAAGCTCAAGGATAAGTAATAAATTAAGACAGTAACGACAAGTAGATAACAATGAATACGTTCGGAGATAAATTCAAGCTTTCCATATTCGGGGAGTCACACGGAGAGGGGATTGGTGTCGTAATGGACGGAGTGCCTCCCGGAATCGCGTTGTCGGAGGCCGATTTTGAGGCAGACCTCGCCCGTCGCCGAAGCGGAGCCAAAGGGACTACACCGCGCAAGGAGAGCGACAAGCCACGTATCCTGTCCGGCGTTTTCAACGGATTTACGACCGGAGCCCCGCTTGCCGTGACGTTCACGAACGACAACACCCGCTCGGCCGATTACTCGAACCTCGTAACCCATCCTCGCCCGTCGCATGCAGACTGGGTGGCAAGTAAAAAATACAAAGGATTTCAAGACTACCGTGGCGGAGGACATTTTTCGGGCCGTCTGACACTCACACTGGTAACAGCCGGTGTCGTAGCGAAGAAAATATTGGGCGGCATACAGATAACATCTAAAATCACAACGTTAGGCGGCGTAACGGATGAGGGCCGATTCGACGAGGTGGTTCAGCGGGCGGTCAAAGAGCTCGACTCCATAGGCGGCATAATAGAATGTACCGCGACAGGTGTACCGGTAGGGTTGGGCGATCCTTTTTTCGGCTCGATAGAAAGCGTGATGTCCCATTTACTGTTCTCCATTCCGGCCATCAAGGGCGTGGAATTCGGGAACGGTTTCGCAGCCGCCGCATTGAAAGGTTCGGAAAACAACGACCCCATAATATCTGCCGACGGCACTACAGCTACCAACAATTCGGGCGGTATAAACGGCGGCATAACCAACGGAAATCCGATCGTAGTACGTGTCGCAGTGAAGCCTACTGCAAGCATAGCGAAAGAACAAATGTCACTCAATACCGAAACCGGACAGGTCGAGCCTATGTCCGTCCACGGACGCCATGACGCCTGCATTGCGTTGCGTGCCCCGGTCGTTGTGGAGGCTGCTGTCGCTATCGCATTGGCTCAGTTTTAATTTATGCAAGCCATTTAAACGGTTGATTGCAGCATGCTGCCTAAACGACCGCACTATATCGTCATAACTCAAGTTTTGTTTATTGACGAGAGAGGGTTGAGTGCGAGACAAGTTGATGCGTTAGTATAGACAGACGTTCTAACGTTCCTGCATATAATTGTTTTCGAACATAATCTACAAATAACACCAAAACAACAAACGAAAGCCGACCTCTCTTCTGAGGTCGGCTTTTCATTATCACAAACAAATATTATGCACGTCCTATTATATTGGCGGAATATGCGATATGGTTCGAATGTCCTCGCTGTAACCAAATCTTTCTTTATTCATATTTGCCACTCACCAACATATCCACCTCTCTTGGCGACAGGAACCGCCATGCTCCGCGTTTCAAATTTT
This sequence comes from uncultured Rikenellaceae bacterium, assembly GCA_944415565.1. Classification (GTDB taxonomy): domain Bacteria; phylum Bacteroidota; class Bacteroidia; order Bacteroidales; family Rikenellaceae; genus WRDF01. The sequence continues at coordinate 31,862 of CALYBQ010000002.1, forward strand.
TCTTGGTGAGCCCCGCAAAATACACGCGATCCAACTTCGCTACCTTATATCCAAGATGCTCGAAAATACGGCGGACTATACGGTTACGTCCCGAATGTATCTCGATTCCGACCTCCTTTTTGTTCTCTTTGACATAGCTGATCTCGTCCGCATGCACCGGACCGTCTTCGAGAGTTATTCCGTCGGCGATCTGCTCCATATCGGCACGCGTCAACGCCTTGTCGAGAGCTACGTGATATATCTTTTTCTTATTATATGCTGGATGGGTAAGGCGTGTGGTGAGATCGCCGTCGTTTGTTATAAGCAACACTCCGAGGCTGTTCTTGTCGAGCCTGCCCACGGGATAGACACGCTCGCTCACAGCATTATTCAACAGATCCATGACTGTCCTATCGGCATGCGGATCATCCAACGAAGTCACGTAACCTTTAGGTTTGTTCATGACAATATAAACCTTCTTTTCGCCGCGCAACACCTTGTCGTTGAAGCGAACCTCGTCTCCCGGCTTCACCTTTGTTCCGAGTTCCGTCACCGCGACACCGTTGACAGTCACCTGCCCCGACAATATATATTCGTCGGCTTCACGCCGTGACGACACGCCCGACATCGCTATGTATCGGTTCAGGCGCATCTCTTTTTCGATTTTCGGAGCCGGATATTTCGGATAGTCGCTTCCTCGCAAATCCTTCACGAATGGCTTACCATCTCCGCCTTTTTTAGAGCGGGAAGAATCACGTTTCCTATCATCCCATGCGTGATTTTTCTTGTCGCGAGCCCCATGCTCCTTACGTTCATACTGCGAATCAGAACCTGAACGATTCCGCTTATCGTCACCGCCTGTGCGCCTTGTCTGTCGCTCGTCATTATCCTTCCCGAAAGCACCCTTGCGATCGTCGCGACGGGGCTCCTTGAACACGGGCTTATTGTCCTTCGTGAAATTGGGATTGAACGAACGTCGCTCATCACTGTCGTCACGACGCGGACGATTCTCTCGCGGAACTGCTTCATATGCCTTACCAGCAACCCTCGCCCTCCTGCGTTTGTCCTTCATAAACTGCGCCGGACCATCCTCGGCGGCGTTACGCCCCGCATCTTCACGACGGGGAGCGTCTTTTGCTTTTTCTTCCCCTGCCTCTTTCGGGTACTTGGGGTTCTCTTTAGCCATTAAATCGGTTATTTACGTTGAAAACTACGGCCAAAGGTAAGATTTATTTCCGTAACTTTGTATGCAGGCAACGCCTAAAGATACCTTCTCATGAAATACGACTTCGAAACGACAGTGCCACGCGAAGGCATGAATACATATAAATATGAAGCACGTAAAGATGTTTTCGGACGTGCCGACGTACTTCCGCTGTGGGTGGCCGATCACGACTTCGCCATCCCGCCGTGTGTAGCCGCAGCGATAAGGGAGCGCGCCCTGCACGATGTTTACGGGTATGAAATACGCGGGGCATCATTCAATGCGGCGATAGCCGACTGGATAGACAGGCGCAACGGGTGGAAGATAAGGCCGGAATGGATAGTATTCACGCCCGGTGTAGTTTCCGGGCTTGTGTTCGGGATCAACGCGTTTTCGAAACCCGGCGACCGCATTGTCATTCAGCCACCCGTATACCCCCCGTTCGCGCATTGCATCAAGGATAACGGCCGGATAGTTGTCAACAATCCTCTCATACAGTCGGGCGGCAGGTTCACGATAGACTTCGACGACCTCGACCGCAAATTGGTCGATGCCAAAATCATGATACTGTGTAACCCCCAGAACCCTACAGGGAGGGTGTTCACCGGCGAAGAGCTGGCTCGAATAGGTGAGTTGTGCGAAAAACACGACGTCCGTATCCTGTCCGACGAGATACACTCTGACCTCATAATGCCGCAATACAAGCACACTCATATCGCTTCGTTGTCGCCGGAAACAGCCGCACGGACCGTGACCCTCATCGCACCGAGCAAGACTTTCAATCTTGCGGGGCTGGCAAGCTCGGCGGCGATCATTCCCGATAAAGGTTTGCGTAAGATGTTTCGCGACGAGATTGACCGTCTACACGTAGGGCTCGGCAACAGTTTCGGCAATGTGGCGATGGAGGCTGCCTACAGATGCGGCGACGATTGGCTCGACCAATTCATCACGCATATATCCGGCAATATAGAATATGTTCGCCAGTTCCTTGCTGATAATACACCTAAAATACGTTCGTTCAAGGTAGAGGGAACATATCTAATGTGGCTCGACATGACCGGGCTTGGACTCGGGCCGGACGGAACAAAAGATTTCGTCATAAACAAGGCTGGTCTCGGACTGAACGACGGGCGGGATTTCGGCACTGAAGGTGCTTGCCACATGCGGATGAACGTAGCTGCACCCCGCAAGACATTGGAACAAGCCATGCGGCAATTGCAGGAAGCATATATGATGCTTAATTTATAGTTTCAGACCCGCGGTGTAATTATTACATTACCAGCAATTACATAGCAATACATCGACACACCTCGTTATGGTAAGAAATATTGAAATAAGTACCCAGTTCATTTTATTGAAGGCATATAGCCACAGTGTTAGCTTGAGGAATTACGGGGTGAGTTGCACATACATGCCGTACTTTTACTCCATTTCTGGTGTGGCATGAAATCGCGTTACATCAATAGTCGGTAGCGTCTTATACACCGCATTCCATTGCCCGTTGAGATTGAGCTGATACATACCGGAACGTGAATAAAATATTTTTGGGCTGCCACAATTCCTCGTAAGAGTACTGATATTTCATCCCGATGGCTTGCATTACCTTGCCGCTTCTCGGATTGTCTACATCATGTGTTGCCGTAGCATAAGGAATCCCCGTCTGCTTCAATTTGTCAACTACTGCCCGGCACGCTTCAGTACATACACCTTTGCGCCAGAACTCTTTACGCAGCCCATAATCCAAATTGCGACTATCATCCCCGTTTACTTGCACACATACCCGACAGGCACATTATCCTTTTTCAGACAAATAGCGTGACACATAAGTACATGCCCCGAAGCGATAGCCATTGACTTGTTGCGAATATACTCTTTTGCCTCTTCGACATTCTCCAGCGGGAACATAGGTAAAAACGTATTTACCTCCTTATCGCCAAGGATAGCGGATAACGCGTCCGCATCGTTCTCGACAAATGCCGCAATATCAGTCGCTCTGTTTCTATGCGCTCCACAATGATCGCTACGCCTCTTTGACTGCTGTAAACAGCAGGTCGAAACAAGTATCATCGGCTGCGGCTACATAGTAGTCCGACATCTTGATCCCCTCGGTAAGTTTCTGATTGTCCTCAAGAAGTTTTTGACGGTTGCGACGGTTCAGAATGTCATACGGAATGCAAAGGAGCTGGCGCGGCAGCCACTTCTCCATCTTAAATATGTCGAAGCGCTTGAATTTTTCCACCGAGTGCTTATTCTTCTCGTAATACGCCATCACGTTCTTTTTGCCGAACACCCCCTCGGCGTTTTCGATCTGGAAAAATCCGCCGAGAAAATTCTTGAACCCGGCGACTGTATACTCGCGTATATGCCACGGATTTCGCGTAATGGACATCTTTTTATTGGGGGTAGATATTATCAGTCTCCCGCCCGGCTTCAACACACGATGTATCTCCTCCAACATCAGAAAGTCGTTCTTTATGTGTTCGATAACCTGAAACATGATGACATAATCGAAACTGTTGGGTTCGAACATCGACAACGGGGGAACCGTTACGCAATTGAATTCGACATTCTGGTATATGGACGTGTCGATAGGGGGCTCCTGCTTGTCCACTGTAATGAAAACTTTGGCCTTTGGCGATATGATCTCAACGCCGTATCCGCTGCCAGTACCTATCTCAAGCACATTCCCCGACACAATGCCGGCAGCATAATGGTAGGCCAAAAGCGACCTTTGGAAAACATAATTATCAGAAGCATCGGTCTGTGAAACCCTCTCTGCAGTCTGCATATTATCCTCTTTTCGTTAATTCTATTCCTTGGCCGGTCATAGCGATGTCGCCGCGCTTCATCAGGAATCCCGCTGTACGCTTAAACACCTTTTTGCTCATTCCTGTCACGGCTTGTATCTTATCCGGAGTGCTGTCGTCGTTCAATGCCAACCGACCACCGTTTTTATCGAGTAAATCGAGCAATTTATCAGCCGCTGTTTTGACCTCGTTATAACCCTCCTGCTGCAAACTCAGGTCTACGCGGTTATCCTCCGTAATCCTGCGGACATAAGCCTCCAGCTTATCCCCGATAGCAATCTGGCGGTAGAGCTGGTTCTTGTATATCATTCCCCAATATTTGCCGTTAATGACGACACGGTATCCTTTCTCAAGGTCTACGGCCACCAATATCTCGACCTTTTGCCCGCGCTTCAACGATAGCTCCACATTGGAGACCACATCGCGGAGCGACATGCTCGCAACGGCACGCCCTGTAACATTGTCACGATATACATACACGACCACTTTCGTGTCCGGCTTTACCACACCCACCATATTACGGTTTGGAAGAAATATATCTTTTGCACTCAATCCCCAGTCGAGAAATGCCCCGTGAATGGTCTTGTCAACCACTTTCAATGCCGCGATGTCGCCAACAGCGGCATACGGTTTTTCGGTGCTGGCAACCAGACGGTCTTCCGAATCGTGATATACGAAGACATCGAGTTTGTCGCCGACCTTGTTGTCCAAAGAGACATAGCGGTTCGGCAACAACACCTCGTCACCTTCTTCGTTGGCGAGATAGAGACCGAAATCGGAAATGCGGTTTACTGTAAGGGTATGGTATTCACCTGCGTTAAGCATAGCAATCGTAATATTATATTGCAAAGCTACGGAAATAGTTGGCTTAAAACAAACCGAAACCGGTAATGGTGGGGCGCAAAAGGTGTTATTTGCAGAATAAATAGCTATCTTTACACGTTTATTTTGCGAATTCCAAATTCCTGTTATGAAATATCTCATATCGTTAATGACCGCGCTCTTGATATGGACAGTATCGCCGGCGCAAACGCCTTTCGCCAAAGTAGTCGTACCTTCGGTTCCCGGCAATATGGAGTTTGCCGGAGAACGCGTACCGCTTGAAAATTTCGATACGCGCGAGAGTCTGCAACGCGAGCTTATGGTGACGAATTACATGCACTCCTCGACGATGCGAGCCATCTTGAACACAAAGCGTTACTTTGCCATAATAGAACCTATACTCGAAGCCAACGGAGTGCCGAACGACTTCAAATATCTCGCAATGGCCGAAAGCGGGCTAAATCCCAATGCGATGTCTATAGCCAAGGCCGGAGGATTGTGGCAGATAATGCCGGGGACGGGACGGGATCACGGACTGTTCGTAAGCGCCGAGGTGGACGAACGCTATGATATAGAGAAGGCAACACAAGTTGCCTGCAAGCATTTATTGAAGTCATACGAGCTATTCGGCTCTTGGACATTGGCGGCAGCGGCATATAATCTCGGCGATGCAGGTGTACGGCGGCGCATAGACAAACAGGGTGTCAACAACTATTACGACGCCTTCCTTCCGGAAGAGACGTTGCGCTATATGTTCCGCATCCTATCGTTCAAGCTCGTTGTAGAGAACCCTTCATTTTACGGCTACATGGTGCAAAGCAGTGATTACTACCCGGTACTCGACAATTATACTGAGATAACTGTTGACGACGCACATATAGATTGGTCGAAACTCGCCAAAGAGAATGGAACGACATACAAAATGTTGCGCGAATTGAACCATTGGATACGCGATTACGAGTACAAGAATACGAATAAACGCAAACTGACGGTCAAGATTCCCGGTCCGGGATTCAGGACAGGCATTGAAGAAGAACCCGCAACAGAAACAATCATCATCGAGGAGAGTTACGAGTAGTGGAGCAGAAAGAGATTAAGATAGAGGGCGCGCGCGTCCACAACCTGAAGAATATAGACCTTGACATCCCTCGGAACAAACTGGTCGTAATAACCGGGCTTTCGGGTTCGGGCAAATCGTCTCTGGCTTTCGATACGATATACGCAGAAGGGCAGAGGCGATATATGGAAACGCTTTCGACATACGCGAGGCAGTTCGTCGGGACGATGGAACGTCCTGATGTAGACAAGATTACCGGGCTGAGCCCGGTCGTGGCAATCGAACAAAAGACCACGAACAAAAATCCGCGTTCGACAGTCGGGACGGTTACCGAAATCAACGACTTCCTTCGCCTGCTCTTCGCACGAGCATCGAAGGCATATTCGCCGGAGACAGGAGAGGAGATGGTGCACTACACCGATGTGCAAATCACAGACCTGATTTTATCGAGTTTCAGCGGACACAAGATAGCCCTGCTGTCGCCGGTGGTCAAAGGACGCAAAGGGCATTACCGTGAGCTTTTCGCATCTTTCATCAAGAAAGGTTATCTATACGCCAGAGTCGATGGTAAAATTACCGAACTTACGGGCGGAATGAAGCTGGACAGATACAAAGTCCACACTATCGAGTTGGTCGTGGACCGGCTCGTAGCGAACGAAGGTTCGCGCGAAAGATTACATAAGAGCCTGCAAGAGTCTATGCGACAAGGAAAAGGAACCATGTCGCTATACGATTACGATACGAATACTGCGCGGTATTACTCCCGCCACTTGATGTGCCCGACGAGCGGTGTCGCGTTTAACGATCCCGCTCCGCATACCTTCTCGTTCAACTCACCGCAGGGAGCATGCCCGAAATGCAACGGGCTTGGAGAAGAGGCGGTATTCGACATGTCGAAGATAGTTCCCAATCCCAATAAGTCCATTAAGGACGGAGCCATAGAGCCTATCGGCAAATACCGCAACAATCTCCTGTTCAAACAGATCGAGGAGCTGGGCAAACGCTACGACTTCACAATTGACGATCCGGTAGACACTATCTCGGAAGAGGGCATGAACGCCATCTTGTACGGAGATACGGAACCTATGGCTATCGACATGCGTGAATTTTCGTACAGCGGCGGTACACACATGATTCCATGGGAGGGTGTCGCCGGGTATATAGAGAAGCAGGAAGAGGACAACACCAGCGGTAAGGGCAACAAATGGCGCGAGCAGTTCATGGTGCGGCGTGTATGCAGTGCATGCGGCGGAGCACGACTGAAGCCGGAATCGTTACAATTCCGAATAGACGGAAAAAACATCGCCGAGATTTCGGCTATGGACATCGAAGAGTTCGCGAAATGGAGCGAGGGGCTCGAACAGCGCATGGGCGACCGCGAGGCACGCATCGCCAAAGAGATACTTAAAGAGATCCGCGAAAGGCTGAAATTCCTGATAGACGTCGGGCTCGGTTATCTGTCACTGGGACGTGCCTCGCGGTCGCTTTCCGGAGGCGAGAGCCAACGCATCAGGCTAGCCACGCAGATAGGCTCGAAACTCGTCAATGTGCTGTATATTCTCGACGAACCGAGCATAGGACTGCATCAGCGAGACAACCTGAAACTCATAACTTCGCTCAAGGAGTTGCGCGATGCTGGCAATTCGGTCATCGTAGTCGAGCACGACGAGGAGATGATACGCAGCGCCGACTATATTGTGGACGTAGGACCGTTGGCCGGAATGAAAGGCGGACACATAGTCGCGGCTGGCAACTTGAACGAGATACTCGAATCGGATACGATTACGGCCGATTACATGAACGGCAAGCGGACGATTGCAATTCCGGCAGAACGCCGCAAAGGCAACGGCAAAAAGATAACGATACGCGGGGCGCGGGGCAACAACCTGAAAAACATAACGGTCGATTTCCCGCTCGGAGAGCTAATATGCGTAACGGGGGTAAGCGGTAGCGGAAAATCGACACTAATCAACGAGACGCTCAGACCGGCCCTGAGCAAACACCTTTACCGCTCGTTCGACTATCCGCTCGACCACGACGCGATAGACGGTATCGACAATGTGGACAAACTGGTGGTTGTAGACCAGTCGCCGATAGGCCGGTCACCGAGAAGCAATCCGGCTACATATTCCAACGTGTTCGGCGACATCCGTAAGCTGTTCGAACAGACGCCCGATGCTCAGATACGCGGATTCAAGGCCGGACGGTTCTCATTCAATGTGAAAGGCGGACGTTGCGAAGAGTGTCGTGGAGCAGGTGTACAAACTATCGAGATGAACTTCCTGCCGGATGTCTATGTGAGGTGTAAGGTATGCGGGGGCAAACGCTACAATCGCGAAACTCTCGAAGTGAAATACAAGGGTATGAATATCAACGACGTCCTCGATATGACCATCAACAGGGCAGTCGAATTCTTCGAGAACATCCCATCTATACACCAAAAGTTGAAAGCTATACAGGATGTCGGGCTCGGATACCTGCGCCTCGGACAGCCGTGCACGACACTGTCGGGCGGCGAAAGCCAGCGCATCAAACTCTCCAGCGAGCTTGCTAAGAAAGATACCGGAAGTACGCTCTATATCCTCGACGAACCGACTACCGGGCTCCACTTCGAGGACGTGCGACAACTGCTTGAGGTGCTCAACAAGCTCGTAGAGCGTGGCAATACGGTGATAGTGATAGAGCACAATCTCGATGTCATCAAGGTAGCCGACCATATTATAGATATAGGTCCGGACGGAGGATCGGCCGGAGGACAGGTCATCGCAACGGGAACTCCGGAACAGATAGCCAGCGTCGCAAACAGTTATACGGGTAAATTCCTCAAAGAAATGGGAATAGGGAAATACGGGCGATCGTAGCTTCTCGGCCTGAATCCCCTCTCGATAGTAGGCCATTTTTTGCGTGACGGAATCAGAACTAAATTTTGAAGTACCGTGATTTTTTGTTAAATTCAGCAAAAAATACAGGTATGGTGAAATCGCATGATATTCTCCCTGTCATCGAACAGGACGAGTGGCTGAAAGAAAGCAAAGGCGAGTTGAATTATCGCTACGACCGCTTCAGACGCCGACTGGCCGAAATAGAACAAGGATGCGGCTCATTGGTCGATTTCGCCAACGGGTACAAATGGTTCGGATTTCAACGTGACGACGAACTGCACGGATGGTGGTTTCGCGAGTGGCTTCCCGGAGCATATGACGTATATCTTTTCGGCGATTTCAACGATTGGGAGAGAACGTCGATGCGGCTCGACAAAGACAGCGATTCCGGCGTATGGTCAGTATTTCTGCCTGATGCACGATATGACAACAGGCTCGTACACGGCTCACTCGTTAAAATGCTCGTACACGGACCGAACGGCTGGCACGAACGCATCCCTTCATATATAAGGCGCGTGGTACAGGATGACCAGACCAAAGATTTTACCGGGCAGTTTTGGATGCCGCCAAAGCCGTTCGACTGGAGCGGCGACACGTTCGACATCGCCTCTGTCGGGAATCTGCTTATCTACGAGAGCCATATCGGGATGGCTACCGAAGAGGAAAGGGTGGGGACATACAAAGAGTTCGCCCACGACATATTGCCTAAAATAAAGAAACTGGGCTACAACGCCGTACAGTTGATGGCAATTGCAGAGCATCCGTATTACGGCAGTTTCGGTTATCACGTTTCGAATTTCTATGCACCGTCATCACGTTTCGGCACGCCGGAAGACCTCAAGGCGCTGATAAAAAAAGCCCACAGCATGGGACTGGCGGTGATAATGGACATCGTACACTCCCATTATGTCAAAAACCTGAACGAGGGCCTGAACGAATTGGACGGAACCGACCATCTGTATTCTCCGCCGGGCGAGGCCGGTTACCAAAAATACTGGGACTCGAAGAATTTCGATTACGGCAAGGGGGAGGTGCAGCATTTCCTTCTGTCTAATGCCAAGTATTGGTTGGATGAGTTCCATTTCGACGGCTTCCGATTCGACGGAGTAACCTCGATGATATACCGTCATCACGGTTATACGGAATTTGATGCGCGGCATAAATATTTCGACGATACGGTCAACCGCGATGCGCTGACATACCTGACTCTCGCCAACAAAATGATACATGATTTTCGTCCTTCGGCCGTCACCATAGCCGAGGATGTCAGCGGTATGCCGACGATGTGTTCGCCGGTGGAGGACGGTGGAATAGGATTCGACTACCGTTTGGCGATGGCAGTACCCGATTTCTGGATTAAAATGCTAAAGGAGGTTCCGGACGAAGAATGGAACATATGGGATATATGGAATATCATGACCAACCGCCTGCCATATGTCAAGACCATAGCCTATGCCGAATCGCACGACCAAGCTCTCGTAGGCGATAAAACAATTGCTTTTCGGCTGATGGACAAGGCGATGTATACGGACATGGACCGGGCATCGGAAAATATAGTCATCGACCGCGGCATGGCATTGCACAAGATGATACGACTCGCCACCATATCGCTCGGCGGACAGGGTTACCTCAATTTCATGGGCAACGAGTTCGGACACCCCGAGTGGATAGATTTCCCGAGGGAAGGCAATGGATGGAGTTATGCCCACGCCCGCAGACAATGGAGTCTGGCTTCGAACGGCTTCCTGCGATATAGTTTTCTCAACGAGTTCGATGCGGCAATGATTCGGCTGGCAAAAAAATACAACATCCTTAGCGACGGATACGCATGGAATTTACAGATGGATGAGCGCAATAAAACCATGATATACAGCCATAAGGATCTCGTTTTCGTTCTGAACTGGCATCCGGAGTACAGCATTCCCGACTACATGGCCCAAGTACCGTCGCCCGGCAAATACAAGATAGTGTTATCGACGGACTCGGAAAAATTCGGTGGATTGGGCCGCAACGATGAATCTGTATGGCACTTCAGTATGCCGAGGACTGATGCCGATGGAATAGTGCGCCACTATATAAGCATTTACAATATATCCCGCACCGGTACAGTCTACAAAAAATCGGAAAAATAAATATTAGCGAAGAGCAGCGGACTTTAGATAAGTATCTCTCAGATATATGGGGCAAGAATAAACGACCTTGTAAGCTTTTCGAATACTTAAATCACTAAATTATCGCAGTAGCACAAGCTATTTACCTATATAACAAGCCGGTGCTCTTTTCTGAACACCGGCTTGTCGTTTATACGCCGTCTCTATCCCATATTGCAAACAAGGTATAGATAGTTTGCACGAAGACAGCGGCATATCGCGTGATTCCGTCGTTATATCTTTGGTTCGTATATATCCTAAATCAGCTCTATCGCTCCATTACATATAATGCGTCTGCATAAACACGGACAAGGACGACACACAAAAAATACCACTGATTATTTCTGGCGTGTATAGGCTATCTCTGCCGCATCGGCTTTCAATACCAAATCCGTTTCCGTCAACTTTGATATTTCGAGCGTATCGGAAAAAGATATTGTCTGGCCGTTACCTATGCTTTTACCCGACAGGATAAGTTTGTTACCGTCCTGCGCCCAAGTTTCGTATTGCAGAGTAGCCATATTTATCGAGCTGGCTTTACCGCCATCTTCAAGTTTGATGCCCTGCGTCATAGATTCCATTCCGGGAACCGGTTGTATCCATTCACCTACGACAGACTTGTTGTCGGCACATGACGCAAGAGTTACCGCTGCCATAACTGCTGCGGCCCCGAACAATTTAATGTTTCTCATAATTTTCTGCTTTTGAATTGTCCTAAATATTATTTCACCTCTTTTATGAGGTCCATACCTATTCGCACAGCCTCCTCGTTCGCTGGAAGCGTCTTCCATGCACGTTCCGGGAGGGACTTTTTCAAACCTTGAAACACATTGTCGAGCGTCACGACAGGACGCACCTTAAGATACCCGCCGAGTATCATCGTATTGAAAAGGCGTGTGTTGCCGCGTTTGGCAGCCTCCTCCGTAGCGTCTATCGTATATATCTTTATATCCTTGCGAGTAGGGTGTTTAACGATTCCATTCGTGTCGTATATCAATATACCGCCGGGACGGACCATACTCTCGAACTTATCCATACTCTGCTGGTTCAGGATGATGGCCGTGTCATACTGGTGCGAAATAGGAGAGCTGATTGGCTTGTCGCTGATAACGACAGTCACATTTGCCGTTCCCCCACGCATCTCGGGCCCGTAAGCCGGCATCCAACTCACTTCGAAATCCTGCATAACGCCGGAGTAGGCCAGTATTTTCCCCATCGAGAGCACTCCCTGCCCCCCGAAACCAGCTATAATCATTTCCTCTGTCATCTTCTTCGTGTTTTAAGGGGTTTGCTATTCTCTCTCTTTCAGGTCCCCGAGCGGATATTCCGGGAACATATTCTCCTCCATCCACTGGTTCGCCGCCACAGGGGACATCTTCCATCCGCTGTTACAGGTGGATACGAACTCTATCAATGCCAAGCCCTGTCCTTTCATCGGCTTCTCGAACGCTTTACGCAGTGCCTTTTTCGCCTTCCGCACATTGGCCGGACTGTTCACGGCCTGACGTGTCACATAGCACGTTCCGTCGAGCATGGCGGCCATCTCCGAGATTTTGAACGGATAACCGTGCAGGTTGACGTCACGACCCTGAGGCGTAGTTGCAGTGCGCTGTCCCACGAGCGTAGTCGGCGACATCTGGCCGCCCGTCATGCCGTAAATAGCATTATTTATATATATGATGGTAATATTCTCACCGCGATTGCAGGCATGGATCGTCTCCCCGGTCCCGATTGCGGCAAGGTCGCCGTCCCCCTGATACGTGAACACCATCTTGTCAGGGGCCATTCTCTTGATGCCGGTCGCCACCGCGCACGCACGTCCGTGAGCCGATTCGGCCCAGTCGCAATCTATATAATTATATGCAAGCACGCCGCATCCAACAGGTGAGATGCCAACAGCTTTATCTTCCATGCCCATTTCGTCTATGACTTCGGCGATGAGCTTATGAATCGTCCCGTGGCTGCAACCCGGACAATAGTGCATCACTTCATTCGTCAGCAACCTGTTTTTGGCATAGACGAGGTTCTCTTTTATCTTTTCCACTTCGGCCATCGTTACTCGAATTTAGAGATTAATTTTTCTTTAAGACCTTCGTATATTTCACCCGGCGTATGCACCACGCCGCCGTAGCGTCCGTAATTTTCCACCACGGCATCGCAACCGACCGCCAACTGAATGTCCTCTTTCATCTGTCCTGCGCTCATCTCCACAGAAAGGAAGCCCTTGACACGGTCGCGCATCTCGCGTAAAACCTCGGTCGGGAAGGGGAACAAAGTAATAGGGCGGAGCAACCCGACCTTATAACCGTCTTCGCGTGCCATCTCGACAACTTTCGCCGACATACGTGCCGATGCCCCGTACGCCACCATCACATAGTCGGCGTCTTCGCACTGTATGGTTTCGTAACGCACCTCTTCTTCGCGCATTCTCTGATACTTGGCCTGCAACTTATGGTTGACCTTCTCCTGACGCAGCGGCTCCAATTCGAGCGACGTAACCACATTGCGCTTGCGGTTCTTTTTGCCCGTCAGAGCCCAGTCGCCGTATTTTTCAACTATCTCCTCGTCGGTAAGTCTCGGCACGGCATCGCCGACAACGACCTTCTCCATCATCTGCCCGATAACACCGTCGGATAGTATCATTACAGGATTGAGGTATTTGAAAGCAAGTTCGAATCCCAAACCTACGAAATCATACATCTCCTGCACGGAATTGGGCGCCAACACCAGCATGTTGAAGTCACCGTGTCCGCCAGCTTTCGTGGCCTGGAAATAGTCCGCCTGCGAAGGCTGTATCGTTCCCAAACCCGGTCCGCCACGCTGTACGTTCACTACTACGCACGGCAACTCGGCTCCCGCAATGTAGCTGAGTCCCTCGCCCATAAGGCTTATGCCTGGGCTGGAAGATGTCGTCATCGCCTTGTGTCCACATGCAGCCGCACCGTATACCATATTTATTGAAGCCGTTTCGCTCTCGGACTGTACGACCACCATGCCGGTAGTCTCCCACGGGCGCAGCTCCATCAACGTTTCGATAACCTCGGTTTGCGGCGTGATAGGGTAGCCGAAATACCCGTCGCAACCTGCGCGCACCGCCGCTTCGGCGATGGCCTCGTTGCCCTTCATCAATTTTATCTCCTTCTTCATATCTACGTGCTCGTTTTACTCGGCCATCTTGCGATAGACCGTTATACAACTGTCGGGACATACCAGCGCACAACTGGCGCATCCGGTACACGCGTCCGGATTGACCATGTACGAATAGTTATACCCCTTTCCGTTCACCTCGGGCGCCAACGCGAGAACTTTGAAAGGACATGCGACCACACATACGTCGCATCCCTTACAGCGTTCGCGGTCTATCTCAATGGTTCCTTTGATTTTTGCCATGTTCTATTTCGTTTTGTTTGGTTCAAAATTCAATTTAACAAAAATAACAATACTTCATATAAGTGGTGCGAATGTGCGGGCGATTTTTACGCCATCCAATCATTATGCCGCAAATATGAATGCGGTACATTTTTTGCAGCATTGGCTGGCGAACAATTTTAATACATACCACTATGAAAAAAGTAATATTGTTAGTGATGGCCGTGGCCGCCGTCACGGCGTGCAAGAACCGCAATAAGGCTACACAGGAGACCGCGGAGAACGTAACCGGAACAGAAATCGTCACTTCCGATGCACACACCTCCCGCAACTCTCTCGACTATGCAGGCACGTATAAAGGGACTCTTCCCTGTGCCGATTGCAGCGGCATAGAGACCACCATAAAAATAGACGCAGACGGCAACTTCGAACGCACGATGACATATCTCGGCAAAGGCGAGGGTAACGAGTTCAAAGACAGTGGAACATACGAATGGAACTCGGAGGGCAGCATCATCGAACTCAAAGACCAGCAGGGCGGTTCATTCAAGTATCTCGTGGGTGAAAACAGGCTTGTAGCACTCGACCAATCGGGCAATGTAATAACCGGTGAACTCGCCGATTATTACGTGCTGACAAAACAGCAGGCAGAATAATACCAAAGTCCTCGCCAAATGATTTAACGCCCTCGCATACATTGTGAGGGCGTTTTTAGTGCATCCATACGCCAGAAAACCGAAATTCGCATCTGCGGTTCTCGTTGTTATCTGACGGGGAAACGCTCCGCAACGATTCGCAGACCATACCCGCATCCGGGAAATTTATAACATACGGTGGCCTAACGCACTATGCGGTCGAAATAGAGCCCTCTACTTACGGTACTGGGACTTGCAATGACAATCTGCCAGATGATCATCAACATATCCGACTGCCTGCAAATGAACGTAACAGATAGTGCGGCCGAAGAACTTAACCCCGCGTTTCTTCATATCGGCACTAAT
Organism: uncultured Rikenellaceae bacterium; assembly: GCA_944415565.1. Classification (GTDB taxonomy): domain Bacteria; phylum Bacteroidota; class Bacteroidia; order Bacteroidales; family Rikenellaceae; genus WRDF01. Next base: position 47,133 of record CALYBQ010000002.1, read on the forward strand.
CACGTCCGACAACGGAGTCGATGCCGGAATATCACTCAGTTTTTTAGGATTATTTATCACAACGCGACCCTGAGGCAAGAACGAACGCAGGTAGGCACAAAAACTACCGAACTCTTTCTGCACCTCTATGAAATGCAGAGCGTTATCAATAGCCGCTATTATTTTCCGCTCGTTCCTGACGATGCCCTCGTTTTGCATAAGACGCTTGACATCATCCTCGCCGAATGCAGCCACTTTCTCCACATCGAAGCCTGCAAAAGCCTCCCGGTAATTCTCTCTTTTGCGGAGTATCGTAATCCAACTTAAACCGGCTTGTGCGCTTTCGAGCGTCAGGAATTCGAACATCGTCTTGTCGTCAGTCACTTCCCGGCCCCATTCCTCGTCGTGGTATTTGACATACAGAGGATCGTCGCCACACCAGTCACATCGTTTCTTATCCATATTATTCTGATTTTCGACAATTTATAAAAAATACAGGGCCGCACAGACAGGCGTTTTCCGTTTTTTACGATGCCCAAAACAAAGAAAAAGGGCTACTCCGCTGGAGCAACCCTTTCAAATCAATACGGGGAGCGATTATTCCCTAAAAGAGTGAATAACGACACCCGAACGCAACTTAGGCTCGAACCATGTCGTTTTTGGGGGCATGATGTTGCCCGAATCAGCAATGTCGATAAGCTGCTTCATCGAAACTGGGTAAAGTGCAAAAGCGACTTTCATCTCACCGCTATCGACACGCTTCTGAAGTTCGCCGAGACCGCGAATACCGCCTACGAAATCTATACGTTTGTCGGTTCGGAGATCCTTGATTCCAAGAATCTTATCGAGTACGAGATCGGACAATACCGTCACATCGAGGACGCCGATAGGATCGTTGTCGTCATAAGTGCCCGGTTTCGCGGTCAAGCTATACCACTTGCCGTCAAGATACATTCCGAAGTTGTGCAACCCAGTAGGAGTGTGTATCTCCTTGCCGATCTCTTTCACTTCGAAGTTCTCTTCGAGGGCATCGAGCATCTGTATAGGCGTAAGGCCGTTCAGGTCCTTAACGACACGGTTATAGTCGATGATACGCAACTGGTTGTCAGGGAATACCACAGCAAGGAACCAACAGTACTCTTCGGTTCCTTTGTGGTTGGGGTTGGCGGCAGCCATCTCCTGCCCGACACGTGCAGCAGCAGCAGTACGGTGGTGGCCGTCAGCTACATAAAGAGCCGGGATACCTTCGAACAATTTAGTGATCCGGTCGTTCGTCGCCTTGTCCGTAATCCTCCAAAAATGATGTCCGAAACCATCCTCAGCCACGAAATCGAAATCCGGTTCCTGATTCTTGACGATGTTTCCGACAATGCTGTCGAGTTCATCGTTGGCAGGGTAAGAGAAGAACACCGGCTCGATATTGGCCTGCTGGTTGCGGACGTGTATCATACGGTCGTCCTCCTTGTCCGGACGAGTAAGCTCATGCTTCTTGATCTTACCGTCGAGATAATCCTGATAGTGGCAGCAAAGTGCGAGTCCGTATTGAGTACGCCCCTCCATCGTCTGTGCGTACACGTAATAATTCTCGGTTTCGTCCTGAACCAACCAACCATTATCCTGCCAAATGGAGAAGTTCTCGACAGCGCGGTCGTATACCTGCTGAGAATGCTCGTCAGCTATCGGATCGAAATCTATTTCGGGTTTGATGATGTGCAAAAGGGATTTTTCTCCGGCCTCTTTCTTCGCCTCTGCCGACGAGAGCACATCGTAAGGGCGTGACGCGACCTCTTTCGCAAACTGTGCCGGAGGGCAAATACCCTTGAACGCTTTTACTTTAACCATTTCTGTTTGTTTTTATACTCAACATTCCCGCCCTGCCATTGTGCCGAGCGAGAATGTTTTAGAATTAATCAAAAAGACAGGTGCGCGATGCGCCTCTGCCCGTGTACCGCAAAGGTACTATTTATTCACTTGGAACTTCTTGTTGCCGGTCTTGAAGAAATCAACGATCTGGCTTGCTGCTGCGAGACCTGCGTTGATATTGGCTTCCGCCGTCTCAGCACCCATCTTCTTAGCGGTTCCGAATACTCGTTTTCCGAATTTCTCGCTCAGTTCAGCCTGACTGTCTGCGGCGATATCGGTGATATATTTGAGGTCAGAACGTTCTTCAAGCGCTTTAGCCAGACCAACTTCGTCGATAACCTCTTTGCGTGCCGTATTGACAAGGGTAGCTCCTTTCGGCATGCTCATGAGCAGGTCGTAACCGATAGATTTCTTGGTCTGTTCTGTAGCAGGAATATGGAGCGACAGGTATTGGCTCTTCTTGTAGAGTTCTTCCTCTGAGTCAACCTTGATTACACCGTCTGCTTCGAAAACCTTAGCGTCGCTGATGAATGGGTCGAAAGCGTAAACCTCCATGCCCATTGCCTTACCAGCCTTACCAACGAGGCGGCCGACATTGCCGTATGCGTGGATACCGAGTGTCTTGCCTTTGATTTCGCTTCCGGTTCCCGGAGTGAACTGGTTGCGAGCCATGAATATCATCATGGCGATAGCGAGTTCAGCGACAGCGTTCGAGTTCTGTCCCGGAGTGTTCATCACAACGATGCCTTTGGCCGAACATGCGGCGCAATCGACATTGTCGTAACCGGCTCCTGCACGGACTACTATTTTAAGGTTCTTCGCAGCTTCTACCACTTCGGCAGTCACCTTGTCGCTACGGATTATAAGCGCATCTACATCGGCTACAGCAGCCAACAGTTCCGCTTTATCCGCGTACTTTTCGAGAAGGGCCAGCGTATATCCGGCCTCTTCTACGATCTTTCTGATTCCGTCAACCGCCTCTTTTGCGAACGGTTTTTCGGTTGCAACTAAAACTTTCATATCTTTTTCCACCAACTCAAGGAAGTTAACGCTCTTATCGTCCTTATACGCATCACGCGGATTGCGATATGGAAAGAAAACTCCCATGACGGTTAAACTTTTTGGTTATTATTTTACGTGTATCTTTTCGAACTCCTGCATGCAGTCGATAAGTGCCTGTACGCTCTCTTTCGGAAGCGCGTTGTAGCACGATGCGCGGAATCCGCCTACGAGACGGTGGCCTTTAACGCCGACCATCCCCCTCGACTTAGCAAATTCGAGGAATTCCGGAGCAAGAGCTTCGTATTCCGGAGTCATCACAAAGCAGATGTTCATGCGCGAACGGTCTTCCTTAACGGCCGTTCCGACGAACATCGGGTTGCGGTCGATTTCGGCATAAAGCATTTCGGCTTTTTCCTTGGCGCGTTTTTCCATCTCTTTCACACCGCCCTGAGCTTTCACCCATTTCAGCACCTCTTTCAGTACGAAGATAGGGAATACGGGAGGAGTGTTGAACATAGAATCGTTAGCGATGTGGTTCTTGTAATCCACCATCGACGGGAGTGCACGAGAAACCTTACCCACGAGGTCTTCGCGGATGATAACGAACGTCACGCCGGCAGGGCCCATGTTCTTCTGTGCACCACCATATATAATACCGTATTTCGAAACGTCTATCGGACGGCTGAGAATATCGGAGCTCATGTCGGCGACAACAGGAACCGGAGAGTCGAGGTCTTCGAAGAACTCCGTACCATAAATAGTATTGTTCGAAGTGATATGGAGGTAATCGAGATCGGCAGGGATTTCGAATCCTTTAGGTATATAGGTGAAGTTCTTATCTTCCGAAGATGCGAGAACCACAGTTTCGCCGAAATTCTTGGCTTCCTTGATAGCTTTCTTCGACCATACGCCCGTGTTCACATAACCGGCCTTCTTTTCGAGAAGATTGTAAGGTACTGTGAAGAACTGCGTGCTGGCACCGCCGCCCAGAAAAAGAATCTTGTAATTCTCGGGCACGTTGAGCAATTCGCGCAGAAGAGCGTTGGCTTCGTCGTTGACAGCCTCGAAATCCTTCGTGCGGTGCGATATCTCGAGCAGCGACATACCCATGCCGTTCAGGTCAAGGACTGCTTTTGCTGCATTTTCGATTGCTTCGCGCGGCAGGATAGAAGGGCCGGCGTTGAAATTGTGGATCTTCATGTCTAATATGGTTTATGTTTTTTCGTTGTATATATCCTCGTGAAAAAGGTGCGACAAATTTATCAATTAATTTCCGTTATATTCAAAGTTGCCAGCACTTTTTTGCATGTCCGGACGATTTTTTTGTGAAAATGCTAACAGTAGGGGTAAAAAATGGAATTTACGCTTTTTTCGCCTAACTTTGCACAAAGTTAAAAATCGTAAGGATGATCAGATCAATGACCGGATTCGGCAAGGCCGAGGCTACATACGGAGACAAAAAATTAAGCGTCGAGATACGCACCCTGAACAGCAAGCAGATGGACCTTTCGGTGAAGTTGCCGCAAATATACCGATCGCTTGATTACGAGGTGCGCGCAATGGCAGCCAAGGCGCTTCAGCGCGGAAAAGCCGACATATATGTCAATTACGAAGTTACGGCCGGTACTGGCATCGTATCCATTAACCGTGAACTTTTCGCCGCATATTGCGCCCAACTGAAAGAGATAGGTACTGCGAACGGATTGAAGTGGGGCAGCGAAGTGATGGACGCCACCGTAATGCAGTCCGTGCTGCGAATGCCGGAAGTCGTTGTACATGAAACGGATAGCGTACCAAACGAAGAGCTCGACGCGCTGCGTAATGTGATCGCCGAAGCACTATCCAACACGGACAAATTCCGGCAGACAGAAGGGCAGGTATTGATTAAAGACCTCTCTGCCCGAGTAGACATAATCGAAAGCGCTATCGACAAAGTTACCCCGTTCGAGATTGCACGTACGGACATGATAAAAAAACGCATACGCGAAAGCATAGACAACGCAGGGCTCCAAGCCGACCCCAACAGGTTGGAACAGGAGATGATTTTCTATGTGGAAAAACTCGATGTGACCGAAGAGAAGGTACGCCTACGCAACCATTGCAACTATTTCCGTGAAGTGGCCGCAACGGAAGAAAATCCGGGCAAGAAATTGGGCTTCATCGCACAGGAGATGGGGCGCGAAATAAATACGTTAGGTTCCAAGGCAAATAATTCTGATATACAGAAAATTGTTGTCGGAATGAAGGACGAACTGGAAAAGATAAAGGAACAACTTTTAAACATACTTTAAAGCTATTGCAATGAGTACCGAAAGCGGTAAATTAGTCATACTGTCAGCCCCATCAGGATCGGGAAAAACGACCATACTGCAACACATAATACGTGATTTTCCGCAACTGGAATTCTCCATTTCGGCAACGAGCCGTGCTCCGCGTGGAGCGGAACAACACGGTGTAGACTACTACTTCTTAAGTGGAGATGAATTCAGGCAAGCCATTACAGAAGACAAGTTTATCGAATGGGAGGAAGTGTATGCCGGCACACATTACGGAACGCTTAAATCCGAAATGGAACGTATCTGGACAAACGGCAATAGCATCATTTTCGACATAGACGTTAAGGGCGGCATAAACCTCAAAAAAATATTCGGAAACCGCGCCCTGAGCATATTCATAATGCCGCCGTCAATAGACGAATTACGGAAACGGCTTGTCGGCAGAGGTACAGATTCTCCCGAAGCCATAGAACGCCGAATAGCTAAAGCTGCGACAGAGATAGAAGATGCTAAACACTTCGATGTCATCATCATAAACGATGATCTCGACAAGGCCGTCGCGAAAGTGGAAAGCGCCATAGAAGAGTTTTTATCGTAATGGCTAACGGGGAAACAATACTGTATTTCGGATCGTTCAACCCGATACACAACGGGCACACCGCCGTAGCGCGATATGTGCTTGAGCACGGATTGTGCGAAGAGTTGTGGTTCGTTGTTTCGCCGCGTAACCCGCTAAAACCCCAAAACATGCTTGCCGGAGATCTGGACCGGCTGAGAATGACGGAATTGGCTGTGAACGAGCAGATGAAAGGAATGAACGTGCGGGTAAGCGATATCGAATTCGGACTTCCGCGTCCCTCGTATACAATAGATACGCTCAGGCATCTTCAGCGACAATTTCCCGAACACACATTTTCGATCCTTACCGGAGCTGACATACTACCGAATATCGGCAAGTGGAAAGAGTCTGAAGCTCTCACCAGTCAATACAAATTTTACGTCTATCCGCGTGACGGTTTCACTTTAGATAAGATACCTTCTTATGCTGTCTATCTGAACGATGCGCCTCTCGTTAACTTTTCATCTACCGACGTTAGAACAGCAGTCGAAGCAGGACAAGACATCAGCGATATGGTCGCCGACGAGGTAGGGAATTACATCAAGGAAAACAAGTTATGGATCAACAAGAATTCGAGATAAAACTGGCCGAACTCGACTCGAAAATCGAAGCAGCTCCCAATGACGCAGCACTATTGATGGAGCGGGGCAAATTGTACCAAAAAGCCGGTGTGAACGACAAGGCCCTAAACGATTACGTCAAAGTACAGACGCTAGACCCTTCAAACCTCGAAGCCCGTGAGCATATAAAGATGCTCCGTGAAATATTCGCATTCAGATATATGGACTACTACAATCCTTAATTCAATTCAGACACAATAAACTACACGTTATGAACAAAATAAACATTGCCTTACTCGCAGGAGGCAACTCTTCTGAAAGGGAAATATCGCTGCAAAGTGCGGCACGCGTCGCAGAAACGCTGGACAAATCGAAGTACGATACATATCCGATCGACATACACGGAACTTCATGGTCGTATAACAGTCCGCAAGGGGATAAGATACAAGTAGATAAAAATGATTTTTCGCTAACGATAGGCGGCAAAAGAATCGTATTCGACTACGCGTTGTTCGTAATCCACGGAACGCCGGGCGAAGACGGGAAGATGCAAGGCTACCTCGACATGATGGGCGTATCGTACTCTTCGAGCGGCTTGTCGTCAATGGTTGTAACCTTCGACAAATACCTGTGCAAGAAAGCCGTAGAGAACAGCGGACTCCATCTCGCCAAACAGATATACGTCAAGGAAGGCGACACAGTAGACACAAAAGTAATAGTCTCCGAGTTGGGGTTGCCCATGTTCATCAAACCGACAGCCAGCGGAAGCAGCTTCGGGGTAACGAAAGTCAAAAGCGAAAACGAAATCATACCAGCCATAACCGCCGCACAAAAAGAGAGTTCCGGCGTGTTGATTGAAGAATTTATCGAAGGTGTGGAGGTCAGCTGCGGAATCATGATGACCAAAGAACACGAATATGTGCTGCCAGTAACGGAGATAGTATCGAAAAAAGAGTTCTTCGATTACGAAGCCAAATATACACCGGGATTCTCGGAAGAGATAACACCTGCAAGGATAGACGAACAGACGTTGGCCGTTTTGAACGACATGACCCGCAAAGCATACAAAGCGTGTGAATGTAAGGGAATTGTGCGCGTGGATTTCATAATTAAGGACGGAGTTCCGTACTTCATTGAGATAAACTCGGTTCCGGGCATGAGCGCCGGCAGCATAATCCCGAAACAGGCCGCAGAAGCCGGATTGGCGATAGGCGACATGTACGATATGATTATCGCAGACACATACACCCCAAGACGATGATAGAAATTGACGGCAAGATAGTTAGCACTGATATCCTTACCGAGAACTTCAGTTGCGACCTTTCGAAATGCAAGGGGATATGCTGTGTGGAAGGGAATGCGGGAGCTCCACTGGAAGATTCAGAAATCGACCTGCTGGAAGACGAATATGAAGCCTACAAACCATATCTCAAACTCGAAGGAATAGAGGCGATAGAGCGGCAAGGGTTCGTGGTGGTGGATTCTGACGGCGACCTGACTACACCGCTAATAGACGATGCCGAATGTGCGTTTTCATTCGAAGAGAACGGCGTCACGCTCTGTGCGATAGAGAAGGCTTGGAGGGAGGGCCGGTCGAAATTCAGGAAACCGATCTCATGTCATTTATACCCGATTCGAGTTGTTAAATTCAGCAACGGAACGGTAGGCCTGAACTACCACAGATGGAACGTATGTGCACCGGCGGTCAAATGCGGCAAAAAGCTCGGAATCCCAGTCTACAAATCGCTAAAAGAACCTATCGAACGATGCTTCGGCACGGAATTCTACCATGCATTGGAAGAAGCCGAAAAATTTATTAAAAGCCACAATATCAGCCCGGAAAATTGATTTTCTCCGGGCTTTTTCATAGTTTTGCCGAAACCTCTTATAACGATAATTTTGAACAAGTCTTTTTTCATTTTCGCAATAGCGGCAGGCATGGCCTTATGCAATTACTACGACGGAATTGCACAACGCCGCTCCGTAAATTACGTTCCGAAACTGGAGGAGCTGCCCAAAATCGCTTTGGATACACTCGACACCAGCGACCCCGAGACCAAACTCGTACTTTTCAGCAATAATACATTCCGCTATTTCAGGCCAGAACTCGAAGCAAAGTTGTGCAGCCTGCAAGTATTTCAAGAACATTGGGACACAACGCAAGTGTTCGCCTACAAATCGGTGGAACTCAAGGACCTACCCGAAATAACTGACCTAAAACTCATTTCGGATTACGGCGATTTCCGAGCACCGTTCGTAGCCAAGATACGCTCGCATTACGGTCCGCGCGGACGCAGGAACCACAACGGGGTAGACCTGCCTTTGAAAACCGGCGAACCCGTATACGCGACATTCGACGGCAAGGTAAGATATTCGACATATAATTCAGGCGGTTTCGGCAACCTTATAATAGTCCGGCATCCGAACGGACTGGAGACATGGTATGCCCATTTGTCGCGCAGGAATGTCAATGTAAACGAATATGTAAAAGCAGGCGACGTTATCGGTTATGGCGGCAGTACGGGTCGAAGCACCGGCCCGCACCTGCATTTCGAAGTTCGATATTGCGATCAGACATTCGATCCGGAGAGGCTGTTCGCTTTCGAGGAAGGTGAATTGAAATACCAGACGTTTGCACTCGAACGCTCGTTCTTCAGCATACGTTCGCGAGAAACCGACCAGCTCGAAGAGTACGATGATTTCGAGAACATCGCATCACTTAAAGATGAAGACGGCGAGGAGGCATCGGCAGAGGATATTCTGGCATACCTGTCGGCCGAAGAGAAAGCCAAACGCGAAGAGGAATACCGCAAAAGTCAGGAGCTATACCACACTATCAAGCGTGGTGACATGCTCGGCACTATTTCGCGTAAGTACGGTGTCACGATAGATCAGATATGCAGGCTCAATAACATATCACGAAATACAACCCTGCAAATAAACAAAAGGATCAGAGTCAGGTAGGGTAGTTCGTCAAAATATTTCTGATCAAGCACCACGCGAATTCCAAGATTGACTGAACGGTAATTAATTAGTGTATGTAAGGTGGTTGCCATACAACCAGACATGCATATCACACAAAGCCGTAATCCGCAGATTCCTCTGAAATTTTGCGATTCAATATACTGATGGCAAGCAAAGACAGAAATAGGGTATTAACTTCACACAATAGAAAGCATACAAACAAAAAGGAGTGTGAAAAATTTCACACTCCTTTTTTCATACAATCTGCCACTCATTACTCCTGAAACATCTTCATGTATTGGGCACGCATATATAGTTTATTATAATCTTCGCTGGTCTTGTTAGCCAAAAGCCCCGTGAATTGATCGACTGCATCGAAACTATGTTTGTCCATCCAATCCGCAAGATACGACTTCATCTCTTCGATAACGGTCGGACCGTTTTTATAAATAGCCGTACATATTTCAGCTGCTTTCGCACCGGCCAACAACACTTTAACCAAATCGGCTCCGGAGTGCACCCCCGTAGACACGGCTATATCGAGGTCGGACACAACGGGCGCACACATAGCCAATGAACGTATGGTATTCCGTAATTCGACATTTGAACTGAGCCTGTCCTGCGTAACGACCTTTATATTGTCTATATCTATGTCTGGCTCTATGAAGCGATTGAACATGACTATACCTTTAGCGTTGCGGTTGTACGTTTCACGCGCCATGTTCAAGATGTTCGTAAAACTACGCGGCAACTTCACAGAAACAGGTATGCTTACCGCTTTCGTCACGGTACTTACAATATCGAGATAGTGTCGCTCTATCTCGGCTGACGTTTGCCCTGCGCTGGTAGGCAGCAAAAAGATATTGAGTTCGAGAGCGTCTGCACCGGCATCTTCGATCTTGTGAGCATAATCCACCCACCCACTCTCGTCCATGCAGTTTATGCTGGCTATAACCGGTATCTTCACGCTGGCTTTCGCCTGCCTGACGAGCGATAAATGGTTTTGCACGTACTCATTGCCGAGATAGCCACGCAAATAATCGGCGGCTTCCGGATAATCATGGTAACGGTCGAGGAACGCGCTTTCGTCGAGAATCTGCTCTTCGAAGATGGATTTGAGCACAATGGCTCCCGCTCCAGCTTTCTCCATCTCTACGATATGGCTCAGAGACGAGGTGAACGGCGAACTCGCCACGACGACCGGATTCTGAAGGGTAAGTCCTAAATATTTCGTCTGTAATTTCATAGTTTTCTGATTTTAATCAATTATCATCGTGAACCGAATATGAGACTTCCGATACGCACCATGTTCGACCCGCACTCTACGGCGATCTTCCAATCCGATGTCATACCCATCGACAAGGTATCGAAATCTTTTCCGAAATTCTTCTTGAGCGACAAAAATATATCGTTCAACTGAGTGAACTCTCTGCGTATCTGCTCCTGATCCTCGGTAAACGTGGCGATACCCATAAGTCCCCTTATCCGAATATTTGCCAACACCTTGTGGTTGCCCGAAGTGATGTAATCCAACAATTCGCCGTAATTCCATCCACTCTTGGAATCCTCTTCGGCTACGTGTATCTCCAACAACACGTCTATGATACGACCGTTCTTCCACCCCTCTTTATTGATGGCATCGAGCAGTTTAGCCGAATCGACCGAATGTATCAGTTCCACAAACGGAGCTATGTACTTCACCTTATTCGTCTGCAAATGGCCGATCATGTGCCAGCGTATATCTTTCGGCAACGATTCGTATTTCGACTTCAACTCCTGCGGACGGCTCTCGCCGAAGATACGCACTCCGGCTTCGTACGCCTCCATGATCTTCTCCTCGGGATGCGTCTTGGAAACGGCCACAAGAGTCACACCCGAAGGCAAAGTTTTTTTCAACTCGTCTATTTGTTCTTTCAGTCCCATAATAGGTTTAGAATTGGCAAGTAAAAATAAGCAATATTTTCCTATTTTTACTCATCCAAACCGACCGAAAAGACATAACTTAGGAATAAAAAACGTATATTGACAGAAGTTCGCACGGCTGCCGTCTTATTTGCAGCGGCAGGCGGGCATTAACGCCAGACAACATCATGAGCATGGATTACGACATCATAATAATAGGGAGCGGCCCCGGAGGATATGTCGCCGCGATAAGAGGTGCACAATTAGGCAAAAAAGTAGCCATCGTAGAACGGGCCAAACTCGGCGGCGTATGCCTGAACTGGGGATGTATACCGACTAAGGCTCTGCTCAAAAGTGCACAAGTGTACGAATACATGTCTCGCGCAGCTTCGTACGGCATCAAGATTGGCGGCCCGATAGAAGCCGACATCCCCGGCGTAGTGGCCCGCAGCCGTTCGGTAGCCGACGCGATGAGCAAGGGCGTATCTTTCCTAATGAACAAAAACGGCATCGAAATCATAACGGGACAGGGGAAGCTGACCGGCGAAGGGCGTGTCACCGTCTCGGCCGGAGGACAAACGACGGAATATTCCGCCCGACACATAATACTCGCCACCGGAGCTCGCCCCAAAGAGATACCAGCCCTGCCGATAGACGGGAAATACATCATAAATTCGAAACAGGCCCTACGGCTCGACAGAATACCCGAATCGCTGATAGTGGTCGGATCAGGTGCGATAGGGTGCGAGTTGGCGTACTATTTCGCCACATTCGGTTCGAAAGTGACTGTTGTCGAATACCTGCCGAACATGCTGCCGCTCGAAGACGAAGATGTATCCAAATATATGGAACGCTCTTTCCGCAAACTACGCGCTACGGTCATGACATCGACATCGGTGAAGTCGGCAAACATAGTTAACGGCAAATGCAAAGTAGTCGTAGAAAGCAAGAAAGGCGCACAGGAACTCGAAAGCGATATGGTATTGTCGGCAGTCGGGATCAGTAGTAACATAGAAGAGCTCGGACTTGAAGATGTCGGCATCTCCGTATCCAAAGGTAAAGTCGAGGTAGATGAGTTCTATCGGACAAACATAACCGGAATTTATGCTATAGGCGACATCGTTCCCGGACCGGCACTCGCTCACGTAGCCTCAGCCGAAGCGATATGCTGCGTGGAGAAGATATGCGGACTCGATCCGTCGCCGATAGATTATTCAGTTATCCCTTCATGTATCTATACGTCTCCGGAAGTTGCTTCGGTCGGACTGACCGAGAAGCAGGCGATCGAAAAAGGGTACGAAGTGCGTGTCGGCCGATTCCCGTTCACGGCATCGGGCAAAGCTGCGGCTGCCGGAAACCGCGACGGATTCGTTAAGCTCATATCCGATGCTGCTTCGGGCGAGTTGCTCGGCGCACACATGGTCGGGGCGAACGTCACGGAAATGATAAGCGAAATAACGCTGGCAAAAAATACGAAGGCGACCATTGACGACTTACTTCACACAATCCATCCACACCCGACTATGAGCGAAGCGATTATGGAAGCCGCCGAGGACGTGTTCGGACAGGCAATACATATATAATCACAAAAACCGAAGCAACATTCCACGCCTTGCAACGTCTATTTAGAAAACCATCATACCCACAAGTTCGCAAATCGACCGACATGAAAAGGATAGCCTTATTACTGTTGACCTTACTGCCTGCCATTCCGACAACCGCCCAATGGCTCGACAGATACTATGCAAAGCAAACGGAAATCTTCGACACCTTGCCTAAATTGATAAGCGACCGATACGACAGCTTCGAAGAGTACATTATCAAAGAGGCTCGATTGCCAGACGATGCAGAAACAAAGGGTAGGGTATCACTCTCCTTTGTCGTCACCAAGCATGGAGAGGTCCGAGACATCAAGGTGTTGACGAGTGACGATCCTGCGCTGATCCAACCAGCCATCAAACTTGTCGAAGAGAGCGGAAAGTGGCAACCGGCAATCCGAGGAAAGAAAAGGTATGTAGACGCGACACTGGAAACTGTCATTCCGTTCGGCGACACACTGAGCGCCGCATTTATGGGACGAAGCCCAGATCTGTACGTCGCATATCTGACCAAATCAATCAAATACCCACGGTCGGTCCTCCAGCTCGGATTGCCAAAGACAACCATCCTCGTCAAGTTAGTCGTTGACAAAGAGGGGCACATAAAAGACCTCAATATCGAGCGGTCACCACACGAAGACATTACCAAAGCTATAACGACAGCAATAAATAACAGCCCGAGATGGTTTCCCGGCATTATAAACGGCGAAACCATAGACACGGATTTCACCATTCCTATCACGTTCCAATCAGACAACATGCAATAAAACTATAAAGGCGAAAGCACTTATAGGCTTTATTAACATTTGCTGCGTTTCTGCCGCAGGCCAATATATCGAGCGTGCGACAAAGGGCCGCAAGCGTACAGCACGTTGCCAGTCTTCAAGTCCGCCCTGTACGACAGATTACGGTAAGTTTCACCATCGACGAAAGCGAAAATATCACAAAAGGCAAAATCGCTAATTCACCAGATCCGGAAGTAACATCGGTCGTACTCAAGATACTGAAGGAAAGCCCTCGCTGGATGGTCCCTATCCAGAATGGCAAGCCGGCTACAATGCACTTAGACCTACCTATAATAATATGTAGTGTTGTGCAAAAAAAACAGTCGGCCTCGGAAAAAACTATCCGAGGCCACCTTATTTTATCGTTTGGAATATAATTTACTGTATCTGCCTTGCACCGTCTCCTATCACCACGTCTATCACGCGCGGGCTGACTCCGAACTCGGCTTTGAATTTCGATTGCACATCGTTGATATATCCGGCGTAAGCGTCGTCGTTCACGAGGCTGATAACACATCCGCCGAAACCACCGCCCATCATTCTCGCACCCAGAACGCCCGTATGTTTACGCGCGACACCGACAATGAAGTCGAGTTCGCGGCAGCTAACCTGATATTCGTTGCTCAACCCATCATGCGAACCGTACATCTTATGCCCGAAAACCTCGTAGTCGTTCATTCTCAAAGCCTCGCAACCATCCAGAAGACGCTGATTCTCGTTTATGACGAACGCACAACGGCGATAGACAACATTCGACATTTCGCCTTTGAACCGGTCAAGCATATCTATCGTAATGTCGCGCAGGCTGGTAACTCCGGGCACATGTCCGGCAACAATATTAACGCCCTCCTCGCATTGCTCCCGGCGTACATTATACTCGGAAGATGCGAGCGAATGTTTCACCATCGTATCTATCAGAACAAGCCTCATTCCTACGGGGGCGAACGGGACCATCTCGAACTCCAGCGAACGGCAATCGAGCTTTATGACCTGCCCATCCTTACCGAACAGGGAGGCGAACTGATCCATGATCCCGCAACGGACGCCGACGTAGTTATGTTCCGTCATCTGACCGATACGTGCAAGATCGGCACGCGAAAAACCGCAACCGTATATCTCGTTGAGTGCGAACCCGAAAACGCTTTCGAGTGCAGCCGAAGACGAAAGTCCTGCCCCGAGCGGTACGTCGCCGCCGAACACGCAATCGAACCCTTCCACAACGGCTCCGCGTTTACGCATCTCCTGCACGACTCCGAATATATACTTTGCCCATTGCCGTTCTGGATTATCTCCATCCAAATCGAGGCTCATCTCGGTATCGTAATCTATTGAATAGATTCTTGCGTTCATCGCACCGTTCGGCTTAATGCCCAGATATATAGCCTTATCTATCGCACCGGGAAGCACGAACCCCAGGTTGTAGTCCGTATGCTCGCCTATGAGGTTAACGCGCCCGGGAGCGACAAAGATCTCGGCGTCGCCACCGAAACGTTTCTTAAATTCTTCTTTTATGCGGTCAATCATATCTCGCTTTTTATATGGTTGCAGTTGTCTTGTTTGCAAATACTTCCTGAGGATATTTTACGTCTGACAGGAACAATCCCTGTGCCGGAGCCGAGTTGGTCGCGCGCGATAAGTCTCGGCTGCGGACTATATCTCCGAACTCTTCGACCGTTATCTTGCCTCGCCCTACGTCCACAAGAGTCCCTGTTATCGAACGCACCATATTTCGCAGGAAGCGGTTCGCTCGGATGGTAAATACGAGCACGTCTCCGCACCGCGTCCATTCCGCAGTAAATACCTTACAAATATTGGTCTTATTGCCGGAATGCAGTTTCCCGAACGTAGTGAAATCTTCCGTCGTCAGCAATATCCCTGCGGCGACATTCATGGCGTCAATATCCAATTCGCCTCTGAATATCCAAGCCGTTTCGCGTATAAACGGATTCTTCACCACCGATATATAATATTTGTATTCACGGCTCAACGCATCGAAACGCGCATGAGCATCGTCCGACACAGCGTTTATGCTACTTACGGCTATATCCGGAGGTAGAACGGCATTGAGATGGTATGTAAAATCGCACACATCCGGAATCGGATCGACACAATCGAAATGCGCGACATAATACGCGGCATGTACTCCCGTATCGGTCCGGCCAGCCCCCGTGACAACGGTTTTCTCGCGCAATAACTTGGTTATGGAATCTTCGAGAGCCGCCTGCACCGACGGGGCATTATCCTGCCGCTGCCAACCGTTGTAGGCCGTACCCTTATATGATAATTCCATGAAATAGCGCATAGTATCTTGAATAATTCGGGCCTTATGTTTCGCCGCCGAAAGCAAAGATAATATCGCAAACTTTTAAAAAGACTATTTTCTGCGAAAATCTTTAAAATTCACCACAAACGTGTATCTTTGTGTGATGTTCAGACTAAACCGCAAATCAACTTACAACGACATATGAAAACAGTAATTATAGGCTATGGGAAGATGGGGAAAGAGATCGAAAGGATACTCCTCGGGCGCGGACACGAGATAGTGCTCATAGTCGATGAAAACAATACATCGGACCTCAATCCTGAAAACCTGAAACGCATCGGGGCTCAAGTAGCCATAGAATTCTCGACACCTGACACAGCATACGACAACATAATGACTTGCTTGAAGTCGGGCGTCGGAATCGTGTGTGGTACAACTGGATGGTTGGACAAGATGGAAGAGGTCAAAAAAGTGTGCCGGCAGGAAAACGGCACGTTCTTCTACGCATCGAATTACAGCATCGGTGTCAACATCATGTTCCGAATGAACGAGAAGCTGGCTCAGATGATGAACGGGTTCCCGCAGTACGACGTAACAGTGGAAGAGGTTCACCACACGCAAAAGAAGGACGCTCCAAGCGGTACGGCCATAACCATTGCCGAAGGAATCCTCGGCAACCTCGACCGAAAGAAGAAGTGGGTGGGGGAAACAACCACTACATCAGACGAATTGGAAGTGCTCGCCGTGCGACGTAGCGTAGTACCGGGCATCCACACCGTAACATACGAATCGGAGGCCGACCAGATAACTCTGACACATAACGCTAAGGGGCGTACCGGGTTCGCCATCGGGGCTGTCATGGCGGCAGAGTTCATTTGCGACAAGAAAGGCGTCTACACCATGGCCGACCTGTTGGGGTTCTAATATGTACGGAAACACGCTATAAGGGAAATGGATAAAATCAAACAGATGTGGAGCAACAAGTGGGTGAAATTCACTGTCGTTGCTATAATATACACGCTGCTCGCCGTAGTATGGACCGGAAATCTCTGGATGCTATTAGGCTTGCTGGTTATTTTCGACATATACATATCAAAAATATTCTACCGATTCATCGGCCGTCACCACAGAAAATTGCTCGAAAAATACCCGTCATATCGTAAACTATGGGGGTGGGTCGAGGCAATAGTTTTCGCCGTTGTGGTCGTGACACTGCTGAAATATTTCGTGTTCGCAATGTACGTCATACCGACCGGTTCGATGGAAAAATCGTTGTTGATAGGCGACTACCTATGGGTCAGCAAATTGGCATACGGCCCGATAGTTCCGAACACTCCGCTGTCGTTCCCGCTGGTACACAACACTATGCCGTTCTCGCGCACCAAGAAGTCCTATTCGGATGCCATACAATGGCCATACCACAGGCTCAAGGGCTTTGGCAAGGTAAAACGCGGCGACGTAGTGGTATTCCATTTCCCTGCAGGAGATACCGTTATAATGGGACAGATGGATGGATATTATTACAGCACGTTACGCGAATATCAAGCGCGCCTCGGAGAGAAAGAAGGGTATGAAAGACTGCACAGCAACCACCAAGTGACTTTCCACCCGATAGACAAACGCGAAAATTACGTAAAACGGTGCGTCGGCCTTCCCGGTGACAGCCTCCGCATAGCCGCCTCCGAAGTCATAGTGAACGGCAGGACTTTCAGCGAGATACCCGGACTACAGAACGCATATTTCGTGCAGACCAACGGCACTCCGATCAGTCCTAACGCATTCGAAAAAATGGACATCGCACAGCGCGACAGAAGCGACATGATGTACAACAACTTGTACTGGCTCCCCCTAACGAAACAGAATTACGAACGTATAAAGGGGATGCGTAATGTCACCGGCGTAATGCAGGAAATCAAGGACGAAGTGCGTGAAGATATATTCCCGCACGACACAGCGAACTATCCGTGGAACGAAGATAATTTCGGTCCCATATGGATACCCAAGAAAGGGGCGACTATTCAGTTGACGATGAAATCGCTCCCGCTATACAAGGACATTATAACAAGGTACGAAGGCAACAAATTGGAAGTGCGCGACAGCGTAATATACATAAACGGTGAAATGGCCGACAGATATACCTTCGGCATGGACTACTATTTCATGATGGGGGACAACCGCCACAACTCGCTCGATTCGAGGTTCTGGGGATTCGTACCGGAAGACCACATAGTAGGCAAACCGAGGTTCGTATTGCTGTCTATGGACAGGGAGAAGAAATTTCCTGCCAACATCAGGTGGAAAAGAATGTTCACTTGGGTGAAAGGGGCAGAAACCGAGTAATTCTGTGCCGATGGAGACCGACCTGTACAAGACGATAGAGGATGCGGCCGAAACCACGACACGGGAGCGTAGCAGTAAATTCTACGCTTTCGCATGGCCGGTAAAGAACGAGGAAGAGATAAAGGCGCATTTGGACGGGCTCAGAAAGAAGTATTACGACGCCACGCACCATTGTTACGCATGGCGGTTGGGAGCGGCCGGAGATATGACGAGGGCCAACGACGACGGAGAGCCGTCGGGGACGGCAGGTAAACCAATACTGGGACAGATACTTTCGGCCGGACTGACAGACATACTTATAGTCGTGGTCAGGTACTTCGGTGGTACGAAACTAGGTGTACCGGGGTTGATCGCAGCATACAAAGAAGCCGCGAAAGAAGCCATAGATTGCAGCCGGATCGTAGAGAAGACTATCAATACGGAATTCACCGTCAGAGTGCCATATGAAGCGATGAACGGCGTAATGAAAGTCATCAAAGAGATGGAGCCGAAGGTCTTGTCGCAGGAGTTCGACAATGTGTGCGAGATACGGCTTTCGATAAGGGCCGGCCGCGCGAAAGAGTTGTACGAACGTTTGAAAAAGTGCGAAGGCGCAGAGGTCGAGAAAATATAATGCAGACAGGCGAAACCGATACTGCCATATTCGAAACAGAAAACTCTGTGCGACAAACGGTGCGCCGGAGATAAAGAAACAAAGCATAAAGTACTAAAACATATACAGATGGGGAAGAAAAATCTTATATCCATTACTGATTTTACGAAAGAGGAGATACTGCGAATCATGGAATTCGCTGCGGATTTCGAAAAGAACCCGTACCAACCGTTATTGAACGGAAGGGTAATAGCGTCGTTGTTCTTCGAACCTTCGACACGTACGCGCCTCAGTTTCGAAAGTGCAATAAACCGTTTGGGGGCAAGAGTCATCGGATTTGCCGACACAGCGAACACGAGCGTCTCCAAAGGCGAGACTTTCCACGACACCATCATGACAATATCTAACTATTGCGATATGATCGTCATGCGTGACTCGCGCGAGGGATCGCCGCGATACGCCAGCGAAATCTCGAAAGTACCTGTCGTGAACGCAGGCGACGGTGCCAATCAGCATCCGTCACAAACCCTGCTCGACCTGTACTCGATTCGCAAAACACAGGGGACACTCGACGGTATCAACATCATGATGATAGGCGACCTGAAATACGGACGCACGGTACACTCCCTGTTGCAAGCGTTGTCACACTTCAACACCACATTCACGTTCGTGGCTCCACCAGAGTTGGAAATGCCAGTCGAGTATAAGGAGTATCTGAACGAACGAGGACTCAAATTCATAGAGAAACGCGAAATTGACGACACCATCAACGAAGCCGACATAGTATATATGACACGCGTACAGCGGGAACGTTTCTCGGACCCGATGGAATATGAACGTGTGAAAAACGTGTACGTGCTGCGTAATTCGATGATAGCCGACACGAAGGAGAACATGCGTATATTGCATCCGCTGCCACGCGTGAACGAAATCGACACCGACGTGGACAGCAATCCCAAAGCATATTATTTCAAACAGACCGAAAACGGCGTATATGTGAGGATGGCCATAATCAGCTACCTCTTGGGCGCAAAAAAATAAACAGTCATGGCGAACGAAAAACATATGGAGGTCAGGGCGATAGAGAACGGTACGGTAATAGACCATATCCCCGCTAGCAGCCTTTTCAAGATAATAGACATACTCCAACTGGAGAAGGAAACAAACCGCATAACGTTCGGGACCAATCTCGAAAGCAAACGTATGGGGACTAAAGCCATTATCAAGATCAACGACCGCTACTGCCGTCCCGAAGAGATAAACAGGATAGCACTGGTAGCTCCGATAGCCAAGGTAAACATTATCAAGAACTATCAGGTAACCGAAAAACTGAATGTAGAGGTTCCGGCACACGTAGAGGAGTTCGTAAAATGTGCGAACCCGACTTGCATCACTAACCTGCAACCCGTAAAAACCGCATTCGAAGTACTCAAACACGGCGATCAGATAGCACTCAAGTGCAGGTACTGCGAAAAAACGACATATCAGGAATTCGAGATAATAAAGTAGAGCAGGGCAACGTTTTTTCGGAGTCCAATCCTTAATGGTTGCGGCAGGCAGCCCAGACGGACAACCGTGCAATGCTTCTTCATGGAGTTGGCGCAGGCATGTCCGGGAGCAGAAAAATGAGCGAAAAGAGAGAGATTCAATCTATATATATCAAAGGTGCACGGGTACACAACCTCAAAAACATAGAGGTCGAAATCCCACACAACCAATTAGTCGTAATAACCGGCCTTTCGGGGTCGGGAAAATCGACGTTGGCTTTCGACACCATATTTGCAGAAGGGCAGAGGCGCTATGTGGAAAGCCTGTCGGCATATGCGAGGCAATTCCTCGGCCGCATAGAGAAGCCAGATGTAGACCTTATCAGCGGAATAGCCCCGGCCATAGCCATCGAGCAAAAAGTAAATACGCGCAATCCGCGTTCGACTGTCGGCACGACTACCGAAATATACGACTACCTAAAGTTACTATTCGCCCGAATCGGAAAGACGTATTCCCCGGTTTCGGGGCTCGAAGTCAAAGTATGGCATGTCAGCGAGGTTGTCGGGCAAATCATGGATTTAGGCGAAGGAGCAAGGGCAATGATAGCATCTCCGTTGCGGCTGGATGAAGGACAAGGGCTCATCGAACGCCTGACGATACTCGTAAAGGACGGATTTCAACGAATCTATACTGACGGAAAAACCGAACTAATAGAAGACTTCCTGCCGACTGTCGATGAGAGTACAGAAGCGAATGAGATATTCGTCGTAATAGACAGGGCCAAAATAGTCCCGGGCAACGAGGAGCTCGAAAGCAGGCTTGGGGATTCGGTCGAGAAAGCATTCAGATATGGGGAGGGCGACTGTGCCGTCATCGCACAAAAGGACGGAGAAGAAACGGTATCGCATTACTCGTCTCGTTTCGAAGCGGACGGAATAGTTTTCGAAGAACCCACAGAACATCTATTTAGCTTCAACAATCCGCTGGGGGCGTGTCCGCGATGCGAAGGCTACGGTAAGGTTATCGGAATAGACGAGGACCTCGTCGTTCCGGACAAAACAAAAACCATATACGACGATGCGATAGCGAGTTGGCGCGGTGATACAATGAAATGGTGGAAAGAGCAACTTGTGAACAATGCTTCCAAGTTCGGCTTCCCCATACACAAGCCATATTACGAGCTCACAAAGGCGCAACGGCAACTATTATGGACAGGCAATCAGCACTTTCACGGGCTAAACGAATTTTTCAAATACCTCGAAAGCGAACGCTACAAAATACAGTACCGCGTAATGTTGTCACGCTATACGGGCAAGACGACATGCCCCGACTGCGGCGGCACGAGGTTGCGTCCGGAAGCACTGTACGTCAAAATATCCGACAAGACCATTGCCGACCTCGTGTCTATGCCCGTATCGGAGTTGGTCTCGTTCTTCAACGAACTGTCGCTAGACGAACACGACCGGAAAACGGGAAACAGAATCCTGACAGAGATACACAACAGGCTGCACTACCTGCTGGACGTAGGGTTGGGATACCTGACCCTCGACAGGCTTTCGTCTACATTATCGGGCGGGGAGAGTCAGCGCATCAATCTATCGACATCGCTCGGAAGTAACCTTACCGGCTCGTTATACATTCTGGACGAGCCGAGCATAGGTCTGCATCCGCGCGACACCCACCAGTTGATAAAGGTTTTGAAGCAGCTCCGTGACCTCGGCAACACCGTCATCGTCGTGGAACACGAAGAAGAGATAATCCGGGCTGCCGACCAGATAATAGACATCGGTCCGGAGGCTGGTTACAACGGTGGCGAAGTAGTATATTCCGGTGATATAAAGGGACTTGAAAAGGCTAAAAACAGCCTTACGGCCGAATACCTGACCGGAAAGAAAGAGATAAGCATACCTAAAAGCCACCGGGGATGGAGCAATTTCATCGAAGTGGTAGGGGCCCGCGAGCATAACCTGAAAGGAATAAATGTGAAGTTCCCGCTCGGGGTGATGACGTGTGTGACAGGCGTGAGCGGCAGCGGAAAATCGTCATTGGTACAGGGTATCCTGTATCCGGCAATACGGAGGTTGCTGTACGAAACCGGAATGAAACCGGGTAATTTCGAGAAGTTGGAGGGAGACGTATCTTTGCTGAAATCCATCGAAATCGTTGACCAGAACCCTATCGGGAAATCGTCGCGCTCGAACCCGGTCACCTACATCAAAGCGTACGATGAGATACGCAAACTATTTGCAGACCAGCCGTATGCCGTACACAACGCCATGCAACCCTCGCACTTCTCGTTCAACATAGCAGGCGGACGGTGCGAGGAATGTCAAGGCGAAGGAACGATCAAAATCAGCATGCAGTTCATGGCAGACGTCGAACTTAAATGCGAGGCGTGCGGAGGCAAGCGTTTCAAAGACGACGTCCTGGAGGTCAAG
This sequence comes from uncultured Rikenellaceae bacterium, assembly GCA_944415565.1. Taxonomy (GTDB): domain Bacteria; phylum Bacteroidota; class Bacteroidia; order Bacteroidales; family Rikenellaceae; genus WRDF01. The sequence continues at coordinate 69,802 of CALYBQ010000002.1, forward strand.
TACCTCGGCATGTCGATATACGACGTCCTAGAAATGACTGTCGATGACGCTATCACATTTTTTGCACAGGAAAAAGCGGCAATAAACAAACGCATAGTCGAACGCCTCAAGGTATTGCAGGATGTCGGGTTGGGATACATCAAACTTGGACAGTCGTCGTCAACGCTTTCGGGAGGGGAGAGTCAAAGGGTTAAACTGGCGTCTTTCTTGCTAAAGGAGAACACGAACGGTAACATGATGTTCATTTTCGACGAACCGACCACCGGATTGCATTTTCACGACATCAAAAAGTTGCTGGCATCGTTCAACGCACTGATAGCCAAAGGGCATACCATCGTCATAGTCGAGCACAACATGGACGTCATCAAGTCGGCCGACTGGGTTATCGACCTCGGCCCCGAAGCCGGCGATAAAGGCGGTAATCTGGTATACGAAGGGACACCGGAAGGTCTTACCATGTGCAAGAATAGTTATACAGGTAAGTTCTTGGCTGAAAGGCTTAATAAAAGCGACAATTGATGGAATTCTTCAAGCATGTGCTATCCAATGGCATTCGTTGCATACACAAGCGTGTAAAATCGCCGGTGACCTACTGCTCGCTGACGATAAATGCCGGCAGCCGCGACGAGACAGACAAAGAGTTCGGAGCGGCACACTTTGCCGAACACGCATTGTTCAAGGGCACTACACACAGGAAAGCGCATCACATAAACAGCCGACTCGAAAAACTCGGCGGCGACCTTAATGCTTTTACAACCAAGGAGGAAACGGCCGTACATGCCACCACTCTGAAGGGTGATTTCCCCAAAGCGGCCGAACTCATATCCGACATAGTCTTCGACTCCACATATCCTGAAAAAGAGATAGAGAAAGAGAGGGACGTTATCATAGACGAAATCAACTCGTACAAAGATTCGCCACCGGATATGATTTACGACGAATTTGAAGACATGCTCTTCAGTGGATCGGAACTGGGGCACAACATACTCGGCACAAAGGCAAGCGTGAGCAAATTCATGGGCAACGACATACGCAACTTTACGAACAGGTGTTACAATACGGAGAACATGGTATTCGCAGTTTCGGGGAATCTATCCGAAGCGAACTTCGTAAAATACACCGAACGCTTTTTCGGGGACCGGTACACCATCGGCCGCAGCACCGCTCGGCGGACACCTGCCGAGTACAAACCTTTCAATAAAACGTACAACAAACATACGCATCAGGCGCATTGCATATTAGGCGGCAGGGCTTATGACCATAACCACCCCAAAAGAGTGGTGCTATCGTTGCTTACCAACATGTTGGGTGGACCGGCGGCCAACTCCATGCTAAATCTACTGTTGCGTGAGAAGAATGCGTTGACCTACGGCATAGACGCATCGTATACGCCTTATTCCGACAGCGGAGTCGCTTCGATATATTTCGGAACGGACAAGGACAAGGTTGAGAAATGCCTATCGCTGATAGAGAGTGTGCTGAACAAACTCAAGACCGTTCAGTTGACCACAAGACAATTATCCGTAGCCAAGAAACAGTTGATAGGGCAGCTTTCAATCTCCATGGACAATAGGGAGGGCTACATGCTCAGCGCAGCGAAGAGCTACATGATATATGACGATGTCGATTCGCCCGCCGAGATATACCGCAAGATAGAAGCAATATCAGCGCAGGACATTCTCGACACCGCAAACGAGATATTCGCCGACATGTCATACCTGATATACAACTGACCATGGAAGCTTTAGAGAAGTACATACACGGCATTACAACACAGGAAGACAACCTGCTGAAAGAGCTCGACCGCGAGACGCACCTGCGGGTTGTCCAACCCCGGATGATATCGGGACATATACAGGGCAGGTTGTTGGAAATGCTCACAAAAATGTTGCGACCGGCAAACATTCTGGAAATCGGCACTTTCACCGGTTACTCCACGCTGTGTTTCGCAGCAGGCTTGGACGATAGGGGGCATATAGACACCATAGAGATAGACGACGAACTGGAAACACTTGCAGGTTCGTTTTTCAAAAGAAGCGTACACGGACATAAAATTACACAACATATCGGATCGGCTTTGGACATAGCGCCGCAGCTCGGCAAAGTCTACGATATGGTGTTCATCGACGGTGACAAGCGGGAATATCCCGACTATTACAAGATGATAATGGGTGACACGAACGGCAAGTCGCTCGTAAAGTCAGGTAGTATTATCGTGGCCGACAACATTTTATGGTATGGAAAAGTCGTGCAGCCAGTTCCGCACAACGACCTGTACACCCAAAAGATTATCGAGTTCAACGAGATGGTCGCACAGGACAGCCGTGTGGAAAACGTAGTGCTGAACCTGCGCGACGGCTTGAACATTATCAGAGTGTTGTAAATGCCAACAAGCCAAGACAATCTAAGTGCATAATTTTGCTGAGTTTTTGCCTGTTAGATCAAAAATCGTCTTGCCAAAAATTATTTCGTTTTACGGTAATTTGATAAATGTCGGCTTACTAATATTATCTTAAAAATGGTAGGCAGCGAGCTAATAACAACAAGCAAGAGCAAAAAATAGAGCGAGCCGCTTTAACAGCGGCTCGCTCTATTTTTTATAATACAAGTTTAAGAACTTACCTAAATAAGCCCCAACTCTTTTTTCATCTGTTCGATCTTGGCATCGAGTTGAGCATTTACCTCCTCATACTTGTCTACGCTCGCAAGAGGCTCGCGCACACCGAAATAGAATTTGATTTTCGGCTCGGTTCCCGAAGGACGCACGGAAACTATCGTGCCGTCTTCCGTGAGGAATTGCAATACATTGGATTTCTCCTTGATTGTCAATGCAGTCTTTTTCCCGGATACGACATCGAGGATCTCGCCTGACATATAGTCTTTGACGGTTACTACCGGCGAACCGCAAATCGAAGCTGGGGGAGTAGCGCGGAAATCGCTCATCATCTTTTTGATTTCGTCAGCTCCTTCCTTGCCCTTGCGTACAACCGACACTAGTCCTTCCTTATAGAAACCGTACTTAACGTACATCTCTTTAAGCAATTCGAATAGTGACATTCCCTCGCTCTTCGCCCATGCAGCAGCTTCGGCGGCCATCGTACACGAACTTACGCCATCCTTGTCACGGACGAAATCTTCCGGCAGGTAGCCGAAGCTCTCTTCGCCACCGCCTATGTACTGCCATCCTGTTCCTTCGTGGTTGCGAATTATCTCTGCGATATATTTGAACCCTGTGAGACAGTCATAATATTTAACTCCGAAACTTTCAGCTACGCGAGGAAGCATTTCCGTCGTAACGATTGTTTTGACGATATACTGTTTTCCGTTGATACGACCGAGGTCACTCCAGCGGCGGCAAAGATAATATGTCAGAAGCAAGCAAGTCTGATTCCCGTTCAGAAGCACATACTCCGTCTTTTCCTTGTTGGCAGGTACCGCAACTCCGAGACGGTCGCCGTCGGGATCGGTAGCCAATATTATATCGGCCTTCTCTTTTACGCCCAAATCGAACGCCATCTTCATGGTGGCACGCTCTTCCGGATTGGGAGATGCAACGGTCGGGAAGTTGCCGTCGATGATATTCTGTTCCTTGACGGTAGAGATGTTCTTGAATCCGAATTTACGCAAAGAAGCTGGAACCAATATCACACCCGTACCATGTATAGGAGTATATACGATCTTCATATCGCTATTCTTTGCCACGGCGTCGGGCGACAGCGACAACTCTTTTATGCGGTTAAGGTATATATCATCGAAATCGCCGTCGAGAACGGTAATATTCTCCTTGTTTTTACCTGTGAGTATCTGGTCTATCGCAGTGATCTTGGCTACCTCGGCAATGATATTGGTATCGTGCGGAGCGGTCACCTGCGAACCGTCTTCCCAGTATGCCTTATAACCGTTGTACTCCTTTGGATTGTGCGAAGCAGTCACCATTACACCGCTCTGACATTCGAGCTGGCGTATCGCGAAACTCAACTCCGGAGTAGGGCGCAGAGAGTCGAACATATATACACGGAATCCGTTGGACGCGAAGATGTCTGCAACGTGCTCGGAGAAGAGTCGGCTATTGTTACGGCTGTCGTGTGCAATCGCCACCTTAATCTCCTGATCGTGAAAATTCTTTTTCAGGTAATTGGCCAAACCCTGCGTAGCCATACCGACAGTATATATGTTCATACGGTTGGTCCCGACACCCATGATACCGCGCAAACCGCCCGTCCCAAATTCGAGATCCTTATAGAAGCTGTCCACAAGCTCCTTTTTATCGTTTTCAAGAAGGTACTTGACCTGTTTTTTTGTCGCCTCGTCATAGTTCCCTTCGAGCCATTTGTTGGCTTTCTCCACTACAAGCGCATCTAATTCAGTTGCCATCACTCTATAAGTTTTACTTATAATTAAAAACTGTGTTCCAAGAAAAAATCAATACGCAAAGGTAAGCAAATTTTTATCAATTCTCACAGTCAGCGCATTAAATATCGCGCCCTTCGGAAGCCCTGTAATGCTATATAAATTTAAAATCAATTAGCAAGGTGAACGCCGTTTTTTTTTAACAAATTTATGTACAATCTTTGTGTGGCAAAACAAAACCGCCTTTGAAAAGATTATGGTAGTCAACAACAACACATATAGCGATATATGGCAGAATTGCTTGTCCCGCATCAAGGAACAAACATCTGAAGATGAATTTGTTAAGTGGTTCAAGCCGATTGTGCCGATCGACTTCGACGGGACCACCCTTCAACTCCGTGTGCCCAACGAAAGCTATGTCTACCATATAGAAAAGAACTACCTGCCGTTCCTCAAGCCGATCCTGTATCAGCTCTTCGGAATGAAGACGAGACTCCGTTACGTAATGCCGAAATCGGACGTTGCAACAACTGCCGTCGCAAGCAATTCCGACACGACTGCGATGAACAAATTCCTCGCTCAGTCAGATACTGCAAATATAAAAAATCCGTTCATACTTCCCGGCATCCGCAAGGCGATTATCGACCCACAGTTGAACATGAACTACACGTTCGACAACTACGTGGAAGGGGAGTGCAACAGGCTCGCACGGTCGGCCGGTTTGGCGATAGCCGTCAACCCCGGAACGACCCCATTCAACCCGCTATATATATACGGTGATTCGGGCCTCGGAAAGACCCATATTGCTCAGGCGATAGGTAACGAGGTGCGCCAACGTCATCCGGATCTGCAAGTGCTGTACGTGTCGATGAACAAGTTTCAGGCGCAATATACCGCCTCTATGCTCAACAAAGAGTTCAACGACTTCATTCACTTCTATCAGATGATAGACGTGCTGATAATCGACGACATTCAGGAACTCTCAGGCAAGGAAAAGACACAAAACGCATTCTTCACCATATTCAACCATCTCCAGCTGTCGGGTAAGCAACTGATAATAACATCAGACAAGCCACCAGTAGAACTGAAGGACATAGAACAGCGACTCATTACGCGTTTCAAATGGGGGCTGTCAGCACAAGTTATACAACCCGGACACGACACGAAAGTTAAGATCATCAAGGCAAAAGCAGCGAAACTGAAAACGGAGTTATCGGAGGAGGTTATCGAATTCCTTGCAGACAACATCAGCGCAAACATCAGGGAAATCGAAGGAGCTCTGTCGTCGCTCGTGGCTAATGCAGCGTTCTTGAATAAGAAAATCACGACATCGCTGGCAAAAGAGATACTTAAAGTATACGTTAAGTTCACACAACGTGAAATCACTATAGACCACATAGTTAAAGTGGTATGCGAACACCTGAATCTCGATTCAGAACAGTTCAACTCACCTAAACGTACACGAGAAATAGCCCAGGCCCGTCAAATCGCGATGTTCCTAAGTAAGAAGCACACGAAAGCACCGCTTACGGCAATCGGAGCAGCAATCGGAGGCAAAAACCATGCAACCGTTCTCCATGCGTGTAAAGCCATATCGAACCTGATAGAGACCGACAAGAACTTCAAACGTCAGATAGAGGAAATCGAACGCAGGGTGATGACAAAATAAGGTATTGGCCAACGTGGCGAGCGCAAATAGCGATAAAGGCACAACATCGGATAGTAGCCACACAGAAATATATAATGCAAGATTTAGAAAAGTTTTTTCGTTTATTGAAAACGGAAAAACTTTTTTATTTTACCGTATAAATCCATATCTTTACGAATATTGTCAATATGTAGACCATGGAAAAATTGAAACCCGGAGACATAGCACCAGCATTCACAGCTAAAGATCAGGATGGCAACGAAATAACACTGTCCGGACTGAAAGGCAAACGCATAATCCTATACTTTTACCCCAAAGACAACACCTCTGGCTGTACGGCCGAGGCATGCAGTTTGCGCGACGGTAAAAGCGAACTGGAGAAAATGGGCTTCAAAATCATCGGGGTAAGCCCCGACAGCGAAAAATCGCATCAGAAATTCATAGAGAAACAAAACCTTAACTTCACACTGCTCTCCGATCCCGACCATGCAGTAGCATTGGCTTACGGAGTATGGGGACCGAAGAAATTCATGGGACGCGAATACGAAGGCATACTGAGAACAACATTCATAATAGACACAGACGGCAAAATCGAGAAAATATTCGACAAGGTCGATACCAAACGTCATTTCGAACAAATAGCAGATTCATACAAACAATAAAAAACACACCAGAAAAATGGCAGAAAAACAACAGATAAACCCGGATAAGCTGAAAGTCCTTAACGCTGTAATGGACAAGATCGAAAAGGATTTCGGCAAGGGATCGATCATGCGTATGAGCAGCGCCAACATCGAAAACGTGGCAGTCATCCCGACCGGGTCGATCACTTTAGATATAGCACTCGGAGTAGGTGGTTACCCCAAAGGCCGCGTAATAGAGATATACGGTCCGGAATCGTCGGGTAAGACCACACTGGCGTTGCACGCCATAGCCGAAGCACAAAAAACGGGCGGCATCGCAGCATTCATAGATGCGGAACACGCGTTCGACAGTTTTTATGCACAGAAGCTCGGCGTCGATGTAGACAACCTGCTCATTTCACAGCCCGACAATGGCGAGCAAGCATTGGAAATTGCCGACAACCTTATACGTTCGAGCGCAATAGACATAGTAGTCATCGACTCAGTTGCGGCACTTACGCCTAAGGCTGAAATCGAAGGCGAAATGGGCGAGTCGAAAATGGGCTTACAGGCGAGACTTATGTCTCAGGCACTTAGAAAGCTTACATCAAGTATCAGTAAAACCAAGACGGTTTGTATTTTCATCAACCAGTTACGTGATAAGATAGGTGTGGTATACGGAAATCCGGAAACTACGACAGGTGGTAACGCATTGAAATTCTATGCGAGCGTCAGGATCGACATCCGCAAAGCATCGAGCATCAAGGACGGCGACACACAACTCGGCGCTCGCGCAAAGGTCAAGGTCGTTAAAAACAAGGTAGCACCTCCGTTCCGCAAGGCCGAGTTCGACATCATGTTCGGCGAAGGCATCTCGCGCATCGGCGAAATAATAGACCTCGGAGTTGAGTTCAACATAATCAAGAAAAGCGGTTCGTGGTTCTCTTACGGTGAAACGAAGCTGGGGCAGGGTCGCGATGCGGTCAAAGAGCTCCTGACGGACAACATAGAATTGGCCGAAGAGATCGAAACCAAAGTGCGCGAGGCCATGAAGCAGGCCGCCGCCGACAATAAATAACCAGACACAGACAGGCCGGGCCCTAAAAAGCTTACTACGATATGGAATATACGGAAAAGGACGAGCTACTGATAGACAACCGATGGCAGGACCTTTTACGCAGTTGTGAAAAGATAGCCACAGAAGAACGCGACTGGGACGTCATCAAGAAAGCTTTTTTTCTGGCGAAGGAGGCACACAAAGGGGTGCGCCGTCGCTCGGGAGAACCGTATATAATCCACCCGATAGCTGTAGCTAAAATCGTTGTAGACGAGATAGGGCTCGGAGTGAAGTCCGTCGTGGCAGCGTTGTTACACGACGTAGTGGAGGACACGACATACACCGTCGAAGAGATCGAAAGCATATTCGGGGCCAAGATCGCCTCAATGGTGGACGGCTTGACGAAAATGGCCGGCGTATTCAACTCGAACGTATCGGAGCAGGCCGAGAATTTCCGCAAAGTACTGCTGACGCTATCAGACGACGTGCGAGTAATCCTAATCAAGATAGCCGACCGCCTTCACAACATGCGAACACTCGGCGCAATGCCGCCGAACAAACAGATCAAGATAACGAGCGAGACAATATACCTGTTCGCTCCATTGGCATACCGACTTGGTCTCTACGGCATTAAGACCGAGTTGGAAGATCTTAGCTTGAAGTACAGATTTCCGCAGGATTATGCCGAAATAGAACGAAAAATCCACGAAACTGAACTCAAGCGCAGTCAGCTCATAGAGACTTTCAACGCTCCGATAATCGAAAAGCTACGCTCCAGCGGCATTGACTTCGAAATTTCCGGACGTGTAAAAAGCATTTACTCGATATGGCTCAAGATGCAGGCAAAACAGATACCCTTCGAAGAGGTATACGATCTGTTCGCCATCCGTATCATATTCAAGCCGACCGCGATAATTCCGGAAAAGTCGCAATGCTGGCACATATATTCCTTGATTACAGACATATATCAGCCCAAACCGGATAGGATACGCGACTGGGTAACCATCCCAAAAGCAAACGGATACGAAGCCCTACACATGACCGTTATGGGGCCGGGCGGTATGTGGGTAGAGGTTCAGATACGATCGGAGCGCATGGAAGAAATTGCCGAACGGGGGTTTGCAGCCCATTGGAAATACAAGCACGCCTCTCTCTCCAGTTCCGGTGAGGACGATTTCGACAGGTGGCTAAAGAAAGTCCGGGAAGCATTGAACAGCCCGACTGAAAACGCGGTAGACTTCCTCGACAACTTCAAGATGACACTCTACACGACCGAGGTAGTCGTCTTCACTCCGCGTGGAGAATCGCGCAAACTGCCCAAAGGTGCGACCGCACTTGACTTTGCCTATGACATACACACGAAATTAGGACATAAAGCAATAGGAGCCAAAATAAACCACAAGATCGAATCAATATTCACTCCGTTGATGAACGGCGATCAGGTGGAGATCATAAGTTCGGAAAACAACACCCCAAAGAGGGAATGGCTGGCTCACGTCACCACGGCCAAAGCCCGGCAGGCTATCCGTAATTATCTGAAACGCGATACAGACAACAACATCGAGAAAGGCATCGAAATATTCGACGAAAAGATGCGCGAATTCGGAATCACACCGAGCGCACGAGTATTCCGAAAGGTGCTGCCGGCTTACGCCTGTAAAACCAAAGACGAATTTTACAGCAAGTTGGGGGCCGAGCTCATAAACCTCGACGGCATAGAAAAAATATTACGCCAAAATTCAGCAAACAAAATACTGAAGTTTTGGACGATACAATTATCCAATCCGTTCAAAAGCAGGGCGGGGGAGAATAAAAAACGTAACTCAGGCTCCAAGCCCCCAATCTCTGTAGATTCGGATGAACCCGAATTTACGATAGCCGAGTGTTGTAATCCAATTCCAGGAGACTCAGTAGTAGGGTATCAAAATCCAGATACAGGTAAAATAGACGTGCACAAAACATCTTGTGACGAGCTGACAAGGCTCGCAGCACAGCACGGCGACAAAATTACATCTGTAAAGTGGTCGAGCCAAAAGGCAATGTCTTATCTTACAGTACTGGAATTCAGAGGAATAGACCGCATAGGCGTCCTCATGGAATTGGCACAGTTAATAACAGGAGAACTCAATATAAATATACGCGAATTACATATACAAAGCCACGACGGTATTTTCGAGGGGACAATCAGCGTTTATGTCAAAGGAATGGATGATGTAAACGAGATTATCAAGAAAGTAGGCCAGATTAAAGGAATAGAAAAGGTGATGCGTATTAACAACATTAAAGACTGATAATTATGAGTGAATATATTATCTTAATAATAGCACTGGTCGCCAGCATTATATCCTCGTCCCTAAGAGCTCAAAAGAAAAAGGCTCTTAAGAGTAGTACGCCTAAACCAAATATTCCTACCGATCCGGAAGGAGATGTTTGGCAAGAAATATTCCATGAAGTTAAAGGTATACTTCAAGATAGCACAAACGAGCAAGAGCCCGCAAAACCATCGCAAACATACACTACGACAACAGATAGTGACAGTGAATTAGCTACTGCCGAGAGCGTTATCCGTCAAAGGCAACATGATACTTACCACAAAAGACATACAACAGAAAGTAGAATACCGCAAGACAAAGATGATATAACACGAGATGTTACTCTGAATAATGAAAAACACGATACAGAAAAAGAGTTTAACCTCAGAGATGCTGTTATTTACTCAGAAATACTTAAACCTAAATTTTAACAACTATATGGAAAGTATATTCTCACGTATTGCCAAAGGCGAAATCCCAAGCTACAAAGTGGCAGAGAACGATAAATTCTATGCTTTTTTGGACATCAACCCAATACAAATGGGACATACGCTCGTGATTCCACGCGAACAGACAGACTATATATTCGATTTGGACGATCAGACGTTATCTGAAATGATAGTTTTTGCCAAACAGGTAGCAAAACAAATCCAAACCAAGCTCCAATGCAATAGAGTAGCAGTAGCCGTAATAGGGTTAGAGGTTCCTCATGCTCACATCCACCTCATTCCGATAAATAAAGAATCTGATTTGGACTTCAAAAAGAAATTAGCTCCAACACAAGACGAACTGACACAAATCGCAAACCGCCTTCAATAAATTATTTTTGTTTTACACCCTTACTCATTGGGTAAGGGTGTATTTTTCGCCTTAATTTATTTACATTTGTAAACACAAGCAAAAGGGGAAAGATAATGACCCGAAAGAAGGTTCTATTATTGAATATATGACACATAACAACATCGCAACCAGCAATATAAGTGCACATAAATAAAGGAAGGTTTAATGCCGCGCGCTCTTATCAAAGAGGTATAAAAAAGAAAAGTTAATAAAACAATTGTTGCCAAATAAAACAAACAACGCTACACACATCATTAACAGATAATTAACCCAAAGCACATAAATGTATTATTGATATATATGATTAGCACACGCTACTATGATAAAAAACAGATTAACTGAATTCTTAACTATAGAGAATATCTCTGCTACTAAACTGGCAGAGGAGATAAACGTACAAGCCTCCTCAATCTCGCATATTCTATCAGAAAGAAATAAGCCGAGTTATGATTTCCTCGTAAAGCTGTTTTCGGCATATCCCCGCCTTAATCCAAAATGGCTAATGATGGGTACTGGACAAATGTATCTGGACGACATTAATACGCATGAGACACCAAGAAAACTCCGGAAGATTGAGACTCCAGAAAAGCAAGAAACAGAGCAATTCTTAAATCTGTTTACAGAAAATGGAAAGATACCGACGATCAACAATGACCGAGAAATAGAAAAAATAGTATTATTCTTTTCAGACAAAACTTTTGAGACTTACACGAAAAAATAAAATCTATTGTTTAAAATTTAATAAAAACCCCCTCATTCCAACCAGACATAATTTCAGATTATGATAAATTTTAACAAATTTGATTACAAATGTTAAAAATCAAACTCGCCCGAAGATACAAAAGGCATACGAGGAATAACCTTTTTACGTTTGGAAAGGCCTAAACGCTCGGTATAACGCAGATATTCCTTAACAACCTGACGATATAAAAACTCATCTTCATACAACTGGCCACGGAAATAAAGTGGAGGCGGGTCATCCCACATAGCACGCTTACGGCGTTCACGCTCTTCATCGGTAAAAATCTTCAAACGATAATAACGAGGCATACCAATTTTATGGCCAGAGGAGGTAACACAATACCACTCGTAACGGTCAAATCCAGTAGAGTGATGAATAGCAATAGTACGGTCATTAACGTAACACTTGCCAAGTCCAGGGGAAACAAGCAAACGAGATTCCCATTCGGGATGCTTAGGGTCATACTTCATGATATACTTCAAAATATAACCAATAGTAACATCGGAACAAGGTTCAATAGTTATAAAGCCATATTTCCAAAGCTCTGCCAAAACAGGAGACTCAAATATCTTATATAACTGGCCATTCTTTTTACTCTTACGGTTCTTTCCTGTATACCTTACTTCGGGCTTCAAACCAAATACAACACCATGCAAGTGAATACGGTCAGACTCGCCGCCAAGCTCAGAAACAAACAAATGAGGGAGAGACACCTTGAATCTTTTTCGGTATCTTTCCAAAAACATCCGAACAGCCTTGATAACAACAAGATTATCATCAAAAACTGAATGCCAATCAAGACATAAACCACGCAATTTAAAAAGAGATTCATCATTGAAAGTGAAAGTTACAAACCAAAACTTATTCTTATTATACTTATACTCCTGGAGCAAACGAAAACGCCAATCGGAGGCACGTCTACGACGGCACTCTATACACTTGCCACAGGGAACAATCAATCCGTAATCACGAATATCATCAGCCAATTCAGGAAAACCTCCGTTCTTCTTATTCGGAAGGTACTTCGGATTCGGAATCCGTAGGGGATTTATGCAAGCCATATAACTGTTCTCTTAGGTCAAAAAAATAATTATAACGAGAATCCCAATACTTCCAATCATCAGAACCAACAGGATGTAAAGACCTGTGACGAAACAAAAATTCAATCGTAACACTCAACATAAATTCAAGATCGGAAACCAAAACAGGAAAAGTATCAACAACAGAAGGCATAATTTCAGTTTTTAAGTTAACAAACAGAACAAAATAATTGTTCATTGATTTTTATCTATACTTTGGTACAATTAACCAATATCTAGAGTTATGATACCTATATTCATGGGACTCGGAGGGCCCGAAATAATATTCCTACTTCTCATTGCATTTATACTAGTAGGATTCTTCTATCTGCTTAAGAAGATAATCTATTGGATTGGTGACGCTTTTAGGGGCGGAAGACCCAAATAAATCCTTCCAACCACCATACAAACGATTAGAAAAATGTCCCAAAACACTACCGGCCAAAGATGGCAATGAACCATCAATAACACCAAATTCCAAAGCATTACGACCTTTCACGTAAGAAATAGCACTATCTCCATAATTACCGAGCAACTTTGAACGGAAGTCTCTTATCTGGGCTTCCGTTAATTCTATGCCCTTCTTCATGGCTTCCATCTGAACACCCATAACGGCAACTTGTGCGAGACGTTCGGCAAGGTCAGCCTCTTGCATCTGCTTACGGGTATCATAAGTGCCACGGGCAAAACGAGCATCGGTCATTGCCTTATCAGCTTCCCAAGCATAACGCTCAAGAAGATAGACACCTTGATTGAAATTCTGCTTAGCCTGCTCAATACTGATAGGGTTCATAGCTTTCTTATAGGCAATATCCAACCCCAAAGCTGTTCCCTCGAGTTTTGCGTTGTCTCCGTATATCAGATTCAGACGACGCTGGGATTCCATCGAATCGATTTCATAAGGCAATTTACCAGAAACGGCCTCGGCTTGGGCATTGTTCAAATTCTCACGGGAATGAATCTCATCAATTTCAGCCTCCATACGATGGACGGCAAGCATATTTTCCATGAATCCGCTATGCACACTCACACGTCCAGCCGAGGGGTCACCGGGAACACTCGAAAGCTCACCGGCATTCGTAATATTACCGCCTTGAGAATACATGAGACCAACAGACAATCCTGCATCCTGCAAACGCTTTTTCTGATTGATAGGGAGGTTATACTCATTCTGTTTGTTCCAGAAATCAAGTTGACGGGCATACTGAGCCTTTGCGAGCTTCTCGGCCTTACGGGCCGACATTCCTCCGGCAATACCTCCGGTTACAAGGCTGGCAACATCTCCGATAGCACCAGCAGCTACGCCAGTCATAGCATCTTCAAACTTTCCCATTTCATTCATTTTTTAATTGAGGACGGGGGAGCACGACAGCGTTGGTACGCGTCTGGCATACGTTGTCAAGTAGGAGTATGCCGCTCCCCCGTCCAGGTTATTCATTTGACGAACCTTGCGGTTCGGTTTTACCAGTCTCTTCAGAGACCTGTTCGTCTTCAGTAGATGACGCAGAAACCTCTGCGTTTTTCAACTTCTGAAGTTGCGAAGCAGTGAATCCGGCTTCGGCTTTCTCGGCCAAACCGAAAAGGTCGGTCCGAATATCGCTATTCGGGTCAACCTCAAAAGATTCATCTTCGTCATAAACCAATGGATTAATACCCATTTCGGGCGATACACCTTGTTCCATAGCTCGAACAATAACATCCGAAAGACGTTCACCGGGATATGTAGGAGGATCAAGCTCAACAGGTGTGTTAAGATTCTGCAACTTTATATATTTCATGATTTTAAACTGCGTTTAAAATGGTTACACACGCGCGCGCACGCGAGACACGCGCACACGCGTGCGTAACGACCATTATTTGACATGTTAAGAACGAAATCACGTCCAACAAACTCAGAGCACTCTGATACGTCTCTTTGGGAGCAAAATTTACAGGGCTCTTTGCCTGCGGCGCTTTTATAGATGTGGCATCACACGTTTGGAGATAGCACGTTTCGTAATAATATCGAATTTAAACTGACACCAGAAGTTATGTGCATACTCATCCGAATCTGCGAAACACTGATTAAACATTTCCGGATTAATATAGGAACTACCTCCGACAGCTTTAGGGACCAATTCTCCATCTGGACCTTTTACAAAACCGAAACGACGAGCCAATACCATAAACATAGTACTGTCAGGCTGGGCAAATGTACCATGCAACTGATTCGTATTCGTCATCCACTCGGTATACGCTGGTTGCTTACCAATAGCATCAAGTGCAGACGGATAACCATCTTCATCAACAGGCGTCAACGCACTATAAAAATCATCGACAAGCAAATCTTGAAATCCTATATTATCCATCTCCGGAACATGCCAATCCGACAGAGAAGTCAACTGCATTCCATGCCGAATACCTTGGAAATAATCAACACGAGGAATAATGGACATAATCGCCATGATATAACCATGCTCTTGACAATAATAACGAACATCACGACCACCTGTAAAACCGAGACCACGACCGCCAAGTGTCCCAAGGGGATCCTTTTCAGAACCGGGAGCAGTCTGTATCACATCATCAAAAGTCAACTCAAAAGAACGGGACGCAATAAACTCGGGAACTTCTCCAAGCGGTTTATAACTCGCACCATACTGCGAAAGCAACCAAGCATCATAAGTACTACCAGCAACCGCAGTTTTCAGAAGCATGTTATTAAGATGGTTAGCAAAACGTATAGCGTCAATAGTCATAGTACCCAAAGAGCCCGAAACCGCAACATTTATCGAGCTGGAGACAGATACATTACTATAAGTAGACGAATTCAACCAAACACTAAAACGGTCAGGTAAATAAGTACGACAACAAAGACCCCCATTAGGAGCATGAGAAAAACCAACAAATTGCTTGTTCAAATTATTCCAAACCGTTGTCTGAGGAACAAAATTACCGGAACCTGTACCTGAGGTATAATCCAAAAACTCCAAAGGAACATTATAAGGCTGACCCAAATTCTGATAAAGCCATGATTCTATAGTAGACAACTCTCCAGAACCAAGAACCGCACGCTGCTTAAAACCGGGACGATCTCCAGGAGTATAAAGAGCAGAAACACCATAAACAGAAAAATATTGCTCTTGCTGATTGGCATAATAATTATAAAAGATATTATAATATCCCAACCAAGGATTAGCAGTAAAAACACGCACTTTATATCCCTGATCTCCTACACCCTCACTATTACAAACCAAACGAGGCAAACCAAGATAATGGAGCAAAGAAGTTTCATGAACACCTATATCTCCAGCAAGTACAATAGGCCGAACAGTATCGGGGGTCTCCAAATTTTTCGTATCTCCCTGACACCATTTAATAATAGGGAATTTAACATTCTCCGGTTTTAAATTACGAATATTACCATGTAAGCCACGATTATACAAACGAACAGGATTAAAAAAGAAATCAACTTGCACCTTAAAAGAACCCATCAAAGGGCCTTGCAACGGCAAAGTCTTAACGAGAGCCGACATACGTATACGCCAATCGTCCGCAGCCTGTGCGGGCTCATTCATAATAGGAATAAGCACACCGGGCAACGCCGAAAAGCGATTTATAAACGAAAGATTAACATTTGACCGCTTAGGTTTATCAATCTCCGCAACGGGCATAAATGAAGCAGTAGCCATAACTATCTACGATTTCCACCAATTATAAACTTCATTGTTTTCTTACCTCCACGAGGTTTACGATTCTTTTCCATCATCTTCTGTTTTTTGAGATTCTTGTTGTGACTTCATTTCCAAGTCACGAAAAACGCCATAAAGACAAAGTATCAGATGAACAGGATGTTCCTTGACATAATTAACAGCAGAAGCAACGTCATCAAACCAAAGAGGAAAAAGACGATAAGTACCATAACAAACAGTACACTTGCCAAAAGTGTCAGAACCTTCCTTATTATCGAAAGAAACGGTAAGCATGTTATCCTGCAAAAACCTAACAGACTTATCGTCAGGACGAGCACGGTTAACCATATCTTCAAGTGATGAACCTTGATTACCTTTTACATTGGTATTTGCGGTGATATTGATATTATTATTCGTCACCTTGTTTTTTACTCTTTTCTGTGCCATTTTTTAAATGATTTAATGAATCCGCACTTACAGGCGGAATCGGAATTAATGAACAACTATAAACGAACAGACAGTTATCACACTGTCCGAGACCAGAACACGTATGTTCCGACATAACGCGAGTTAAAATCCGCTTGCGCCGAACCATGCAGCAATTGCTGTGAAAACAGCTTTACAAATCTGAATCAACAAATCTTTCCAATTCATAGGCTTAAAGTTTAAATATGTGAAACATGAACAACACAATTTTACAAAATTAACCAGACATAATTTATATTATGTAAAATAAATATTTATTTAAATACCCTATTTTATATTTAGCACATAATAGCGTACATTTGTTATTCAAGTAAAAGTCATTTATCAGATGAATAATAAACAGAAAGTATTTACAGTCATTGCGGCAATTGTCATCGGAACTACCTTAACATGGTACCTACAGGTGTATCGAAAGAAGCAACACGCAACCAAGCATGCAAAAGAATTTATAGCCACAATACCTCCGGTAAAATTCATTGTGCAGCAGATTGTTAGAGATGACTTCAAGATCACGACCCTATTACCGGAAGGCGCATCTCCAGAGACATACGAACCGACACCGAAACAAATATCATCATCATCCAAAGCTGAAATCATCTTCGCCACAGGCTTGATAGATTTCGAAAAGACATTGACAGATAAAATTGCGCACAATACCAATGCTTCAATCGCAATACTATCTAAAAACATCGCCCTAAAAGAAGGAGAATGCACCAATACACACGCTGGAGACTCTCAGCAGCATAATCATGGCATCGACCCACATATCTGGACATCTGTGCGCTGTCTGAAAATTATGGCTGACAATGCCTACGTCAACATTAAAGCCCTCTACCCCGATTCATCCAAGTATTTCGACAACTACCTAAACCTTATAAGAGAGCTTGACACAGCAGACTCGGCCGTTAGGGATCTTATAAAAGAATCAGACATAAAGTATTTCTTAATATACCACCCGGCATTATCCTATTATGCTGACGATTACAATATCACCCAAGTATCAATAGAGCACGAAGGGAAAGAGCCTACAGCAGACCATATAGCATCCATCATCAAACAGGCCAAACAGGACTCGGTACACACCATACTTTACCAGAAACAACTAAATCAATCGGTCGTAATGACAGCTGCCGAAGACATAGGAGCTACCCCTGTCGCTTTCGACCCGCTCGCAGAAAACGTGATTCAAAATTTATTATGGGTAACGGAAACAATAACTCGTCGGTAGTGTCAGCAAATTATATTAATATAGAGGACCTGTCAGTTTTCTATGAAGATAAAGAAGTACTGAAAGATGTGCATCTCACCGTTTATTCTGACGATTTCATCGGCGTTATCGGACCAAACGGTGGCGGCAAAACGACACTCGTGAAAGCTATTCTTGGGTTGGTCCCCTACTGTGGCAAGGTCACTTTTGCGCCGGAAATTATGGAAAACGGAAAACCGAAGATAGGCTATCTCCCACAACTCAATGAATTTGACAATGCTTTTCCTCTGTCGATTCTTGATGTGGTCGCTTCCGGCCTGCAAAGACAAGGACGCATCAAATTCGGAAAGAAAGACTACGAACTCGCGACACGATTACTTGAAAAAATAGGAATCGCCCATATTGCAGCCAAACCAGTCGGCAGCGTATCCGGAGGAGAGATGCAACGCGCCCTACTCTGCCGCGCAATCATATCGGAACCGAAACTCCTGATTCTTGACGAACCGGCCAATTTCGTAGATAACAAATTCGAAAAAGAGCTCTACGAAATACTGAAGGAATTGAACAAGGAGATGGCGATCATTATGGTTTCGCACGACATCGGAACGATCACTACGGTTGTCAAAAATATTGTCTGTGTCAACCGATGCGTACACCGACACGAGTCAAATCATATCACTCCGGAACAACTGAAAAACTACGATTGCCCGATACAAGTCATAACCCACGGCGAAGTTCCACATACCGTCTTGGAAGCCCACAATTAAATTGCGACAAACTAATATTCAAACTTCGACGCATCTGATTAAAACAGAACGAACTGACCAAGGCAATATTGACGCCAACAAATGATGTCCAAACGCCCAAACCAATCGCCACAGAATACAATACAAGAAGCGGTCAAAATTTATTTGACCGCTTCTTTTATTGTATAGCACTTCATTCCTACTTGCCTATCTTGCTCAATTTTTCGAACAAAGCATCCACTCCCGAGAACATATCCCTGCGAACCTGTGCATAATGTTTTCTCACCAAACTTTTGTTCTTTTTCTCAGCCGGAGAATTGGCCTTATCAAACAATTCGTTACGCAAATCGGCAGCGGCCTGCATAATCTCAAACGCCTGATCTTTCTTCTCCGGGTGGAAATATATCATGAAGTAGCTGTCTTCCAAAACCTGCCCTGTAAGATACTCAATATCTTTTTTAAGCATTCTCAAACTTGCCATGTCTTTCAGTTTTTAAATAATTAATAATGCAAATATAGCAATTTTCAGATGATATCAAACATCCATCAATGAAATAAACCAACGAACTATTTAGTCAATTCACCGAACGCATCTCCAATGAAATCAACAATATCCGAGCTATTCATCGCCTCTACACCAAAATACTCGGCCGCTTTTTCGCCGGCCAATCCATGCACATATACGCCTAAAATCGTAGCTTCCTCGGCACTATATCTGCGCGACAACAACCCGGTCAACAACCCGGTCAACACATCTCCGCTCCCGCCTTTAGCCATTCCCGGCGTCCCGGTCGGATTAAAATATATGCGTCCGTCAGGCATGCAAATCATTGTATACGCCCCTTTCACAACTACAATCGAAGACAATTCGCACGCCAACCCCGAAGATTTGGCAATCTTATCCTGCTCCCCACTCCACTCCCCGACCAAACGTCGCAACTCGCCCGGATGAGGCGTAAGAATAGAACCAGCCGGAATATAAGCCCGCAAATGCGGATTAGCGGCTATAATATTCAACGCATCGGCATCTATCACCATGCCTGCATGCACACTTTGAAGCAATTCCCCCAACGCCTTCTGCGTAGCAGCCGACTGCCCGACACCACACCCGACACCCACCGAAGTATATTTATCCACACTTACAGGCAATGACGAAAAGCACTCTTCGCCCGCGCAACTTATCATCGCCGAAGGAGCATTCGCCATCAACGGCATAACTCCGGCACGAGGCGTATGCAACGTTACCAACCCGCATCCCGACCGCAATGCGGCAGTAGTCGAAAGCACAGCTGCACCATACATTCCCTCCGATCCGCACACCAACAGAGCGTGCCCATAACTTCCTTTATGCGAAAACTTTAATCGTTCCTTAATAAAGCCACGAACCAAGTCCTCAGTTACATATTGATATGGGCTATCCGCACCGTCTATGAAATCACGATCCAGCCCTATATCCACAACCTCTATCTCTCCGCAACATTCACCAGCCTCGGGCAGGAGCATCGCGAGCTTCGGAAATTCTATCGTCAATGTCAAATCCGCATGCACTATCGTATCCGGATCGTTCCCGAACTCAGTCTGCATTCCCGACGGCAAATCCACCGAAATAACATAATGCCCGCAAGAGTTAATCTCCCGAATAATCTCCCCATACCGTCCGGTTACACAACCTTTTACGCCGGACCCAAGCAGAGCATCAATCACCACAACCTCGTAATCATCCAACTCTTCGGGAATACTATCTACAAACTGCACATTATCAGGCAACCTGTCTAAATTAAAACGGCAATCGTCACTCAACTCTTCTAGATGCGACGCCATCATCACACAGCACGTACAACCTGCATTAGCCAACATTCTCGCCATAGCCAACCCATCACCGCCATTATTCCCTTTTCCGACAACGAATGCCAACAGCTTTTCACCTCCCGTCCGTTGTGCAACTATTTGAGCCATAGCCTCAGAGGCCCGCTCCATTAAATCAACGGATTCAATAGGCTCATTCTCTATCGTATAGCTATCAAGCTCTTTTATCTGGCTTCCCGTAAGAATTTTCATACTTTACTGTCGTATATAATAATTACAAACCTAATAAAAATAAATAAAAAAGAGGCCTCGAAAGGCCTCTTTCCTTATGACGAGAATCCGTTAAGAACCGAAATCGTCGTACAGAATATTCTCAGACGGTACTCCCAGACTGTCGAGCATCTTGAATACTGCTGCGTTCATCATAGGAGGTCCGCAGAGATAGTACTCAATATCTTCCGGAGCATCGTGGTTCTTCAGGTAATTATCGAATATCACCTGATGGATAAATCCGACGTATCCGGTCCAATTGTCCTCCGGCTTCGGTTCCGAAAGCGCGATGTGGAACTTAAAGTTGTCGTTTTCAGCCTCGATCTTTTCAAAGTCGGCTTCGTAGAATATCTCACGCTTGCTACGCGCACCATACCAGAAAGTAACAGGAACCTTGGTATGTTTAGTCTTGAACAGGTCGAAGATATGCGAACGCATCGGAGCCATACCTGCACCACCACCAATGAACATCTTCTCATTTGGAGTGTCCTTGATGAAGAATTCACCGTAAGGACCCGAAATCGTTATCTTATCTCCCGGTTTAAGCGAGTAGATATAAGACGAACATATACCGGGGTTTACCTTAGCGAAATCACCGGCATTTCTATCCCAAGGCGGAGTCGCTATACGTATGTTCAGCATCACGATATTACCTTCTGCCGGGTGGTTGGCCATTGAGTACGCCCTGAAAGTAGGCTCCGGATTCTTTGTCACAAGACCCCACATATTCATCTTATCCCAATCCTCGTGGTACTCTGGATCTATATCGAAATCACTGAATTTAATCTCGTCATATTTGGGAACGTCGATCTGTATGTATCCACCCGAACGGAATTTCAGCTCTTCGCCAACCGGCAACTTAACGACAAATTCCTTGATGAATGTCGCAACGTTGTGGTTCGACACCACTTCACATTCCCATTTCTTGACACCGAGTACCTCTTCCGGCACACGTATCTTCATGTCCTCCTTCACCCTCACCTGACAACCGAGACGCCAGTTGTCTTTCTGTTCGCGGCGCGTAAAGAAATTTACTTCGGTAGGCAGTATCTCACCGCCGCCCTCAAGCACCTGACATTTACACATACCGCACGAACCGCCTCCACCGCATGCAGACGGAAGGAAGATACCGTTATTCGAAAGTGTCGAAAGAAGCGACGAACCTGATTCCACAGTAAGAATCTTTTCGTCATCATTAACATTGATCGTCACATTTCCCGAGCTCGTGAGCTTCGCTTTCGCGAAAAGCAGGATACCCACAAGCAACAATACTACTACGAGGAAAGCTATGATCGCTACAATTATTGTCATTTCCATCTTCTTGGTCTCTCCTATCGTTTACAGTTGGATTCCGAGGAACGTCATGAATGCTATCCCCATCAAACCGGTGATTATGAATGTAATACCTGCACCTTTTAGCGGAGCCGGAATCTGTGAATAGGTAACTTTTTCGCGGATAGCCGCCATCATTATTATAGCCAGCCACCAACCGATACCCGAGCCGAGACCGTATGAAGTCGCCTGTCCGATATTGACGAATTCACGTTCCTGCATAAAGAGCGAGCCACCCATGATGGCGCAGTTCACGGCTATAAGCGGAAGGAAGATACCCAACTGATTGTACAATCCCGGAGCAAATTTCTCCACTACCATCTCCACCAGCTGCACAAATGAAGCGATAACCGCGATAAATACGATAAAACTCAAAAAACTAAGGTCAACGTTTGCCATATCGGGATTTATCCACGCCAACGCACCGCTTTTAAGTACATACTCATTGAGCAGCCAGTTGAGCGGCACGGTAACCGTCATGACGAATATCACGGCCAACCCGAGCCCCATAGCTGTTTTCACACTCTTACTTACGGCGATGTAGGAACACATCCCGAAGAAGTAGGCGAAAACCATATTGTCGATAAATATCGACTTGATAAATATATTCAAACTTTCCATATACTTTCCGCCTTTAACTATTTCTCAATAAGGTCTTTCTTCCAACTGCGGTGTACCCAGATGATGACACCTATTATAATAAGGGCCATCGGGGGCAGCAGCATGATACCGTTATTAGAGTAACCGGCATCGTAGAAACTTTGCGGAATAACTTGATATCCCCACAGCGTCCCGGCTCCGAGAAGCTCGCGGAAGAACGCCACCAGCAAAAGAATCAAGCCGTACCCCACACCGTTGCCCAGACCGTCGAGGAACGAAGGCCACGGTTTGTTTCCGAGTGCGAACGCTTCGACACGCCCCATCAGGATACAGTTGGTAATGATAAGTCCCACGTATACAGAAAGCTGTTTGCTCACATCGTAAACATAAGCTTTAAGCACTTGGTCTACAAGAATCACGAGAAACGCTATCACCACAAGCTGCACGATGATACGTATACGCGCGGGAACAGAGTTGCGGAGCAGCGACATTATCAGGTTAGCGAAAGCCGTCACGACCGTCACCGACAATGCCATTACAAATGCGGGTTGAAGTTTCGCAGTAACCGCCAACGCCGAACAGATACCGAGTATCTGGACTACGACCGGGTTATCAGAACTGAGCGGTCCGAGAAGCAGCTTCCTGTTTTTAGCCGAGAACAACGGCTCTTTATCTTTCTTACTCATTTTCTTCATCTGTTAAAGGTTCAACGACAGGAAGATCCGTAGCCGGTTCAGCAACAGTTGCATCGAGCGGCTGAGATGCAGATACGCCGTTATTGCTTTTTTCAATGAACCCGGCATATCCTGCAAGGTTTGTCCGTATCATACTCTGCACACCGGTACTCGTAATAGTACCGCCACTGATGGCGTCTACGGCATTAGGATTCCCGGCAGAAGCCCCGGCTCCTTTGAGTACGCTTATACCCACGATCTCACCCCCCTTAAAGATACTTTTACCTTTGAACTGGTCTTGGAAAGGAGGTGTTGCAATCTCAGCACCGAGTCCCGGAGTTTCGCCCTTATGGCCGAACACCGCACCGTATATAGTCTCGAGATCACCCTCGAGTGCGAGGTAGCCCCAGATAGGCCCCCACAATCCTGAGCCCCAAAGAGGGAATACATACAGGCTTTCTCCCGAATCCTTCTTTCCTACGAAAACCGGAAGAGCACGTTCATTTTCAGGTTTCGCATACTCGGCTTTCAGAGATCCGAGAAGCGCGAACGCATCGGCCCCCTCGACTTTGTTGCCCTGATAGTCAACCGCAAAACTTTCGGTGATGTATTTCGCATACTCCTCATTGATGTACGCCGTCTTATCTTTTGCCTTGTCAGCCTCCATCCCCTGTCCTATCGACATCAGGATAGCCCCCTTAGTCTCGTTGTCCTGATTGGCTTTCTGCCGAGGCTGGAGCGAGAGGGATGCGAACGCCAGAACGAGCGCCACTATCACGACCATAACGGTCGCATATATTATTATGTATGAATTACTGTTCTTATTCATCTCTCAGTCCTCCTTATGCTTTAACAGTTTTCATTCTCTTGTTGCGGCGCTTCACATTGGCTGCAACCACATAGTGGTCGACAAGCGGTGCGAGTGCGTTCATGAAGAGTATCGAGAGCATCATTCCTTCCGGATAACCGGGGTTCACCACACGTATCAGCACCGCGATGACACCTATCAAGAATCCGCATATAAACTTACCCTTGTTAGTCTGCGATGCGGTCACAGGATCCGTAGCCATAAATACGGCTCCGAAAGCGAAACCACCCATCACGAGATGGTAGTACGCAGGCATCTCCATGTAGGCATTCCCGCCGATTGCATTGAACAGCAGCCCCATAGCCAATCCTCCGACAACTACGCTGAGCATTATGCGCCAGCTTGCGACACCAGACCATAGGAGTATAACCGCACCGAGGGCGATAGCGATCACCGATGTCTCGCCGATGCTGCCCGGTATGGTCCCCACGATCATATCACACAACGAATATCCGCCGAAATCGAGCGTTCCCGAAGAAGCGCTCTCCGAAAGTGTAGTAAGCGGAGTAGCTCCGGAGAAACCGTCGACGTATGCCCCGCCTTTACCTAATCCCCTCACCCAGACAGTTTCGCCCGAGATGAACGGAGTGTATGCAAAAAACACGAACGCACGGGCCAGAAGCGCCGGATTGAATATGTTCATACCCGTTCCGCCGAATACTTCTTTACCGATGATTACTGCGAAAGCAACCGCTACGGCAACCATCCAAAGCGGTACGTCGATAGGCATGATAAGCGGAATCAGCATACCGCTCACGAGATAACCTTCATTGATTTCATGTCCGCGTACCTGAGCGAATATGAACTCAATGCCGAGACCTACTATATAAGATACGAGTATCAGCGGCAGTACCCTCCAGAATCCATACCACCAACATCCAAGTACCGACTCGGTCTGGGCGAGTTCGCCTATTGCGCGGAAGTGCTGCAAACCTACGTTATACATACCGAACAGGAGCGCCGGCAGCAACGCGAGCACCACCATTATCATCACCCTCTTGGTGTCGTTCACGTCCCTCACATGTGCACCCGACGTAGTAACCGTCTTCGGGACGAAAAGGAACGTTTCGAAACCGTCGAAAGTCGAGTGTAACCAACCGAAACGGCCGCCTTTCTCGAACTGGGGTTTGAACTTATCTACTATATTCCTGAGTTTTTCCATAATTAGCTAAGTTCTTTAATCATAAGGTTAATACCATCGCGCACGGTCTGCTGGATGTCATTCTTCGACGGGTCAACAAACTCGCAAAGCGCCACGTCTTCCTCTATCACCTCGTAGATACCGAGATTCTCCATCTTGTCAATATCCTTGGCAAGTATGGCCTTGAACAGATACATCGGATAGATGTCCATAGGCAGGTAGCGTTCGAAAAGGCCCGTCACGATATACGGACGGTGACCGCCGTGCAAATTTGTATCAAGCACATATGTCTTCTTTGGCATGAGCCACGAGAAATATGACCTCGACACCGAGAACTTGTCGCAACGCGGCATCGCCCATCCGAGGAATTCGTACTTGTCGCCTTCCGGAATCACTGTGATTTGGTTCGTATTGGCAGCCACATACATACGGGCATCGGCCTTCTTTCCCGAAAGCACGTTGCCATTGATGATCCTGACCTTTCCGTCGCGTCCCTGACGCTTGATATTGCCGCGGAGCAATGATACGAACGGAGCTCCCGAAATAGCCGAAACGTAAACCGGTTCGATGAGTTCCGACCCGGTAAGGGCGTACACCTTAGTCATATCGAGCTTACCCGTATTGAACAGACGGCCTATAATGGCAACCATCTGTATATCGACGGTCCACACGATCTCACCTTTATTAATAGGGTCTACATGGTGTATCTGGACACCGACGTTCCCTGCCGGATGCGGCCCTTTGAAAGCGGTCTTCTCGACATTGGCGGCTTTCGACACTACACCATCCGCCCCGGCTTTAACACCGAGATGCACTTTGCCTGCCGTGAGTTTTCTCAAAGCCTCGAATCCAGCCTTGAGGTTCTCCTCCTGCCCCTGAAGCGCAAAGTCCATATCCGGCGCAAGAGGAGCCGAGTCGAATCCAGACACGAAAATGGCCTTGGGTTCGTCAGCAGGATTAGCTACGATTCCATAAGGGCGCTGAGTGATAAACGGCCAAAGTCCACTCTTCAGCAACAACTCTTTAACTTCGGCACCAGTGGCCTTATCGGCGGGTTTGACATCGAATTGTTCACTATCCTGCTTGCCGTCGGCCGTGACCGATACGCAAAGGATTTTTCTTTTGTCACCCCTCGAAACGCAGTCCACCGTCCCGCTCACGGGCGAAGTGAACAGCACCTCGGGATGGTACTTGTCGAAAAAGAGGGGCGTCCCCGCTTTTACGGCATCACCCGGCCTGACGAGCAGTTTCGGCACCACACCGTTGAAATCGAGCGGCGAAATACCGTAACTCTCAGCCATGGGAAGCGCAACGATACGCTTTTCGGCCTCCCCGGCCAGCCTGATGTCGAGACCTCTTTTCAGTTTGATTGTTTTCGACATTCGGTTAAGGATTTTATTTGATTTGGTTTAAATGTGTTCAGAATCGGTCACTTAAAAGCGTTGCAAATTTACATTTTTATTTTCTGAAAATACCAAGTTATTGTGATTTTTTTAACACCAATCTAAGCGCGACGATATTCCTATCGCAACACCATGAATTACTGCACCTTAACGTCACAACCAAACATGAGCTGCCCAAAGACATCCAGCAAGCAATGCAGCGACAAAAACATCGCATCACGAAGAATAACACTATATTTGTATAATAAAAGCGACAATAATGACAGAGGTCGATTTCGTAGACATACACACCCATTCGGCGCACGCAGGAATAACAAGCATCGTATCTTGGGATTTGGGCTCAGAGCAACCACCCCCACAAGCAACCTACGTCAGCGCAGGGATACACCCGTGGAGTACCGAAACTTTAAATACATATAGAGCGATACAATTACTTGAAAATTTACCAATTAACGCAATTGGTGAGATCGGATTAGATTTCAGCAAACCAATAGATAAAGCGCGACAGAGAGAGATCCTTCAGGCACAATTGGAAGTCGCCAGCAAACGCCGTCTACCGGTCATACTCCATTGCGTTAAAGCCTATAATGAAGCCTTGCGTATCCTGTCGCAATATCAACTGGCAGCAGTAATATTTCACGGCTACATCGGCAGTTCGGAACAAACAGCAACAATCATAAAACATGGGTATTACATATCAGCAGGTGAACGTTCGCTCGAATCGCCAAAAACAATCGAATCACTCCGTGCTGCCCCACTCGACCGCATATTCGCCGAAACTGATACCGCAAACACACCCATAGAGTCCATATACGGTATGATTGCAGACATAAAGGGACTTGATATAAATACGCTTAAACGATTAATTTACAACAATTTCAAAACAGTATTCGGATGCACGACAATATAATTCCAAGTTGGCTCGAACGCACAGACTTATTACTCGGATCGGACAAATTGACAACCATCCGAAATTCCCACGTACTGATAGTCGGATTGGGCGGAGTCGGGGCTTACGCTGCGGAGATGATTGCGAGAGCCGGAGTCGGCCGCCTTACGATTGCCGATGCAGACGTAGTTTCCGAATCCAATATCAACCGTCAATTAATAGCTACCCACTCCACTATCGGCACACATAAGTCTGAATTAGTGAGCAATAGATTGCGCGACATAAATCCAGACATCAATATCGAGGTTATCACTAAATACATAAAAGACGAAGAAACCGACCTACTGCTGGATGCCGCCAAATATGATTATATCGTGGATGCCATAGACACATTATCGCCTAAAGTCAACCTGATAAAAGGAGCTTTAGACAGAGGAATACCACTCGTAAGTTCGATGGGTTCCGGCGCAAAAACAGACCCTACACAAATACAAATCAGCGACATATCAAAAACCCACCATTGCCCGCTGGCCCATATGCTAAGGAAAAGACTACACAGATTAGGCATACGGCAAGGATTCCACGCCGTCTTTTCTCCAGAACCTGTGCGCGAAGGCTCGATGATAATAGCCGAAGAGGCCAATAAAAAATCCAATGTCGGCACAATATCATACATACCGGCAATATTCGGATGCTTCTGTGCATCGGTAGTCATCAGAGGTTTAATTAATGAGTTGTAACCACCTGAATTAAATCATATAACCAGATTGTAAGCCGACCGCAATCCATACTACACCCACACACCCTAAACCACACAAACATGAGCTGCAAGATAGTATTTTTGGACGAAGACACAATTCCCGGAATCGTAGACATGACGCCGCTCCGGTCGTTGGCAGGCTACACCGCTTTCCCAACAACACCAGCCGACCGAATAATCGAAAACTGCCGCGATGCGGAAATCGTCATCACCAACAAAATTCCGATCAAAGCAGACACGATAGCACAACTGCCTGCATTGCGACTCATTTGCGTGGCCGCGACAGGGATGAACAACATAGACCTCGAAGCGGCAAAAAGTGCCGGAATCAAGGTTGTCAATGCCGGAAATTACTCTTCGCACGCAGTCGCGGAACTCACCCTATGTTATGCACTCGCTCTCTACCGGCAGATTATGTACTATAATGATTACGTACAAAGCGGCCGATATGCACAGTCTGCACATTTTTCAAACTCAGACAGAGACGCATTCGAACTCTTCGGTAAAAAATGGGGTATAATCGGCTTGGGAGACATCGGCAGGACTGTTGCAGGAATAGCTTCCGCATTCGGATGCGACGTGGCATACTATTCCACAAGTGGGCAACATGACGATCCAGACTACAAGCGCGTCGAGCTCGAACAGCTACTCAACGAAGCTGACATAGTATCCGTACATGCCCCATTAAGCAGAAAAACATACCACATGCTTGACTACCACCAATTTTCACTCATGAAACCAAACGCCATAGTAATAAATGTCGCACGCGGCAGCCTTATCAACGAGGACGGATTAGCCCGGGCCATCAACGACGGACTGATTGCCGGAGCCGCCGTTGACGTATACAGCGCAGAGCCTATCAAGACCGACAATCCGCTCAACTTCATAAATGACAAACGCAAGATAATCACCACTCCGCATATAGGATGGTCCACAAAGGAATCGCTCCAACGGTTGGTAGACACAGTCGCAGGAAACATAAAGGAGTACATAGAAAAAACACAAGAGACCGACTAAATATAGCCAGCCTCTTGTGTGCATATATCAGCAGACCGATTCGTCCTGATTTTCCCTCGTAAAATTACAATTCAACCAAAGCCTTTCCGGTCATCTCTTCCGGCTGGCCTACTCCCATGAGTTTGAGCACTGTCGGAGCCACATCGGCCAACACGCCGTTTCCTACGCTTTTCACCCTATCCGAAACAACAATGATCGGAACCGGATTAAGCGAATGTGCCGTATTCGGTGAACCGTCCGCATTGATAGCGTTGTCTGCATTTCCGTGGTCTGCAATCAAAACCACTTCGTAACCGTTCTTTTTCGCTGTTTCGACAACCGCTTCGACACATTCGTCCACAGCCTTAACTGCTTTTGTGATAGCATCGTAGACACCGGTATGTCCAACCATGTCGCCGTTAGCGAAATTCAAACATATAAAATCGAACTTACCCGTATTGAGTGCATCGACAAGAGCATCCTTCACTTCGTATGCGCTCATCTCCGGCTGCAAATCGTAAGTTGCAACCTTGGGCGAAGCCACCAAGATACGCTCCTCGCCATCGAATTTCTCTTCACGGCCACCGTTCAGGAAGAATGTAACGTGTGCGTACTTTTCCGTTTCGGCTATACGCAACTGCTTCAGTCCGAGACTCGAAACGAACTCACCTATCGTATTGCTGACATTATCCTTATCGAACAATATGTGCAGCCCTTTGAACTTGGCATCATATGGCGTCATGGTGCAATAATACAACGGAACGGTCTTCATTCCCTGTTCCGGCATATCTTCCTGAGTCAGGACAACAGAAAGTTCCTTTGCACGGTCGTTACGGTAGTTGAAGAATATCACCATATCGCCCTCCTGAAGCGTCGCCAACGGCTTACCAGAGGCATCGACAGCCACTATCGGCTTAATGAACTCATCCGTAACTCCTTCGTCGTAAGATTTTTGCACGGCAGCGACCATATCCTTAGACTTCTCACCCACTCCATTCACCAACAGATCGTAAGCCATCTTAACGCGCTCCCACCTCTTATCACGGTCCATAGCGTAATAACGGCCGATTATGGATGCTATTTTGCCGGTCGATTTCGCCATGTGTTTTTCGAGCTGCTCGATGAATCCTTTCCCGCTCTTAGGGTCGGTGTCGCGACCATCCATAAAACAGTGAACGAACGTCTTTTCGATTCCGTATTCCTTTGAAATATCGCACAATTTCAAAAGATGATCGAGCGAACTGTGCACACCTCCGTCTGAAACGAGCCCCATGAAATGAACTTGTTTGCCATTCTTCTTGGCATATTCGAAAGCCGCCACGATTTCCGGATTGGCCATGATCGAATTGTCGGCACACGCCCTATTGATCTTCACCAAATCCTGATAAACCACACGACCGGCCCCGATATTGAGGTGTCCCACCTCCGAGTTACCCATCTGACCATCTGGCAGACCTACGTTCTCGCCGCTGGTCAGCAGTTGTGCGTGCGGATATTTAGCTTCGAGACCTTTTATATATTTCGGGTCGGCAGACCATACTACATCACCTTTCGAATGATTTCCGATGCCCCATCCGTCGAGGATCATCAGCAAAACTTTGTTGTTCTTCATACTTAACTACTTATTTATCTTACCCTATTTATTTACCTGTTCCTTAATCAATTCCGTCGCTTTTATAATGGCGCATTCGAGACCTTCCGGAGACTTACCTCCCGCAGTAGCGAAGAACGGTTGACCGCCGCCGCCGCCATGTATCTCCTTAGCTGCCTCACGCACTACCTGTGAAGCATTAACACCCTGAGCAACAATATCATCACCAAGCATTATCGAAAGCGTTGCTTTACCATCGAGGTTCGATCCGATGACGAGCACCAAATTAGCAATCCGTTGCCTCAGCGCAAACGCTATATCCTTTATCATATCGACAGGAACGTCCATCTGGCGGGCGTAAAGCACCATCCCATCCTCCTCTTTCATCTCCTGTGCGAGTTTGTCTATCATCGTGCTGATACGCTCCTTACGATACTGCTCCATCTGGCGTGTCAACTCTTCGTTCTCTTCGAACATCTTCTTAACAGCCTGCATGATAGACGGATTCTGAACGAATCCTTGCACTTCATGCAATATATCCTCTATCTTATAGAGATAATTTTCAGCCGCCTCACCAGTAACGGCTTCGATACGGCGGACACCGGCCGAAATTGCGCTTTCGGAAGTTATCTTGAACAAACCGATATTACCCGTAGCGCTTACGTGCGTACCACCGCAAAGTTCCACCGAACTGCCGAATTTTATGACACGGACGTTATTGCCGTATTTCTCTCCAAACAACATCATGGCGCCCAACTTCTTGGCATCTTCGATCGGGCAATTACGATTCTCGTCAAGCGGCAAATTCATGCGTATTTTCCGATTCACCATCTTCTCCACCTCACGCAACTGTTCGTCAGTCACTTTCTGGAAATGAGAGAAGTCGAACCTCAGATAATCTGCATTGACCAATGATCCTTTTTGTTCTACGTGCGTGCCGAGCACCGACCTCAATGCCTCATGCAAAAGGTGTGTCGCACTATGGTTGTTAGCCACTGCATTACGCTTATCCGCATTAACCACAGCTTTAAATGCAGCCTCCACATTTTCCGGAAGCTCCTGAGCGATATGCACCGTCAGGTTATTCTCTTTTTGCGTATCGGTAATCGCGACACGAACACCGTCAGATTCGATATATCCGGCATCACCGACCTGCCCGCCCGAATTACCATAGAACGGAGTCTTGTCGAACACTAGCTGGAAATAGGATTTGCCCTTAGCCTGTACTTTACGGTACTTTGCTATCTTTACATCCTCTACAAGAGTATCGTAACCCACAAAAACGCTCTCCTTGATCGGCAGTAGTTCTATCCAGTCACCTGTTTCGACTGCGGCTGCATTACGCGAGCGATTTTTCTGTGCCTCCAACTCCTTCTCAAAAGCAGACAAATCAACCTTCATATCATTCTCACGGGCAATAAGTTCCGTAAGGTCTATCGGGAATCCGTAGGTATCGTAAAGGGTAAATGCGTCACTGCCGGAAATAGTGTCCGCACCGGTCTTTTTAGCTTTCGCAATTATATTGTCGAGCATATTTATACCCGTAGCCAACGTACGCAGGAACGAGCTCTCCTCTTCCTGTATCACACTCTGAATAAGCGTTTTTTGAGACACCAATTCAGGGAATTGTTTACCCATATTGTCGGCCAATACGTCAACAAGTTTACAGATAAACGGCTCCTTGAATCCGAGGTATGTGTAGCCGTATCGCACAGCACGCCTCAAAATTCGGCGGATAACATAACCTGCCTTGACATTGGAAGGCAACTGTCCGTCTGCGATAGAGAACGAAATGGCCCGCAAATGGTCGGCAATAACGCGCATAGCTATATCGGCCTTCTCATTATCTCCATATTTCAGCCCCGCCATTTCGGCTATCGTGCGGATAGTCGGCTGAAAAATATCCGTATCGTAATTGCTCTGCTTACCCTGCAATATCATGCAAAGGCGCTCGAAGCCCATACCAGTATCCACATGGCTCGCCGGAAGTGGATCGAGCGAACCGTTAGCCTTGCGGTTAAACTGCATGAACACGAGATTCCATATCTCTATGACGAGCGGGTTGTCCTTATTTACAAGGTCGCGGCCCGCTACCTTAGCACGTTCGTCGTCGCTACGCAGGTCGTAATGTATCTCGCTGCAAGGCCCACACGGCCCCGTATCGCCCATCTCCCAGAAATTATCTTTTTTGTTGCCGTCGAGTATGTGATCTTCCGGCAGAAATTGCTTCCAATAGTCGAACGCCTCGGTATCGCGCGCCACGCCATCCTTAGCATCGCCCTCGAAAACAGTAACATACATCCGCTCCTTATCCAGCTTGAAAATATCGACAAGCAGTTCCCATGCCCACTCGATGGCCTCTTTTTTGAAATAATCGCCGAACGACCAGTTTCCGAGCATCTCGAACATCGTGTGGTGATAGGTGTCGTGCCCTACCTCCTCGAGGTCGTTGTGTTTGCCCGACACACGAAGGCATTTCTGCGTATCGGCAACACGGCGCGCCAAAACCGGCTGATTTCCGAGGAACATATCCTTAAACTGGTTCATTCCCGCGTTGGTAAACATCAGCGTCGGGTCATTCTTCACCACCATAGGCGCAGAGGGAACTATCTCATGCCCTTTGCTCCTGAAAAATTCCAAAAATATCTCCCTGGTCTTGTTCGATTCCATAAAATTTCTGTCTGGTAAAATAATTCGCCCCGCAGGACGTTTCAAAAATAGGTTGTAAAATTAATCAAATTAGTCTAATTTTGTCTGACTCGAAGGCAGGTTTTTTCCTCTATGGCAAAAAAATCATATAAATTTAACCCGCAAACACTTACCTATGAGGTAGTACAGCCCCCGGTAAGGCTGCGGGTATACCGTACACTGAGGAAATTATTCATCGGGTTCATGCTTGCCTCGGTCGCCACATTCATTTTCTCATATTTTTTCTACACCCCGAAAATGTACGCCATCAACCGCGATTACAGCGAACTACGGTTGAAATACACAATCCTCCAAGACAAAATCAACACATCGACGAGCAAACTGGAAGACATACGCCATCGGGACACCTATGTATATAGGAAACTTTTCGGGACCGACTCGATGACCATAGCCGGCGTCTACACGCCCTACCCCGATCAGAAATACGAATCACTCAAGGGCGACACATATTCGTCCGTATTGTTGCGGTCTTGGCACAACCTCGACGCCCTTGCGCGCCTGATATACCTCGAATCCAAATCGTTCGACGAGCTGCAAGATTTAGCAAAAAACAAGGAGAAGATGGCATTTTCAATCCCGGCCATATGGCCTTTGGATCGCCGTCTCATGAACTCCCCGCACATAGGCCGTTACGGATACCGCAACCATCCCATACTCGGCCGCTATATAATACATACGGGAGTGGATCTCGGGGCCCCTCGCGGCACTTCGGTATATGCGACCGGCAACGGCGTAGTCGTAGAAAATTCATACAACCGCGGCGGATATGGCAACTACATTATCGTAGACCACGGATTGGGCTACAAGACACGGTATGCCCACCTTAACAAAAGCCTTGTCGTTGTCGGGCAGAACGTAAAACGCGGAGAGGTCATCGGCGAAGTCGGAAGCACCGGGCGCTCCACAGGCCCCCACCTGCACTACGAGGTCATACTCATGGGCAGGACTGTCGATCCTGTCAACTATTTCCGTCTGGATATGGACGAAGCGGAATTCGAACAAGTGATAGACATGGCCAAGGATACTACATTCGAAGAACTGGATTAGAATGGGAAAGAAGAGAAAACAGGAACCGCTCCCCTCGTGGGTCCGCCCGAAGCAAAGGTTCAGCCGCAGGCTCGGACGCTTCTTCATCCACTTTCTGGGATGGACGGGGATCGCCATACTATATTATATAGTATTCTCTTTCTTTTTCGACACCCCTGCGGAGTACGCCATGAAGCTCTCGACACAAAAGCTCGAACAGCAATACGATATACTCTCACAACGATATGACAGCCTCACAGCGGCACTGGACAACATCGTCGCAAGGGATCGCAACGTCTTCCAGATATTATTCGAATCGGAACCGTACGATTTCACATCGGACGACGACAAGGCACGCATCAACCAATACGAAGCATTACTGGACAAGGACTTGGGCAAACTCAGCCAGCAACTTGCCGACAAAACGCAGAACCTCGAGAAGATGATGACAGCATCGGTGCAATCGCACGAAAAGATGCAGGCCAAACTCGAAACCCTCGGCTCTGATCTCGATTTCATACCCTCGATACAACCCATAATCAATCCCGACCTCACGTTGCTGACCGCATCGTACGGGATGCGAATACACCCGTTCTACAAGACGCTGTCTTCGCACCAAGGCGTAGATTTCACGATACCGGAAGGTTCACGCGTATTCGCAACGGCAGACGGAACTGTGAAAGATGTCATCACACGCAAATCGTCATCGGGCAACACCGTTATAATAGATCACGGCAACGGATACGAAACGCATTACAACCACCTGAACAAGATAAATATACGCAAACAACAGAAGGTGCGCCGAGGCGACATCATAGCCCTATCGGGCAACACGGGACTCTCCCTCGCGCCACACCTACATTACGAAGTCAGATATAAAGGTATGCGGATGAATCCTATATACTATTTTTTCATGGAACTTTCGCCAGAACAATACCAGCGCATGTTGCGTATAGCCGAGTCAGGAATGCAGTCTTTCGACTAACACCCCATAGAAAAACCACCACACAACAAGAAAAGCACACAATTTTCTCAAAAATACCCCTTCAAAACATAGGGCATATCAAAAAATCGTTATATTTGCCATACTAACTAAAGAAGTACGACAATGGCATCACAACGTTTCCATGCCCTCGACACCATCGCAAGGCGAAAACACACGGAAGTGACCTTCCCCGAAGGGAGGATCTCCGATTTGTTCGGAGTCAACGTATTCGGCAAAGAAGAGATGCGCCAATACCTGCCCCGCGATGTTTTCGAAAGCGTGAACTCGGCTATCGAGGAAGGACGGCGAATAGACCGCAAAGTAGCCAATCAAGTCGCCATCGGCATGAAAAGCTGGGCGATGGAACGCGGAGCGACACACTACACGCACTGGTTCCAGCCGCTCAACGACTCTACGGCAGAAAAACACGACTCCTTTTTCGAGCCTATATTCGGCGGCGGGAGCTTCGAGACATTCAGCGGCGACCTTCTCGTGCAGCAGGAACCGGACGCATCGTCGTTCCCCAACGGCGGCCTGAGAAATACGTTCGAGGCCCGCGGTTACAGCGCATGGGATCCGTCATCCCCCGCATTCATCGTAGACAGAACTCTCTGCATACCGAGTATCTTCGTTGCATATACGGGCGAAGCGCTCGATTTCAAAACCCCGTTGCTCAAATCCCTCAATTCTCTGGACAAGGCAGCGGTCGAGGTAGCTCAGTTTTTCGACAAGGACGTCAACAAAGTCATAGCCACGCTCGGATGGGAACAGGAATATTTCCTCGTAGACGAAGCTTTGTATAACGCCCGCCCCGACTTGCAGCAGACCGGCCGCACACTTATGGGACACACGGCCGCCAAAGACCAGCAGCTCGACGACCACTATTGGGGAGCAATACCGGGACGCGTCGTAAACTTCATGAAAGACTTCGAATACGAAGCCTACCGACTCGGCATACCGCTCAAGACTCGGCATAACGAAGTGGCTCCCAACCAGTTCGAATGTGCTCCTATGTTCGAGGAGGCCAACATCGCCGTGGACCACAACACGCTGTTGATGACCATTATGCGTACCGTCTCGAAACGCCATCACCTGAAAGTGCTTTTCCACGAAAAACCATTCATGGGCGTCAACGGATCTGGCAAGCATTGCAACTGGTCGTTGGCAACCAATACCGGAGTCAACCTGCTTTCGCCGGGCAAAACCCCGAAAACAAATACACAGTTCCTCGCATTCTTCGTATGTACGCTCAAAGCGGCACACGATTACGGTACGCTGATGATGGCATCCATAGCTTCGGCCACCAATTCGAGCCGACTCGGTGGAGGCGAAGCCCCTCCCGGAATCCTTTCCGTATTCTCGGGATCGACCATCAACACCATTCTCGACCAGATCGAAGAACGCATCAGCAATAAAAAGCTCTCTCCGGACGAGAAGACCGAGATCAAACTCGACATCGGCAAGATTCCCGACATATTGGTAGACAACACCGACCGCAATCGCACATCACCGTTCGCATTCACCGGCAACAGGTTCGAATTTCGCGCCACCGGCTCGTCGAGCAATTGTGCAATGCCGCTCATCGTTATCAACAGTGCAGTTACGGAGCAATTAAGGCTTTTCAAACGGGAAGTCGACAACCTAATCGAAAAGGACGTAAAAAAGGATGAAGCGATACTTCAGGTGATACGAAAATTCATCATTGAATCCAAGAAGATACGCTTCGAGGGGAACGGTTACAGCGACGAATGGCAGGCCGAGGCTAAGCGCCGTGGACTTCGCGGAATCTCTAACGTACCCGAAGCATATAAAGAGTATATGCGCCCCGAAAGCGTCAAACTGTTCGAGGAGACAGGCGTCCTCACACGGCACGAACTCGAAGCCCGTTATGAGGTTAAGAACGAGACGTTCATCAAGAAAATTCAGATTGAATCGCGCGTATTGGCCGACCTCGCCGCAAACCATATAATACCGACTGCTATCAAATACCAGAATACGTTGATCGACAACGTGCGCGGACTGAAGGAGATATTCCCCAACGAGTTCGAGAGTATGGCTGCGGAAGAGATGCGTACCATCCACGAGATCGCCGACCACGTCAAATTCATCAGGGAACACTCGTACATGATGATAGAGGCCCGCAAAAAGTGGAACAACGTCGACAGCATCGTCGAGCGTGCATACGGATACGAAGGTGAAGTACGGCCTTACATCAACGAGATACGCTCACACATAGACCAACTCGAATTAATAGTGGACGATGCTATTTGGCCGTTGCCAAAATATCGCGAACTGCTCACGATATACTAAAAAAATAGGCATGCAAATATGAATAATCCGAACTCGTTACCGAGTTCGGATTATTTGTTATAAGTTCTGCTAACTGACAAATCGTATCTCAGCGACTAATAATCGACATCATACCATTCATATTGCTTGCAATATCTTGAAGTTGTCATCAACCGTTCAGTTACCGACCCTACTACAACCAAGCTATTAACAGCACATTATCTCCTACACAATATATTGAAACTGCACCACTCGCACACCTTGGAGTCTTCGCATTGCGTGAAAGGTTCGCCGAGGTCGAAAAGCCGCTCCAAAGCAGACCGGAGGTTCTCTTCGAACTGTCCAGCTACCTCCGCATAGCTCGTAACCACAACCTTACGCGCCTTGTCCTGTAACAACGGCGAATAATCAGGCGCGTTCATCTGACGGACATAAAACAAAGACGGTTGTACGTCGCCCCATTTACGGGCGAGCATCATCGAGTACAAAAGCGTTTGCAACACGCCCGAATTCAAATCCTGTGGCCGGTCGGAAAATAACGACTCAACACCGGCAAAAGCCAGCTGCTCACGTCCGGTTTTGTAATCTACCACACGTACACGGCCGTCAGCCAGACGGTCTATGCGGTCAGCCGTACCGCCGAACTTCACCTTTCTTCCGTCGCTCAACTCGAAATCGGCATCGACAGGCTGCTCGAGTCCCATCACGGTAAAACCATCGGACGCGGCATCGAACGGCAATATACAAGTATTGATATACGTCCGTATGATGTCGTATA
Source organism: uncultured Rikenellaceae bacterium (assembly GCA_944415565.1). GTDB lineage: Bacteria > Bacteroidota > Bacteroidia > Bacteroidales > Rikenellaceae > WRDF01. The sequence goes on from CALYBQ010000002.1 coordinate 108,680, forward strand.
TCATAACAAGATTGCCACCGTACTCCTGTGGATCGGCCTTGACGCCGTGAAAAAATTCGGCAACTATCGCATTATTTATAGCTTCATCTACCGCACTGCTACCAATAAGACCTCGAATGCTATCCATCGGATTGGGTTTACCCACGAACGGTTCATATAAACGCCGCATGGCATAATGCAGTATCGAGCCGAACATCGGAGAGTCTATCTCCTCGACTATCTCGGTGGACGTATCGAGACGCGCTACCGAATGGAAATAGAATTTCAGCGGACAAGCCACGAAATTATAGAACGATTTCGGCGATAATACAGCCCTGCCATCCGTGTAGCGGGCAAGCATGTCGGCCGTATCACCATCCTTCTCAACTGTTATTGGCTGCGGTTCCTCTACCCCGACCTCTACACCTATCGACCGTTCGGTCAGCGCATGAGGGGATTCGTAGCGCAACTGATATATATAGCGGCTCTGTTCTCCGCTGCTCTTGTTGTTCGCGGTCGAGTTATACACTATATGTACGTTTCGGGCGCGTTGTAGCAACCGATAAAAATAGTACGCATACACACCCTCGTGATGACGCGGTGTCGGCAAACCGTAAGCTATACGCAAATTATTCGGGATGAACGAAGCGGACACCGCGCGGTTGCCGGGAAACGTATCGTCGTTGGCCGAAAGCAGAAGCACATTTTCGAAATCGAGATTACGCGTCTCCAATATTCCCATCACCTGCACTCCCTCCAGCGGTTCGCCCTCGAACGGGATGCTCGTAGTCTGCAACATCTTTCTGAGTACCGACGCATAGATGCGCTCCGAAAGGTCGATACCGCAACCCTCCAACGAATTGGCCAGTTTGTTCACATTATCTGCGATAACCGACAGATATTCAACCTGCTGCTTATCCTGTTCGCATTGCAAAACGGCAGATACCACACGCAGCAGGTAATCCGACAAAGGTTGCCAGCCGGACTCCACACTTGCGAAGACGGTTCCGGCCAGTCCCGCGCCACCCAACTCTCCGGCACGTACATAGATACTCTGACGCTCCGTGATTCCGGCAAGCAACTCCCGCACTCCGGGTACGTGCCCCGTAACATAAGGATGGGACAAAAGCCCCGACACGTCGCTATGGTAAAACGCCAACTCACCGCGCACTATCCTTTTCCGAGCCTGAAGCTCGACAAGCCGCTCCACGAACGAATAGGCCAAAGTCATACGCATCGGGTAGCCCATCGTGACGTTTATTTTCTCGACATCGGACGGTATGGAATAGAGCAACGGCATCAACAAATTCTCGTCCGTAAGCACTATCGCAGTCTCCTTACCCGGCCGGCGATTCGCCGCACCGGACGCCTTTACGTCTGACAGGAACTCGGCAGCATACTTACACTGCATGCTGTCGGACAGTGCAGCCACGACCGTTATATCTTTTGGGGTCACAAACCCACGATAATCATATGGTAAAGTCAGTTTTTGCGGATAACGCCGTATATTCTCTCGCAGGAACAGCCCTGCTTCCTGCTCCGGATCGTCCGTATAATAGTGGTCGTAATCCCAAAAGAAATCGACTTCGTGCTCCCGCGATAGGAAATCGAACAATATCTTTTCGCACTCGGACAGTGCGTTGAACCCAGCTATGACGTAGTGTTGTCGGTCTCCGACAGGCACGCACCCAGACTTTATCCTCTCCGCCACATCGCGGTAGACCATGCCGCCATAAGCCATTCCACCATCGGCAATCCGCTTCCGGTAATCGGAATATATGGTCCAAAGAGTACGCCATATTGAGATGAAACGCTCCTTCTCTTCCGATTCCCTCGCACCCAGACCGAAACTTTTCCAAAACCGGGCAATTATCTCCCTCTGTTCTTCGGTGAGATACGAATGGTCGCTCTCCAACTCGCGCAGGTCGTTGATATTACTGAAAAGCATCTTTGCATCGACCATATATTTGTCGATGGAATCGAAGTCGGCAAGCAACATCTCACCCCAAAAATAGAACGAATCGAAACTCTCCTCGTGATGTTCCGAATAGACCTTATAGAGTTCGACCATCAGCCTGACATGGTCTCCCGTCCGCAACTCGGTCATCTCCCCCATCACGTCATCTATCGACATATAATGCGGCTGCCACAGCGGCTTATCGGCCACAGAAGAAAGCGCATCGGAGAAGAAAAGTTGGGCACGGCGGTTAGGCAGCAGTATCCGCAACGACGAAACGCCTTCACCGTACTCACGGTAGAGGCACTCTGCCACCTGATGCAGGAAACCTGTCATCGCAAGCCGGTTATTTCCCGATATTTAACACGCTCGACCCGATGGACGAGTTCAGCTTTGACGAGCGGTCGCGCACGATATACGGGCTACCCGTGTAGAATATGGTCGCTCCTGTTTTCGCATTAGCCACGAGGCGCTCGGTTGCCGTAAGGAATGCTTCCGCACCGCCCGTAGCATCGGCCTCTACCGAAGCTGCGTTCACTTCCCGCACGTCGGCCTTACTCTTTTCGGTAACACGCAACGTAACGTATTTCGCAGCCCCTTTCATCGAAGCAGCCGAGTTGCCGGTAACGTCCAATACGAGATCCAATACATCGACATAGCCAGAAAGTATACCTCCGCCTTTCACCGCCAGATTAAGCACACGGGCAGCGCGAAGATCCTCGAAACTCAACTCGCCGTTGCTTATGCTCACAGATTTGAGACTGTCGGTATATTGTATGATGACCTCTGCTTTACCCGACTTCACGGTAGGCTGCCTGAACGTAACTGAAAGTACGCCGTTCGTGACCCCCCATTTGAGTTGCTTGATGTCGGCATCCGTTATGAAAACGTCTACAGAATTCACATCGGACGGAACCAGTTTGGCGACTATTCCGCCCGTCAGATTGACCGTATGGAAATGGTCCACAGGACCGCTATTGGCCGTTTGTTGTGCCGAAACAGAAACGCACGCGAGCAGCGCGCAAAGTGACAATATCGTTTTTTTCATCCTTATCATATTTTATTGCAAGGTACGATTTTTTGGACAATCGAGGGAATTTTGATTCTGATATTTTATACCTTTAGTTCCTAATTGTTAATCCGATTTTCGCCTTATGGGGAACGTAAAACTACTTAAAGCCTCTGCCGGTTCAGGAAAGACCTATCGTCTCGCATACGAATACGTGCGTAACGTCGTGGCCGAACCGTTCATGTACCGCCACATTCTGGCCGTCACGTTCACCAACAAAGCTACCGAAGAGATGAAGCGCCGCATTCTGTCGGAGATAGACGCGCTGGCCAACGACCGACAGACCGACTATATGGGTATGCTCGCCGAAGACCTGAAATACTCACGCAAAAAGATAGTAGAACGGGCCGCACAAGCTCGCACGAAGATACTGCACGATTACAGCCAGTTCTCGGTGCTCACCATCGACAAATTCTTCCAGAGGATAATCCGCGCCTTTGTGAAAGAACTCGGCATCGACCTAAATTTCAACCTCGAACTACGCACCGATACACTGCTGTCGTCAGCCGCCGACGCACTGATAGACGAAATATCGCTCAACGAGAGTCTGCGAAAATGGATAACCGAGTTCGTGCAGGAGCGCATAGCCGAAAACAAGAAGTGGAGCATCAAGGAGGGACTCATCGAACTCGGAAGCGAGATATTCGGCGAACAATACAAACGGAACGCCTCGCTGGTAGCATCGCGGGACGAACTCGAACGAATAGTTTCGGACTATTCGTCACGAGCATTCGCCGTTACCGGGGCCATGAAAGCGAAGGCCGGCGAAGCTCTCGAAATCATCAGGCGGCACGGACTGGAGATCGCCGACTTCCCTTACGGGAAGGGCGGGTTCGCCAATTATTTCGTAAAGATAGCTGCGGGCAATATAGAAGAACCGGGCGGACGCGTACAAGGAGCTTTGGAGTCGGACGATAAATGGTATACCAAAAGTTCGGCGAAAAAAAACGCAATAATCGCCGCCATTCCCGAACTGCGCCCTATCCTCGAAGGGTTGTACGCGGATTACGAGAAGAATATCGCCATGCTCAATACGGCCGGTCTGTTGCGGGAAAACTTCCGCAACTTCGCAATGCTTACCGACCTCTCGCGCAAGATCGAGGAGAAGTGCACGACCGAAGGCGTCATGCCCATTTCGGAGACCAATACGATACTCAACAAACTCGTATCGGGCAACGACACTCCGTTCATATTCGAGAAAGCCGGCAACCACTTTTCTCGGTTCATGATCGACGAATTCCAAGACACGTCGGCCATGCAATGGGAGAATTTTATCCCGCTGCTTCGCAACTCGCTCGCGCAATCCCCCGGCGAACCGGTTCTGCTGGTAGGCGACGTAAAGCAGTCGATATATCGCTGGCGCGGAGGCGACTGGAGGATACTCGCCCAAGGCATAGAAACAGAGTTCGGGGAAGTTCTCTCAGAGAATATGGCTACCAACTACCGCAGCTTCGGAAATGTCGTGCAGTTCAATAATGAGTTGATAAAATCGTGCGTAGGGATAGACAATGCCGCCCTTAACGCCGAATTGGACGAGGCCGTGGCACAGAAAGTCATCGACAGACAACACGCCGACAGGCTTCGTGATATGCTGAAGAACGCCTACGAAGGCCACGCGCAGGACGTCCCGAAGCGGCACGACGAAGGCTATGTCAACGTCACATACTACCCGCTGAATGAAGACAGGAAAACCGTTCCGCCCATCATAAGTCGCATCGAGGAGTTGCAGGAGCGCGGATACGCCCCGACAGACATAGCCATACTGGTCCGATATAATGCCGAGGGCGTCAAGGTGGCGAACATGCTTCTCGAACATAAGAAAAGCCACCCGGACTCTCGCTATACATACGACGTCGTGACGCAAGAGGCGTTGCTGATAGGCTCTTCACCCGTCGTCGTTTTCGTATGCGCATGCCTGAAACTATCCGGAATGCCCAGCGACAAACTCAACATGGCTCTCTACAACCAATGGTTAGGACGGGCGTTCGACGCCGTTCCAGATGAGGCTGAGTCCGACTTCCTCGGAAGACTACGCACAATGCCGCCACTCGAAGCATTCGAACACATAGTGATGCACTTCGGACTCGGCCAGCGCCCGGAACATGCAACCTATCTTCAGGCGTTCGAGGAACAAATCATCGACTTCGGCAAAAGCACGGTGGCCGATATTCCACTCTTCCTAAAGTGGTGGGAGGAGAACGGGACCTCGCAATCCGTCAGCATGTCCGACACGGGCAATGCCATAACAATCATAACAATACACAAGGCCAAGGGATTGCAATATAAGGCCGTCATTATCCCCTATTGCGACTGGAAACTATCTCCGAGCAACCGCACTATACTGTGGTCACACGGCAACGACAAGAATATATCGGAAGCAGGTGTCGTCCCCGTAAAGTATAAAAGCAAGATGAAACGCTCGGCTTTCGCCGACAATTTCTTCAACGAACTGGTGCTCTCCCATGTAGACAACATCAACACGCTGTACGTAGCCGCCACACGCGCCGAAGAAGAGCTCCACATCATGATGCCCGAACCCGGCAAAAGCCAATCGGACAAGATAAGCACACTTATCGGGCACAGTATGCGGATTACTGGAACAGAGAGCAGTATCGGGGCTATGCGCGGCCACGCGACAGATACCGGTCACGGCATATCGGTAGAGTTCGGCACACCCGTATCGCCACAGCGCCCCCACGGCAAAAACACACAGACAATCAGCATACCGTTCTTGCCATACGCGACAGAAGGCAGGCTGAAAATCAAATATCGCGCCTCACGCTACCTCGAAGACGGAGCTACACTATCCGTCTCGCCGCGCGATTACGGTATACTTCTACACAAGGCTTTCGAATCGGCGACATCCGAAGAGGATATACGCACGGCAATAAACGCCATGGTAGCCAACGGAGAGATACAGGAAGCAGAAGGTGTACGATTATCGGAAATAGTGGCCGAAGCATTCCACGATCCGGTTATATCATCATGGTTCAGGAACGACTGGGAGACGGTCAGGAACGAACACGCCATCATCATACCCGGCGACTCGGGCACAAGGCGTCCCGACAGGGTAATGACCAAAGGCAAGTTGGCCGTTGTCGTGGATTACAAATTCGGCCTCGAACGGCAAGGTCCACACATCCGGCAAATAAGCCGATACATGGACCTGCTGCGGCAAATGGGTTACACCGACATCGAAGGGTATATTTGGTACGTCTCCGGCGGACACGTAGAAAAGGTAGGGTAACCGCCCTAATCGTAGCAGCCTCGCACCGCAAACACATAGCGGCCATGTCTGCTATACTATCAGATAGACCAAAACCACCGCCAACAATCCGACGACTACAACGGTAACAAGCGACGCATAGAAAAAACGCATGCGCGCTTCCCTCTTGAGTTTATTGCGGATCTTGTGTTTAACATCTTTCAGCGTGCCATCCGGAAATTTTTCATCTTCCATCTGACCGCTGTCGTACCTCAATTCGTCGATATACAACTGACGAATATAGGCGTACCTGTTGCGACGGCGTAACATCGTTTCCGCAGCCATCGGCCGGGTTCTGTCCTGTGCGTTGTCTTTTGCTCCCATAACCGTATGTTTTAAGGTTAAACACCACACTTATTATGCCATTAATTTAATGAAAAATAATGACATACGCAACAACCGCAATAAAAAAACTTCCGCCCTTTGCGAAAGGCGGAAGTCTGAAAACTTATGATTTCGGTTTACGAAATGCTTAGTCGTTAAGCGAGAAACGCTGGTAAGCAACTACGGTTGCATCCTTATCTGCCTCTTTGATGTAAGCACCGACAGTCTTCTTCGGGTCCTTAACGAACGACTGGTTAAGAAGGGTCGATTCAGAGAAGAACTTACGAAGTTTACCTTCAGCGATCTTGTCGAGCATAGCCTCCGGTTTGCCCTCCTGGCGAGCCTGTTCGCGACCGATATGGCGTTCCTTTTCGATAATATCGGCAGGTACGTCATTTTCCGAGATCGAAATAGGAGCCATTGCAGCCGCCTGCATAGCAACGTCGTAAGCCACTTCATGAGAAATCTCCTTGTTGAAACCGATCATCGCACCGAGTTTCTTGTTGCTGTGGATATAAACCACGCACATCTGTGCTTCGATCTTACCGTAATACGGGAGTTCAACTTTCTCACCTGTCTGGCCCGACTTTTCAGTTACTACGTCAGCAACGGTAATATTACCAACCTTAGCAGCCATGAGCGCGTCCATATTTGCAGCGTCGTTAGCGATAGCGACTTCGAGTATCTCCTCAGCCGATTTCGAGAAATCGTCGTTCTTTGCAACGAAGTCAGTCTCGCAAGCGAGGCATGTCATATACGCCTTGTTTCCGTTCACAACCTTAGCGACAACTACGCCTTCGGTAGCAGTACGGTCAGCACGTTTAGCCGAAACGAGTTTACCTTTTTCGCGGATGATCTCCTGCGCGCGGTCGTAGTCGCCGTTGGCTTCTTCGAGCGCCTTTTTGCAGTCCATCATACCTGCACCGGTCATTTTGCGGAGTTTCGCAACATCTGCAGCTTTAATTTCCATTGTGTGTCCTTTCTTTAAAATATTATTACTCTGCAGTTTCGTTTTCGGTAGAGACAGCTTCAGCTTGTTCGCCTTCAGCAACGTCCTCTTTCTTGTCAGCCACTTTCACGGCCTTTTTGATCCTCGGTTTAGCTTCTTTTTCGTCCTTGTTAGGTACGTTTTCGTAAGCTTCTTTTTCTTTTTCAGCCTTACGTTCGGTCAAACCTTCTGCAACGGCGCCGGTCACGGCGTCAAGGATAACTGCGATAGACTTTGTAGCATCGTCGTTCGCCGGGATCACGTAGTCTACGTCGGTCGGATCGCAACAGGTATCGACCATGGCGAATACAGGGATGTTGAGCCTTTTAGCTTCCTTAACGGCGTTCTGCTCCTTCTGCACGTCGATAACGAACAGTGCGGCCGGAAGACGTGTAAGGTCTGCGATAGAACCGAGGTTCTTCTCCAATTTAGCCCTCTGGCGAGAGATCTGGAGTTTTTCACGTTTCGAAAAATTGTCGAAAGTTCCGTCAGCGGTCATCTTGTCGATGGTCGCCATTTTCTTAACGGCTTTTCGTATAGTTGGGAAGTTCGTAAGCATACCGCCCGGCCAACGTTCGGTAACGTAAGGCATGTTGATAGCGCCTACTTTTTCAGCGACAACTTCTTTAGCCTGTTTTTTGGTAGCTACGAAGAGTATGCGGCGTCCGCTTTTAGCGATCTGCTTCATTGCGGCAGCGGCTTCGTCCACCTTGATTACCGTTTTGTGGAGGTCGATAATGTGGATTCCGTTCTTCTCCATAAAGATGTACGGAGCCATTTTAGGATTCCACTTCCTTTTGAGGTGGCCGAAGTGTACGCCAGCCTCGAGTAACTGTTCAAAATTAGTTCTTGACATTTTTGTTTTTTCTTCTTCGGAACGCCCACTTGCGGGAAACGCTCCTGTTAAATAATCTCTTCATCAATCCGGACGGTAGTGTCCTTTGCAATCCTCCGGATTTTTCGCGGGGATGGCAACCGTTCGGTAATATAATGGGATGAATTTGCAGTTATGCTGCTCCGATCAAAGTGTTTAGACAACCATCAGGCCGCCATACCACACTCCTGCCCCACCATAGTCCGACCGATTTGTAAACCGGCCCCGTGCATTCCGCAATGCGGACGCGAATTAACGTTTGCTGAACTGGAACTTCCTACGTGCTCCCGGCTGACCCGGTTTCTTACGTTCAACTTCGCGCGGGTCACGAGTAAGGAATCCGTTCTTTTTGAGGATCGGGCGATACTCTGCGTCTATTTCGCAAAGTGCGCGAGCGATTCCGAGACGGGCTGCCTCAGCCTGACCGTGTATACCACCGCCATCGAGGTTGATGTTCACGTCGTAATTTTCAGCTACGTTAAGAACAGCGAGCGGCTGTTTCACAACAAACTGGAAAATTTCGAGCGGGAAGTAAACCTCTATCGGTTTTTTGTTGATCGTAATGGTACCGTTACCCGGCTTCACGTAAACGCGAGCTACAGCTGCTTTCCTGCGTCCTACGGTGTTTACAACTTCCATACTCATTACTTAATCTCGTTTAATTTGATTTGTTTCGGGTTCTGACCAGCGTGCGGGTGTTCAGCACCGGCATAAACCTTAAGATTTTTGAGGAGAGCAGCGCCGAGCCTGTTCTTAGGGAGCATACCCTTAACGGCTTTCTCGATTACAAATTCAGGCCTTCTGCTCAGATAGTCTGCGGGGGTAGCGAAACGCTGTCCACCCGGATAGCCTGTGTGGCGCACATAGACCTTATCGGTCATTTTCTTTCCCGTGAGTTTCACCTTGTCGGCGTTGATAACGATAACGTTGTCACCGCAATCCACATGAGGGGTGAATCCGGGTTTGTTCTTGCCACGCAGGATTTTCGCAACCTGCGACGCAAGACGTCCCAACACTTCGTCCTGAGCGTCGATCACGACCCATTCTTTCTGAACCGTAGCGGCGTTCAGCGAAGATGTTTTGTAGCTTAATGAATCCACTTGTTCTACGTAATTTAGTTAATTAATACCTGTTTATCGAAATGCATGAAATGTCCGAACAGACCTTGTACAGGTACAATAATAACCGGGCCGCACAAGTGGCGGGAACGATTAAGAATCCTTTTCAGGAAGTCATAGCAGGCGTGTTCATGCAATTTCAATGATCCGATTACCTATTTAAAGGCCTGCAAAGATAGACATTTTTTCTTAACCTGCAATCATTTCAGTACGAACAAATTAATTTTACAAATAAAAACGCACGGAGCAGTATGATGCCGTGCGTTTTACTGACAGTGACGACAGCGTTAGTCACCGAACGACAAACCGGTCGAAAAGAAAAATCCCCTGTTATACATCTTTTGCCCCGACATGTTCGATATGTCATTCAAGCCCAAACGATAACCGGCCTCGAAATTGAACGAAGAAAGGTTCAGGTTAAGCGAAAAGCGTAAACCGTAGTCGAACCTGTCCACCATCTTATTATTACCGAACTTCACACTATGCTTTTCCCCGTCCGACTTATATTTCCCCGCTACGCCAACGGCTCCGTATGGGGGCGACATTAACGGCGCTCCACCACCCCGTCGCTGCCATTTTCGGCCGCCAGAATATCCATCCGGCCTTCAACGGTATCTCGACATAATTCAATCTTAGGTCTTTAGCCCCGACCGACGTGAAGTAGGCACCTGGCTCGAACACGAATTTTTTCCACGCCCTCTGCACGACGGCACCGAATTCATATCCGACGCGATAATCGAAATCTTCGGATTCAGAACCGGAAGTATACAAAGTGGAGTAATTGATTCCGGCACGCAGTTTTATTTTCCAATCGGCTTCGGCCTGTCTATACATGAAACTGCCTACAAAAGATTTCTTTGCCCATTGTTTTTTAGCCGAGCCAGTATTAGTATTCGCCTCCTGCGAAAAAGCGGAAAGCGATACACACAGCATAACGATCGTCAAAAATAGTTTTTTCATTATCCATAGTTTTAGGTGTCTTTGAAAGGCACCTAAATGCAACAACAGTTATACCCTATGCCGATCAAGATGCCCACTACGCGGCAGGCATATGAAACCAGCCGCAACAGCGCACAATCTACATCTCATACCCGAACTCTTTAAGACGGCGTTCGTTGTCGCGCCAGTTATCGCTGACCTTAACGTGCAACTGCAAGAACACTTTCTTATCGAGGAACTTCTCAAGTTCGATGCGGGCGGAAGTCCCTACCTTTTTCAGCATCTCCCCCTTGTGCCCTATGATTATACCCTTCTGCGAGTCGCGCGCGACATATATTACAGCCGATATGCGGTCTATCTTAGGCTCCTCCTTATACTCCTCTATGACGATTTCGACACTGTATGGTATCTCCTTGGAATAATTGAGCAATATCTTCTCGCGTATGATCTCGGACGCGAAGAAACGCATGGTCTTGTCGGTCAGCACATCCTTGGAATAGAACGCCTCGCCTTCGGGCAGATATTTCAATATCAAATCGAACAACGCCCCGACATTGAAGTTTTCCTTTGCAGAAACGGCCACAATGTCGGCCTTCGGCAGGCGTTCCTGCCACTCGGCAACAAGCCTCTCCAACTCTTCCGGCGTAGTCAGGTCTATCTTGTTGACGGCGACGATAGTTCGTATGCCGCTTGCAGCCACCTTCGCAAGAACTTCGGCAGAAGCCGCATCAACCTTTTCGACCGTATCCGTCACATAAAGCAGTATGTCGGCGTCCTTCAACGCCCCCGACACGAATTTCATCATCGACTCCTGAAGCTTGTAATTCGGCTTCAAAATACCGGGAGTATCCGAATAGACTATCTGGAAGTCGTCACCGTTCACGATACCCATTATGCGGTGTCGCGTGGTCTGCGCTTTGGAGGTGATTATCGAGAGCCGCTCCCCGACGAGGGCATTCATGATGGTCGATTTACCCACGTTCGGGTTGCCGATGATGTTTACAAATCCTGATTTATGCATGTTACTTGGATGGTTTGCTGCAAATGTAATTATTATATGTCAATTTACAGCCTGCCGCACACCATATATACAACGCCGTTCTACCCGTCCCCGCCCGGCAAGACAGGCCTATACAAAAAATTAGCGATAATTGATTATCTTTGTCTCCGCACAAACCAAAATACAACAGCCGATGGCATCGTCGAATTTCGTAGATTATGTGAAGATTTTTGCCCGTTCCGGGAAAGGCGGAGCAGGCTCGGCCCATTTCAGGCGCGAGAAATTCGTAGCTTTCGGCGGTCCCGACGGAGGCGACGGCGGCAAGGGCGGCAGCATCGTCCTGCGCGGCAACAGCCAATTCTGGACTCTCATACACCTGAAATACAAACGCCACCTCTTCGCCGAGGACGGGCAATCGGGTTCGGGTGCACGCAGCAGCGGGCGCGACGGCAAGGACATCGTGGTAGACGTACCTCTCGGCACGATAGCGCGCGATGCGGAAACGCGGGAAATAATCGGAGAGGTGACAGAAGACGGACAGCAACTCGTCCTGCTGAAAGGCGGGCGTGGCGGGCTCGGCAACTGGCACTTCAAATCGTCAACCAATCAAGCTCCTCGCTATGCCCAACCCGGTGAACCGATGCAAGAGGGTGCGTTCATCCTCGAACTCAAGATACTCGCCGACGTAGGCCTCGTAGGATTCCCCAACGCCGGCAAATCTACGCTTCTGTCGGTGGTGTCGGCAGCAAAGCCGAAAATAGCCAACTACGCATTCACCACTCTCGAACCCAATCTCGGCATAGTCGAATACAGGGATCATATGTCGTTCGTGATGGCGGACATACCCGGAATCATAGAGGGGGCGCACGAGGGGCGCGGACTGGGTACACGTTTCCTGCGCCACATAGAGCGCAATTCGATATTGTTGTTCCTGATTCCGGCGGACTCGGACGATATACGCGGCGAATACGAGATATTGTTGAACGAGCTTACACAATACAACCCGGAACTGCTCGACAAAAGCAGGTTGCTGGCCATCTCCAAAAGCGACATGCTGGACGAAGAGATGATGCGGCAGATGCGGTCGGAAATTCCGGAAGGCATACCGAGTGTATTCATATCGTCTGTAAGCGGATACAACATCCCCGTACTGAAAGACATGATATGGGAAGAGCTGCACAAGGAATAACGCCGCCCTTGCCATAGTTTCGAACGACACCGGTCGTTCACCTCCCCGACAAACACCATCGGCAGACGCTGGCCGCACCAATATGAATATATTGTGCGGTCAACAGAATGCTGCCTAATAGCTGACTGGATTATTTTACCGCACATTTTTATACCGCAGACAGTTTGCAGTGTGGGGTATATTTCAAAAATAAATCACAGACGACAAGCCAAACTCGACCAATGCGTTGCACATAACGATAATCGAAAAGCACAACTCGGCAAATTGGCAACATCACAGCTTCGTTTCAACCAATTTCAAACTAATAGTCAGAACCGAGAAGCGTCCATATCGACCTCGCGCGGGTCGTAAATCATCAGTTGCGGTCGGCCATTGAACCATCCGAGTATCCCCGTTATCGCACCGCTCCCGACAGGAAGCAAATCGCCTGCGAATGAAGCTTTTGCGTTGGTACGCACATCCAACTCATTACCATGAATGTCAGTCAGTATGCGGCTCGTCGCCCCGGTCGCACCTTCGGCCCACGTCAACGCGGCGTCCGATTCCGCAAATTGTACTCCCGACAGTCTCACGAGTCGGCCGACATAACGTGCCGCATCGAATTGTGAACTATATAAATGCGCTATCGTAAAAGGCACAGGAATAGGTTCGGCCGACATCCCCGGAATCACTTTTATGGTCGAGAATATTCTGTTCACAGGAATATACCCTGTCTCATAAGCGGTATCGTCAGAAACGACACCAAGTTGTACAGTCCCGCCATACGCCCCCAACGCCAGTCCGTTGCAATTTATGCGTACCTTCTCGCCATAAGGAAACAACAGAAACAATCCGTCTGCCTCCAGCTTGACCTCCAAGCCACCCGTCGCATCCTGCACCACTATGCTCCTGTAAAAATTACTCCAACGGTCGTTAGCAACCACTCTCCCCTCTATGCTGATCTCCTTTCGTATCTTTACCGGGACACCGCAGTACAACGACTTCAAATAAGCGATGGAGACGACCTCCGGCTCATGTCCTCGCGCCTCCAGCGGAGGTTTGAAGTCACAAGCACACGACAGCAAAACCATACAAAACAATATATATCTAATCCACCTCGACATCTCCGATAGTCCTGAGCCTTAAAGCATAGTTAGTCTCTTTCATCAGAATACCTGTCAGGGACACCGTACCCACAGGAATCCTTTCGCCCGCAAACGACGCATATTTACTGGTGGACACGTTTATCTCCCAACCGTCGGCACTTCTGAAAACCCTCGTGGAATAACTCGAAAAATCATCGGCCGACACCCACGTCCCAGCTTCGCCGTCTTTAAGCGCGACTCCTTCGATACGGACCAGACGGCCGCACATATCGTCATCGAGTTGATCCAGACGAACAGTCATCGGAATTATTTTCTCTTCCAATCTGCCGCGCACGACATACTTATCCACAACCGCCCTGTGCCCGAAATAGTCGGCCTGATGACGTCCGCCGGATGGAGCAAGCCCTATCTGCAACACCCCGTTATAATCCGAAACTGTCAGCCCTCCGGCCCGAACAACAACATACCGCCCTTCGGGAAAAAGATTTTTCAAGTCGTACAATCCGGCCCGGACCTCAACGGCTCCTGTAGCATCCTCGATAATGAACGTTCGGTAGAAATTACCGGAAATGTCGTTAGCCGTAACCCTGCCCGCAATCACCGCATCGCGGTTGACAGTCACAGGCTCGCCAGCATACATATCGCGCATATCGCCTATATCCATGTTAGGGTATACGCTCAGCGTTCCATCGCAGCAATCGCCGCATACGCTGTCTTTATCGCATCCGCATAGCGACACGCAAAGTATCAATATTGCAATCAACTTTCTCATAAGGCTCAAAATCTATATATCGCCGACAAATAAAAACTTCGCGGATAACTGTACAGGTATTTCGAATCGAACGGCACGTACCTTTGTGACAGACCAGTTCCCCTTCGCATTATCCGCATCTGCTCATAGCCGCTGTATATAATATCCTTCTTATTGAGCAGGTTATCGACCGACATGAACACCGTCAATCCGCCTTTCTTGAAATCGAACGACTTCATTATGAAAAAATCGACCGTCAAGGCATCGGGCAGCTCTTCCTGAGCCACGAACTCAAGGAAACGTTCGCGCGAATCGGCCAGCATGTAGGCCCGCTCCATGCGGCGCAACGGGTTGGGTGCGACATAACGCCGGCCCATATAATTCACGGTCAGCGACGTCGTAAACCCATACATATTATACATCAATTCCACACTCGCGGCCAACTCCGGCGTATTGCCGATATGGTATCCGGTCAGATAAGTGCGTGCATCTTCCACATACGGAACGAGCAAAGCGTCGTTATATATCTTTACCGATGGGTCGGACGCATATTCGTACAGGCCGGCCGAAGCGGCTGCGGAAAGGGACAATCTCGGCGATAAATCATAACGAGCCCCCACCTCAACGCCGTAAAAACGTTTCGACATCCCGTCCAGTACCATATCTGAATACTCCGACTCTATGTCGTCATAATACGAGTACACGGCCGATTCGTGCGACGTCGCCGTATAGAATCCCGTCAGCCGGCACATGAAATTGTTGAGAGTCATAATATATTCGCCCTCGCCCGAAAAAACGGTAACGGTCCGCGGTGCGTCTATCACCAGATTAGCCGACTGCGGTGAGACGAACATACCCGCAGCCACGGGAAGCGTTTCGGCAGCTACTCCAGTTATGCGGATAATATGTTTCGGAGAAAAAGCGTAACCGGCCGACAGTTTGGCGGTATATGTATCGAATCTTATCTTTTTCGAATCTCCGTAAGATCCGGAACCGGGATGCAACTGCTTTTCGTAATTTCCGGTACGTTCGAGTTCCGCACCTCCGAGCTCTGCGGCAACATTCAGACGAAAACGGTCGTTCGCGTACTCGTACATTCCGAACACCTCCGCTCTACGCATATTCAGATAATAGTCGTAACCGAACTTGTCGCCCTCACCCACCAAGCGTCCGGGATTGCGTAGGTCGTTCAACCACTTGCTGCCATAACGCGACGTGTCGGCAAGATACTGGTCGGCATTTATAAATGCCGAGCCTCCGAGCATATCGTCCACCTCTTTGAAATACCGAACTTTCTCGCCACGCAACCTTACGCCATAACTCGCGGCCGAACGGTCGTCGAAAACAGTACGGGCCGATACGACAGCCTGCAATTCGTTGCTAAGTTCAACCCTGTCCTCGATAAAATAACGTGAACCGCCGCCCTCAACAGGCAATTGTCCTCCGTATCGGTTGGCTTCGCACATACGCTCCCAATCTATCTGGGTCACGGTCGGGTCACCGGCCCGCCATTGATCGCGCAGCATATCGCCTATCGGCGTGTCGCCATAATAGCTTGGCATATAACGGTAATAATCCGGGTAGGGAGTCTCCGCATCGAACCACGCAAGCGAACTGTAAGCGTTCCGGTTATAGTAAAAAGACAACGTCGCCTCTATCTCGGTCCTCTCCGTCAATCGACCTTCATACCCCGCATAAACCATCCAAGGATTATCCTTCCTCGTTCGCGAGTGTTCCTTGTCGCTTCCGACATATCCCCACGAAGGATCGTAATAATTATCACCTGTCAATTCGAACGCCTCTTTGGTCGCCGACGACCTCACATCCCCGACGGAAGCTCCTCCGGAAAGCCCAGCAAATACATTGTGAAAATCGGCGATCTTATAATTATGCAGCATAGAGAATGTAAACTCCCTCGAAACCAGATCGTGCATCGTGGCGTTCTTTCCGCTCTTCAGATATATACCGGCCGCAACCGAATAGCGTTCATTCACCTTGTGCATAACATCGTAATTCACCCCCACTCCACTGCGATTACTAAACGCCAGCCCGCCACGCATACCCTCCGGCATCATATCCGTGTCAGGCATATAGGTCTCGACCCCACCAACCAAACCTGCAGCACTCCCGTCCATACCATTGCCGCCGACCGTATGCTTCGGTAATCTCAATCGCCTGAAAGCCGAGTACAGCGTGTAATTAGGACGGCCTGTCAAACTGCCCGACAACTCCAGATTCCCGAGATAGGTACGCTCCATCGTCATGACTAAACCTCGCCTCGAATACCTCGACGCCGAAAAATTGAACTCGGACATCTTAGTGAAAATATCGATTCCTCCCTCCAACGGGGAATAAAAAAGCGTCAGATCAGTCTCCCGTCTGCCGCTTTCTATGAATTGGGACGAACTCCCCGATATATAATACTCGTAAGGGTTATGTTGTGCGTTGGTACAAATTGCCGAGGACGCTGCTATGCAAACAAATACAAACCTCCTGATACACATAGGAGCCGTTAAGTTGGGATTAGTAATTTTGAGTACGCCGCGCTACACGGCATACGTAAATATACACAAAAAAATCAACCCCGCAACCTTATGTGTTATTTTTGCGCCTATTTATTTTAGTAGCCAAGAATACGCATCATAGAACGGTAGCTCTGTTCCTTGGCGAAAAGACGAGTATAGTAATCCGACTCACCTTTTTCCCTGTCTATGATTATATGCTTCGGCGCCGGGATCAGGCAGTGCTGTATACCGCCGAAACCGCCCAGTTCCTCCTGATAAGCCCCCGTATGAAACATGCCTATATACTGCGGCTCGTCGCCCACGAGTTTCGGAAGGAAGATGGCGTTCTGATGCGCTTCGCCGCTGTAATAATCCTCGCTATCGCACGAAAGCCCGCCGAGGAAGACACGCTGGTACTCACGATCCCAGTTGTTTATTGCGAGCTGGATGTAGCGCTGTTTGATACCCCAAGTATCTGGCAGTGTGGTCATGAAAGAACTATCGACCATATACCAAAGCTCCTTGTCGTTCTGCTGCTTCTGATTGATTATGGAGAACAACGTCGCACCGCTTTCGCCTACCGTGAACGATCCGAACTCGGTGAATATGTTCGGCTCCTCTATCTCCATCTGCGTACAGAAACCCTTGATCTGCGAGATTATCTCCTCGGCCATGTACTCGTAATCGTACTCGAACGACAGCGAATTCTTAATCGGGAAACCACCTCCGATATTCAATGTCTTCAGCGTCGGACATATCTTCTTCAACTCATAATATACATTCAGACACTTGTTCAGCTCGTTCCAGTAATACGCCGTGTCCTTTATGCCCGTGTTGATAAAGAAGTGCAGCATATACAGGTCGAACTTCTTGTTCCGCATAATCTTCTGGCGGTAGAAATCGACAATATCATTGTAGCGTATGCCGAGCCTCGACGTATAGAAGTCGAATTTTGGCTCTTCCTCCGACGCGATACGAATACCTATCTTACATTTCTTTTCGAGGGCCGTCTCAAGAAGATTGAGCTCGTCCTTATTGTCAAGCACGGGAACAGTGTTCTCGAAACCGTCGTGAATCAAGGCGGCAATATTCTCCACGTAATGCGGACGCTTGAAACCGTTGCACACGATGAAACGATCCTTGTCGATAAGGCCGCTTTCGTAGAGGGCGTTTATGATATGTATATCGTAAGCCGACGATGTTTCGAGATGTATGTCGTTCTTCAGCGCCTCTTCGATCACAAAGCTGAAATGGGAACTTTTCGTACAATAACAGTATTTATAGTCGCCTTTGTAATCGACCTTCGCCATCGCCACATTGAACATACGCTTTGCTCGCTGTATCTGCGACGTGATCTTGGGAAGATAAGAGATTTTCAACGGTGTCCCGTACTGTTTGATTATGTCCATCAGCGGAACGTCATTGAAATGCAGTTCATTATCGACGACCGTAAACTCGTCCTGAGGAAATTCGAACGTCTGTTCGATAAGATCCATGTACTTGTTTTTCATCCCACTCAACAGTTTTAAATCAATCCGCGTGAGCTACATTCACAAAAACCGAACGATGTAGACGAGACGGATCGCAATTATTAAAGGGCTGCAAAGTAGATAATTCTTTTCGTCATTACCAACATTTGCACGTTAAAAATACGCAAAAGCACTGAAAAATAACGTCATCCCGAGCAAAAACACATAGAGATCATTCCATTTCCCCGGTCCAAACCTCTCTTCACGCTGCTATCTACGACACCCGATTGCCATCAACCGCCTGCACGAATCGCAACCGCCGGAAAAAAGCACCACAAAACAGTACAAGTTTTCGGCCGAATGACCTAAAAAATAGCGACGGCTACGGCATTCTATCAAAATATTAAGTATTTTTGTAAAATAATCGTTAGTTAGAAATGATAAGCGAATTAATTGCAGAATACATAGCCAGCGGAAACAAAAGGCTGGTCATACCCGGATTCGGGGCTTTCATCCGCAAGGACAGCGGCGAAGTGGTCCTCGTTGAGTTCCTGAAAAAAGACGACGGGGTACTCACCTCCATGCTCGCAACGAAACTGAACATCAGCGAACAGGATGCACTCGGCGCGATAGACACTTACATAGCGGAAATCAAACACAGCATAGCGGCACTCGGCAACTATCCGATCAAAGGCCTTGGGTGCATATTCGTGACACCGAACGGATTGTACGAACTCGAATATGCCCCGCAACAACAGGCTGCCCCATCGGCTCCAAGCATCAACAGCACGACGACAGCAACCACGCAACAAACGGTAAGCAAGCCACAGGCTGTAAGGACAACGGCATCGCCGGGAACGCTTGCACAACAGGCAAGTAGACAGACACCTCCTGCTCCTGCTCCTGCTCCTGCTCCTGCTCCTGCTCCTGCTCCTGCTCCTGCTCCTGCTCCTGCTCCTCCTCCTCCTCCAACACGCACCGTAACTGCTCCTACTCGATTCAGCGTCACGAGTTCTACAAAATGGAC
>CALYBQ010000003.1 GCA_944415565.1 uncultured Rikenellaceae bacterium
CGTGGTTTTAAGAGCTTTTGTCTAAGATAACCTCCTCATTGTCCGAGGGTTTGAGCGGAAAACCGGGTTCGAACCGGCGACCCTCAGCTTGGGAAGCTGATGCTCTACCAACTGAGCTATTTCCGCATTATTCCCCTCTTATTCTCCGAATGCGATCCCAAACTATATGGGCCCCATCCTCCGAATAAGCAAGTGCAAATATAGGAAATTTGTTTATTTCCTGTATCTATAATGGCCAATAATTTTGTACTCGAACAAACAATCTTCGACTACCTGACCGGCCCCGATATTATGCACAACCTTGTTACGATTGGATGTCAACGACTTACGATCTACGACTATTCCGATATGTGTCGCACCTCCCGACAGCATCCAGCACACGACGTCTCCTGGCAGGTAATCCGCCGCATTATCCGTTACCGGAAGTTTCTGCCCGTGCCTACTGAAAAACACCATAAGATTCGGAACGCGCCGATGGTCGATATTCGTATCCGGCCGCTTCAATCCCCAATTATTCGGATACTTTGCAAAATCAGCTTTCATATCTTCGTGAACCTCTTTCTGCAAGTCTATCCCCAACTTACGGTATGCCCTTATGACCACATCCGTACACACGCCTTTATTTGCCGGCACATCGCCTCCGGGATAACCGATACGAAAATACGCCGGATCGTACACCACAACATCCTGCGTCAACTCCAAAGCTGCATCCGAAAGGCGAGCATAGAAATCACGTTCCTGCTGCCCCATTACAGACGTAACGGCACAGCACACAACAAAGATCACCGACAATAATCTCTTCATAAGTCTATGTTTTCATCTACCGAGCCCTATTCTTGTATAACAAAAGAGCCGGACTTTTATTGTCCGGCCCCGTTGCGTTAGATTGAAGTTTCTTATTTGTTCATCGTAATCAGCAGTTCCTCATTGCTGGTAGTAGATTCCATATGCTTCTTTATCTCCTCCATCGCCTCTACCGACGTCATATCGGCGAGGAAACGGCGCAATATCCATGTCTTCTGCAATACCTCTTTGCTGAGCAGCAGGTCTTCGCGGCGGGTCCCCGATGCGATAACATCCACCGCAGGATAAACGCGCTTGTTGGCGAGCTTACGATCGAGCTGAAGCTCCATGTTACCCGTACCCTTAAACTCTTCGAATATGACCTCGTCCATCTTGGAACCGGTATCTATGAGAGCCGTAGCTATTATGGTAAGCGAACCGCGCTCTTCCGTATTACGGGCCGCGCCGAAGAAACGCTTAGGCTTATGCAGGGCGTTGGCGTCCACACCACCCGAAAGCACCTTGCCCGATGCCGGCTGTACGGTATTGTACGCACGCGCCAGACGCGTAATGGAGTCGAGGAATATAACGACGTCGTGTCCGCACTCCACCATACGTTTGGCCTTCTCCAACACCATCTCCGCGACCTTAACGTGTCGGCTGGCCTGCTCGTCGAACGTGGACGAAATCACTTCAGCCTTCACGTTACGGGCCATTTCGGTAACCTCTTCCGGGCGCTCGTCGATGAGCAACACGATCATATACACCTCCGGATGGTTGTCGGCGATGGCATTGGCTATGGATTGCAACAGCACGGTCTTACCCGTTTTCGGCTGCGCCACGATAAGGCCCCGCTGCCCCTTGCCTATCGGCGAGAAAAGGTCTACGACCCTCGTAGAAAGGTTATTGTGTCCATTCCCCGTAAGCGTGAACTTCTCTGTAGGGAACAACGGCGTCATGAACTCGAACTGCACTCGGTCGCGTATGAGGTCGGGCTGCAAGCCGTTCACATAGTTGACCTTGACGAGCGGGAAATACTTTTCGCCCTCTTTCGGCGGACGAATCGTACCCTGCACCGTATCGCCCGGTTTCAGGCCGAGCAGTTTTATCTGCGACGGCGACACATATATGTCGTCAGGCGAGTTCAAATAGTTGTAATCGGCCGAACGAAGGAATCCGTATCCGTCGGGCATTATTTCGAGTACACCCTCACCCTCTACAACACCAACGAAATCGTCGCGCGTCTCTTTTATTTTAGGAATAACTGGCTCCTGTTGATTCTGTTGTTGGGACATTTTGACCTGATCGGGCTTGCGGCCGCGCTTGGCTTTCTGCTGCACAGACTGCTGACCTTCTCCCTCATTTCCCGTCTGCTGAACCGTCTCCTGCGGACGTTCGCCGGCCTCGACGACCTCCGGTTTATCATTACCCGGCTCAGGCACTACGACAGGATTGAATCCCGTATCGGGTTGCGACCCGTCGTAACCGGCATCTATTTTAGACCCGACGATATTCTCTCCCTCCCCTTCCGGAAGTTCGCTGCCGCGTACTCGATGCTCATACGGTGCAGAATATTCCACCGCTTCGCCACGACTTATACGTCTACGCCGATGCCCACCCTGCTCGGCCGGATTTGCCTGCGATACCAGTTCCTGAACCACGTCTGATGCCGATTCCGCTTCGACATTCTGAACCGCCGATTTAGGCTTGCGACCACGGCGCGCCTTTACGGCAACCACGACGGTCTCCGGCACAGTCTCGCTCTGCGCTTGCGGCGTCTCTACGCTTCCTGCGGCCTCCACTATCTTCGCGATAAGGTCGTCCTTTTTCATCTGGGCCTTGATACCCAACGAACGACCGATTTCACGGAGTTCGGCAAGGGTCTTGCCCCTCAACACTTCAATATCCTGCATATGAGAAACTTAATTCTATGTTTTCTGATTGTTTACGGCCAGAAACAGGCCGCCGGAAGAATTTTCGGTAGCGCAAATATACAAATAATCAGAAAAATACAACCGAATCCTATCTATTTTCTGCAAAACATCGGATTTACACCCGATGCGACATCATCGCAACGACACGTTCCAGATCCTCCGGCGTATCGACCGCTACGGTTTCGATACTCACTTCGACCGTCTTTATGCGGTATCCGTTCTCTATCCAGCGCAATTGCTCGAGCGATTCGGCCAACTCCAACACGCCCTGTGGCAAACGTGTCACGGCCCGCAAAACTTCCGTTCTCCACGCATATACCCCGATATGTTTGTAGAACACATGGGACTCCTGCCACTCCTCACGCTCTTTGTTCCTTATGTATGGGATAACGCTGCGGCTGAAGTACATGGCATTCCCATCCTTATCAAGCACCACCTTCGGGGAATTGGGATTCGCAATATCCTCGTCTGCCGAGAACGGCTTCACCAACGTGGCTATCTCCGTCCCGTCTGACGAAAACGCCCCCTTTATCTTTTCGAGATGCTCCTCGGCGATAAAAGGTTCGTCGCCCTGTATGTTCACAACCACATCGAACACCTGTTCAGCAGTCGCCTCTATTCTCCACAGCGCCTCGGCACACCGGTCTGTACCGCTCTTGTGGTCGGCCGAGGTCATCACGACACGGCCCCCGAATCCCTTGACGGCATCCTCGATACGCTCATCGTCAGTGGCTACCCAACAGTCGGCAAAATACTCCGAAACGCGTTCATAGACACGCTGCACCATAGGTTTACCCTCTATCATGGCCAACGGTTTGCCCGGAAACCTCGACGAAGAATAACGGGCTGGAATTATTGCGAGAAATTTCATCTGAACGTTTATTAGACGGACAAATATCGCGTTTTTTCATGAAATTCCTATCTTTGTTTCGATGAAACTTGACAAGGAAAACACCATAGCCGTTTTCGCCGAACTGGGCAGACGGCTCGAAACGTTCGGACGGGACGCGGCAAGCCGTGCGGCCATAGCACGGGCCTCCGCCGAAAACGGTTGGTTCTCGCACGGCGACATAACGAACTCTGTCGCCAGCATCCGCAAAACCATGCTCGACCAACAGGCTTTACAGACGTGGGCAGCCTCCTACCCTACCGTTACGACACCTAAGAACGTAGGCGTCATCATGGCCGGGAACATCCCGCTCGTAGGCTTCTTCGACCTGCTATGCGTCATTGTCAGTGGGCACAGTCTGTTCCTAAAAATGTCATCCAAGGACAAAGCACTCATGTCGTATATGATTTCACAACTGACGGAGATATATCCGCAGATTCCAATATACGAACTTGGAGACAGCACGCCGGATGCCATCATCGCGACTGGCAGCGACAATACGAACCGCTATTTCCGAAGCCGATACGGGCATCTGCCGGCAATATTTCGCGGCAGTCGGTCGTCGGCCGCAGTACTCGACGGAAACGAGACTCCTGAAGAGTTGGCCAGACTCGCCGACGACATATTCACATATTCGGGACTCGGATGCCGCAACGTCAGCCACCTCATACTGCCGCCCGGTTACGATTTAAACGTACTTGTACGCGCGTTCGATTCGTGGTCTGGCATCAACGGCAAGTATATGAACAATTTCAGGCAACGCTCGTCGATGTTGGCAGTCGAAGGCCGCCACCACACTAAAGGGGTGTTCTACATCCTGCGTGAAGACGAGGAATTTCCCGCATACATAAGCGAAATAACATGGCACGCTTCGGAAAGCCGCGCAGCCACCGAACAATGGCTGCGAGACAACGACACCCACTTGCAATGCGTAGTCGGGCAGACCGAACACCCGCGCGGCGTACCGTTCGGACTCGCCCAGTCGCCGAAACTGACCGACTACCCCGACGCTGTGGACGTCATGGATTTTCTCGCATCTATATAATACGTCTGAAAAGGCTAAAAGACATACTTTAAACACTATATTTGCTTAAACCGCATAATACTCACGACTATGCCGACAATATATAAACTACGGATGCTTAGCGACGAGAACGACAACTTCGTCCGCGAATACGAGATCGACGGCAAAAGCACACTACTCGACCTACACGAATTCATATCCGGCGACCTCGGCTACGACCGTGACGGAATAGTATCGTTCTTCGCATCGGACCCGCAGTGGAACAAACTTGTGGAATTCACGCTTATGGACATGGGCGAAGACGGGCCCGTACCGATGCAGAGCGTAACTCTCGCCCAAGTGCTGGGCCTGCCTCAAGCGCGCCTCATCTACCTCTTCGACATGTTCAACGACCGGGCCTTCTATCTGGAATCCGCCGGAGCGGTCGAAGTCGATTCCGAAGCCGGATACCCGAAAACGGTGCTGTCGGTTGCGCCGGCCCCCGACCAATACGAACCGACACAAACCGCCGAAGGCGGCAACTCCATATTCGATGAAGCGCTGGGAGAATTCGGCAGTTTCGAAGGCGACGAATACTATGACGACGAATACTAAAACTCTGGTGGTCATAGCCGGCCCCACAGGATCGGGCAAGACTGACCTCGGTATCGCCGTCGCAGAATATTTCAAAGCACCGGTCATCTCGGCCGATTCCCGACAGATATTCCGCGGAATGCCGATAGGGACGGCTCAACCCGATGCGGAACAACTGGCCCGTGTGAAGCATTATTTCGTGGCATCGCACGACATCACCGACCTGTACACCAGCGGACAATACGAGAAAGATGCTTTGGAACTGCTGCGCGTACTATTCACGGAGCACGACATAGTAGTGGCGGTCGGCGGTTCGGGATTATACATAGACGCACTGTGCGGAGGATTGGACGCCATTCCTAAAGGCGATCCGGAAATAAGGCGCAAGTTATCGGACAGGCTCGAATCCGATGGGTTGGCCCCGCTTCTCGAAGAGTTGAGCAAGCTCGACCCCGAACACTACGCACGGGTAGACAAACACAACCCACAGCGTGTAATACGCGCCCTTGAAGTGTGCCTGCAAACAGGCCTACCCTACTCCTCTTTCCGCAGCGGGAACACCAAGACACGCGATTTCGACATCATCAAAATCGGAACCCTCGTCGAGCGCGAAAAACTCTATGACCGCATAAACCTCAGGGTGGACAAGATGATCGAAGCCGGATTGGAAGCGGAAGCCCGTGCGCTCTATCCGCACCGCGAACTCAACTCACTGCAAACCGTGGGATACCGCGAATTGTTCGACTATTTCGACGGCACGGTATCGAAAGACGATGCCATCGAACTAATCAAGCGCAATTCTCGCCGTTATGCAAAACGACAGATGACATGGTTCGGACGCGACGAATCAATCACGTGGTTAGATCCGTCACATCCCGAAGAGGTCATAAAGCACATCAACACCTCACTAAAAAAACTCCCCGTATGAAAACACGCATTTTAATGATGGCTGCCGCATTCGGCATAGCCTCTGCCGCCGGAGCGCAAGAGCCTCGGAACATCAAACTCGAACGGCCCGACATGTCACGAAAGGTCACGATGATGAAAGCCTTCGAAGAGCGCAAATCCACGCGCGGATTCTCCGCCAAAGAACTTTCTCTGCAAGACCTGTCCGATTTGCTCTGGGCCGCCAACGGCTACAATCGCCCGACAGAACAAAAACGTACCGCTCCCACCGCCATGAACAGGCAGGAGATAGACGTTTATGTATTCTCCAAAGACGGCATATATCTGTACGATGCGGCCGCACACGAATTGAAACATATCTCGACGACTGACGCACGCGAATACATCGCATCGGGACAGGATTTCGCCAAGGAAGCCCCCATATCGCTCCTGATCGTATCTGACATGAAGCGTTTCGGAAGCAAGGATGCAGGGGCACTCGCGATGTCGGCAGTAGACGCCGGGATCGTATCGCAGAACATATCGCTTTTTTGTGCCGGGGCAGGTTTGGCGACAGTTCCGAGGGGCACAATGAATAAAGCCAAGCTATCCGAACTGCTCGAATTCGACGGGGACAAGGTCCTACAACTCAACCACCCTGTCGGATACACGAAATAGGGCGACAGGTTTGGTAATTGCGAAAAATATTGTACTTTTGAGGCCGTCAATATAGCCTCGCCGCCCTGTTTCGGACGGGTACGCGCCATATTGACAGTAAGGCTGCCCGGATGGTGGAATTGGTAGACACGCCGGACTTAAAATCCTGTGGACAGCAATGTCCGTGCCGGTTCGATCCCGGCTCCGGGTACACGCAAAAGCGTCTGAGAATCGAATGATTTTCAGACGCTTTAATTTTCATAAAGTTCATAAAATAAAATTTACCGTTATCTATCAGCACATATCCCCTGCACCCTTGGCGTCAATCAATATCCGGGAATTGTTGCAACCATCCTTTATAATTGACAACCAATTGTTCTGGAGACACCCCGCACATAGTTCTAATAGCTTCCGTCTTGTCTGGATTCGCGAAAAAACGCTTAAAATTATCCAACCCCCAGTTTTCGACCATAAATTTCACGACCAGTCCCGAAATATCATACGATATGGGCATATTATTCTTCCCTTCTCCCGGTCCACTCCAGAAGGATTGACTGTCTCCTTTTGTCACCATTTTCAAAATGTCATAATCGGGATATTTCTTTTGTATCTTAACAGCGTTTGAAACTTTTTGAGGACTCTTCAAGAACTCATAATAAGTTTGAATACCTTCATTGAAGAATTGGTTTCCGTAATCCTGTGAGACTAACTTTTCCCATAACACATGAAATGTTTCATGCGAAATCATCCCCTTGTTTCGCCCGGTGACATGGATAGCTTCCAGTTGGACAGTTCCAAACACCATGTCGTCAGCCAAAACATCGCAACCGGCAAAAGGATAAAAATTTGAGAACAAGCGTGTTGCATTAGGATTGTGATGACAATAGGCATTTATCTTAAACGTAGGCAAAGGTAGATCCATAGTCTGGCATATATCAACTATTATTGAATCAGATATCTCCAGATTCTTTATCTTTTTATCGACAAACAAATTGTAATAAGTTAAGTCTTGTTTATCGTAATTCGCCTCCCTTATCGCATCCAAATCGATTGGTCCTTCGTTATGGATAAACATTTCAGACAACAAACCATTCCTTAGAATCATGTAATCATAATACTGCATCGTTCCGCTTAAAGCCTGAATCACGGTCATCGAATTTCCCGTATATACGCATCTGTTTTCGCTTGCATAATAAATGGCATCGGATTTATCGGCATATGTTTCATTATTGAACACGAAACCATCTTTCATCCGGTTGATAGGAATTTCAAAACTCTCCCAATGTTTGAAATCAGATATGACACCCAACAAGATGATTGCTTTGAAATAATCTTCCTGTGTCAATTCAGACTCTTTTTTTATTCCTGCCTGATCATAATATTGAAGCATACCTTCCATTTTGTCTGCTTCGGAAGGATTATCAGGTACGACAACGATTACGCCGTTTGCCTCAGAAGTTTTGGCGAACTTAGTATTCATCGTTTGCTTACCTGTA
Organism: uncultured Rikenellaceae bacterium; assembly: GCA_944415565.1. Taxonomy (GTDB): domain Bacteria; phylum Bacteroidota; class Bacteroidia; order Bacteroidales; family Rikenellaceae; genus WRDF01. The sequence goes on from CALYBQ010000003.1 coordinate 8,242, forward strand.
CAGTCAGGTGCGGGTAGTTTTTTCACATCAATATAACCATCTTGCCCGAAAGCAAATTGATGGACTGTAAATAATAGGGCTAAACTCATTAAAAATTTCATACGTCTTTTGTATTATCCAGATTCAGTGTATGATACAAACATAGTCTATTACAGATCAGTTCCAAGACATACACAGAGTATCAACATAAAAAGGTAGAGAGCCCACGTCGGACTCTCCACCCTTGCAACCACTATGGTAAATTCGGGTCACAATTATCTTACGCGCTCCCCCTATCTATAAAATAGATTTGATAATGCGGGCTGGCACACCACCTACGATCGTATTTGCCGGGACGTCACGCGTCACGACGGCTCCAGCCGCCACGACTGCGTTGTCGCCTATCGTAACGCCTTGCAGGATCGTAGCGTTAGACCCTACCCAGACATTGCGCTCGAGAACGATGGGAGCCGGATAAGTCGTCTTACGATCTTCTGGCGCGAGACCGTGGTTCAGCGTGGCGAAGACGACGTTGTGACCTATCTGACAACCGTCTCCGAGCGTCACCCCTCCATGATCCTGAAAGTGACAGCAGGCATTGATGAACACTCCTGCGCCGATATGGATATTCTTACCGAAATCGGTATAAAACGGCGGGAAAACGCGCAGCGTAGAATCGACCTCCGCCCCGAAAAGGCGCGAGAGCAATGCCCGCACTTCGTCGGGTGTATGATATGCACCGTTAAGCGCAAAGGTGATACGCCGCGCCTCGTCGCTCATATCGTCCATGAACCGACGGATGTCGGGCGTATCAAGCGGACCGCCCGTTTTCGCATATTCTAGAAACTCGTCAAGTGTCATATCATCAACATCAATTTATCGTTTACAATCAATTGCCGGTATTTATTTAATTTTAAGATCCGGCAGCAAAGGCGTCGCATCTATCAGTTCGAGCGACTGCACCATATCGAGCGTCCCCTGCTTGTATTTCAGGAAATGCGGTGTCCCAATATGTCTCTCGTATGCCGCCTTGTCTGCATAAATCTCCAATATGGTCAGCCGTTCAGGCCGCTCCTTTTCGACAACGGCATACAGAGTCAACACTCCCGGTTCAAGTCGCATGGATGCCTCTATCTCCTCTTTCAGAAAAGCGTTATATTCCGCCAACCGCTCAGGATCGACCATGATGCGCGACAGGCGCACGAGTTTATTACCTATATCAGAACCTGCCGATTTAATTACATCCAACGCTTTCATCGCAGAAGGGAAACCGATATACGGTAAGCATTGCACAACCGCCGCCGACAACGTCGCACGGTCGTTACCCAGTTTCATTCCACCCGCAACATGCACTCGAAGCATATCTTCGGCTTCCAAGGTGGTGAGGATACAGCATATCAGCAATTCGCGTGTCTTAATATCCAATCCGCCACGAGTATATATGTCCCCGAAACAATATTCGGTCATAAAACGAGACGCATCGGCTTCGATTCCGTCCGGCACGCCGATCATCCTGCTCTCTATTGTGTCACCGTAAAGCGACCGCTGAATAGCCGCCCCCTTTTCCGCGCGATCATCTTCCGTAACCGTACCCTGCGCTTCGAGCGGCAAAGCGATACCCCGTTCCCCGAACACCTCGTTTATGACCGCCACCGCATTCAACGTCTTCGGAAACCCGATGAACGGAGCGCATTGGTATATAGCCTCACGCAGCTCCACAGGTGTAACTCCGACATTGAGCGCCGCACCGGCATGGGCTTTGAGTTGAGGTAGGGTTTGCATAACGGCAAGCGTCGTGCAGGTAATAAGTTCGCGGGTCTTGTGGTCGAGGTCGCCCACCGCGAACACCTCGCCGAAAATAAATTTCTGAAGAATATCCATAAATTCCGGATCGCTGCCCTGCCCGGTCAGGGCTTCGCCACCGAAAAGTGCGGTATAGGTCCGTTTACAAAGTTCCGTCCTGTCCATAGCGTCGTTTTTCTCGTGCTCCTGCGCTACGGTCTGAAAAACCGCCGCAAGCGACAGGAGCACTGTTATTATTTTTTTCATACACCAGTCGATTAAGGTTACAAACTTTTGCCGAGCCGGTACGCCTCCTCTCCGTAACGGGTGTTACGGACAGCGCCGGCAGGCCACATTCCGGGCGCGACAACTGTCCCGACATCTTCCCAACCGAGATAATCGGTCAGTGCCCTGTAATGCGAAAGCATTGGTTGCGCCTCTTTTGAATCGGTATCGGCATAGGCCATCAAAAACGCCGTCTTTTTAGGCGCACCCTTGATGCGGCCGTTGATGGCATAGAAGCGGTCTATGACACTTTTCAGCTGTGCCGAAAAACCGAAATAGTACATCGGAGTCGCGAAAACCACCATGTCGGCATCGATCAAATGTGGACGCAATATTGCAAAATCATCTTTCAGCACGCAATCCCCATCCATTCCGCAACGGTTACAGGCCATGCAACCTGATATTTTGTGGCGTGCACAATCGAAACGGAAAACCGAATGTCCGTTCTCTTCGGCCCCCTTGATGAATTGCTCCGCCAGATAATTCGTATTCCCATTCATACGGGGACTACCTGTAAGCACTACTATCTTCATCTCCCTCTTTTTTTTCCATTCAGGCGACATGCGGTTTCCGCCGACTGCGACAGGATATGACCGTATCGCAGTCAGCAGAACCACGACAGTCCTAACAAATTTATTTAACACCACCAAGCCATTGGTCCAGCATGCTTTTAGATACCCTTCCGTTCAGCAGTTTCCCGCTCTTCCAGCCGATTTCGGGATATGCCGCACGCAGGTTCTTCTCGCAATTACCTATGCCGCTACCGCCCGACGTAGCAAACGGGATGACTGTCTTTCCCGACAAATCGCAACTCTCCAAGAACGTATTGATGATAGTCGGCGCTATGTACCACCAGACGGGAAATCCGATGAACACCTGTTCGTACTGTCCCATATCGGGAATGTCGCCGGCTATGGCCGGTCGGGAAGACGGGTCTCTCATCTCCACAGAGCTGCGGCTCGAACGGTCGTTCCAATCCAGATCCGCGCGGGAGTACGGTTTAGCCGGCTTTATCTCGTAGAGGTCGGCTCCCGTCACCGCTGCCAATTCACGAGCTGCCGCCTCGGTCGTACCGCTGCATGAAAAATATGCCACTAAAATCTTTTTATTGCTCATATCATTCCATTTTATAGTTATTAACCTCTATGCAAGTTTCTTACCGAAACTCACTTCACCGCCTCGGCATACTCCGCATCACTCACCGGCCCGAGCCACGTATTTTTGTTCATCTGCGGATTGCACTCGATAGCCAAATGCGAGAACCAACTGTCGGGCGCAGCCCCGTGCCAATGTACCACATCGGGAGCGATCTCGACCACGTCGCCCGGTTCTAGCCGACGGGCAGGCTTTCCCTTTTCCTGATAATATCCCACGCCGCCTACCGCTATCAATATCTGGCCGCCCGTATGGCTGTGCCAATTATTGCGGCATCCAGGTTCGAACGTCACGTTCGACATCGGTACGTTCAATGCCTTCATCGTCGTAAGCGGCGCCAACCACGATTTGCCGCTGAAATATTGTGCATAGCCCGAGTTTTCATCACCTGTCGGGAATGCGCTGATGTTCTGAGGTATTTCCGTTTTTTTCATCTCCTGTGCTGTTACGCCTCCGACAGCCATCAATATGGCCGCCGAAGCAAAAAATATTTTCAACATATTCATAATCAAAGTTATTTATATTTACACCATCATGTATCGTTCGCGTCAAAGATTTCGGGTTAAACTCACAGCTTCTCGAACTTCACCCCCACGCTACCCTCAACGCTCAAAACTCCGATACCGTCACCGTCTATATGACCTATCTTGATAAGATCATTGCTGTGAGACCAGCTTTTATAAAAAACAGCCACGTTGCCCCACGGCGCATATATCGCAATATCACCGGGAATGGGGGCACAACCACGCTCAACACCTTCGACACTCAGAACCGGAGCCGGATAAAATATCTTCTCCGCATTGTTATAGTCGCTAAGCGTCACCTCCATCGGAAGACGCGACATAAAATCACGTCCTGCGGTATTATCTTCCATCGTAGCCGTAACCGAACGCCCACCCGCCGTAATCCGGACTTTCAATTGAGCCGACTCTTCCGAACCGTTTCCGTCGCGGTCAATACCAAGCCGTTCCAACCACTCCCCGACACGAGACGACATATGCGGTAATGTAGCCGACGTCAGCAACAATGTGGCGCCGAGGACATCCGCATCGGGACACAACCGTTCGGCCTCGCCAACCGAAGTAGAAATGCCGCTGCTACCGCTCGTAGCGAACAAAGCTATTCGCTTACCTGCCAACTTCGAAGCATATTCATGCAGGAAACCCTGCATCGGTGTCGCCATACTGCCATACCATATCGGATAGCCGATGAAAACCATATCATAACGGTCGAAGTCCGTCTCAACAGTTCCGGCCTGTGGATAATTACCCTGACGTATGGAAGCCAACTCTTCCCGTGCCCGTGCAAGCATTGCGTCATAATTGTCGTTATACGGCGCCGCAGGTTCTATCTCCAGTATGTCGCACCCGAGCATGGTCCGAATCTGCCGAGCAACACGCTCCGTATTACCTGAACGAGAAGCATAAATCACAAGATAACGGCTTCCACCTGTAGATGTAGTATCCGAACCGTCTACGGCAGTCTGTCCGGATACACTCCGAGACGTATCTCCGTCCGCTCCCATACAAGCAGCCATCGACACAGCGAAAAACACAAGCGAGCCCAATAATAACTTTTTCATCTCTTCTCATATTTTAATCCGACAGCCCGCACAACACATCCTATGACTACAAATATTTCCATTTAATTCGCACATGCGTGACAAATCCCGACACGACAACCTTAGCGTTTCAAATATTCCCCGAAGAAGGCATCAATCTTGTCGAACGGTATTACATCCGTCCTGTCGTACAAGTCCGTATGATTTGCACCGGGAATAATCATCAGCTCTTTGTTGTCGCCTTTCAACTTTTTGAACGCATCCTCGCTGAAATAACGCGAGTGTGCCTTCTCTCCGTGAATCAGCAGAACCGCGCTGCGAATCTCGTCGCTGTAAGCGAGTATCGGCATATTAAGTAAAGACAACGCCGAAGTCTTGTTCCAACCTCCGTTTGAGTTCAGCGAACGTTTATGATAACCGCGCGGAGTCTTGTAATAGGCGTAATAATCCTTCACGAATTGAGGCGCATCCTCCGGCAGCGGATCGACCACGCCGCCGGCAAGCGCATACGAACCGTTCTCGGCATCCGCCGTGCGCTGGGCATTCAACTGCTTACGCAACTCATAACGCGCATCGGCATCCATCGTATCGAAATAACCGTTGGCCGTCACCCGCGTCATATCGTACATTGTCGAAGCTACAGTAGCCTTAATGCGGGTGTCGATAGCGGCGGCATTTATCGCAAACCCGCCCCAACCGCAGATGCCGAGTATACCTATACGCTCTGCATCGACGTCATCGCGCATGACGAGAAAATCGACCGCTGCCGAGAAATCTTCGGTATTTATGTCGGGCGAAGCCACATAACGGGGCTCGCCACCGCTTTCACCGGTAAACGACGGATCGAAAGCTAAGGTAATATATCCGTGTTCCGCCATCGTCTGGGCGTAGAGGCCTGATGCCTGCTCCTTAACCGCACCGAAAGGGCCGCTGACGGCGATTGCCGGCAACTTGCCGTCGGCATTCTTCGGCACATATAAGTCGGCGGCAAGCGTGATGCCGTATCTGTTCGTAAATGTCACCTTACTGTGGCGTACCTTGTCGCTTTTGGGAAACGTCTTATCCCACTCCTGCGTTAATTTCAACTTTTCCATATATCTTTCGTTGTTTTGATTTGTCTGTGCATTCGTTATCACAACACTCGCGGCAAACGCACATGCCAATGCAAGCATAGATTTAATTTTCATACTCATAATTCTTTATTTTAAGGTTCACTGCACTCTTCGCCATGCGGTCGCAACGGGGTTATTTATCTATCTGACTCTCGGTAAACGGATCGGCACGATGGCCCATCAGGTCTATTTTAGCATAGTCGCGATCGAACTCCTCCATCTCCCATGCCGTCAGACGGACCGCCCCGGCCCCGAGAAAATCGTCCAGATGGTCGGGATTCGTCGTGCCGGGAATGGGAGCTATCCACGACTTGCGAGAAAGCATCCATACAAGGGCGAACTGGGCTGGTGTCAATCCCTTACGTTCGGCCCACGAGCGGACAAGGGCGACAAGCGGCATATTATGCTTCAACGCCTCGGGCGTGAACTGCGGAAGCGTAGCCCTGCGGTCCGGTTTTTCGAAACGGCTGATTTCGTCGATCGTTCCGGTCAGGAACGCACGCCCCAGCGGACAATACGGAACAAAGCCGATGCCCAATTCTTCGAGAGTAGGGAATATCTTCGTCTCTGGCTCCCTCCACCATATGGCATATTCGCTCTGCACGGCCGAAACCGGACAAACGGCATGTGCCCTGCGTATCGAACGGGCGCTTGCTTCGGACAATCCCCAATGAAGCACTTTCCCCTCCGTCATCAGCTCTTTGACCGTTCCTGCGACATCTTCCATCGGAACGTTCGGATCTACCCTGTGTTGGTACAACAGATCTATATGGTCGGTACGAAGCCGTTTCAACGACCCCTCTACGGCACGTCGTATGTGGTCGGGACGACTGTTGAGTGCCGTAGGCTGCTTCTCCTCCACCCCGAACCCGAATTTAGTGCCGATCTTCACTTTGTCGCGGAACGGTGCGAGAGCCTCGCCTACCCACTCCTCGCTCGTATATGGGCCGTACACCTCCGCCGTATCGAAAAAGGTTACACCCTTGTCGTAAGCCCGCCGAATCAGAGCGATCATCTCGCGTTTGTCGTAAGTTCCTCCGTAATACCCGACCATCGGCAGGCATCCGAGTCCGATGGCGGATACGTCCAGATTCCCCAACCGGCGGCGCTCCATCTGTCGATCCGGTCTATTTCCGCCTGCAATATCATCCGCATCACCTACGATATGAGAGGACAACGGCTCAGCAAATACGCGGGATACACCCGCAGCAGCTCCTAACGCGGCAAATGATGCTCCGGCTGCCTTTTTCAGAAATTCCCTGCGATCCATAATAACAACTCTTTATCTCTTTGAGTGCAAAATTACCCTACTCCGGCAGTCGGACTTGTATACCATTTACAGATGTTTGTACCCGTATTACGGATTCGGCATCCCGAGTGTTAGATTTCACGGCATAACCTTATATCTTTGTGAATATCAAACCCAGATACTATGGACGAGATCATAAAATTAGACAGCGTAGACCGCTACAACAAGATTTTCGGACTGGAGACACGGCATCCTCTGGTCAGCGTCGTTGACTTATCTCAGGCTACCCGATGGCCCACGCGTGCATGGTTCAACTACGGGGTGTACGCACTCTTTCTGAAAGACGTCAAGTGCGGCAACATCAAATACGGACGGCAATATTACGACTATCAGGAAGGAACCGTAGTCTGCTTCGCACCGGGGCAGGTCACCGATGTAGAGATGTTGTCCGACGTACAGCCGGCCGCACACGGACTGTTGTTCCATCCCGACCTCATACGCGGGACGGCACTCGGACAGGAGATACGCAACTATTCGTTCTTTTCATACGAAACAAACGAAGCACTGCACCTTTCCGAAGCGGAGCGGCGCACAGTCATGGATTGCCTGCACAATATAGAGACCGAACTGGAACACGCCATCGACAAACACAGCCGACGCCTCATAACAGCCAACATCGGGCTGCTGCTCGACTACTGCATGCGTTTCTACGAGCGTCAGTTCACGACACGCAGCGAAGCCAACAAAGACATAGTCACCCGCTTCGAGCATCTGCTCGACGACTATTTCGACAGCGATGCCCCGCAGCGCGAGGGTTTGCCATCAGTCAAATACTTCGCCGACAAGGTTTTTCTTTCGGCCAACTATTTCGGCGACATGATACGCAGGCAAACAGGGCAGACGGCATCGGAATATATACAAACCAAACTGATCGACCGCGCCAAAGAGGCTCTTCTTTCTACCGACAAGACAATGAGCCAAATTGCCTACGACCTCGGATTCCAATATCCGCAGCACTTCAGCCGCATGTTCAAACGGATAGCCGGCTGTACACCCAACGAATTCCGGACGCAAGACTAACGAAACCGACACTCGCACTTTTTGGTATATACGCTATGGGGACGGTTGACATCCATTCCATGATACATATTTCCTGCGGTGCGGAAACGGAGGCAACGCTCACCCACCTCGGTGCTTCCGGATATTACACAGCTATACTGTTAGCGGATACGTCCGGTTGCGGGAGCGCATACGGCTGGCAAAGCGACGACTATACCGACGGGACACTTACCTTCCGTGCACCCGGCTGTCATACGATATATTCGCCACGAGCCATAGAACGGGCGTTAGCCTTCCATCCGGATATTTTCCTCGGAACACCGCTCGAAAAAGAATTGTCCGGATACACCTTCTTCGGCTATCGCACTAACGAAGCACTGCACCTGTCGTCGCGCGAAAAGCATGTTATCGGCGACTGTCTGGACGCGATAGAGGGCGAAACGTGCCATTCGGCGGACGGATACAGCAAACAAGTCCTATGCAAGCGTTTCGAACTATTGTTCGATTACGGGACCCGATTTTACGAACGCCAGTTCATCACCCGCTGCCTGACAGTACACCAGACGCTCGAACACTACGCAGCTTTGGTATCGGAACACGTAACGTGCAACGGGTTTGCGACCTGCACTCGGCTGACAGCAGAAGATTGCAGCGAACGGCTCGGACTGTCCGAAGCCTATTTCCGAGACATGCTCGAGCACGAAACCGGTATGTCGCATACCGAATACGTGGACAGACAATGTATAGTATTCGCACAAAAATTACTCCGAGAAACAAAATACCCACTCGACCGGATAGCATCGGTGCTCGGATTTCCTTCGGCACGGCATTTCAGCACATTTTTCAAAAAGGTGTACGGATGTACCCCGAACACATTCCGCCACTGTTGCTGACCATATATCTGCGATATACAAGCCTTATGCAGTGCATCTCACCAGTTACATAATAAACAAATACAAACACGGATTTTATAGCACGGAGATGTAATATCCGTATCGGGCCAAAGCCACTAATAATATGACCGCCGGGATTTTATTGCCCCGGCGGTCATATTACTACCAAAGTATTGATTTAGAAACCTATGGCGTCTATATAATCGTATACTCCGCTGACAACACCGACCAACAGCATACCGGCCACACAAAGTACGAGACTCGCCTTATTGTACACATCGGTACGCATCACCTCTCCCATATCGGCGGCAGGCTCGTTAATGAACATAGCCTTGACAATACGCAGATAGTAGTAGAGCGATATTACTGTATTTACGGTAGCGATGAACACGAGGATATAATCTCCCTGTTCGGCCGCCGATGCAAAAATAAAGAACTTGCTGAAGAAGCCGCCTAGCGGAGGTATTCCCGCCAACGAAAAGACCGCCAGCATCATCACGAGCGCCAGCTTCGGATTTGTCTTGTAAAGCCCGTTGTAAGCGGCTATTTCGGTCCGACCTGTCCGGTTCTCCACCGATGTGATAACACCGAACGCGGCAAGGTTCGAGAATAGATACACCAATATGAAATATACCGTAGCACTCAACCCCATTTCCGATCCGTGCAGTACACCGAGCATAATGTAACCCGCCTGAGAAATTGAAGAGTAGGCGAAGAAACGCTTGATGTCATTCTGCCTGATGGCGAAAAGGTTGCCGACCACTATCGTCACCACGGTTATCACCCACATGAGGTAGTACCACACCTTTTCCATTCCTCCGAACACATGGTGGAGCGTCAGCATCAGCACGAATACGGCGGCAGCCTTAGATACGACCGAGAGATATGCCGTAGTCGGCGTAGGAGAACCTTCGTAAACGTCGGGCGCCCACATATGGAACGGCACGAGCGATATTTTGAACGCAAGTCCTGCGAAGAAGAACACGAACCCGAGAACGGTCATAGGCGTCATCGTAATCAACGACTGCATATCTTCAAAATACATCGTTCCGGTCGCCCCGTAGAGGTACGACAAACCGAACATCATGATACCCGACGAAAAAGCCGTCATAAGGATATATTTCGCACCTGCCTCGGCCGATTTTTCCTGATGCTTCTTGTATGCGGCGAGACAAGCTGCCGGAAGCGACGCCGTCTCGATACCGATATACAACAGCATAAAGTTGCCGGCAGAAATCATCAGATACATGCCGAACAACGTAGCGGCCGTAATGACGTAAAATTCGCCTTCCCTTATACCCTTATCCTCCTTGCGTAGCCACTCCCCGGCTTGCAGAAACACGACCAAAGTACCTATGTTGAGTATGTTCTTCATCAGTACGGTAAGGTCGTTCGTTACATACATTCCGCCGAAAGCGGTGCCGTCCTCCACAACGAAGAATCCGGCTACCGTATGCACGGCCAACAGGAACACGGCCAGCGGCCTGAACCACTTCATCACGGGAGTTTCCCCAGCGAATATGTCGAAGACGATCAGGATCAGGAATATAGCCAATAATCCCAACTCCTGATGCATCATTAAGAAATTGCTGAAATCCATAGGTTAAAATAAGTTAATTTGTTCCATTACCGGTTGCAAACTCTCGTATATGACGTGCTGTACCCCCGAAGGCCAAATGCCTATCGCCGCAATACACAGTATCAACGCTACGGCCGAGAACCTCTCGTACCAGTGAGCGTCGCCGAGTTTCAAATGGTCGGGATTAAGCACCGGACCGAAAAGCACCTTGCCGACAGTACGCAGTATGTAAACCGCCGTCACGACGATAGAGGTAGTCGCAAGTATCGTCAGCACCCTGCGGAAGGTATCGGTATGTTCGAACGAACCGACGAATATCGTCATCTCCGACACGAATCCGCTCAATCCCGGAAGACCCAACGAGGCGAAACCGGCTACCACATAACACACGGAAGCGAACGGCATGACCTTCATCAATCCGCCCATCTCCCTGATGTCGCGTGTGTGCGTCCGGCTGTAAATAACACCTATCAGAGAGAAGAACAGCGCCGTCATCAATCCGTGCGACAACATCTGGAGGACGGCTCCTGTCATGGCTGTGCGACTAAGCATCAATATGGCAAACAGCACAAGGCCACAGTGGCTCACCGAAGAATATGCGTTGATATACTTGAGGTCGGTCTGCAATACCGCACCGTAAGCACCGTACACGACACTTATACCAGTCAGTATGAGGAATATCCACGAAAGTTCGTGCGCCGCCTGCGGCATCAGGAATATGGCCACCCTGAAACAGCCGTAACCGCCGAGTTTCATAAGCACGCCGGCGTGAAGCATCGACACCGATGTAGGAGCCGCAGCGTGACCGTCTGGTGACCACGTATGGAACGGGAAGAGAGCGCCGAGCACACCGAATCCGATGAATACCAGCGAGAATATCCAATACTGGTGATTCATCGGAATACTCATCTGCGAGAGCTCCATTATGTTCATCGTGGTGCCGCCGGCAGTGAAATATATACCGAGTATGCCTGTCAACAGGAAAGCCGACCCTGCCATCAGCATAAGCGTCAGCTTCATTGCCGCATACTCTTTCTTTCCATTGCCCCAGACGCCTATGAGCAGGAACATCGGAATCAGCGCCACCTCGTAGAACAGGAACATGGTGAACAGGTCGAGGGATATGAAGTAACCGAATACCCCTATCGCCAACAGGCAATACCATACGAAAAAATCGCGTTCCATATTCCATGCGGAGAAGACACCCGTGATGGCCACCACCGACGAGAGCAGAATCATCAGCACCGATATACCGTCCACTCCCACCGCATAATGTATGTTCAACGGAGCATACCAAACAGTACTCGAAGTCAGAAGCATGGCCTCCGATGAGACCGCACGTTCCTGCAAGAATACTACTGCCACGGCAACAGCCGCCGCCAACACAAGGCCAAACCCTACGGTAACCACAGTACGGACGTAAGCGCGGTTGCGGCTGACCAATAGGGCCAACAGCATCGCGAGCGGAATAATAACTAAAACGGATAATATATTCATAGCCTTATCTTTTTACAACAGGAACACGCCTACGGTTATTATAAGAACTGAGAACACGAATACCAAGGCATAGGTCTGCACCTTACCCGACTGTACCGGCTCTATCGTTTCGGAAGCCTTCTCGGTCATGGTTCCGAGAGCGTTCATGGTTCCGTCTATGACGTGACGGTCGAACCAAGCTATCGGCCGGCTGACACACCTGAAAATAATCTTCTTCGTGACGAACTGCCATACCTCGTCCATATAAAATTTATGCGAGGCGGCGTCCCAGAAACCGGCCCATTTTGCAGCGGCCCTTGCCGGACGGTCGCTCGCCTTTTTATAGAACCACGTAGCGACTGCAATCCCGGCAATTCCGACCAACACGCTCGCCGATGCGATACCCCAGTTGATACCTGCCGAGAAAGGTGCGCCGTCGCTGCTCACGAACTTCGAGAACGGAAGCATACCGCATACGCACGTAAGTGCGGCGAGAACGATCAGCGGAACGTACATGACAGCTGGAGCTTCGTGCGGATGTTTGTCGTAGCGGCGTTCTGCACCCCAGAATATCCGGTAATAGAGGCGGAACATATAGAAGGCCGTGAGACCGGCAACAACCCACAGAACGGCGAATATAAACTTATCGTGCTGGAAAGCCGCAGACAATATCTCGTCCTTACTGAAGAATCCCGAAAACGGCGGAATACCCGAAATAGCAAGACAGGCAATCAGGAAAGTTATATGCGTCACGGGCATATATTTCCGCAATCCCCCCATATTCTCCATCTCGTTGCTGTGTACGGCATGGATAACCGCACCCGCGCCGAGGAAGAGCAATGCCTTGAAGAATGCGTGCGTGAACAGGTGGAACATCGAGGCCGTGTAACCCTCTCCTGCGTGACCGCCCATTCCGGAAACACCCAACGCTACCATCATATACGCTATCTGCGATATGGTCGAAAACGCCAACACCCTCTTTATGTCCGTCTGCGTGATCGCTATCACGGCGGCGAACAGAGCCGTGAATGCGCCTACATAAGTAATGAGCGTCAGTACATCCGGAGCTGCAAATACATATAATGGGAACATGCGTGCAACGAGAAAGACACCTGCTACAACCATCGTAGCGGCGTGTATCAGCGCCGACACGGGCGTAGGCCCCTCCATAGCGTCAGGCAGCCAGATATGCAGCGGGAACATGGCCGATTTACCGGCAGCCCCCATAAACAGCAGCGACATGGCCCACGTTGCGGCCGACAATCCGAGGAACGATCCACCAGACATGGTCGTCACGGCCAATGAAGCGTTGTCGGCGGTCAGCAACCCGAAATCGAACGTCCCGGTATTGAACGACAGTATCAAGATACCGATAAGGAAACCGAGATCGGCGAACCTCGTAACGATAAACGCCTTTTTCGATGCCGCCACAGCCGTCGGTTTGGTATAATAAAAACCGATCAACAGATAGGACGAAGCCCCCACAAGCTCCCAGAAAATGTACATCTGGAATATGTTGGTAGCCACAACGAGTCCGAGCATCGAGAAGCTGAATAGGGACAGCAGCCCGAAATAGCGCTGAAACCCTACCTCGCCTTTCATGTATCCGAGACTGTACAAATGTACCATCAGCGATACTGTCGTGATGACCACGAGCATCATCACCGATATGGGATCGAGCAATACGCCCATATCTATGTGCAGCTTGTCGCCGAAACGCAGCCACTCGGCGGTAAAGGCCGTTATCTTGGCGTACACCCCGTTCTGCTGTCCTTCGACGAAGAAGTAGCGGTAGGCGGTAAAGTACGACAACAACGTCGAGACGGCCATGCCGGCGGTCCCGATAATTCCGGCCGTGCGCGGCTTCAGCCACTTGCTCCCCAACGACAGGAAGAGGAACATCACGATCGGAACCAGAATGATATATACCGTAAATCCCATAGTTCTAATGCTTCAATTTGTCGATATGGCGCACGTCTATATTGTTTGCCAACCTGTAAACGTTAATAATTATCGCTATCGCCACAGCCGTCTCAGCCGCGGAAATTGCGATCCCGAACAGGCTGAAAAACATACCCTCCATATGTTCCGGGTACAGGTAGCGGTTGAACACGCTGAAATTGATCTCCACAGAGTTGAGTATCAGCTCTATTGAGATCAGCACCGCGAGCAGATTCTTGCGGGTTATGAACCCGTAGACTCCCACGAAAAACATGATCGAACTGACGATCAGGTAATGCTCCATTGGTATCATAGTCACTCCTTTTATTCGTTTATCGTTTGCGCGCGATGAGTATCGCCCCTATGGCGCACGTAAGTAGCAGTACGCTCAGGGCCTCGAACGACAGCAGGTATTCGTATTTTCCTGTGCCGATCATCGCGTTACCTATCTCCTTCATGTTGATCTCTTGATCGCCGAGAATCGTCAGGTTATCCCCGTAGAGGAACTTATGCTTGAGCGTAGCCCAAACGGTGATCCCTATACCGGCCACGAGAGCCAATCCTCCGGAGACCATGCGCTTGGTATCCTGTGATTCGGTACGGTCGCCCTTCGCACTCGTCAACAGTATCGCGAAGATGAACAGTATCAATATACCTCCGGCATAGACCGATAGCTGTACGACGGCAAGGAAATGGTAGTTCAGAAGCAGATAGAGTCCCGCCGTACATATCAACACTATCAGCAGGAACGTAGCGGCACGCAGCATCCTGCGGGATGTCACGGCCAGTATCGATGAAATGACGATTACCGCAGCCATGCAGTAAAATACGATCATATTGGCAATCTCTCCCATAGCTATACGGTTTTAGGCGTGTTTACGGTTTCCTGTGCGGCGGCTCGCTGTCCTGCCTGCTTATCGACAGGAGCGGCAACTGCTGCGGGTTTCGGTTTAAGCGACGACCCCGGACGGTTCAATTGCAGTACAAGGCGCTCCTTCGTGAATACCGAGTGTTCGAACTGATTCGTGAACTCGATGGCCCCGAACGGACAAGACTGTACGCACAGGTTGCAGAACGTGCAGCTTCCGAGATCGTAAAGGTGTCTGTCGAGCACTTTTTTCGGCTTTCCGGTCTCCGGACTCTCCTCCATCTTGCTCAGCACGGTGATCGTCCCGTTAGGACAACTATTCATACATATCCCGCAAGCGGTACACTTATGGTGGTTGTCTGCGTCGTGCGGCATGGTGAGCAACGCCCTGAAACGCTCGAAGTAAACGTGCTCGCCACGGTTCTCCGGATATTGCTCGGTAACTTTCGGTCTGACGAAGTTCAGCATGGAGATATACATCCCCTGCATAAGCCGCCAGATCCCGACACAAATGCTCTTTATATATCCTATCAGTTTCATAGCATTATAATATCACAACAAGACACATCAAAACAAGATTTATCAGGCATATCGGCATCAACACCTTCCATTCGAGGTTCAGAAGCTGGTCTATACGCAGACGCGGGAATGTCCAACGCACCCAGAGAGCAAGGAATATGCAGAAGAACGTCTTGCCGAAGAACCATACGAACGACGGTATGTAGTCCATCACAGCGTTGAAACCGTCCCATCCCGGGATATGCAGCGGTTGCCACCCCCCGAGGAACATTGTGGAGGCCACAGCCGCAATGATGAACATATTGAGGTACTCGGCAAGGTAGAAGAAACCGAACTGGATACCCGAATATTCGGTATGGTAACCAGACGTAAGCTCCGATTCGGCCTCCGGCATGTCGAACGGACCTCGGTTGGTCTCGGCGTGCCCGGCAATGAGGTAGGTAAGGAAAGCTATTATGGCCGGAATGTGGCCTTTAAATATGAACCATCCGTCGGCCTGTTGAGCCACGATCTCCGACAACTGCATCGAACCGCCCAGCACGACTATCACCATCAGCGACAGTCCTGCCGATATTTCGTAACTGATAAGCTGTGCACCGCTTCGCATGGCCCCGATCATCGAGTACTTGCTGTTGCTCGACCATCCGGCCAAAAGTATGCCGACTACGCCGAGCGACGACACGGCCAATATGTAGAACACACCGACATTGAAGTCGATGGCCTGCAGGCCTTTGGCGAACGGCAACGCGGCGAAGGTACAGATGGAACCTATGATGACGAAGAACGACGCCATGCGGAAAAGCATCTTATCGGCCCTGTTGATATGCACCAACTCCTTGAGCAGGATCTTTATCATGTCGGCCACGGATTGGAAAATTCCCCATTTACCTACTCGGTTGGGCCCGATGCGGCACTGGAAGAATCCGCAGACCTTACGTTCCATATAGATAAGTATGAGAGCCAGCACGGCATATGCCGCCAGTATCACTATACCTATCAGAATGAACTCTACGAGCAGCGCCCAGCCGTCACTCATCAAGCCGTGCAGGGACTCGTCGATCCACTGGGTTAATCTTGTAAAACTCCAC
Organism: uncultured Rikenellaceae bacterium; assembly: GCA_944415565.1. Lineage (GTDB taxonomy): Bacteria > Bacteroidota > Bacteroidia > Bacteroidales > Rikenellaceae > WRDF01. Next base: position 24,788 of record CALYBQ010000003.1, read on the forward strand.
ATAAGTTGAGTCTCTTATTTTCGTTCAACATTAATAATTCTGTTTACCTGTCGATGCACGGGATCACGTAATCCAGCGAACCGCCAAGCATTATGAGATCGGCGACCTTGTTCCCCGGCGCAATCTCCTTCAGCGCACCTACGAGAACCATCGACGGAGAGCGGAACTTCACCCTATACGGACTCTTATCCCCCGTACTCGTGATGTGTACCCCGAACTGTCCGCGGGCATTCTCCACCCTCTGGAAATAGTCCCCGGCGGGAAGCTTAACAACACCCTTCACCTTTTCGACATAAGGACCCTCCGGAATATTGTCGATCAACTGCTCTATGATACGAAGCGATTGCTCTATCTCATGCAATCTTATTATATATCGGTCGAACGTCTCGCCACCGGTACGCAACATCTGTTCGAAATCCACCTGTCCGTAAGCGGCGTAAGGCTCGATTTTGCGTAAGTCGTTCGCCCATCCCGAAGCACGGCCCGACGGTCCCGTGATTCCGAGTGCGACAGCACGTTCGCGCGACAAGAAACCGACGCCTTTCATACGTCCCGTAGCGATAGGGTTGCCGGTGAACAGCATGTGATGCTCCTTCAACATCTTACGCATATAAGGAATGAACTCCTTCACCCGCTTGCGGAAATTGGGATGCACGTCCGATGCCACACCGCCTATCACGTTGTAGTTGACCATGAGGCGGCCTCCAGCAGTCTCCTCGAATATATCCATTATCTTCTCCCTGTCGCGCATACCGTATATGAATGCCGTTACGGCCCCCATATCCATACACATCGAGCCCCAACCCAGCAGGTGTGAAGCTATACGGGTGAGCTCGTCGAAAATAGTACGAACTACGACGGCCCTCGCCGGAACGTCCATCTGCAACGCCTTTTCGCAACACAGGCACAGTCCGTGACGGTTGATAGCTCCAGAAAGGTAGTCGAGCCTGTCGGTCAGATGCAACATTTGCGGATAGGTATATTCCTCGCACATCTTCTCCACCCCACGGTGTATGTACCCGAAATGCGGATCGACAGTACGGACGATCTCTCCGTCGAGCGAAACACGCAGGTGCAAGACACCGTGCATGGCCGGGTGTTGAGGACCGAAGTTCACGATATACTCGTCCTTGTCGTACATCATCTTCCAATCCACCGGTTCGTTCGAGGCACTGTTAAGGTCTATTACCGGTACGGCATCCATCTCGGTATTACGTTCGTCTCGCTGCGGGATCCCGTTCGAAGCCATGTCGTAATCTTTCCGCAGCGGGAAACCGTTCCAGTCGGCACGAAGGAACAAACGTCGCATATCCGGATGCCCCATGAACACTATTCCGAAGAAATCATATACCTCGCGTTCATACATTTCCGCCACGGCCCAAATGTCGTACACCGAAAAGAGCCTCGGATTCTCACGTTCCGGCGTAACGGTTTTCAGAGCGACCGTATCGGCTGGATCGTCCCCGGAAGCCACATAATATATGACGCCGAGACCGTCGCCATAATCCATCCCGACCATATCGACAAGGAATCCGTAACCGTTATCCGCCAACATCGTTGCGACATCGCGTACCTTATCCGACGGCAGCGTAACAAACGGCCTGCCGTCTACCGATTCCACCGCAGCACCCGGCACATCGCCGAGCCTATTTATCAATTCCTGTTTCATGTGCAATGGTTTCTTCCGGAGGAAGTATCTCCTTCGTCTCCGGCGGTTCTGGTAATTTGAAAAAATTCTGCACTTTGATCTTACGCTCCAACTGCATCATACCGTAAAGTATGGCGTCCGGACGCGGGGGACAACCCGGCACGAATACGTCAACCGGAATTATCTGGTCCACACCCATTACCGTATGGTACGATTTTTTGAACGGGCCGCCGCTTATGGCGCAACTGCCTATGGCCATTACATACTTCGGCTCGGCCATCTGGTCGTAGAGCCTCTTCAGCACGGGCGCCATTTTATAGACAATCGTCCCGAACACCATTATGACATCTGCTTGCCGTGGGCTGTTCCTATACACCTCCCATCCGAATCGCGAGAAGTCGTAACGCGCGGCACTCATCCCCATGAACTCGATACCGCAACAACTCGTGGCGAATGTCAGCGGCCATACCGAGTTGGAGCGCCCCCAGTTGATAATGTCGTTGATGCTCGCGACCACCACGTTGGTTCCGTGCTTCCGCAGCTCCTCGACATATTGCTCAAGGTACTCGTTGTCCTTGAAATCCTCGTAGCGCATATTCTTGATGCGCGTCTTATTCTTTAATTCCATAAAAGAATCATACTAAGTGCTTATCTCGATTCCAATAGCATCTTCCGGTGCGAGACGCATTATTTCCACTTCAACGCCCCCTTCTTCCATGCGTATGCCAAACCCAGCGTCAAGACTATGAGGAAGAACGCCACACAGAAAAGTCCGTCAGGGCCAAGGTCCTTCATGACCGTCGCCCAAGGGAACAACAACACGGTCTCGACGTCGAACACCAGATAGAGGATGGCGAACAGATAATACCCCACGCGGAACTGCAACCACGATGTACCGCGCGTAGGTATACCACATTCATACACCTCGCCTTTCTGCGGGTTATTCGATCGTGGAGCGAGCCACATGGCGATCAGCAGGGCCGCGCCCACCAAAACGACGGCGGTAATCAATACGACCAGAAAAACGGCTGAATTAGTCATTGTAACAACAGTTTATATCGGTTTGATATATATTTGGTTCTGAACGCATGAGAACCATTATTATTGCGTACAGAATAAACGGATCACCATACTGCCGCAGCAGTACACCTCGATCATGCAATCTCGGCAGGCGAAGACGAAGTCCGGTTAAATGATGAGCCTCCGCAGCCATATAAGGTTCTCCACCGGCTGTAAGGTCCTTGAAAAAAACATATAGGATAGAATCTGTCGCTCTATCCTACTGTTCTCGACAAACGGATTATCCACGTATTTGTGGAAATCCTTCATATCCATAGAAGATTGCACCCAATTGATCCCGGGCAACTGAATATTCGGAGTCTGTTCGCCCGGAGACTGCGCCGCGTTCGAGACGGGCGTAAACGCAAAAGTTTTTTCGCTTGGGGAAGGCATCACTTGCGAGGCATCGGCAACGCCCCCATACTGGAGTACCGCAAAACTCGCAATAAGCAAAACGATATATATTCTCCAATTTTTCACGCCTGCAAAGAATTTGAGTGCAAAGGTATGATAAAAATCGGTAGGTTGTAACCTCAAATTCCTTTTAAATTTTCCTAAAACTCGTTTTCTCGCTAATAGATTATCACTCATGCGCCCGATACCCGCATCCTCCCACTCAAACCAAACATGCAGAACCTCCACACACATAAATCGGGACGGTAGCGCTTATCATATGCGCTACCGTCCCGAAATCATCTACAATACTATTTCAGAATAATTATATCCCCACCATCCACTTCCACAATACGGCCTGACTTATCCTCTACTAACAACTTGCCATTGATCTCCAACATAGTCTCAGGAAACATCTTGTATATTTTATCATATTCGGCATCGTCTATCTTACCTTTTAGCTTCAAACAATCTATACGGATATTCTTCATCTCTTCCGGAATATATATCTTGTCGACAAACTCTATGGTAAGCTTACCTATATGCTTCGCCTCCAACAGAGCCGCCGGAACCTCTTTGACACGTATTCTCACACCCCAAGAATCATTGCTTGCATCCTCCAACTCCTTTGTTAACGCCGAGTCAGTCGAGCCCTTTTTCTTTATCATCCACCCTATCTGAGGAGTCAATGCAAACGTCTCCCTATTCTGTTCCAACCCGACAAATCCGGCCCATATCTCCAGCATAGTCTCCTTGGTTCCGCCTTTTTCGTCCATGTAAATATGCTTCATGTCCACCTTAACTATCTCTTGCGGCAACACCGAGCTACTCGATATGGTTGTAAAATTATTCCGTTTGTCATTATTAAAATATGGGAAGAATTTCAGTATCCAACCGTCCATGCGGCCTGCCTGTCCATAAGCTTTAGATGTGTGATATTTGAACATGTTACGCCAAAATGTCGTATCGACATTACCTTTAGACGCTTTCACGAATTCTTTTAACAACGGCATTATCTCCTTCGTCCACCATTGCAAATCGTACTTCGAAATAGCCTCGGTCTTCCTGACTATCTTTTCCCAATCCTCCGTAGTGCCGAGAAGCGTTATTTCAGGAATACCGCAGCCTATAAAAATATGCACATACTCGAAATAGGACTTCATTGCATCCATTATGGTTATCTGCGAAGCGACCAGCGAGGTAGGCGTAGTGGTCGAAAAATCGGCCGTCAGGGTTTCGACAATGTCACCTTTGACATTCGCTGCAATCTGTTCGGTAAACTGGGGAAATATGTCAGCCCATTTACTGTTCGGATTACCCGGAGAGTTCTCGCTCCTCACAACCAGCGTCATCTGCCCTCCATATTCCACGAACAAATCCCTGTATTTTTCCGGTGCGGCATTAATATGACGGGCAAAGCCCTGACTTATCAGCAGCCATATCATATCCGGCGAAAGCACGAACGGACGGTGCTCGCATAAGCCCTATACATACCGTCGACAAAAGCATGATACCCTAAACTGACAAGACTATCGGGAGCTTCGCTTATGGCGACTATCCCCAAATCACCGTATTTTTTATTATAATCCGACACACCCATCCCTAGATCGGACGCAATCAATCTCTCGCATAGCGTCCGATACGATGTGACAGGAAGCAAACCTTCGGGCTTCGACAGTTCTTCGACTTTAAACGTGATATCGCCATAAGACGCAAACGGAATCGCCGCCAAGAATAACAGCAGCACGGAAACGAACTTTCTCATAAGCCACGGTTTTTATGATTTCTCCTAAGATTAATTTTATGTTCAACAAGCAACTTTCATGCGCTTTTTTAAGGCTAAACAGAACAATTACCCCAACCATAACCTGACACAAACGCCATTCATTCCTCCCTCACATACAGCAAGCTATCTGCCTGCACAAAACAAGAGAGAGGCGCGACAAACACCTCTCTCCCCATCCGGCACACCGGAATATATTAAATTAAGCTGGCTCTATACACGCACGGCAGAAATGCCTAAAAGTTCGATATTCCGGGAAAGGCAACACTCCGTCACCGGCTCTTCCCTCACATAGTCCGTAGACAGGTATTTTTTGTTGTCGTCCGGCAGAACCGTCAATACCACCGTATCGTCCCCAAAACGGTTCTGAATATCCACAGCTCCGAGGAAGTTTCCTCCTGACGATATTCCTACCCCCAGACCGAGACTGCAGGCGAGCTTCTGCGCCATGATTATCGCATCTCCGTCATCGACGTGCACTATGTCGTCCACGCCGTCGAGCTGAAGTATGGACGGAATAAACTCGTCGGAGATGCCCTGTATACGGTGTTTCCCGACCTTATAACCTGTACTCAACGTCGGAGAATTGGCCGGTTCGAGCGGATGCACCGTAGCGTTCGCATTCATCTCCCTGACGTATCGTCCCATACCCATAAGCGTACCGCCTGTGCCTACCCCCGCGACGAACGCATCGGGTTTTACCCCGAACACATCGAGTTGAGCCGCCATCTCGGGGCCCGTCATATAATAATGAGCGTCGCAATTCTTCGGGTTATCGAACTGACGCGGCAGGAAAACGTGTTCCGGATCGTTTCGCTTCTCCGCCTCCGCCATTGCTATGCTGCCGAGAAAACCACCCTCTTCCGCACTCACGAGCCTTATCTCGCCTCCGAAACTGCGTATCATATCCATCCGTTCTACACTCATCCAATCGGGCATATAAATAGTCACCTCATGTCCCAACAAGCGCCCCAAAGCGGCGAACGATATGCCTGTATTACCGCTCGTAGCTTCGACTATCCTCATTCCCGGACGCAACTCCCCCGAACGGCACGCCTCACGCAAAATATAATAGGCCATACGGTCCTTGATGCTGCCGGTATAGTTCATATACTCGGCCTTCGCGAATATACACCTCTGACGCCCCTCGTAAGCGTAGTCTATACGCAGCAGGGGCGTATTACCTATAAGAGCCCTGACGCCCTCCAACTTCTCTAATTCGGCAGTGTTGTCCATCGGATAAATCCCGTTGTTCGTTCTTCAAAAAATCCCACAAATATACTCGTTTTTATACCGACATATCAATTCCCAAAGTTTTTTTAATGAAAAAGGCGAAAAGCCCCATGCTTTCCGCCCAAATATCATAGCCGCACCACGCACTATCCCTTAACAACATCCTGCCAATCAGCATGTTTCATAAGCACTGCACGCGCAAACGGGCAAGTAGCCATCAACTTGTGCCCGCTTTCACGCGCATAATCGACAGCCCCTTTCACCAACTTGGTCCCGACACCGCTACCCTGACTCTCCGGCCTTACGTGCGTATGGTCTATTATCATTATCTTTTCCCCGGCCTTGACGTATGTCATACGTCCTTCCTCGATGCCGTCTTTTTCAATGGCGAAATATCCGCCACGTTCGTTTTCCTCGTGTTTCATAACTTTTCGTTTTGTGTTTATCTTTCATGTTTCCCGTCCAATCAGCCCCTCAAGCTGCCATTGTCGTTGTCCGCCATCACAAGCCCATTATCACAATCTCACCCGACACTCCTCGCGCCAATCGCTTTCCCATGACAACAGCCTTTCCATAACGGCTAACTGTCCATGCTTATTGCGGACGACGTTCAACCATACAATAACTATACCCAAACTGACCGAAGACGGGGAAAACGCACAAAAAAGCCCGCCAAAAGGCAGGCTGGCAGTAATTTTATGGTTAGTATCGGATCAATCCATTTTGAGCACCGCGAGGAACGCCGACTGCGGGACCTCTACATTACCTATCTGGCGCATACGTTTCTTACCCTTCTTCTGTTTTTCGAGCAGTTTACGTTTTCGCGATATATCGCCGCCATAACACTTAGCCGTAACGTCCTTTCGCACGGCCTTCACCGTTTCACGGGCTATGATCTTGGCCCCTATTGCCGCTTGTATTGCGATGTCGAACTGCTGGCGTGGAATCAGCTCCTTCAACTTCTCGCACATCTTGCGTCCGAAATCATAGGCATGGTCAGCATGTATGAGCGACGAAAGCGCATCCACCGGCTCACCGTTCAACAGAATATCGAGCTTGGCGAGCCGACTCGGCTGGTATCCCGTCTGGTGATAGTCGAACGAAGCGTACCCGCGCGAGATGCTCTTCAGTTTGTCATAGAAATCGAACACTATCTCCGCCAACGGCATATCGAAATTGACCTCTACACGGTCCTGCGTGATAAAGTTCTGATTCTTCAACACTCCGCGCTTGTCGATGCAGAGTTTGATGACGTTGCCGAGAAATTCCGTCTTCGTTATTATCTGCGCGAGGATATACGGCTCCTCGATATGGTCTATGTAGTTAGGTTCGGGAAGGCCGGACGGGTTATGCACGTCGAGCACCTCGCCTTTCGTGGTATACACCTTATACGATACGTTCGGCACGGTCGTGATTACGTCCATATCGAACTCCCTGTAAAGACGCTCCTGTATGATCTCCATATGCAAAAGACCGAGGAATCCGGCGCGGAAGCCGAAGCCGAGCGCCAATGAGCTCTCCGGCTCGAAAGTCAGCGAAGCATCGTTAAGCTGGAGTTTTTCCAGCGATGCCCTCAAATCTTCATACTGGTCGGCTTCGACAGGATAGAGCCCGGCAAACACCATCGGTTTCACATCCTCGAAACCTGCGATCGCCTCCCGTGCGGGATTTTCGATATGCGTTATCGTATCCCCCACTTTGACCTCGGCCGAATTCTTGATACCCGAAATAATGTACCCCACATCGCCGGCCTTGACCTCCTGACGCTGGTCCATCTTCAGTTTCAGCACGCCTATCTCGTCGGCATCGTACTCGTGGCCCGAATTGAAAAACTTTACCTTCTCCCCCTTCTTGAGCGTCCCGTTGAATACGCGGAAATATGCTATGATGCCACGGAACGGGTTGAATACCGAGTCGAATATGAGCGCCTGCAACGGAGCCGACTCGTCGCCTTTCGGTGCGGGAATCCTGTCAACGATAGCCTCGAGAATAGCCTCAACGCCCTCGCCGGTACGGCCCGATGCAGCCAGAATCTCGTCAGGCTCACACCCCAACAGGTCCACTATCTGCTCGCGCACCTCGTCCACCATAGCAGAATCCATGTCGATCTTATTCATAACCGGAATTATCTCGAGGTCGTGTCCGAGTGCGAGATAAAGGTTCGATATAGTCTGGGCTTGTATACCCTGCGTTGCGTCCACTACGAGCAGCGCCCCCTCGCACGACGCTATCGCACGCGACACCTCGTACGAGAAGTCTACGTGTCCGGGAGTGTCGATAAGATTAAGTACATATTTTTCGTTACCGCGCACGTAATCCATCTGGATGGCGTGGCTTTTTATCGTTATGCCTTTCTCCCGTTCGAGGTCCATATTGTCGAGTACCTGCGCCTGTTTTTCGCGCTCCGAGATAGTATTTGTCACATCGAGCAGACGGTCGGCAAGCGTACTTTTGCCGTGGTCTATATGGGCAATTATGCAGAAATTGCGTATATTTTTCATTTTGGTATAATAATGCTGTGCAAAGTTAAACAAATTACGGCGCTACACAACAGCCCAATCAACCAACTTACCCATACGGAATAATTCTTTTCGCGGCAATACAAGAAAATAATTTTAATTTTTCGTACATTGTGTAGAACAAAGCCTTTGGAATTCGACTGCGGGCAACCACTGCCATGACGGAAACGGTAATGACTGCACCAATAAAGTATACAATTGCGAATCGCCTAAACGTCGAGCTAAATGTTTCCCAGACAACCCTCCGGGTTAATCACATGTGTATAACCAAAATTTATTCCTATGAATACCAAGCGAATATTTCCAATAGGATGCCTATTAGGCATACTGTTATTAGGCACACAATGTCGTGATGTCAAAACCATAGACATCCAACAACAGGCCAGATACCATATTACGCCGTTGGAATATCCTATTATTGATTACAGCGACGTTCAAAATATAATCGACACCGTTAAAATAATCAATTTGGAGTTCACCGAAGAGGCATTGATGTACAATATCGTCAAAATTCTGACATTGGATAACGGCGACTTCATTGTGACCGACAAGAAAAAGATATGTCATTTTTCGGCCGACGGAAAACATATACGCAATTATGGTATGCGCGGACGAGGTCCTCAGGAACATATTGCGTTAGAAGACATCTGTATCAACAATGCCGACAACACGCTACTCATACTCGATGCGATGAATAAGATTCTCTTCTTTTCGACAGAATCGGGTAAGTTCATAAAAGCAGTATCGGCCGATTGGGGTAAAAACGGAAATACCCACAGATTGGACGCTATCATACCTGCGGATAACGGAGGATTTTTCATAGCCTCGGCCAACACGACGTTGCTCAAACCGGGCAATGAGTTATATTGTATAACGGAATTCGATTCCGAAGGCAAAAAAATATCGGAAGGTCTGCCCACAACCGACTTCGTGTATATGAACTCTATGACATCGCAAAGCTATGGAAACCGATATTTAATCAAGCCCATAGATACAGGCAACATTGCGTATGAAACAGAAGGCAGCACGATCAAGCCATTGTGCTGGATAGATTTCGGGGACAAAAACGTCGAAGCCGGCGCAGCATTCATGCCTGACGGCGAAATGCTATTCTCGAAGCTTATCGAAACAAACAGCTACAAACTTCCCATGTCTTTCGCCGAAACTCCCAAGCATATTACTTTTACAACAGCCGGTCCAAAAGGCAAAGCTTATGGATATATCTATAATAAAACTTCGGACAATGGATATTGCATAGCCTCGCCTGACCACATGACAATTCCGATAAGTTTTTTCTGTGCAGACAGAAATTATTTTTATACAGCATTACACGTATACTCTGCGAATGGAATAGAGCAACATGCCGACCCTATCACAAGATATATAACGGAACAATACGGGGTATTGGGAGAAAACGACAACCAACGTATAATCGGAGTGAAATTCAAATAATATCCGACGATACATTTCGAAACCGATGGAGCATATTCCTGATGCTCCATCGGTTTTTTATTAAATATCACACGTTACACACAAAAAAACAACACTAAAACTCAACTTTATTAAATATCTGTTTGATTTTATTAAAAGAAATAATCATTTTTGCAACAGAAAGCTTTCTTGGTATTATTTAAACATTCAAGATTATGTTACCAACACATTGTCCGAGCTGCAAGCATCAGCTCAAAGTCAAAAGCCTCGTATGCGAGGATTGCGGGACGGAAGTAAACGGTTCTTATGCTCTCCCGCCATTGACGCTGCTGTCGCCCGAAGAACAGGATTTCATCCTGACATTCGTCCGTAAAAGCGGCAGCCTGAAAGACATGGCCGCACATCTCAAACTGAGCTACCCGACGGTCAGAAATATGTTGAACGACATAATCGCTAAAATCGACAGCTATGAAAAGTAACTCATGGGGTAATCTACTCTTCAACCCTTTCAACCGCATCGCCGGATGGCAGGCTTTCTTCATCGGCTTGGGAATCGTCATTCTGTCCGGCATATTCGGCGGCCTCACAAACACATGGTACACCGGACTCTTCGACATGAGTACAGGCGCACTGCCATTCTGGTCGGGATTTATGATGCTGGGAATAGACATCGCAACGATAGTAGTCGTCATGTCTCTGGCCGCATTGATCGTAGCGAAAGACTTCCGCATCATCGACATTCTCGGAACCATGACGCTAGCCCGCGCACCGATGATCCTTCTTCCACTCCTCGAACTCTTCCTAAATGCCGACAGCGCATTCCACACTTCAGCCGACCCTACATCTTCTCCATCGGTCATCATCCTGAAAATATTGGGTTACCCCATCGTCTTGTGGCATATAGTACTAATATACAACGGACTGCGGACCTCGGCCAACCTGAACGGGGCGAAACTGATCGTTACCGCAATAATCACCATCGTCATAAGCGAAATGCTGTCGCAGTACCTCGTGAAAACGGCAATAGCCAACCTCGTCGTTCCGTATATATAAGAACCCCACCACCATATGCAAGGCGATTATTTCCGACCGACCGGGATAATCGCCTTTTTTATTTCGTACATTTGCGCTCCGTAAACATTCCTCTACAAAATGGCTAAAATATCTCAATACTTCTCCCTCGTCACATTCACACACACCATCTTCGCAATGCCGTTCGCGCTGACGGGTTACATTTACGCCCTCACAAGCACCGACACGGCTTTCGACTGGACGCTGCTCGTCAAGATCCTGCTCTGCATGGTTTTCGCACGCAACGCCGCTATGGGATTCAACCGGTGGGCCGACCGCAAGATAGATGCGGCCAATCCGCGAACGGCAGGCAGGGAAATTCCGTCCGGCAAAATATCGCCGCGTGCGGGCCTGATATTCGTAATTATAAACTCTGCGGCATTCGTAATGACCACGGCGTTCATCAACGAACTGACACTCATACTCTCCCCCGTAGCGCTGATAGTGGCTCTGGGGTACAGCCTGACAAAGCGTTTCACCGCCCTGTCGCACATCGTACTCGGCATGGCGCTGGCCATAGCTCCCGTAGGGGCATACATATCCGTCACGGGAACGATAGCACTCATTCCGCTGATACTTGCCGTCATGGTAATAACATGGACGTCCGGGTTCGACATACTCTACTCGCTGCAAGACGCCGAGTTCGATAGGCAGCACAAACTCCACAGTATTCCGGCAAAGTTCTCGGCACGCGGGGCTGTAGGCATCAGCATCGCACTTCACGCGGTTACGGCTGCCGCCATCATACTCGCCGGGATATATTACGGAGGGAAGACGCTCTATTGGATAGGGGCAGCCGTGTACATAGCGATGCTCGTAGTGCAGCATTTCGTGTTCACCCCGACCAAAACCCGCCGCATAGCCTCGTCGTTCGGACTGATCAACGGCATTACCAGTGTGAGCTATGCCATCTTCTTTATCGCCGATATGCTATTGCGGTAAAAAACACGCAGCCCGGCCTTACGGACCGGGCTTCGACATAATTTATGCCGAGACTAAATACCCGCCTGACGCTTCGCCTCCATAAGGATCGTAAAGGCACGATGGATGTCTTCGTCGCTGACGACTACCGTAAATTCGTTGGTCGTACTGATAACTTCCGAGATATTAATATTGTCCCACGCCAACTCCTTGAATATATAATAATATACACCCGGACAAATGGCGTTCTCCTCCGGCAGTTTGACGGTAATCGAAGAGAGACTCAAAGTGCGGGCGATACGGCTCTCCGAGGCGAATATCTTATCCACCAAAGGAACAATCGTATTGCTCACCACGAGCGTGGTTTCGTATATACCCTGCGAGAACGTACAGAAAAGGTCCTTCATCGAACTGACGCTTTCGAGCAGTTCGGCCTGCCGTTCATAGAGCGTCGGCGAATTGGCGAACGCATAGTCGGCGAGATTCGAACGCACGATGATGTCGCCGATGTTCTGCACCACCTTCTTGAACTTCATCTGCGACATGAGCTCAAGGCGCGGCACGAGACGGTTCAAGGCCATGATAACGGCACTGTCGTTCACCTCTTTCCCCACCCGTTTCTCTATATCCGGTTTTATCTGCCGGGCAAGCGCCGAAAGGTTTACCAACCCTTCGACCAACGCACCTTCGAGGAAAGGTTTTTTCTTTATCACCTCCTCCACGGCGTTCGGTATAGTCTGCATGTTTTTCAGGTATTTTAAGGGTTGGCAGCCACAAATATTGTGAAATTTTATACTGCCTCGTTACTTATTGCAAAAAAAACATTTTACCCTTTAAAAACCAAACAATTTATCATACTTTTGCACAAACTGAACAAAAATAGTGTTTTTTTAACTTATTGTTTTAAATTTTCCCGATGATTAAAGTGTTGAAATTTGGCGGCACGTCCGTCGGTTCCGCGAAGAATATGAAGATGGTAGCGAACATCGTTACCGCAGAAAAAGCAACCGTAACGGTACTCTCGGCGATGTCGGGCACTACCGATTCGCTCGTCCGCATATCGGCCCTCTCCGTTCAGGAAGGCAAAAGTGCCGAAATAGCCGAAACCATACAGATGTTGCGCGACAAATACAGCACCTGCATAGCCGAACTGCTCGACTCGCACAAGGCTGAAGCCACAGCGAAAATGGAGAGCGTTCTGGAGCTCATAGCAAAGGAATCGGCCGACTTCAAAGAGTACACCTCGGAAAGGCTCATCCTCTCACAGGGCGAACTTCTCACCTCGGCCATCTTCAGCATGTACATGCAGGAGGCAGGGTACAAAACAGTGTTGCTCAACGCTCCGGACTTCATGCACACGGACGAGGAACAGAAAGTAGACACGACATTCCTCGAAGCGAACGTCAAAAACCTCGTCAACAACAAAGATACATTCTACATCACTCAGGGTTTCATCTGCACTAACTACCGCGGCGAGATAGACAACCTCGGACGCGGCGGCAGCGACTACTCGGCAGCCCTCATAGGCGGTGCGCTGAATGCCGACGAGGTTCAGGTATGGACCGACATTGACGGTATGCACAACAACGACCCGCGTGTGGTCGAAGGGACCTACCCCATCCGCAAGATGAGTTTCGACGAAGCGGCCGAACTCGCCTATTTCGGAGCCAAGATCCTCCACCCAGCAACCATACAGCCGTGTAAGGATAAGGGCATCCCAGTATTCCTCAAAAACACTATGGACCCGGCAGCCGAGGGGACAAAAATATCGTCGGAAGACGACAACAGCCGCACGTTCCACGCGGTAGCTGCGAAAGACGGCATTACGGTAATCCGCATCTACTCGACACGCATGCTTATGGCATACGGATTCCTGCGGAAAGTGTTCGAAGTGTTCGAGAAATACCGCACGCCTATCGACATGATAACGACCGCCGAAGTCTCCGTATCGCTCACGGTCGACAACACCAAACACCTCGAAGAGATAGAGGAGGAACTCAAGGCATTCGGCAAGATAGAGGTAGAACAGAACAACACCATCGTATGTCTGGTCGGCAACCTCGAACACTCGCAGAAAGGCCTCGCAGCCACCATAATGAACAGCATACAGAACATCCCCCTCAAGATGATCTCCTACGGGGCGAGCCACCGCAGCATCGCGATGCTGGTGGAAACACAGTACAAAAAAGAGATCATGCAATCTATGAACGACAAACTTTTCGGGGAGAACAACCATGCTTAGCCGCAGGATAAAAGATAAGTTGCAGCACATCGCCACTCCATTCTACTTGTACGACATGGAGCTGCTCAGGGCTACGCTCGAAATTGTGAACGAAGAATCGACACGGTACGGGTACAAAGTACACTACGCGCTGAAAGCCAATTTCGACAAACGCATTTTCGAGACCGTGCGCGGATTCGGCATGGGGGTAGACTGCGTGAGCGGCAACGAAGTGAAGTATGCGGTCGAATCGGGATTTCCTGCCAGTTCTGTGGTATACGCCGGCGTGGGAAAGAGCGACGACGAGATACGTTACGGCATTGAACAGGGTATCTTCGCGTTCAACTGCGAATCGCGGCAAGAGCTGGAAGTCATCAACGGCATAGCCGCAGAGATGGGCAAAATCGCTAACGTCGCGCTCCGCATCAATCCGGACGTAGACCCTCAGACGCACAAGAACATCTCCACCGGACACGGCGACAGCAAATTCGGCATCTCTTATAAGGAGGTCGAGGAAGTGGCGGCGAAACTGCCGGAGTTGAAAAACATCAATATAACCGGGTTGCACTTCCACATTGGTTCGCAAATCACCAGCATGGAGCCGTTCGAGAATCTGTGCAAGCGCGTCAATATGCTATACGGATGGTTTACGGAACGCGGATTCACCCTGACGCATCTTAATGTCGGGGGGGGGCTCGGCATAAATTACGAGAATCCGGAAGCTCAGCCCATACCCGATTTCAAGACCTATTTCGCTGTCTTCGCAGAGCATCTCGACATAGATCCGGCAATAGAGGTGCATTTCGAACTCGGTCGCTCGCTCGTAGGCCAGTGCGGAGAGCTGATAACCAAAGTTCTGTACAATAAAGTCACGGCAGCAGGAAGCAACGTGGCCATCGTGGACGCCAGCATGACGGAACTCATACGTCCGGCGCTTTATCAGGCGCACCACGCGATAGAAAACCTCAACCGCAACGACGAAGAGGGCGTATATACTATTGCCGGTACTGTGTGTGAATCGTCAGATATTTTCGCCAAGGGCATCACACTCCCCGCACCGCAGCGCGGCGACCTGCTTACGCTGAAGACCGCCGGGGCATACGGTTCGGCTATGGCATCGCGCTACAACATGCACGAGCTGCCAACGTCTGTATACAGCGACGACTTATAGGATAACCCACCCACTGCAAATAATCGGCGACCGTCTACTACACGAGAGTAACGGTCGCCGTTTTTCGTATCCTGACCGCACGGCAAAACGATGGCAAACGCAAAAAAATGCGCTATTCGTCCGCCCGGTCGTTTTTCATTTTCAAAACATGCGAACTTTTCGTATCTTTCGCACGTTTTTTAAACATACTCCGATATGAACATTTCATACAACTGGCTTACCGATTACCTGAAAAGCGACCTTACCACCGAAGAACTGTCGAAAGTACTGACCGACATAGGACTCGAGGTCGATGGTTTCGAGAAAGCAGAAAGCATAAAAGGCGGACTCGAAGGCGTAGTCGTGGGCGAGGTTCTCACATGCGAGAAACATCCGGACGCCGACAAACTCCACGTCACCACTGTCAACGTAGGCGGCGACGAACCGCTCCAGATAGTATGCGGCGCACCTAACGTAGCCGCCGGACAAAAAGTGATCGTAGCCACTGTGAACACCACACTATATCCGCAGGGCGAGGAGAAAGGATTCAAGATCAAGAAAAGCAAGATCCGCGGTGTGGAGTCGCTCGGCATGATATGCGCCGAGGACGAGCTCGGCATAGGGACCGACCACGCCGGCATCATGATACTTGACGCATCGGCCGTACCGGGAACGCCGGCTATGAAAGTGCTCGACATCAAGGAGGACTACCATATTGAAATAGGTCTTACGCCCAACCGTGCCGACGCCATGTCTCACTATGGTGTGGCACGCGACGTGGTGGCTTGGCTCAAAGCCAACGGCCGCAAAGGCGAACTCGTATTGCCATCGGTGGAGGCTTTTGCCAAAGACAACGACTCGCGCACCACACAGATCGAAGTCGTTGACGCCGAAGGAGCTCCGCGTTACGCAGGAGTGACCATTACCGGCGTGAAGGTAGCTCCGTCGCCAGAGTGGATGCAAAACTACCTGCGCTCAATAGGCATGAACCCGCACAACAACGTGGTCGATATAACCAACTTCGTATTGCACGAAATGGGACAACCGCTCCACGCTTTCGACGCCGACAAGATAGACGGCGGTAAGATAGTGGTCCGCACATGCCCTGAAGGGACTAAATTCGTAACACTCGACGGTGTCGAACGCACGCTGTCGTCAGAGGACCTGATGATATGCAACGCTACTGCGCCCATGTGCATCGCCGGTGTGTTCGGAGGACAGGATTCGGGAGTCACCGAAAGTACGACCAGCGTCTTTCTCGAAAGCGCCTATTTCAACCCTGTGCGCGTCCGCAAAACGGCACGCCGCCACGGGCTGAATACCGACGCTTCGTTCCGCTTCGAACGAGGCATCGACCCCGACAAGGTATTGTACGGCCTGAAACGCGCAGCACTTCTCATTAAGGAGTATGCAGGCGGAACGATCTCGTCGGACATAATCGACATATATCCGAACAAGATAGAGGCTTTCAGGTTCGATCTTTCGCTCGACTACATGACACGTCTCGTAGGCAAAGAGATCCCAGCCGAAACCGTCAAGCAGATACTCGCAGCTCTCGAAGTCGAGATAGAAAGCGAAAATGGCGGAGTTCTGTCGGTAGCAGTACCGCCTTACCGTGTAGACGTTCAGCGTGAGGCCGACCTCATAGAAGATATACTCCGCATATACGGATACAACAGGATCGAAGTGCCGAAGCATGTAAAATCATCGGTATCGTACACGCCGAAACCGAACAAAGACAGGATTACGAACATGGTAGCCGATTTCCTAACTGCACACGGCTTCACTGAGATAATGAGCCTGTCCCTCACGAAATCGGCATACTACGACGACCCCAAATCGTACCCCCGGGCAAATTGTGTGGACATACTCAATCCGCTCAGCAACGACCTCAACGTCATGCGTCAAACGTTGCTGTTCGGAATGTTGGAGTCGATACAACTCAATACAAATTACCGCAACCCGGATTTGAAGCTATACGAGTTCGGTAACGTATACTCCTATGACGCGACAAAAGCGGAAGATGGCGGACTCGCCCCATACAAGGAAACAGCACGCCTTTCGATAGGAATCACAGGGCTCGACCACGAGGCTTCGTGGAATGTGAAACCAGGACGCACCGACTTCTTCACACTGCGTGCGGTAGCCGAAAAACTGCTCCGCCGGTTCGGCATAGACATCTACTCGCTCAAGACCGACACGCTCGAATCGGACCTGTTCGGCGAAGCGCTCTCGATGAAACTCGGCAACAAAGAGCTGATGCAGATAGGCGTAGTGGCACCAGCGCTGAAAAACCGTTTCGACCTGAAGAACGACGTATACTTCATAGAGATGGACTTCTCGGTCTTTGTGAAATCGACCAAGAACAACAGCGTCACAGTCAAAGAACTCCCGAAATATCCGGAAGTGAAACGCGACCTCGCGCTGCTGCTCGACAAAGACGTAACGTTCTCCCGCCTGCGCGAACTCGCATTCCAGACCGAACGCAAGTTGCTCAAGAGCATATCGCTGTTCGACGTCTACGAAGGCGACAAACTGCCTGAAGGCAAGAAGTCTTACGCACTCAGTTTCATTCTCGAAGACAGAAACGCAACGCTCACGGACAACGTCATCGACAAGACGATGAAAAACCTCGCCGGCCGCTTCGAACGCGAACTCGGCGCAACCATTCGCTCGTAAAACCATAACTCAGAATATATGCAGGAACAGATCCTAATCCTCGATTTCGGCTCGCAGTACACCCAGCTCATCGCACGCAGGGTACGCGAACTGAATATTTATTGCGAGATACATCCCTATAACAAGATCCCGAAACTGGACGGATCAGTAAAGGGTGTGATACTCTCCGGCAGCCCGTACTCGGTGCGCGACGAGAAAGCCCCGCAGGTAGACCTGTCCGACATCAAGGGCAAACTCCCGCTGCTCGGCGTCTGTTACGGAGCACAGTACCTTTCGCACAATTTCGGCGGCGAGGTCAAACCGAGTAATACGCGCGAATACGGCCGTGCGATGCTGACCCTCGGCCAGACCGGCGACCCGCTTCTACAAGGCATGTCGGCCTGCACACAAGTGTGGATGTCGCACGGAGACACCATCGCCCGCATACCGGACAATTACAGGATCATAGCCAGCACCGAAGACGTGAAGGTGGCAGCATACTGCATAGACGGCGAACAGAGCTGGGGAATACAGTTCCATCCGGAAGTGTACCACTCGACTGAAGGCAAGCAGCTCCTCAAAAACTTCGTCGTGGACATCTGCGGATGCTCGCAATCGTGGACACCGGCATCGTTCGCGGAAGATACCGTCAAACAGCTCAAGAAACAGCTCGGCGACGACAAGGTAGTGCTCGGCCTGTCCGGAGGCGTAGACTCTTCGGTAGCCGCTATGCTGCTCCACAAGGCTATCGGCAAAAACCTTACGTGTATCTTCGTTAACAACGGCCTGCTTCGCAAGAACGAATTCGACGACGTACTCGAATCTTACAAAGGTCTCGGACTGAACGTAATCGGGGTTGACGCTACTCAGAAATTCCTCTCCGGATTGAAAGGCGTAACCGACCCTGAGAAAAAACGCAAGATAATCGGCGGCGGGTTCATTGAGGTATTCGACGAAGAGGCACATAAACTCAAAGATATAAAATGGTTGGCTCAGGGGACTATATATCCCGACGTCATCGAATCGGTATCGGTTAATGGCCCGTCGGCGACTATCAAGTCGCACCACAACGTAGGCGGCCTGCCCGAAAAGATGAACCTCAAAATCGTCGAGCCGCTCCGTCTGCTCTTCAAAGACGAGGTGCGTAGGGTCGGCAAACAGGTCGGCCTGCCCGACCAATTGCTGGGGCGGCATCCGTTCCCGGGACCGGGGCTCGGAATCCGCATTCTCGGCGAAGTAACTGCCGAAAAGGTACGAATCCTTCAGGAAGCCGACAAGATATTCATCGACGGATTGCGAGAATTCGGACTTTACGACAAAGTATGGCAGGCAGGCGTAATGTTGCTGCCGGTACAGTCGGTAGGCGTCATGGGTGACGAACGCACATACGAAAGTTGCGTAGCCCTGCGTGCCGTGACCTCGACGGACGGCATGACGGCCGACTGGGTGCATCTGCCCTACGAATTCCTCGCAAAGATGTCAAACGACATTATCAACAAGGTCAAAGGCATCAACCGCGTAGTCTACGACATCAGCTCAAAGCCACCGGCAACGATCGAGTGGGAGTAAAACCCGTATATAATAAAACAACCGCAGATAATATCTGCGGTTGTTTTATTATATACTCAGCCTTTACAATCTCGGGCGCTTAGAAGGATAATATAAAACTATGATATGATTATCATTTATATCCATATCCATTACCAAATCCGCCCGCTCCTTACCCAGCTCCTTAACGATCTCCTCATAAGGGGTTTTATCCCTGTAATTACGTACATTACCGAAAACAGACGCAGGCGAAAGTGCACTGACAAACGCATTGTCTGTTGATTCCAGCAGGGAGAATAATATCAATGGGAAAAAACCACGTCTTGAACCAAACGATACAAGGTCTCCAGTTTCAGGATAATAAAAACATTGGCGGCTCCGATGTGCATTGGTATATGAAAAAGCCAATACCGAATCGGCTATAAAGAAATCACCTTTCATAAAATTATACCGTGTTCCCTCCTGCTCCTCTCGCAGATCACTCCTGTTTTTACCGTTACGAAACCTCTCGGAAACCGTCTTGCGGCCGAAATCTATGGCAAATTCTACTTTCACAGTCCCATCGGCAGTCAGGGAGTAGATAGTATCATTATATATAGGATGATAATAAACTACACCATTCTTCGCAAAGAAGTTGTGATTGTTTATAATGTTCTCGTAAGTATCTTTTTTGCGATAAAATCCTCGATTGGTAACGTTGTCGAGACTGTCGCAAAAAAACAAGTCGTAACCGAGTACCGTTTTATCCCTATTGTTATCCGAACCTATGGTGTGTATCAGATAGTTGTTATCGTCAAAAACATGAAATTTCATAAACAAGAACGGAAATTCCCTCGACCGCACGAATTTACCGGAGAAATCGTAAAAAAATATTTCCCTATTGAATTGATCGTAAACGGCCAACATATCTCCAACAACCTCCATATAGGTCGGTTCTATATACTCTCCGGGGCCACGGCCTTTCCTCCCCATCTGATGCAGGTATTCTCCGTTCATGCGGAAAGCTTTGACCGTGCCTGTACCATAAGTATCGCGAACAAAAAGCATCGAATTCGGCAAATTGCACCTGATCCACAGCAGTCACAAAAGCCTCTTTTTTATTGCTGAGCCTGATAAAAGATACAGAATCGAAAATATTTTCGATATTGAATGAAGTATCTTTTATATTAGCTGGAACCCCTACGGTATAAAAATCATTGTCCGCAAACTCAAGGCTGTTACCAGTATAGACTGACTGCGAAGAGCGACAACCAACAGACGCTAACAATATGAATAAAATCAATGCTATGTAAGGTAGTTTCATAAATATAATTTTTCTACATTTAAATATATAAAATACCGGGCAATTATTCAAATAATCCATCACACCTAAGACCTCACAGCGCTGACATTCCACCCGCTTATTTTGCCGCTTGACACCGCAGATCGACTTTTTATTAAGGAATATGCTAACTTTGCAATAACAGAAACACGACTAACATGGGAAACAAAAAATTAGAGGCTTTCGGGAGGCTGCTCGAAATAATGGACAGACTCCGTGTCGAATGCCCGTGGGACAGGGAGCAGACATTCGAATCATTGAGAAACAACACCATAGAGGAGACATACGAGTTGGTAGACGCCATCACGGACAGAGATTTCGACGGAATACGACAGGAATTGGGCGACCTGATGTTGCATATAGTGTTCTACTCGAAGATGGGGGACGAGGAGGGAAAATTCGACATCAAGGACGTAATCGACGGACTGTGCGAGAAACTCATATACCGCCATCCGCACGTATTCGGCGAGGTCGATGCAGACAGCCCCGAAAAGGTAAAGTACAACTGGGAGCAACTGAAACTCAAAGAGAAAAAACGCAAGAAAGGCGTCTTGGGCGGAGTACCCAAAAGTCTTCCGGCAATGGTCAAGGCATACCGTATCGGCGACAAAGCCGCATCTGCCGGCTTCGACTGGGAGAAAAAAGAGGACGTATGGGCCAAGGTGCGCGAAGAGGTATCGGAAGTAGGAACCGAAATATCTGACCTCGCAACACAGCCCGACGCACAACAACGTCTCGAAGAGGAGTTCGGCGACCTGCTGTTCTCGGTAGTGAACGCCGCACGCCTTTACGGTGTCGATCCCGAAATGGCCCTCGAACGGTGCAACAAGAAATTCATCCGCCGTTTCGGTCATGTCGAAGCCCGTGCGGAACAAGCTGGAAAACCGTTGCAAGAGATAGGACTCGAGCAGATGGAAGAGTGGTGGCAGGAATCTAAACAAGACGAGAAATAGCATGGCACTCATCAAGAAAGTCAAAGGCGTAGAGCCAACTATCGGCAAGAACGTATGGATGGCGGACAACGCCACCCTCGCCGGTGATGTCACGGTTGGCGACGACTGCACGATATGGTTCAACGCCGTACTTCGCGGAGACGTTAACCCCATCGTCGTAGGCAACAGGGTTAACATACAGGACGGAGCTGTACTCCATACTCTTTACAAGAAATCGGTAGTCCGCATAGGCAACGACGTTTCGATAGGGCACAACGCCATTGTTCACGGTGCATGTATCGAGGACAAATGTCTTATAGGCATGGGGGCCACGCTGTTGGACAACGTGGTGGTCAGCACCGGCTGCATAGTCGCCGCCAACGCCCTTGTACTGTCCGGGACGGTACTCGAACCCAACAGCGTATACGCAGGCATACCGGCCAAGAAGGTCAAGAATGTGACGGAAGAACAACGGCGCGACATCATAGAGCGCACGGCCAGAGACTACGTTATGTACGCCTCGTGGTACGACAAGGAATAGACACAAGTTACAGCCGCACGACGAGAAATTACCGCCGGTTTTCTACGAAAAAGATACCGGCATGCAGATAAAGAAGAACCAAGGCATTAATCACCGCACGATGCAGTTATCCAAGAAAGCCCGCACAATCGTCACCAATCTGCTGATAGCTTTGGTCATCAGCGTTATTGTCAATATCGCCGACATCCTGATCGTCATGCGGGAAACGGCGGCCATAGCCGCACGCGTAGCGGAGTCGGACAGCGGTCTCGTCATGGACACCCTACAGGTCGGGAAACGGTACTACATCGTCCCCGGACAGGCCCGCTCACCCAAAACGGCACGCGACTCGGTTGTGATGCGTGCACAAAAACTGGCCGACAGCATAGTCAGAGCGAGCATGTCGCCGGACACGCTCAGAAAAAGGCCGCAAAAGAGCCTGCAATCTATCTCTTCCACCTTCGGCAGACCCGACAAACCCACCATGCAAAGGGGAGACAGCACGCGTAACAGGCAAGACAAACCGGACCAAGGGCCGTCGCGCAGAGATTATCGCCTGCGGTGGGCCGTGTCGCAATCGCTGCCCTATCAGGCCGAACAGATGGCTTACTTCTTCCTGCTCGGGTTCATCCTAATCTCGGTCACCACACACGGCCCGCGCCGTAAAAGCCTGTGGGAGTATCCCGGCAAGCTACTGCTATGCCTCGCCATCGCGGTACTCGCCTATTTCCTCGCTCCACGTGTAGCATGGTCGGGAGAGATAATCCCGACATTGAAATTCCCGAGCCACGATATGTACGACCCGAACCTGTTGCTGAAATGCTCGCTGCTGTTCATCGTCGCGGCGCTGTACGGCAAGATATACGAGCTCATATCGCAGCGGCAGAACATCATACTGGAGAACGAGAAGCTGAAAACCGAAAACCTGCAAGCCACGTACAGCACGCTCATAAACCAGATGAACCCGCACTTTTTCTTCAATTCGCTCAATTCGCTGTCGATGCTCGTACGAGAGAAGCATAACAAGGAGGCGCTAACATACATCGACCACCTCTCGGATACGTTCAGATACATACTCCAGAACGGCTCGACAGGCAGCATCACGTTGGCCGAGGAGCTCAAATTCACCGACGCATACAAATACCTGCTCGAAATACGATACGAAGGAAAACTGTTCATCAACTTCGACGTGAACGACGCCTATTCGGAATGGACGCTGCCATCGCTCTCACTCCAGCCGTTGCTTGAAAATGCCGTGAAACACAATACGATTACCAAATCGGAACCGTTGCATGTAAACATATACACGGACGGCAACGACAACATCTGCGTCACCAATTCGGTCAACCCTAAGATCGACAAGGGCGAAGGTACGGGCATCGGGCTGAACAACCTCTCGGAACGCTATCGGCTCCTGACCGGCAAGAACATAACCGTCATACACAACGGGAAGGAGTTTACCATCATCCTTCCGCTAACACGACCACAGGCATGAGAATAGTCATAATCGAGGACGAAACGGCCGCTACGCAAAACCTCATCTCGATCATCCGCGAAGTGTGCCCCGAAGGCGAGATAATAGCCACCATAGAGAGCGTGCGCGATGCCGTGAAATGGTTCACGTCCAATCCGCATCCCGATCTGGTATTCATGGACATACATCTCGCCGACGGCGACGCGTTCCGCATCTTCGAGCAAACACACATATCGTCCCCCATCATATTCACCACGGCATACGACAATTACGCGCTCGAAGCATTCCATGTCAACAGCATCGACTATCTGCTAAAGCCCATCAAGCCGGAGGACATGCAAAGGGCTATGGACAAGCTGGCGAGGCTCACGAGGACGGACCGCGAGGCCTACTCTGAGCGAGTATCGCAAATGGCCACCTACCACAATGCCGGAGGTTTCCTCGTACACGTAAAGGATAAAATCATCCCGATAAAAACGTCGGAAATAGCTTTCTTTTACACTACGCAAGAGCGTGTCAGCATCACCACGTTCGACGGACGCACGCTGCCATACGATAAGCCACTCGACTACATAATGTCCACCCTGTCCGAGAACGACTTCTTTAGGGCCAACAGGCAGTTCATCATATCGCGCGGCGCCGTAGACGAAATATCGGTGTGGTTCGGCAGCCGACTGACTGTCAGCCTGACGGTCAAGACACCGGAACGCATCGTAATAAGCAAGGCCCGCGTACCGGAATTCAAACGCTGGCTTACTATAGCACGTTAGTTGCTGTTTTTCAACACCGCAGACAGGCAGTTCACCCCCGCGTTTTTCCGTTTCACGCCAAGGCAGGAACCAACATCGCCGCATTCATATATATTTGTGAACGACAGGATGTTAAACCAACCGAATGTCCACATTAATAACATTCAAAAAAACACTGAGATGAAAAACTTAATGAAAGCCGCAATGGTGATGGCAATGGCCGCAATGGTGTTCACAGTTTCGGGACAGCCGCGTCAAGGCGAAGGCCAGCGCCAACGCCCGGAACAGGGAGAAAGACAGCGCATGACACCCGAACAGATGATTGACAGGCAGGTAGAACAAATGGTAAAAGACTACCAACTCGACGACAAGCAAAAAGGCGAGGTAAAGGCTCTGCTCGAAAAGCAACAAAAGGAACGTCAGGCCAACCGTCCGAAAGAGGGAGAAAAACCTAACATGGAAGATCGCAAAGCTCAATTCGAAAAGGCACAGAAGGATTTCGACGCCGAATTGAAAAAGATCATGACGGCCGACCAGTACAAAAAGTATGAAGAGAAACAGGCCGAACGCAAAAAACAGATGGAAGAACGGATGAAGAACCGCCCGCAAAGGCAGCGTCCGGACATGGGACAGTAAGCCTCCCCACAAAACATTCCCGCCGTTTGGATACGGCACACACAAAGCGATGCGCGAACCAGTTGGGACGCGCATCGTTTTTATTGACTATGGCTTTGCGGTTTATTGTCTTACCCAGCAGGATCCCATCACCGTGATATTACCATCACCGCAAATTCAATAAAGGCACCCTTTATCCGTAACAGTGTTCTTCTACACAATATAACTACGCACTCTTAGCGTACAAACAGGCAGCACGATTAAAAATATGCAAAACCGAAACTTAGAAGTAGCATTCACAGCATAATCCGAAATATCTGCCACATACTGCCGACCATATGCCACAGTTGGTCGCCTATGATCGCATCACATTTGATATTCCCGCGCCGCATGTGTATATTTGTAAATGGTGAGAGAATGGTGCAGCAACAAAACGATAGTCCACTATTCCGGCCACACGACATCCGCATAATATGGTGATAAACAGGGATAAGACTGCGGCATTTTCGGGCCACCGTTCGTTCAAAATAAACAACGGCATGCAATTGTTATTTTCAGAAATGGACGATCCTGCCGACACGCTATCCGCACGCATAGAACATGCAGTCAGACAATTATGTGAGAAAGGTTACGACACTTTTCTTTGCGGCATGGCCGAGGGGTTCGACCTCATGGCAGGCGAAGCAGTGTTGAAATTAGCCGGAGAGTTCCCATCCATACGGCTTCTGGCCATAATACCCTACCCCGGCCAAGCATCGTCTTTCGATCACGAAACACGGGAAGCATACGACATGGTGTTGTCGGGAGCAGAGGCACAAACAACGATATGCAATCGGTATTCGCACGATTGTTTTCATCGCCGCAACGACTTCCTAACCGACAACAGTTCGGCACTGATATGCTATTACAACGGCTCCAAGGGCGGCACAGCATATACGGTGAGACGGGCCATGCAGCAAGGAGCCGAGATTATCAACCTCTATCGCTGACAGACCAAGCCTACGCGACTATGCAACGGCCGCGATACACAGATACAGAGACATTGCATAAAAAATCCGCCACTGTGCTGTCACAATGGCGGAAAATCGTCTGTCTGCAAATCTTACATTTCAGAGAAAGAGTCCTTGCCTACGCCGCAAAGCGGGCATACCCAATCTTCCGGAATGTCTTCGAAAGCCGTTCCCGGTTCTATGCCGCTATCCGGATCACCTTTTTCAGGATCGTAAACATATCCGCAAACATCACATACGTACTTTTTCATATCAATCTAATTATTTAAAGGTTAAACAATAAATTCCATCCTTGTATCCATTCTCTTAATACAGGTTGTCGTGCACCACGACCTGTATATTCCCCACCTTAAAGCGCCTTTCGCCCGACACCCCGATGTTTGGGCTGACCGGTATAGGCGGACGCTGCGGCCTGTGGGGTCGGTGTGCCGGCCCTGAAGGTCTTGGCGGCCTGCCCGGGCCGGAATGGACCGCTGTCCCGCGGTAACGTTCCTGCTGTGCTCGTCCTGCCGCATCCCTCGGATGCCCCTGAGAACCCGATGCAATACCCGGCGACATCCTGTTATACCGATACTCCCTACCGCTAATGCTTTTCAGCAACCCCATGTACGTTTCGTCCGCACGAAAATCGAAAGAGGTGTAATAATCTATCTTTATACTTCCCAGCTCGCTTATCTTACCTGCACGCTCTTCCCTGAAATCATTATGGTACGCAATTTTCGTGCCTCCCACTTTTTCCAACTTACCGGCTTTGTAATCCCAGAAGTCATTATGATAGTCAAAACTAATTGCACCTATCTTTTTTAGCTTTCCGGCCTTGTAGTCCCAAAAATCATTATTATACTCGAAACCGACATCACCGATCTTCTTGACTTTGCCGGCCTGATACGGCCAGAAATCGTCGTAATAGGACCAATTCCCGACTATATCCACATATAACAACTGACCGTAGGCATCAACTATAACATACTGGCCGTTGCCAACCTTAACCGTAAGCTCGTAGTTCCCGAATACGTCTATATCTATACGTTCGACCTGAGCTCGGGCTGCAAACGCAGCCAGCGCCACGCATAACGATAAGATCAACTTTTTCATCGCGATATGAATTGGTTTCCGGAACAATTTACGAATAATTTCTCGCATTACCTATCGCGGCAAAAAAAAGCGGTCCGCAATTCAGCGGACCGTCATTTGTGTGTCTATCTATATATGCCGGTGTATGTCTGAGGGCTAATGCCTCGCAACTCATCTTTCACGCTGTCGCTTACGTCAAGCGTCTCTATGAACTCGCGCATCGTCTCTTTCGTTATATGCTTGTTAGTGCGCGTCAACGCTTTCAACGCTTCGTAAGGAGAGGGGTAATTCTCGCGGCGAAGTATCGTCTGTATGCCTTCTGCCACGACCGCCCAGTTGTTCTCAAGATCGCGTTCTATCGCATCGGTATTGATTATGAGTTTGCCGAGACCTTTCATTATCGAACGGAACGCGATGACAGTATGCGCTATCGGCACGCCTGTGTTACGCAGAACCGTGGAATCGGTAAGGTCGCGCTGGAGTCTCGATACGGGCAGTTTGGCAGAGAGATGCTCGAACAGCGCGTTGGCAATTCCCAAGTTACCCTCGGCGTTCTCGAAATCTATCGGGTTCACCTTGTGCGGCATAGCTGACGAACCGACCTCACCGGCCTTGATCTTCTGTTTGAAATACTCCATCGACACATATGTCCATATGTCGCGGCACATGTCGATAAGAACGGTATTGATACGCTTGAAAGCATCGAATATGGCAGCCAGATTGTCGTAATGTTCGATCTGCGTAGTCGTCTGCGAACGGTCGAGGCGCAGAACGTCGTTCACGAAATGGTTCGCGAAAGCCACCCAGTCAATACCGGGATAAGCAGCCATGTGTGCATTGAAGTTACCAGTAGCACCGCCGAACTTTGCAGGTGCGGGAACGGCCTTAAGCTGCTCCAACTGTTTATTTATGCGCTCTACATACACCATGAACTCCTTGCCGAGCTTGGTCGGCGAAGCGGGCTGGCCATGCGTGCGTGCCAGAAGCGACACCCCTCTCCACTCTTCTGCCATCGTCCGAATCTGGCCGAGCAGTTCTTCGATAAGCGGGTAATACACCTCGTGTGCGGCATCGCGCAGCGAGTATGGAGTAGCGGTATTGTTGATGTCCTGCGAGGTAAGCCCGAAATGCACGAACTCCTTGTGGTCGGCCAAACCGAGGCCGTCCATCTTCTCCTTTATAAGATACTCTACGGCCTTAACATCGTGATTGGTCGTCTTCTCGATCTCCTTCACACGAAGGGCGTCCTCGATGGTGAATTCGCGGTAAATATCGCGCAGCGCCTCGAATTTATCCTTCTTCACGTCACTGAGCTGCGGCAGCGGGATCTCGCACAGGGCGATGAAATATTCGATCTCGACCAATACCCTGTAACGGATAAGGGCATATTCCGAGAAATATTTGTCGAGAGGTTCGGAAGCGTTCCTGTACCGTCCGTCCACCGGGCTGACGGCTGTTAGTTTGCTAAGTTCCATAAAGCGTTTAATCTGACTGGTTAGGCGGCAAAGTTACCAATTAGAGCGTTCTTTACAAAACCGGCAGCCCATTTCTATCGACAAATAATGAACATCTCTCCAGCCTGAGGCATTCCCGGCGGCACACAGCGCAAATGTGTCCGGCAGGTCGGTTATGTTAATATTAAATGACCGGCCGACAAACAATAAATCCGGAAAATGTCGTTATCTTTGTGAATTGTTACACGACAAAGCATGGATTGGTTGATTTCATTCATATTAATATCGGTAATCGTATACTACGTCCTACGGTGGTTGGCCCCGAAGCTCCTCGGCCTGTGGCTGCTCCGCAAACAACGCCAGTTCGCCGACCAGTTCGGCCAAGGCAAAGGATTCACATACACATGGGGCGGCCCTAAGCAGAACGCCGGCGGCACAAGATCGGAAAACCGCAAAAAAGAGGGTGAAGTACGTATAGAACGCACACAGACCGCACAGAAGAAAGTGAACCGCAACGTAGGCGACTATGTCGAGTATGAAGAGGTGACGGAAACGGAATACGAAAAAAACTAAAGACAGCATGGGGAAATTCCTGACCTTTCTCGGACGTTATTTTATCATGATGAAACGGGTTTTGACCAAACCCGACAAATGGTACATATTCCGCAGGCGGGTATCGTTCGAACTGGAGGCGTTGGGGCTCAACTCGATAGGCATAGCAGCCATCATATCCATATTTATGGGCGCGGTCGTAGCACTCCAGATGGCCATAAACCTCGAATCGCCCTTCATCCCCAAAATGCTCATCGGCTACGCCACGCGCGAGATAATGATACTCGAATTCAGTTCGACAGTCGTGGCGCTAATCCTTGCCGGCAAGGTGGGCAGCAATATCGCTTCGGAGATCGGAACCATGCGTATCACGGAACAGATCGACGCACTCGAAATCATGGGTATCAATTCGGCAAGCTACCTGATACTGCCCAAGATCATAGCCACAGTGTTATTCTTCCCGTTCCTCGCCATAATGAGCACCATCATAGGATGCTTCGGCGGCTACTTCATCGCATGGGCCACAGGGATAATCAACCCGGAGGATTACGTTGACGGACTGATGTTCGGGTTCAAATCGTTCTCCATCATCTACTCGCTGATAAAGATAGCCGTGTTCGCGTTCCTCATAACCTCGATTTCGGGCATGTACGGATACTACGCCAACGGAAACTCGCTGGAGGTCGGACGTGCAAGTACAAAAGCCGTCGTCGTAAGTTCAGTGGCCATACTCGTATTCGACCTCATACTCACACAATTAATCCTGATCTGATGATAAAGGCCGAACATCTCTATAAATCGTTCGAAAATAAGGACGTACTGAAAGATATAAACGTAGAGTTCGATCAGGGCAAAACCAACCTTATAATAGGACAAAGCGGTTCGGGAAAAACCGTACTGCTGAAATGCCTCGTCGGACTGCATGAGATAAACAGCGGTAATATATACTACGACGACGTACGTTTCAACATGCTCGCGACCGAAGAAAAAAGACAGATGCGCCGCCACGTCGGCATGATATTCCAAGGCGGGGCCCTACTCGACTCGTCTACTGTGCAGGAAAACGTGAAACTTCCGCTCGATATGTTCACCGACCACGGCGAAAAAGAGAAGATAGAACGCGTGAATTTCTGCCTGAACAGGGTAAATCTACATGACGTAAACCACCTTTACCCATCGGAACTGAGCGGCGGTATGGTGAAACGTGTGGCTATAGCCCGCGCCATCGTACTCAACCCCAAGTACCTTTTCTGCGACGAACCCAACTCGGGACTCGACCCCATGACCTCCGTAGTGATAGACAACCTCATCAAGGAGATCACGGAAGAGTACGAGATGACAACCATCATAAATACGCACGACATGAACTCCGTGATGGAGATAGGCGATAAAGTGGTGTTCATACACAAAGGTCAGAAATGGTGGGAGGGATCGAAGGACGACATCCTTGACTCCGAAAACCCGGAACTGAACGCTTTCGTGTTCGCGTCGGCCATGGCAAAGCGCTCGAAACGACACCGTTAACGCCTACCAGAACGCACCTGCCTGCGACCGACCTATTTTTTAAGATTTTTTAATATAGTTTCGTTTGAAGTTCGTAGGAAAATTCATACTTTTGTACTGCCTAAAAAACTGAACCTGCCGACCCTCCTGTCGGAAAAACGGCATCAGCACAGGCAAAGCATTGAGCAACAGCTATTTTAAACCAAATAATCACAACGAATTATGTCAAAAATTAAAATTGGTATCAACGGTTTCGGACGTATCGGCCGCTTGGTATTCCGTGCTGCTATGGAAAAAGCAGACAAAATCGAAGTAGTAGGAATCAACGACCTCATCGATGTTGAGTACATGGCTTACATGCTGCGTTACGACACGATGCACGGACAGTTCAAAGGTTCTATCGACATAAAAGACGGCAAACTCGTCGTTAACGGAAACGCTATCCGCGTAACCGCTGAAAAAGACCCGGCAAACCTCAAATGGAACGAAGTAGGTGCTGAATACGTAGTTGAATCTACCGGTCTTTTCCTCACCAAAGAAAAAGCAGAAGCACACATCAAAGCTGGTGCAAAACGCGTAGTAATGTCGGCTCCGTCGAAAGACGATACCCCGATGTTCGTAATGGGCGTTAACAACAACACTTACGCTGGCCAGACCATCGTATCGAACGCATCTTGCACAACCAACTGTTTGGCTCCTATCGCTAAAGTCCTCAATGACAAATTCGGTATGGTAGAAGGTCTTATGACTACCGTACACTCTACTACCGCTACTCAGAAGACTGTTGACGGTCCTTCGATGAAAGACTGGCGTGGTGGCCGCGCAGCAAGCGGCAACATCATCCCCAGCTCGACTGGTGCTGCAAAAGCAGTAGGTAAAGTTATTCCTGCCCTCAACGGCAAACTTACCGGTATGTCGCTTCGCGTTCCTACCCTCGACGTATCTGTTGTAGACTTGACTTGTACCCTTGCTAAGGAAACTACCTACGACGAGATCTGCAAGGCTATGAAAGAAGCTTCGGAAGGCGAACTCAAAGGTATCCTCGGATACACTGAAGACGCTGTTGTATCGAGCGACTTCCTCGGCGATCCCCGCACTTCTATCTTCGACGCTAAAGCTGGTATCCAGCTCTCGCCGAAATTCGTGAAAGTCGTATCTTGGTATGATAACGAATGGGGTTACTCGAACAAAGTTCTCGAACTCATCGAATACATGTCTACCGTTAAATAATTGCGGTTAACAAATATTTAAGAAAAAGCGGCTTGAAAGCCGCTTTTTCATTTTTATACATCGAAACACGCGGTAAATTTTCCAAAAAGCTTTACATTTACGGACAAACAGCCATAAATATCCATTACACATGAAAACATCTTTCTTATTGGCCCCGCTGATCACTGCTTGCCTTACGCTCGGCCTGCTATCTTCGTGCGAAAAGAAATCGTTACCCGCCGTTCCGTTCGAAAAAGAACTTGCCCTGAGCAAACAAATATGGTTACAATTCAAAAACGATTGCAACGACACATATAAATACAAGATATACGAAGAGACTTATACAAATATTGATGGAGAACATACTGTTTCGACCGTGATAACAGTCAAGGAGGGTATAATCATTCGCCGGGAATACATAGACGAGTCGTGCCAAGTGGACCACCCACATGACGGCGAATCATGCGTCATAACACAGGTAATCGAATGGACGGAAAACCGTGACGGCCTCAACACCCACCCTGAAGGGACCAAAGCGATGACTATGGACAACGTCTACACCAAAGCGCGGAACGAGTGGCTCAAGAAAATGAACGGCAACTTCAATTATATCTTAGCCACGGACAACGACGGCATGATCTCCAAATGCGGAAATTACAATCTCGATATATTCGACGGCGAAAGATTCAACGGAATCACGATATTGGAAATAGAATCTTGGATCCCTTAATTTAAGGAGTCCTCTCCCAGATAAAAATTTACAGCGGCGCTACCCTACCGAAATGGTAACGCCGCTTTATAATATATTATCCATCTCATAAAATACTACTTATCATATATATAATAGTCATAACACCATAGTTGAACTGTCCGGCCTTTACAATTCGGGATTGGAAATCATGAGATATAACAGTAACCGCAAACATACGCGAGCAAGAACGGAACGCATTAAATAGTTGAAGATGTGGCGTTTCCGATTAGTTTTCCTATATTTGACTCAAGAAATTAGCTTCGCCACCGCAAACCGGCCTTTGGCCGACATTCGCTATTCCTTTTCATCGAATATCTCTGTATATTTGACTTCGTCCAATATACTTCCGCTCGGCACTGTAAAAAATAAAACAAGTCTTCTTTTTTGCAGTACTATCGCTTATTACTATATTTGCCATAATGACAGCGATTATAGATACGAGAGTCTTCAAATTGTTCATGGTATTCTGCCTGTGCATGCAGGCGGTGGCCATGATGCCCCACCATCATCATGGTGAGGATGAGATTCCATGCCTAAATTTCGTACACTGTTTCGGCTCCCAGTCTGGGATGGAATGTAGCAATGACGGCGCAAAACGCGGCCACGAGCACGACAATTCACACGGGACCAGCGATACCAAATGTGTGCTGTCGGATATTGAGTTTATACGCATCGACACCAACGACATACGTTCTACGCTGCTGTCCGACGACGATATTTTGGCATACGCCGTCTTTACCGTAGGCTCCGAAGAGGATGCGTGCGGACATTGTTACGCGGACCATATGCTCAAACTCAGCATACGGTGCAACATAGGTGTGAAGCCTGTCCATACGGCGCACATAGCCGTGGCAACACCGCCTAGGGCCCCTTCTTTTACGGTTTGATTCTAACTGACACCGGCCGTTTCTTTCGCGCCGGGAAGAGTGTTAACCGTAAAAAATCACATAATGAAAAAGATATTGTATGCCGTGACGGCGTTAGCCGTTATGACCGCATGCGGAGGTAACGTAAAAAAAGCTGGGGCGGATAAATCGCCGACCACAACAGAAACAGCAAGCACACACGCTCACGATGACGCTGCGGCAGTACATGACGATCATGTGCACGAAGCCGAAATCGGACACGATCATTCGGCAGAATCACCAGATGAACATGCGGGGCACGACCATGCCGCCGAAGGTGAAGCCGCCGCAAAGAATCCTGACGAGATAGTATTTACAGCCGCACAGGCCGCGAGAACCGACTTCGAGGTACAGACGGCAGAAACCGGCATATTCCGCGAAGTCATCCCTGCCAGCGGACAGATTGTCGCAGCTCCCGGTGACGAGGTCACGCTCGTTGCTCCTATGACAGGTATAGTGGCGTTCGCCGACGGACAATTGGCTGAAGGGAAGCAAGTCAAGGCATCGAGCACCATGTTCCATGTTTCGTCTAAGAATATAGCTGCCGGTGACGCTTTGGCACGCGATGCAAGCGCGTACAGGAAGGCCAAAGCCGACTTCGAGCGTGCCGAGAAACTCTTGGCCGACAAGATAGTGTCGCAAAGCGAGTACGATGCGCTGAAAGCCGTTTATGAAGACGCCAAGGCTGCGTACGACGCCCTCGCCGGCAGTGTCTCGGCCAAAGGCGTAGGCGTTAAAACCCGCATCGCCGGATACGTCACCTCGATTAATGTCAACGAAGGCGATTATGTCGAGACCGGACAGCAACTCGCTACGGTATCGCAAAACCACAAACTAATGCTACGCACCGAGGTATCGCAACGCTATTTCGACCGATTGCCGAGTATATGCGGGGCAAATTTCCTGCTGCCCTACTCTGACAAAGTTTGGGCATTGGACGATATGGGTGGGCGATTGCTCTCCGTGAGCCGCAACGTTGTCCCGCAGACACCGCTCATTCCAGTCACTTTCGAGTTCGACAACAATGGGCAGATAATGCCCGGTTCGTATGTTGACGTGCGGTTGCTGGGGAACGAACAGGAAGGGGTACTTGCCATCCCTGTATCAGCTATATCCGAACAACAGGGACTGTATTACGTCTACGTACAGCTCGACGCCGAGTGCTACATGCGCCGTGAGGTGAAACTCGGAGCCGACGACGGTTCGCGAGTTGTCGTCCTCGCCGGTCTCGAACCCGGAGAACGGATCGTCACACGCGGTGCAGTGAACCTCAAGATGGCTTCTGCCTCTGGTGCAATCCCACATGGACACGAACATTGATCCTGAACGCATAAGATAGATAATCATGCTTAACGGGATTATTAAATTCTCACTGCACAACAGGTTGTTGGTAGTGATATTGGCAGGCCTGCTCGCCGGAGCGGGCATATATGTGGCCCGCCAAATGGAAGTGGACGTATTCCCCGACCTCAACGCACCTACCGTCGTCGTGATGACCGAAGCGCAGGGCATGGCCCCGGAAGAGGTCGAGAAAGTCGTTACGTTCGCCGTAGAGACCGCCCTGAACGGAGCAACCGGAGTACGAAGGGTCCGCTCGTCGTCCACTACCGGATTTTCGGTCGTTTGGGTCGAATTCGACTGGGATACAGATATTTATGTGGCCCGCCAGATCGTAACCGAAAAACTCGCCTCCATAGGCGAAGCGTTACCTCCCAATGTCGGACAGCCTACGCTGGGCCCCCAATCTTCGATCCTCGGAGAGGTAATGATAATCGGCCTGACCTCAGACAAGACCTCGTTGCAGGATCTGCGAACCATAGCCGACTGGACCATACGCCCCCGGTTGCTATCAACGGGCGGAGTCGCACAGGTCGCCGTGATTGGCGGCGACATAAAGGAGTACCAGATACTCATGTCTCCCGCAAGGATGAGGGACCTCGGAGTGACTGTTGACGAAGTGTTGGCGGCGGCAGAAAACATGAGCCGCAACTCCACAGGCGGGGTTTTGTACGAGTACGGTAACGAGTATATCATAACGGGTGCGCTTTCGACTACGGACGCACAGGTGCTCGGCAAATCGCTCGTTAAGATGTCGAACGGACTTCCTATAAAGATGGAGGACGTGGCCGATGTCAAGATCGGAGCCAAATCACCGCAATTGGGCGTGGCTTCCGTGCGCGGAGAGCCGTCGGTACTCGTCACCGTGACGAAGCAACCGGCCACGAGTACACTCGAACTGACGGAACATCTCGACAGGACGGTCGAGGAGTTGAAACAATCGTTGCCTGACGACATAACCGTTTCGACCGACATTTTCAGGCAATCGCGTTTCATCGAATCGTCCATCGACAACGTGCAGCACTCGCTGTTCGAAGGAGCTCTGTTCGTCGTTATCATACTGTTCGTTTTCCTGATGAACTGGCGAGTAACGGTCATATCGCTCACCGCCCTGCCGTTATCGGTGCTGATGGCCGTCATTATGTTGCAGGCCCTCGGACTCACTATCAACACCATGAGCCTCGGCGGTATCGCCATAGCGATAGGCTCACTGGTAGACGACGCTATCATAGACGTCGAAAACGTGTTCAAACGATTGCGTGAGAACCGTTTTCGACCGCAAGAGGAGCGGCTGAAAACACTCGATGTAATATACTCCGCATCGACCGAAATCCGAATGTCGATAGTGAATGCCACGCTCATCACGATGGTCGCGTTCGTTCCCCTCTTCTTCCTCGGCGGGATGGAGGGCCGAATGCTCATACCGCTCGGAATATCGTTCATCGTATCGCTGTTCTGCTCGCTCGTGGTGGCCATGACGCTCACGCCCGTAATGTGCAGCTTCATGCTGACGGGCGAGAAAGCGCAAATGCGTGCGGAAAAAGAACCGCCCGTCTCGGCCATGCTCAAACGTGTTTACAGGCATGCGCTTGAATGGGCTATGCGCTGGAAGAAGGTCGTCATAGGCATAACGGCCGCTCTATTCGTAGGGGCGTTCGTGATCTTTATGGGACTCGGCAGCAGTTTCCTGCCGCCGTTCAACGAGGGCTCGCTTACGATCAATATCGCGACCTTGCCCGGCATATCGCTCGAAGAGTCGGACAAGATGGGCCGTACAGTCGAGGAGATATTGCTCGAAGTTCCAGAGATACTCACCGTTGCCCGCAAGACGGGACGTGCCGAGCTGGACGAACATGCGCTCGGCGTGAACGCCTCGGAGATAGAGGCTCCGTTCCAGTTGGGTGAGCGTGCGCGCGACGAATTTCTTGCAGACGTGCGCGAAAGGCTCGAACACCTGAGCGGACTCAGCGTTGAGATAGGCCAACCCATATCGCACCGCATAGATGCAATGCTTTCGGGGACAAAGGCTAATATCGCCATCAAACTGTTCGGCGACGACCTGAACCGTATGTTCACTATCGGCAACAAAATCAAGGCTGAGATAGCTGACATCGAGAACCTCGCCGATGTGAACGTAGAGCAACAGATAGAACGTTCACAGCTCCAGATAACACCGCGCCGCGAACTGTTGGCCCGATATGGAATCACGATACCCGAGTTTTCGGAATTCGTAGAGGTAGCGCTCGCCGGTCGCGTAGTGTCGCAGGTGTATGACGGAGCGAGCTATTTCGACGTAACGGTCAAGATGGACGATACGCGCGGGAAAAGCATCGAAAGCATAGGCAATATGCTGATAGACGGCGCAGACGGTGTGAAAGTTCCGCTGAGCTACGTAGCCGATATACGCTCTACGACAGGGCCGAATACGATAAACAGGGAGAACGTAAGGCGTAAGATTGTCGTTTCGGCCAACGTGACGGGAGGCGATCTCGGCGGCGCGGTAAAACAGATACAGGAGCGCATAGGGGCAAATATAACCCTGCCAGAGGGATATTGGATCGAGTACGGCGGACAGTTCGAAAGCCAGCAGGCAGCATCCAAAGTACTGATGTTCACTTCAATCGCTGCGCTCATAGTCATTTTCATGTTCCTGTTCATGGAATTCAAGAAGGTATCGCTCTCGGCCATGATAATGATAAACCTTCCGCTCGCGTTGATAGGCGGCGTGGTGAGTATATGGATTACGTCGGGCGTGGTGAGCATTCCCGCTGTAATAGGTTTCATATCGTTGCTTGGTATCGCCGTGAGGAACGGAATACTTCTGGTATCGCACTACAATCACCTGAGAGCCGAAGGACACGGACTCTACGAAAGCGTGATACACGGTTCGCTCGACAGGTTGAACCCTATACTGATGACGTCGTTGACCTCGGCTCTCGCGTTGATCCCGCTCGCATTGGGAGGCGACCTCTCTGGCAACGAGATACAGAGCCCGATGGCCAAAGTCATATTGGGCGGCCTCATAAGTTCCACTTTGCTCAACGGATTCCTTGTGCCCATCGTGTACACGCTTATCAACTCAAAAAAGCAAAAAGCATGAAAAAGATATTTCTTGTAATGGCCATGTCGGTCGCGGCATTCTCGCTCTCCGCACAGGGAGAACTGGAGAGAATCCTGACTGAAGT
Organism: uncultured Rikenellaceae bacterium; assembly: GCA_944415565.1. Taxonomy (GTDB): domain Bacteria; phylum Bacteroidota; class Bacteroidia; order Bacteroidales; family Rikenellaceae; genus WRDF01. The sequence goes on from CALYBQ010000003.1 coordinate 63,015, forward strand.
AGAGGCCAATAACGCATCACTCGCTGCTCTGCGTAAGTTGCGCGATGCACAGACGGTCGGGGCACGAGTTGGCAACAGTCTCGAAAATCCCGAAGTTGAGTTCTCGTATAAATGGAACGATCCGTCGTCCCTCGGCACGACCGGCGAAATATCGGTATCGCAACCGTTCGATTTCCCGACAGTATACGCCCACAGGAACAAGCTGGCAAAATTACAGGCCGAAAAGTATGGGTACGAGTATCAGGCATCGCGGCAGGAGTTGTTGCTCGAAGCGCAAAAGCTCTATATCGAGATTGTTAGCCTGAAGCGTACCACGTCTGTATTGGAGTTTCTCGCCGACAACGCACGCGAGATAGCGAAAGTGTATGCGGAAAAGCTTGACGTGGGCGATGCCAACATTCTCGAATCGAACGAGGCGAATTTCACGCTTATAAGTCAGGATAACGCATTGAAGATGGCCCGAGTACAACTGCAATCGGCCACGGAACGCCTTACAGGTCTGAACGGCGGCATCGAGGTAAAGATAGATGCAGATGATTTCGGCGAGCTACCTATACTCGGTCTGCTTGACGAGATATTGGCCGAATACATGGAGCTGTCGCCAGAATTGAGGGCTTTGGCAGTAGAGAAGATGGCTGCGGAACGCGACATCAAGCTAAGCCGCAGTCTGTCGCTTCCAAAATTGTCAGTGGGCTATTCGCACGAATTCAGCAAAGAGGATAAATCCAACGGGCTGTCGGTGGGCATGAGCATACCGATGTTCGGCAACCGCAATAACGTAAAGAGGGCAAAAGCTCAGGACGAATACGCCGCAGCATCGTTGAAAAGCGCCACTTTGGATGTAGAGACCGGAATACGAGAACAATACGCACAGGCTCAGATAATACGCGAATCGCTTGTCAAATACGAATCTATGCTCGATCTCGAACAAGCCGTCGAGTTCGCCCGCAAAGCGCTCGATGCAGGGCGGATAAGCATAACCGAATATTTCTCACAGGTGCAGCCGATTTACGAAGCACACCTGACGATCATGGAGTTGCAGCGCGACTACCTGCTGGCTTTCGCCCAAATCAACAGCATAAGGCTCTGACACTCTCTGGTTTGCCGACGAAAAAGGATTGCCCCGCTTGTCTAAATTAGACGGACGGGGCAATCTTTTAGTTAAATTTATTACCTTTGGGCCGTCAAACAAACATTTTGATTATGTCATACAATCTTCTAAAAGGGAAAAAAGGCCTTATCTTCGGCGCGCTCAACGAACAGTCGATAGCATGGAAAGTTGCAAAAAGAGCGGTAGAGGAAGGCGCAGAAATAGTACTTACCAATACGGCTGTGTCGATCCGTATGGGAACGATCAACGATCTGGCAAAAAAATGCGGGACCGTAGTCATCCCGGCCGACGCTACAAGTGTGCCGGACCTCGAAAACCTCATTGATAAGACGATGGAACATTTCGGAGGTAAATTCGACTTCATCCTTCACTCGATAGGCATGTCGCCCAATGTACGCAAGGGACGCACCTACGACGATCTGGATTACGATTTCCTCTCTAAAACACTCGATATTTCGGCCATATCGTTCCACAAGGTTATCCAAGTGGCACGCAAGCGCGATGCGCTCAACGACTGGGGTTCGATAGTGGCACTTTCGTACATCGCTGCACAGCGCACGCTCTACGGCTACAACGACATGGCAGACGCCAAAGCGCTCCTCGAGTCTATAGCCCGCAGTTTCGGATATATCTATGGTCGCGAGAAGAAAATCCGCATCAATACCGTATCGCAGTCGCCTACGCCTACGACGGCAGGTAGCGGAGTGCTCGGTCTGAACGACTTGATGGACTTCGCCGACCGCATGTCGCCTCTCGGCAATGCTACGGCAGACGATTGTGCCGATTACGTGCTGACGCTGTTCTCTGATTTTACACGCAAAGTTACGATGCAGAACCTGTTCCACGACGGCGGTTTCAGCAGCATGGGTATGTCGCGCCGTGCCATGAGAACTTTCGGGAAAGGTCTCAACGCACAATTCCATGACGTACAAGACAATCAGTTCCCCTTCGGCCAAGGAGAGGAATAAAAGGTCGGTTTTATAATGTATAAACGGAAGGCAAGCATTTAAATGCTTGCCTTCCGTTTATTTTTGCCATACCTTAGTTTAGGTATCCAACATATGGATACCATGAACAAACTCCTGTTGCTTATATCGTGCATCATCCTGACGGCATGCGAAAAAGACAACGAACAACCAGAACCGACAGCGGCCTCCGCTAAAATATGGTTCGGCGGTTATCGGGACCAGCTGATGGATCCTCCACTTTCCCAACCGCTGCATACACGCTTTTACCTTTTTGACGCCAACGACGGTCAGGTCTATGACAAAGAGTGGCTTGAAGAGAATTGCTATGACGGGCTGCCCAGCCTTACGTCCATAGTATGGATTCATGGCATCTTAACCAACCACCCAACTGCTTGTCCACCGCCGCTCTACCACATCATACCACCGGTCGAGATCGACGGGAAAGAATTTCTAACGTTATTCCCCGATGCCCGTGATAACGACTATTTCTCAGCGGACAACGACTTTGCGGCAGAAATTCCTCTCGGAAAATATTATGTCTTTGCCATTCCCATGCAGCATATCTCCGGAGTAGTATCGGTAAGGTATCTGGAAGTCAAGCCCGGCATGACAAGCGACGAAAAGGTTATGGTAGTCGCTTTCACCGACGAAATGTACGGTACGGATTATGCCGACTGGAAGTTACCAGATTCGTTCGAAGGAACTGACATAAGGCATGCCCGCAACGGGTGAAACTCCCTACTCCTCCTCTTCCGTCAATATGGACACGACCTTTTGCAGGAATATGTTGTTAGGCAATACGATAAGCTCCTTGTCCTCGGTCCGTATGTGCGTATAGAACGTTTTGATCGACTCTATGGTGGCCGTTATCGGTATATCCTTATCTATGATCTTGATCTTATCGCCCAAACGGTACGGCGCCGAAAAGAACATGACGATACCGGCAGTTATATTACTCAGCACGGACCACTGGGCAAACAACGCTACGCCGAGGAACGTCACAATGGTCGTAAGTCCGACAAGCAGGTTTTCGGTCTTGACGCCCCATATGACAGCTATGGCGAACAGAAATATTATGTTGATGATTACGGCCATAATATGACGTACCTGCGCCATTCGTCCTTCGGCCTTATGCGTAAGCTCACCGTATTTACGCACAATCTTCTTGGCCGTGTATTTTATTAGCAGGAAGAGCAGTATGGTAACTGCCGTGGCTATGAGTTGTACCTTGTATTCTGACAAGAGTGCGGATATTTCCATATTTCGTCTGTTTTAGATGTTTTATTGTCCTATGCTTTGGAGTATGTCTATCAGCAGTTGCCAGAATTTCGCCACGCTCGCTATTTCGAGCCTTTCGTCCGGAGAGTGTACGCCGCGCAAGGTCGGACCTATGGAGATCATCTCCAACTCAGGGTATTTCTTCAGAAACAACCCGCACTCCAACCCTGCATGTATGGCCCGTGCGTGCGGTTTCTTGCCGAACAGTTTTTCGTATGCGGCTACGGCTACGGCCAGCAGTCCGGATTCGGGATCAGGCTCCCAACCTGGATAACCGTCGGAGTGCTCAACGCTTGCACCGGCACGTTCGAATACACTCTGCACGGATGCGGCAGCCTCTAACCGCTCCTCTTCGACCGACGAGCGTTGCGATGTCGTGACCACTATCGTCATTCCGTCCTTAAACTTCACCGAAGCGAGGTTCGTAGATGTCTGCACAAGGCCCTCCATAGTCCGGCTCATGGCCAGTATGCCGTTCGGCACATCGTTTATCGCCCCGAGCAATCCTTCTTGTGTCGCCACATCTATGACGTAAGCCGCAGCAGGCACTTCGCTGATAGATATGTCGAGCTTTGGCTCGGCATGAGCGTATTCACGCGACATTGCTTCACAATACTTGTCCAACAGGTCGAACAGCTGCAATACATTATCTACCGGGACGGCAAATACGGCAGACGCTTCCCTTGGTATCGCATTGCGGAGATTGCCGCCGTCGAAATTCACGAGACGTATGGCGCATATTTCGGCGGCTTTGGCGAGGAATGCCGCCAGGATCTTGTTCGAGTTGCCTCGGTTCTTGTCTATGTCGTCTCCCGAGTGTCCGCCCTGAAGACCTGAGACACGCAACTCGAAAAAGGCCTGTTTACCGGCAGGTTCTTCCGCCTTATATTTGAACGTCGCAACCGTATCTATCCCTCCGGCGCAACCTATGAATATCTCGCCTTCGTCTTCCGAATCGAGATTGATAAGATATTTCCCCGTTATCATGTCCTTACCGAGATTGAACGCACCGGTCAGACCTGTCTCCTCATCGACCGTGAACAGCGCCTCCACGGCCGGCAACTCGAGCGAAACGTCGCTAAGCACAGCGAGGGCTGCGGCCATTCCTATACCGTCGTCGGCTCCAAGTGTCGTACCGCGTGCCCTTACCCAACCGTTGTCTATATAGGTTTGAATCGGGTCTTTGTCGAAGTCGAAGCTGACATCGGCATTTTTCTCGCATACCATATCCATGTGACTTTGCAGCACGACCGTCGGGCGCGAAGCCATCGTCTCGGAAGCAGGACGGCGTATGACGATATTCCCGGCATCGTCTTTCGCATATGCCAGTTTATGTTTTCTCGCGAAATCCTCGAGAAAAGCTATGATCCGCTCCTCTTTTTTCGAGGGGCGCGGGACCTGTGTCACTGCATGGAAATGTTCCCACACGTTGCGGGGTTCGAGTTTGCTTATATCAGACATGTCATTCATTATTAATCGTGTACTATCCGCTGCATGTTATACGAATGTAAAATTAGCAAAATAATCGCTAAATTGCGTTCCTAAAACGACAGCTATATGGAAGGTTACAGAATAGGACACGGCTACGACGTGCATGCGCTCGCAGACGGTCTACCGCTTGTATTGGGAGGAGTACGCATAAACCACGCCAAAGGATGCGTGGCCCATTCCGACGGCGATGTCTTGGTGCATGCATTATGCGACGCACTATTGGGAGCATCCGCTTTGGGGGACATCGGGCTGCATTTCCCCGACACGTCGGATGAGTATAAAGGAGCTGATTCCATGATATTGCTCGCAAAGGTGGTGGATTTGTTAGATGCAAAAGACTACGGTATCGTGAACGTGGATTGCACACTCGTAATGCAGAAGCCCAAACTGCGGCCATATATAGACGATATGCGAGCGTCGATAGCTGCCGTGCTGAAGATACCGACCGACCGTGTATCGGTAAAAGCGACGACAGAAGAGCGGCTGGGGTTTACGGGCCGCGAAGAAGGAGTATCGGCTCATGCGGTAGTGCTTATTAAGGGAAAGTAGTTCATTCAACAAACTGGGGAAATATGAATCCCGCAGAAAAAAATGTGTACATGCACTAATCTGAAATGCCCTCTACACCCATCAAAACATGGCAAGGGATGCACTATGCACTCCATGTATCAACAAGAACCTAAGGTTGAAAGAGGTTCCAAATTGCTTTTTCAATCTGTAGGACGACGCTCAAACACGAACAAGCGACAGTCTTAGTCTTGAAGATTTCGCCCGCTTGGTATTTATCCATCACGACATTACCAACTAACATAAGGCCGAGTACGTATAGTTTGAAGATGCGGTTACGCGACCAAAGAATCAACCCGATAGTATTAAAAATAAAAATGGGAGAGGTTTTATACCTCTCCCATTTTTATTTAACGTACACACTCAGGACCTACGCCTTCACGGTTTTCAGAATGTAAGCGTAATGCGACCCGTAACGTTCGAAAGCGGCTTTTTCAAGCTCTTCGCGATGGTCCGGATGAGCAATGCTCGTAAGCAGTTTGGCACGCTCCTGAAGCGTCCGGCCGTACAGGTTCACAGCCCCATATTCGGTCACCACCCAATGCACATGCGAACGTGTAGTCACAACACCTGCGCCCGGATTCAGCACATCACATATCTTGCTCACGCCCTTAGTCGTCGCAGACGGCATGGCAAGTATCGCCTTACCCCCCTCGGAACGCGAAGCACCGTACATGAAATCTATCTGACCACCCACGCCGGAGAAGAACTTACGCCCTATTGAATCGGCACATATCTGTCCGGTAATATCTATCTGTATGGCTGAGTTGATAGCCGTAACTTTCGGGTTCTGAGCGATGATGAACGGGTCGTTGGTGTAACCGACGTCCATCATTGCAACCTGAGCGTTGTTATGTATGAAGTCGTAAACCTTCTGCGAACCGAGCAGGAACGTAGATACCATTTTACCTTTATCTATCGCCTTATTCTCGCCATTGATAACGCCTTTCTCAACCAACGGCAACACTCCGTCCGCGAACATTTCGGTATGAATACCGAGGTTCTTATGATTGGTAAGCTGCGAAAGCACGGCGTTAGGGATAGCACCGATACCCATTTGCAGGGTAGCACCGTCCTCGATAAGTTCTGCACAATTGCGTCCTATCTGGCACTCTATCTCACCCGGAGTAGCGAGATGCCCCTCGATCAGCGGGTAGTCGTTCTCTACGAATATGTCGATATAAGACATAGGTATCATAGCCTGCCCGAACGCACGCGGAACGTACTTATTAATGACAGCGATAACGTAATCGGCACATTCTACGGCCGCAAGCGTAGCGTCCACCGACGTTCCGAGCGACACGTATCCGTGCTCGTCAGGAGGACAAACCTGTATCATGGCAACGTTACACGGAACGACTCCCGAACGATACAATTTCTGCGTCTCGCTGAGGAAGATCGGAATGTAATCCGCCGCACCTGACTGTACATCCTTACGCACGTTGGAACCCACGAAGAAAGCGTCGTGCTGGAATATTCCCTCGAACTTGGGATCGGCATACGGCGCCGGACCTTCGGTATGCAAGTGGTGGATATGAACGTCTTTCAATTCGCCGTTCTCACCCCTTTTGCACATAGCGTTGATAAGGCATTGCGGCGCGCTGGCGACACTGCTCAGGTGGATATGGTCGCCCGACTTGATCACTTTGACGGCCTCGTCGGCAGAAACAAATTTAATCTTATGGTTCATCGCTGTTTATTATGTATTTGGATTTATTGCCGGATTATTCAAGTTTCAAAATTACGAATAATATTTCACAGGTCAAAAAACTAAAGTTAAGTTAGCGTTAAACAAGGTAAAAATTAGCGGCACGGCTAACACGATTGAATAAAAAGTCGTATATTTGCAGCTCGCCCCCGACAAAACAGGGGGGCTTAACGGAAAAAGAAGGAAAACCAAACAAAACCTTCAAAAAATCAGCTTAACTAAACTTTACTATGGATCAATCCAACAAAGTAGAACTTGAAGACGTGGTTATCCGTTTTTCGGGTGACTCCGGCGACGGTATGCAGCTTACTGGGACTCTCTTTTCCGACGCATCGGCTTTCAGTGGCAACGGGATCTCCACATTCCCGGATTATCCGGCAGAAATACGAGCCCCACAAGGTACGGTAGCGGGCGTTTCGGGTTTCCAAGTACACTTCGGAAGCTCGAAGATGAATACCCCCGGCGACTACTGCGACGTATTGGTAGCGATGAACCCTGCGGCTCTCAAAGCGAACGCATGTTGGCTCAAAAAATCGGCGACTATAATAATAGACGCGGATACATACGACGAAAAATCGGTCGCCCACGCAGGATTCAGTACTTCGGACCCTTTCACGGAACTCGGTATACAGGACTACAATATAATTCCGGCGCCTATCACGTCCATGACGAAAGAGGCGTTGGCAGAGGTTGATCTCGATCTGAAATCGAAGCTGAAATGTAAGAACATGTTCACGCTCGGTATCTGCTTCTGCCTGTTCAGCCGCCCGCTCGAACATACCGAAAAATATATCGACGCGAAGTTCATGAAGAAGAACCCGGAAGTGGCGAAGGCCAACAAGCTCGCCCTCAAAGCCGGATTCAACTACGCGGCAAATACGCACGCATTCGCAAATACATACGAAATAGCTCCGGCCGACCTTCCCAAAGGCCGCTACCGCAGTATCAACGGTAACCAAGCCGTAGCATGGGGATTCATTGCCGCTTCGGAAAAGAGCGGACGCCCGCTTTTCTGCGGATCGTACCCTATCACTCCGGCATCGGTCATCCTCGAAGAGCTCGCCAAACGCAAGGACCTCGGCGTAAAGACTATGCAGGCGGAAGACGAAATCGCTGGTATTTGTACCGCAATCGGCGCATCGTATGCAGGTAACTTCGCAGTTACAACGACGTCGGGCCCCGGCCTCTCACTGAAATCGGAAGCGATGGGACTCGCCGTAATCACGGAGCTCCCGCTCGTTATCGTAAACGTACAGCGCGGTGGTCCGTCTACCGGCCTTCCGACCAAGACCGAACAGGCCGACCTACTCCAATCACTCTGGGGACGTAACGGCGAATGTCCGCTTATCGTTATAGCAGCCAGCACACCGTCCGACTGTTTCGACTATGCGTTCATAGCTGGTAAGCTCACCATGGAACACATGACACCGGTATTGCTCCTCTCTGACGGATATCTCGCAAACGGTAGCGAACCGTGGAAAATTCCTTCGATGAAAGACTATCCGGCAATCAACCCGCCTATCGTGACGAAGACGGAAGACGGCGGCCCGTTCATGCCATACAAACGTAACGAGAACCTCGCGCGCGGTTGGGCCTTTCCCGGAACTCCCGGAATGCAGCACCGCATCGGCGGTCTCGAAAAAGACGCATTGAAAGGTAGCGTTTCGCATAATCCGCAGAACCACCAGAAAATGGTCGATACGCGTGCAGCCAAAGTAGCCAAGGTACAGGAGTTCATACCGGAACAGACTGTCATAGGTGACGACAAAGGCGACCTGCTCGTCGTAGGATGGGGCGGAACCAAAGGACATCTGCTTACGGCCGTAAACACCATGCGTGCGGAAGGCAAAAACGTATCGCTGTGCCACTTCAACTACATCAACCCGCTTCCGAAGAACGTCGGCGACATCTTCAAGAACTTCAAGAAGATCGTCGTATGCGAACTCAACAGCGGACAATTCGCCGACTACCTGAGAATGCACTTCCAGGAGTTCGAATTCCTGCAGTTCAACAAAGTTCAGGGACAGCCTTTCACTGTCGTGGAACTCAAAGACAAGTTTAACTCTTTACTTGGATAACGATGGCAGACAATATTAAAAATTATACAGCTCAGGACTTCAAGAGCGATCAGGAAGTAAAATGGTGTCCCGGATGCGGCGACTACGCCATACTCAACGCCGTAGCTAAAGCTATGCCGGAAGTGGCAAAGACAGCAGGCATACCGCACGAACGTTTCGTCGTGGTATCGGGTATCGGATGTTCCTCGCGTTTCCCATACTATGTTAACACATACGGGTTCCACGGAATCCACGGCCGTGCAGCAGCCATTGCTACCGGTATGAAAGTGGCCAATCCGGAACTTTCGATATGGGTAACGAGCGGCGACGGCGACTCTATGGCTATCGGCGGCAACCACTTTATCCACGCGGTTCGACGCAACATAGACCTGAACCTGTTGATATTCAACAACCAGATATACGGTCTTACTAAAGGTCAGTACTCGCCCACTTCCGAATTCGGCAAGGTAACGAAGACCTCTCCGTTCGGAACAGTAGAATATCCGTTCAGGCCCGGAGAACTCGTAATCGGTGCACGCGGTAAGTTCTTCGCCCGTTCACTCGACATCGAGGTGGCCCTTACACAGCAGCTTTGCGAAGCCGGAGCCGCACACAAAGGAATGTCAGTTATCGAGGTTCTTCAGAACTGCGTGATATTCAACGACAAGACTTTCGCAAAATTCACGGCAACCAAAGAACTTCGCCAAGAGAAGACCATCATTCTCCGTCACGGTGAGCGTATGATATTCGGCAAGGACAACAACAAGGGTCTGCGTCTTAACGGTTTCGAGCTCGAAGTGGTCACAATCGGCGAAAACGGAATTACGGAAGACGATATTCTCGTACACGACGCACACAACCCTAATCCGAGCATACACAGGATGCTCGTCGATATGGAAGGTCCGGATTTCCCGGTAGCCCTCGGTATCATCCGCGACGTGCAGGATATAACTTACGATGACAAAGTGTGCAGTCAAGTGGCAGACATACAGTGCAACTGCCAGATACACTCGGTAGACGAACTGCTCAACAGCGGAAACACTTGGGAAGTAAAATAACCTTCTCGATCTTACTTAACGCATAAACATTCAGGCCACCCATCGGGGTGGCCTGAATGTTTTACACACTTTGCCATTGAGTTGTTTGGTTTGCTTTAAATGGCGAAACGGAGACATAGGACTACTGGGTAGTATACAAATTATGGAACAAGCAGCTACACGCACTCAGAATAATGATGAAATATATGCAGTCTGGCTTATGTCGGACTACACTGAAGGAGAGTGTAGGAGGGCATTTTGTATTGGTACATTTACGTCACACTATACAGTATGAACTATCCACCACCCTTTCAACAAACCACAGCAAACTCTCAACCTCTCGCTCCTGCGAACACCTCATAATCCGGCAATTTTGCATACACTTATCGGAACAAAATCGCCGGTAGGACAATAAAACACATGAAATAACTGTTATTTATGCAGAAAGATGGTAGAAACGGCAAAAAGATGCTATCTTTGCACTGTAAACAATTTGAGTTCATTCTGATCTTTATCTCCTTTGTATTTTTTCGGACGATTCCGTGTCCGTATCATCGTTGAAATCGACCTCTATAAGCTTTTCTTGTTTCGGCAGCTAATTTGCCCGAGTATGTTTCCTCATAAGGACAGAAGACGGCTTATGTCAAATTTAACGATGTTTATAAAATGAAATCATTTTTTATCGGCAAGTACGAGATCAAATTACCAATCGTACAAGGTGGTATGGGAGTCGGTGTTTCCCTTAACGGCTTGGCTTCGGCCGTGGCCAACGAAGGCGGTGTCGGAGTCATATCTGCCGCAGGACTCGGATTGCTTTATCCAGAATACAGAGGCTCTTACCTCGAAAAGTGCGTCTACGGACTAAAAGAAGAGATACGCAAAGCTCGCGAAAAAACATACGGCATGATAGGTATCAATATCATGGTGGCACTCTCGAACTACGGCGATATGGTCAAAACGGCAATAGAGGAAAAAGCCGACGTCATATTCTCTGGCGCAGGCTTACCGCTCGACCTCCCGTCTTACCTTACCGAAGACAGCACGACCATGCTCGCTCCGATCGTCTCCTCCTCAAGGGCCGCCAAGTTGATTTGCGAGAAGTGGTATGCCAACTACGGCTATCTGCCCGACGCCATCGTGGTCGAAGGCCCCAAAGCCGGCGGACATCTCGGGTTCAAGAACGAGCAGATCGAAGACGCCAATTTCTCGTTGGAACACATCATTCCGGAGGTGGTGGCAGTAGCCAACAGCTATGCAGACAGGAAGAATATTCCCGTCATAGCAGCCGGAGGAATAGCTACGGGACAGGACATCGCACGCTTCATGGAGCTCGGTGCATCGGCCGTACAAATGGGCTCGATATTCGTACCCACCACAGAGTGCGACGCATCGACCGAATTCAAAGAGGTCTACATCAAATCCCACGCAGAGGACGTACGCATCATCCAAAGTCCCGTAGGCATGCCGGGGCGGGCGTTCGACGGCGAATTCATCCGCAGCGTAGAGGAAGGAAAGGAAAAACCACGCTCCTGCCCGTTCCACTGCATCAAGACATGCGACTACACCAAAAGTCCGTATTGTATAATCAAAGCACTCTACAACGCGGCCAAGGGCAACATGAAGAAAGGCTATGCCTTCGCCGGCGGAAATGCCTACATGGCCGACAAGATACAGAGCGTAAAAGAGGTGATAGAACGTCTGAAAACCGACTTCTTCCTCTCAAAAGCCGCACTATAATCACACACAGCGGTTTATTATTCACAAATCCGTCCGTCGCACGACGGGCCTACTCAATTATGACATTTAAAGATTTAAACATCGCAGAGCCTATCTTACAGGCAATCTGCGAGAAAGGATATAACAATCCGACACCGATACAGGCTAAAGGCATTCCGGTCGCACTCTCAGGGCGCGACATGATGGGAATAGCACAAACAGGAACCGGCAAAACGGCCGCGTTCGCAATACCGATCATACAACACCTCGCCGAACGCACTACGTCCGAGCAAAACGACCGTCTGACAGACACAGCACAAGAGAATCAGGATGACACACAACCACGCCGCAGCGACCGCCGCGGACGCAACCACGGACGCCGCGAACAGCGTGCGATAAGGGCACTCATACTGACTCCCACTCGTGAACTGGCATTGCAGATAGGCGAATGTTTCGCCGATTATGGAAAACATACGGGGCTGAGGCACGCCACAATCTTCGGCGGAATCAAACAAGGGCCGCAAGTGCAGAAGCTCAGAAGCGGGATAGACATCCTCATCGCCACACCCGGACGATTGCTCGACCTCATATCGCAAGGTGAGATCAACCTGGGAACTATCACCCACTTCGTACTCGACGAGGCCGACCGCATGCTCGACATGGGGTTCATCGCCGACATCAGACGCCTGCTGCCTATGCTCCCACAGAAGCGACAGACATTGTTCTTCTCGGCGACGATGCCGAAGGACATAGTGGCTCTCTCGAAAAGCATTCTCACCAATCCGGCAAGGGTAGAAGTTACTCCCGTATCATCCGCAGTCGATACCATCGAGCAATGTATCTATTTCGTCGAGAAGCCGGAGAAGCGCGGACTGCTGCTCTCCCTGCTGAAAGAACAGGTGGATAAATCGGTATTGATATTCTCGCGCACCAAGCACGGGGCCGACAACATATCGCGGTTGCTGAAAAAATCGGGTATCCAGAGCGAGGCAATACACGGCGACAAATCGCAGGGCCAACGCCAAAGAGCTTTGAGCAACTTCAAATCCGGCAAGGTCAAGGTAATGGTAGCCACCGACATAGCAGCACGAGGCATAGATATACAAGAGCTCGAAATGGTCATCAACTACGACCTGCCTGACGTAGCCGAGACATACGTTCACCGCATAGGCCGCACTGGCCGGGCAGGACACACCGGAACAGCCCTTACCTTCTGCTCGCAGGACGAGCACATGATGGTGAAAGACATCCAAAAGCTCACAGGCAAACAACTGAACATGGTATTGCACCAAGCATAATAATTTAAAGGGAATTTAATGGCAGGATCACAATCATTTGGGAAAAGAGAGAACGAAAAGAAACGACAGGCAAAACGTATCGAGAAGCAAAAGCGCAAAGAGGAGCGCCAAGCCGGAGGGACGGCGTCTATGGACGAGATGATCGCCTATGTGGACGAACACGGCCGACTGACGGATATTCCGCCCGAAGAACGCGAAAAGACCGAAGTCAAGCTGGAAGAGATAGCTATCGCCACTCCTAAAAAGAAGGATATTGAAGAAGAACCACTGAAAGGACGTATCGAACACTTCAACAGTTCGAAAGGCTACGGGTTCATCAAGGATTTGGCGAGTACTGAAAAGTATTTCTTTCACATATCGAGCGCACCACAGAACATCGCCGAGGGAAACATTGTCACGTTCGAAACGGAACGCGGAACTCGCGGCATGAATGCAGTCAGGATCGTACTGGCGAACAAATAAAAATCAATTTCACCATAAAAGAAAACAGATGAACATTTACGTTTCAAACATAAACTTCCGCACAGAGAACGGCAGTTTACAGAACCTATTCGAACAGTACGGAGAAGTATCTTCGGCAAACATCATCACAGACCGTGAAACCGGCCGCTCACGCGGTTTCGGTTTCGTCGAGATGCCAAACGAAACCGAAGGACAGGAAGCCATCGAGGCCCTCAACAACAGCGATTTCGAAGGTAAAACGATCACGGTGAACGTTGCTCGTCCGAAAACCGAAAGGTCCGATCGCGGCAACTACAATCGCGGTGACAACGGCGGATACAACCGTAGTGGCGGAGGTTACAACAAGAACCGTTACTAACAATACATTCCCCAGATAATGCGAAGGAAGCCACAGAGGCTTCCTTTTTCATGTTGTAATATGTGGTGCTCCACCGTATCGCACAAACATACAAACAATTGCAGTTAAAATATATCCACAAAAACAAGAGCCGTGGATCGCAAACGTAATGCAACAGAAAAATCAGATTGCCGGCAATTACAAATAAGAAGAAACATGAAGAACTTCACGCCGAATCATCGAGTAAAATACGACGCGCAATGTAGCAATGAAACAAGACCGCCCAACCGACAGTCAATCTTTACACAGGCAACGCCACCTATGCTCTGGCCCACTTGCGATATGTCTTTGTGCTGCCATTACGAACGGCATCGCGCAATACCGTTATAACCTCCTTCTTATCGGTATATGTTGCACGGCCCTGCGACACGATTTTCCTTACGCACTCTCCCACCCTCGCAGGTTTGACAAGGTAAGTTCCCGCAGGTATGCCTCCGACATCTTTCAATACGCAATCGCCGTCAAATACAATGACCGAATAGAACGGCACCTCCTTGAATTGTCTGAGCTGCTTTTTCAACACCTCTATATTGCGGCTGTTATGGATTACAGGGTTATCGAAGCCGTACTTGCTCCGTCCGTACGCCACCACCTGAGTCCATTGCGGCTGGTCGCCGCGTCCGAATATCAATCCGCAACAATCCTTCACCTCGAACACTATGATGCCGGCCGATGTAGTCACCACGACATCTATCTGTACACTTTTTCCGTCGTTACAGCGCACATGAAGATCGTGAAATATAGCCTTTGCCGGAATACCGCTTTTCAGCAGACGCAACACGAGCCGTCTCTCAGCACCAGTCCCCCTACCCGACCCGGTAACAGTTTCCAGAAGCTTCTTATCCCGTAACTTGCCATATACGACAAAAGCAACGACCAGCAAAACTAAAATTACGACGACGAACATCCCCATCTATTTACGAACGACAAGCCATTGTATGAATGCCCCGAACACGAGCGGAACGAACCTGTTCAGCACTATGGCCATGCTTATGTCCGGCAGTATCGACAGCAATATCGTTGCTACGATACCGCACGTTACCGCGAAAACGCTACGCTCCGGATTACCCGTATTCATACCGAGACTCACGGCAAGGCAAAAACCGACTGGCGCCAGCAATCCGTAATGTATCCATGTCGCATACGGGTAGTTAGTCGGCAAAAGGTCGGCCCACAGGTAATCGAACACCACAATGGCCCCCATGAACAGCGCGGCAAATATGTATTTCAGACGTGTAGAGAATTTCATAATATATCATTATTCCGTAAGCGTTCCCTCTCTTTTTTCGAAAGGCTTTTAGCGACCATCTCATACGAGTTGCATACGAGTCCACGAATCTTGTCGTCCGTAACATCCTGATTGAAATAGACGCTTATCCAATACTTCTTGTTCATGTGCCATCCGGGCCTGATGCCCATATAACGTGCCTGCAACTCTCCGGATACGGCAGGGTCGCATTTTATGCAACAAAAGTCGAAGACCGCGATATTGACGAAACAGAACCACTTATCGCCCACATAAAAACACAGTACATCCCTGCTGTACCGGTCCGGCACATGGGTGAAAGGCATCTTCTCGCTGACACCTTCGAACGACAGGCAATACTCTCTGAACTCTTCGACATTCACGGCAAACAAAATTTCGCATGACAAAGTTCGCCGTTTTTTCCTTTTTTACAAATATCCCCGGACGTATTCCTCAATAGCACAAGAGCAGCAAAGCGACATTCACCACACTATTTCACACGAACCGCTTGCAATATCGACGTATTATAACGAACTTTATCTCACCGATCAGCCTGTCTGGCTTCTTCCGTTGTCACAGGCCGTCAATACATAAAACGCCGCAGGCACTACGCCACCGAGTAATCCAACGTTCGTATTGCCACAGAGGACCACGATTATTCACAGAATAAAACTATGAGAAACCTACTTTTCTTTTCGGTCGGAATCATGTCTGCTCCGTTGTGTTCGGCAGCAGGACATAAACCTAACATCGTCATTATAAACCTCGACGATGTCGGCTACGGCGATTTTTCTTATAGTGGGGCCAATGGGTATCAGACCCCTAACATAGACCGTTTGGCCGCAGACGGCATGAGATTCACCCAATTCCTTGCTGTACAACCAGTCAGCGGGGCTTCGCGTGCCGGACTGCTCACAGGCTGCTATCCAAACCGAATAGGCTTTCACGGAGCTCCGGGACCCAATAATCCTTGGGGTATCAATCCGGATGAGATGACGTTAGGGGAACTCGTAAAGCAGGTGGGCTATACTACCGCCATATTCGGCAAATGGCACCTCGGCGACGCACACTGTTTCCTGCCTTTACAAAACGGGTTCGACGAATACTACGGCTTGCCATATTCCAACGATATGTGGCCTCACCATCCTCAATCGAACGCATACGGCGACCTACCGACGATAGATGGCAACGAAGCGGTAGGATACAACACGGACCAAAGCAGGCTGACGACCGATTATACCGAACATGCCGTACAGTTCATCAGAAAGAACAGACGCAAACCGTTCCTTCTATATCTGGCCCACTCGATGCCTCATGTACCTCTGGCTGTTTCCGATAAATTCAAAGGCAAAAGCGAACGCGGTCTCTTCGGCGACGTAATGATGGAGATAGACTGGAGTGTAGGTGAGGTCATCAAAACGCTGCGAAACTTGGGATTGGAAAAGAATACCCTCGTCATTCTGACATCCGACAACGGACCTTGGCTGAATTACGGAAACCATGCCGGCAGCACCATGGGTTTGCGGCAAGGGAAAGGCACAACGTTCGAGGGCGGGAATCGCGTGCCGTGCGTCATGTACTGGAAAGGCGTCACCACCCCGGGTGCCACATGCAACAGCCTGCTCTCCAACATCGACATATTTCCAACGGTAGCCGAAATGACCGATGCTCCGCTACCAGACAAAACAATAGACGGCGTCAGCATGCTTGCGGTAATAAAAGGCGACATAACCGCTTCGCCGAGGGACAATTTCGTGTACTATTACGGCAAGAACAATTTGGAAGCCGTGACCGACGGCGACTTCAAACTGATATACCCGCACACATACAGAGATTACGCCGCATTTCCTCCCGGAAGGGACGGAAAACCCGGCAAGCTGGCGAATCCCAAGTTGACCCAGCCGTTATTGTATGACCTCCGCAGAGATCCCGGCGAGCGTTACGACGTATATTCAGAATACCCCGATGTAGTGGAACGCCTGAACGATATAGCTGAAGAATACCGCAACGCACTCGGTGACGACCTTACAAACAGAAAAGGCAAAGAACGTCGGCAACCGGGTTTCGCTAAAGACTACAAGTAGCAGAGGAAATCTATCGGCATACAAAAAACATACTGGCATGTATCGTGGCAACTCTACCTCTTAAAGATTATCTTCCGCGATAATGTCCCTGTTTATCATCCTGTCAGTCCATCCCCGCGACAATTTACATATTCCCTCATAAGCCTACACAATATAGAAAGGAGACTCGTAGCGGAGTCTCCTTTCTATATTTATCCTTGCTGCATACCATCAATACCTCATTTCCAATGTATAAGTCCCGGACGGCAATTCACCCACGGCGATGAACGGTGAGTCTTTCAACCGCGCGGTCTTCCGTATCTGACCGTCTATCCGCACCTCATACTTTTTCGACATCAAGGGCATATACACATCGGCAGTCATGTTCGCAGGAACGGTCAAACGCATCACATATTTGCCATCCGCATTATCCACATCGACCTTGACCGCTCCCCTGATAGTGGGAATCAAAGCTTTCGCCCATGCCAACGATGCAAGTTGCGGCTTAATACGCACCTTCTCGAATCCCGGCAACAAAGGCTCTACCCCCATCAGTTTTCGCGGAATAGCGTTTGCCGGAACCGCTCCCCACGCATGGTTCCAGTCCTGATTAGGCTTATATTTGTTGTCCCATGCCTCAAGAGAGATGGTCGAACCGACACGTATCATATTGTACCAACTGCGGTCGTCCGTTTTTGTCAGCATCGAAAGCGCATACTCCGAATCCGAAGCCTCGTACAGCGCATCCATCAAGAACTGCGAACCGTAAACGCTGCATGCCATCTTACGGCTACGTATGAACTCCAAAACACCGTCCAAACGGTTTGCCGGAACCATCCCGAACGCCACTGGGAACATATTCGCGTGCAACGAAGCATGACGCGTGGTATCGCCGTCCACATAATGCCCCAACTCCTTATCGAAAAACACCTTGTTGAAACGTTCCCGGAAATCAGAAGCCTCCTTCTCGAAATAAGCAGCGTCAGCCTGCTCTCCGATAACATTAGCTATCCGTCCCATTATCTTCAGCGCTTCGTAATGGTAAGCATTTGTTACGGCATTGTAATCCGTGAACACGAAACCGTCAGCCTCGCCGCCCTCGTGTTTGTTCAGACCGAGGATGCCCGTATGCGGCCAGTCCACTATATCGCGTATCGGTTCACGACGTTTTATGGACTCAAGGAATTCCTTGGTCTGGCGTCCCGTAGTAGTACTTATCAGTCCGTTATCGTCCTGCAATGCCGTAAGGCTGCGGGCCTTCAAAGTTTCATAGCAGGCTTTCAGCGAACGGCTGTCTCCCGTATACATATAATCATACCACGCTATCAATACCGACTGCAATATCCACTCGGTAGGCCATGTGGGGCGTTGCAGCAAATATTCGTGCGAGCGGCGAGCCATAGCATACTCGGCATCAACGCCGTAATGGCAAAGCTGGTTGATAAGCGCGTCCGCCTCGTATGGGATGCGCTCCCTATCCCCGTCCACGTATATACCGGCGAACGAAGTAGCCTTTATCGAGTATTTGCAAAGTTCCCATATCCGGTTCAACGTATCGTTGCTGCTATTGAACGAAGAGGCGTAATCATCGAACGGATAGTGTACACTCTCCCTTAGTATGTCGCCCAAGGCCGGTTCTCCATGATATCCCTCTACCTCGCAATACCTGAAAGGTAGAACCTCGCCTATATAATCCGGCATAAATACCGCATCCCGGCCAGTGTTACGTCCGTCCTTACGTATCGCGATCCGGTAGGTCTGTTTTCCCTTCACAAGCGGCAGGAAATACTTTTGGTAACGTATCGTTCCGCCCGGCTTGCGATCTATACGGTCGCCGTCAGCCGCCTCGCCCAAATGCACCACGACCGTATCACGGCCCGTTTCGGATGTAAGCGTCAACACGAGCTGTCCGAAAGCGGCTTTACCGAAGTCAATAAATAACCTTTTATCAGATAAGGTCCGAAGCATTTTAGACGGATATTCCTTCGTTTTGACCTGCGGATAATAACTCACGCCATAATCCGACAACTTCTCGGCCGTGCGGAAAGCCTTGGGCTGCGACCAACCGCTCTCACCGTCCTTATCCGTCGCCACCTTCACCTTCCAATAATATATCTTATCGGGCTGAAGCGGCTCGCCGCCATACACGACCGCGACTGACTGGCCGCTTTCCACTGTTTCGCTATCCCATACTACACCTTTGCCGTCAGAGACCATCTCCGGCGTTTCGGCAACTACTATACGGTACGAAGTCTGATGCACACCGTTGCCCGGCACTATCCAACTGAAAGACGGCCGAGAAGATGCTATACGCACATATTGCACGGATTCGACAGTCTTACCGACATCGGCAAGCGAGATGTTCGACAAATACCCGTTCTGCCACACACGATCCGTATGCTCCAGCAGATCGGTACGCAGTCCGGACGGGATGTCAGCGACAGCAGAGGATATTCCGCCGAGGAACAATGTAAAAGCAAAAAACAATCTGGCAAAACTACTCATTATTTTCTGTTTATTAAATTATTATACCTTACCAACGCTTCCAGATAGTAATAATCCGCATAGACGAGCGCCACATCTATCTCGGCCTTGTGTGGTACGCTTCCCGTACAATGTTTTATCAGGAATCCGCCGTTTTCGCCCGGTTTGGCGAAATACTCCTGAGACGACAAGCTCTCCAACATTTTCACAGCAACCTTGCGATAATAAGGCTTATTCGCAAGGTCTGCCAATTCGAAAAGTGCCGAGCATACCACCGCCGAAGCCGAAGCGTCGCGCGATGTCACATCTTGTTTTGCCGCATAGGAACCGCTGTCGGGCTTATATCCGTCCATGCCGATATTGAAATCCCAGTACGGGACCATATCCTCCGGGAGATGG
This sequence comes from uncultured Rikenellaceae bacterium, assembly GCA_944415565.1. Classification (GTDB taxonomy): domain Bacteria; phylum Bacteroidota; class Bacteroidia; order Bacteroidales; family Rikenellaceae; genus WRDF01. The sequence continues at coordinate 83,297 of CALYBQ010000003.1, forward strand.
TCGATGAACCATTGGGCAGTCTTCTCGGCCGCATTCAGGTATACGGGGTCTTTCGTCTCTCGGTACATCACCGTATAGCCGTAGACCGCCCAAGCCTGTCCTCGCGACCAAGTCGAATTGTCGCTCAAGCCCTGACAGGTCTGCCGCTGAAGTACCTCGCCCGTATTCTGATCGTAGTTGACCACATGGTATGTAGTGAAATCGTCCCTCAGATGATTCTTCAGCGTAGTGTTGGCATGGGTTACAGCAATATCGCGATACTTGTTGTCGCCGGTCACTTTCGACGCATAGAACAACAATTCGAGATTCATCATGTTATCTATGATGACCGGATATTCCCATCGTATCCCGCCCCACGAGCGGCCGCCGTTCCACGACTTGATGGCCTTGGTCTTGTCGTTATAGCGCGTGCAAAGCGAATTTGCGCTCTCTATCAGTATATCCTTATAAGACGGATCGGGTGCAAGCCGTTCGGCATTCCCATAGCTGCAATACATCATGAATCCGATGTCGTGCGTACCTGTGTTCTTCTTTACCGGTTCGAGGCTGGCCGTCCATTGTTCGGCCTTATCGCGCCAGAAACCGTCCCCAGTCAATTCGTACAGATACCAAAGCGATCCGGGGAAAAAGCCCGATGTCCAGTCGTTCATACCCGACGTTTGCAGCTTACCTTGATCGCTTGTCCGGCGCGGGAAATTCTTGCCGGTCGGATCGCCCACCGCATCAAGTTGGGTCTTGATCTGCTCCGACGCGAGCGTCGTATTTGCGTTTACTAACTTTTTTCCTGTGACGGAACATCCCGTCCCGACAATCACCGCTGCACAGGCACAGCAAACCGACCATATTATACGTCTCATATTCTGAAATTTATTATTACAAAATCTTATCTCAACACACATCTTAGTCTCAGTCCCGGCATTCGTCGCGAACCTCAACCTACCGAAACCGACAGACATCGACACGTCGCATTCATTCCAATATCCGTCCATCAAGCATAACTTGCCGGCACTCAATAGCCTGTACCATTTCGGCCGACTCCGAACCCTCGGTGCGCAGCTCCCGTGCACGGAAATCCGTCACGTCATCCAACACCACCGGCGGACGATAATCCGTATTACGTTGCCTGATGCTGAAATTATCGACAAGTATATTGTCCGCATGACGGATATACAGGCCTCCGGCCGGATTGCGACGGCCGAACATCCTGTTCTCCGGATAACCGTTGCTTTCCGGCAATCGTTCGGTCATCGGCTGTTCTCCCCCGTTATGTTCCACTCTGATGTCACGCAGCGTTATCCCGCTGATCCTTCCGCCCGGCATACCGGTTATCAGGCACGGAATCACACCCTCGGCAACTGCCGTTATATTACTGAAACTGATATTGCGAATCTGCCCCGGCTTGTCTCCCTTACGCTTGTTGAGACATACGAAAATCGGCGTAATGATGCCCTCCATCACGATATTGTCGAACGTGAGATTCTCTATCACTCCTCCGTCTGCCGATTCCACCGCTATTCCGGCCAAACCGGTTAGCGTTCCGGCAGCTACCCCGCGATACACCTTGGACCAATCCCATATATTGCTTTCCGACGGGCGACGTATCACGCAATTCGACACCGTTATATTACGGAATCCCGCACGCGACGCCGTTCCGAATTTTATGGGGTTGCAATTGGATGCTATCACGCAATTAGTTATGGTTATGTTCTCAGGAAGAAAATCTTCCGTGTCGCTTTTCATACATATCCCGTCATCGTCGCACTCGATACGGCAATTCGAGATAGTCACATTCCGCGCATCGACATCAATCCCGTCGTTATTGCCCTGTGCAAGACAGAATATAGATATGCCGTCTATATCAACCTCCTCGCAACGCAGTAGCCGGATGGTCCAGCTCCCAACATCCCTGATCTCGAAATCGGCGAGCGATATTCTGCGGCACTCTCTGAAGTGTATACCCAACGGCAGTTTGCCGTCATTAACCTTATAACCTTTCGCAATGAAATCCGGATGCCGCGCCTGCCCGTCAATGATACCGTGCCCCGAAATGCCGGCATCCTCTATGCCTTCGGCATAAATCAGGGCCCGTACCGGATAATCCTTCGGATTGTCAGTACTGCCGAGCAGGACAGCTCCCCTGTCAAGCCTCAACTCGACATGGCTCCTCAGATATATTGTCCCTGTAACGTATCTCCCCGGCGGAACCGACACCTCTCCTCCGCCGCTCGCCGCACACGAATCAATAGCGCGTTGCAGCGACACGGTATTCAGCGTCGAACCATCGCCGACAGCTCCGAAATCTACCACATTGACATTCTTCGCACTCAGTCCCTGTACGGCTACCATACACACCAAACCTATGCCAGCCATGCGCCTACAAAGTGCAGTAGCCTTTCTTTCTATAATGTTATAATTCATAGTGTTTTACGGATTATGCGTTCACCTTTTTTCATAGTTATCGTCTCGCCGTCCAGTTCGAGCTGCGTATCCTTCCACGCCGTCAGTACAACGTCGTACCCGCGGTCCTCCATCGCGCCGTCTACCACTACCCCGAGCATGGAACGTACTCCTTTCACGAATACTTTCCCTTCCCACGGATTGCATTTGGCCAATTCCAACTTGCCGTACCAGTCGCACACGAGATTGTTGAGCAGCGATTGGGCCACAAGGCCGTTGGTGATGTTATAGAACGGCATATCGTAGTCACGGCTGGTCTCGTATATCTGAATCCATTCCGGATCGACATAGCCCGAACGTTCCATGTTATCCCAATCGCGCAGCCACTGGTCGGGTTGTCCCATCCTCGATCCGGCAAGCAGGAACTCTCCCAGCGTCCATCCGAAGAAATACGGATCCGACGCGCGTGCGGTTATGTCGTAACGCAAGTCGTAAGCGATTGCAGCGGCCGGCGACGCCTCGCCGTTCACGGGCAGGAACGCCAGTTCGTTCAACTGTACAGGGTGCTTCTGCTTGCCGAAATCGTCCTCGCCCCTGCCGGCGCATGAGTAATAATATCCCCGATCCGCTTTGAGCCCGTCGAACGCAAGCCCGTCGGCCAATATCTGCGAACAAACGCCATCGGTATCTACCCCATACTTCACAGCCTGCTGAAAACAATACTGAGCGCTATACATAGCACACAGATAGTCTTTCTGATTCATGCCGCCACGCTCGTCCTGCCCCATCGAAGGCTCCACATACAGATGCCATTTCCCGTCATCTCCTTTCGTGCAGATATTGCGGTAGAACTCGGCGCATCCCGCTATCACAGGAACGGCATAACGCGCCGTCCACTCGTTATCGTTCACGAACTCGGCCGTCTCACAAGCCATGCGCGCAAAATATCCCGAATTATGTATCTCGTAATAGAACCTGTTGGGCGGCGTAGGATCGTGATACCCGGCGAAATCGCCATACGGGAACACCCACGGGGCCAATAATCCGGTCACACCATACAAACGTTCGGTATAAGCCCTCAGACCGTCTACCCGTTCGCTCCAATATTCTATCCACGATTTGGCAATATTAAGATTTCCGGTCGCGAGCAGGACCGGATGTATGTACGATACGTCCTGCGGATAATAGAACGGCCATCCGTTAGACGAATACCCCATAGGCGGCGAGAGGCCCTCCTTCGTGTCGGAATAAGACGAAAGGAACATGGCCATCGAACGAACCCACATCTTCTGAGCCTTGTCATCCGTCACCTTTATACAGCCGGAGTCAGTCCATTTGGCGTGCCACCAATCCTCGGTCTGCGACAACGATTTACGGACCGACGTACCTGACGGCGCACCATAAGAGAACCTTATATAGTTGCGCCCTTTCTTCAGGGTCAGCGAGAGTACGTTGCCTGTCGGCTCGACGTCAGCGTCAGTACCGATATAGAGCTCCGAGCGCTTGCCAAGACATTCGAGCGCCACCTTCCACTGACCGTCCCGTTTCTCAACCTCCACATTCTGCGATACACGGCTGCCGTAATGGAGGTTAAGCGTTTCGAGCAGGTCTATCTTGACCTCCAGCCCGGCCTGCGACACATCGAACGCAATAAAACCGAGATCCTTCTCCACCGGATCGAACCACGTCGTGACCTCGATTCCGTTACCGTCGTCATCGAAGCTGGTCGTTATAGTCCCGTCATAAAAAGACTGCCGCTGGGTGTAGTTCGAAATATTCTGGAACTTACTTTCCCAATATACCTCGGCCATCGGCATTATGTAGTCGGCGTTGAACTTGCCGCGCCCCATGTGCAACAGGTGCATGAATTGCGTTTTACCGTGCCCGGAGTCCTTATCATCGGGCCGCAGGTGAAGGCCGAGACGTCCGTAAGAGCTTCCAAACCTTCCGTTGCCCTGATAAAGATATATTGTCGGACCGGCTTCGTAACCACTCCTCACTACATCGGCAGAGCGAACGACCTCCTCGACATCGAACACCGCAGCCCCCCCAGACGAAGCGCTGCAAGAGAAAAACACGGCCGGAAACAGCAACAAACCGAGCGTTCGGCCTACCGCCTCCTTCATGCCTAAAACAAGAGGGATCATTTCTATGATTTTAGGTTAGTTTAAGGAGCATAAATATAACAATTATATCCATACTAAACACAGCGGCACGAGCCATAACACGGAAATAGTTACAAACGATCCGCATATTACCCCGTCATCAATACCCGCATTAACTTCAATATTTTGCTATATTTGCCGTATAGTTAACGAAAACAACATATGAATACATTAGCCAAGACGCTTAAATCCACCATAGAGGCCCTCACCGATAACGGAACACAAGAGTACGAGTACATACCCAAGCCGGCCCGCTCGCTCCCCAACATCGGTTGCATCGAGGAGATAGTAGACCTCGTGAAATCCATCGTGTTTCCGGGCTTCTTCTCCGAGGCACGAATAGGCGAAAGCACGCAGGAGTACTACATGGGGGTATACATGGAGAAACTATACGGCCTGTTATGCGAACAGATCAACCGGGGGCTATGTTTCTTCACCGATTCGACTTGCGACGAGGTTAAGGAAAAATCGGACCGACTTGCCCTCGGATTCATAGACAAGTTGCCGGAAATAAAACGTCTGCTCGCAACAGACGTAAAAGCCGTAACAGACGGCGACCCCGCCGCCACGAGCTACGGCGAGGTAATATTCTGCTATCCCGGCATACAGGCGATGGTCAACTACCGCATAGCCCACGAACTGCTCTCGGAAGGCGTACCGGTACTTCCGCGCATCATCAGCGAACTGGCACATTCCTCCACAGGAATCGACATACACCCCGGAGCCAAGATAGGCGAATACTTCTGCATAGACCACGGAACCGGTGTCGTAATAGGAGAAACGTGCATAATCGGATCGCACGTTCGGCTATACCAAGGCGTTACGCTGGGGGCTAAAAGTTTCACGCTGGACGAACAGGGACTCCCGATGAACGTACCGCGTCATCCGATAATCGAGGATAACGTAATCATCTATGCCAACTCTACCATCTTGGGGCGCATCACCATAGGACACGACTCTATCATAGGCGGTAACGTATGGCAGGCACAAAGCGTTCCGCCACACTCGCGTATAATCCAGAAAAGGGCCGAACCGTCTCAATTGAAGCCGGGAGAGTAATATTCCGGCCGGTCATCTGCCGGAATTACGATTTACATTTATGAAAGTATTGCGGGCTGACTTGCACAAGTCAGCCCGCAATACTTTCATAAATGTCTCTCCCCCACTACAAAGGATAGTCGTCGAAAGCATACAAGAGTGTGGACAAATAACGTTCGCCCGTATCCGGAAGAATGACTACGATATTCTTACCCTTATTATCCGGCTTCTTTGCCAACTCCATCGCCGCAAACACAGCCGCACCTGACGATATGCCGACCAACAATCCCTCATCCTTGGCAAGCTCCCTGCCCGTACGTATTGCATCGTCGTTAGACACTGGAATAACGGCATCTACAACCGAAGCGTCGTATGTATCAGGCACGAAGCCGGCCCCTATTCCCTGTATTTTGTGCGGGCCAGCCGCCCCTCCCGACAACACCGGCGAATCGGCAGGCTCCACAGCCACTACACGTACCGAAGGATTGAGCTCTTTCAACCGTTTGCCCGTTCCGCTGACCGTTCCGCCCGTACCTACTCCCGCCACGAATATGTCGATTTTCCCGTCCGTATCACGCCATATCTCTTCGGCCGTCGTCCTCTCGTGCACGGCCGGATTGGCCGGGTTGGCAAACTGATTAAGTGTCACAGCCCCCGGAATTTCACCCCTCAGACGGTCGGCGGCGGCAATCGCGCCCTTCATACCCTGTGCACCCGGAGTAAGTTCCAACTCCGCACCCAGCGCTTTCAAAAGATTACGGCGTTCGAGGCTCATGGTATCGGGCATCGTAAGTATCAATCGATAGCCCTTTATCGCCGACACGAACGCAAGCCCTACCCCGGTATTGCCACTGGTAGGTTCCACGATGGTCGATCCTTCCTTCAGTGCGCCCCGCTTTTCGGCATCCTCGACCATCGCCAACGCAATACGATCCTTGACGCTACCGAGCGGGTTGAAATATTCCAGTTTAGCGATAAGCCTTGCCTGTGCCGAATGGTGCTTCCCGAACGCAGCCAGCTCCATGAGCGGCGTATTCCCGACGAGTTTTGTCAGGTCCGATGCTATTTTTGTCATGGTTGTCAGTTTTTCTTAAATATCAATCAAATATTTCTGTTCTCATATTGCTGGTATATATGGATGCAATAATCGTGCACGATTATAAAAAAACGGCTCAGGATTATAAAAATCCTGAGCCGTTCTCCATCACGCCAACTATAAATTAGTCGATTTTATAGAATCCGAGGTCTATATACTGTCCTCCGGTAGTCTGCTTGCAGCTCACCGCGATAGTATTCGGCTGACCGGGTTTGATGGCGGCCAACGCTTCACTGCTTATTTCCACAAGGATATAGCTAGTAGTATAACCGCTGAGCGATGCGGCTTTGACGCCGTTAATATAAACCTCGGCGTCTTCATCGTGCGAAATAAAGAGTTTGAGATTCTTAACGTCCTTCTCGGACAACCCGGCGAAATCAACGGTGCGGCGCAGATATATGTTCGACGAAGTCCATTCCGTCTCCACATCTTTAGCATCATGTCCGAACCCTGCCTTGCCCGTCTTCCACGACGATGCGTTATACGACGGCATCATCCAGTCGGTATCGGCAATAGGTCCGTCTGTCATAATGTAACTCCACGATACCGGCTCCTTCGATTTCTTGGCTACCTCTACGACAGGAATGGGAAGTGTCGCAGAATAGAGTTTGCGTGCTTCATCGGCCATACGTTTCACATTCTCGGCTCCGGCCTTGTTCACCTTGCGGTCATACGTCATCAGACCGTTTTCTTCGTCCTCGACGTCTGTAATCTGCGTATATATAGCTCCAGACAGACCGTCCATACGCATGATGTCGATGCTCCTCAGGAAACTTATATACCTGTCCGCGAGTTCGTCAGGCGACTGTACCTCCGTATACTGCATATTGCTGCCGCCTATCCATCTGTGGTCGGGCACACGAAGAGTTATACCTCCGTACTCACCGCAAACCGACACCCTTTCATTAACAGGGTTAGGCAGCATGTTCGGCGCTGGATACCAGTGCGTATCCTTTATGTCGCCATACTCGGTATCGTGCCATCCGCTTGCCACGCTCACAAGTCGGGTATCGTCGTGGGCGCGTGCCACGTCCACGCCTTTGCGCGAAGTCTCGGCATCGGGCTGCCCCCAGCCCTCATTATAAACTACCCACATCACTATCGACGGGAAATGTTTGAGCGATTCGATCATGCGTCCGAGCTCGTCATGGAAATTATCGCGTATACCGATGTCGGAGTTCAACAGTTTGCCATCTTCGCCAAAGCCATTGCAAGGCATATCCTGCCATACTAGAAGTCCCATCTTGTCGCAGTGGTAATACCAACGCGCAGGCTCTACCTTGATGTGTTTACGTGCTGTATTCATACCGTACTCCTTGATCTTTTCAAGATCGTAACGAAGCGCTTCATCGGTCGGGGCGGTATAGATGCCGTCGGGCCAGAAGCCCTGATCGAGAGGGCCGAAATTGAAGCAATACTCATTGTTGAGCTCGAACACCGGATGGCCGTTAAGTTCGCCTATGCTTATCTTACGCATACCGAAATAGCTCGACACCTTGTCTATGACTTTGCCGTCCTGTACGAGTTCGATCTCGATGTCGTAGAGGAACGGTGAGTCGGGACTCCACAGTTTGGGATTCTTCAGGTTGCTTATAGCTTTGCTATTAGGAACCATACCCTCCATGCCCAGCACTTTCTCGCCGTTATCATAAACAGTTGCGTTTACTTTCAGACCGGCAGGAGCGTTCGGGACGACTGTATTCAGGCTGAATTTGCTGTTATCCACATCGGGCACGATCTCCACTTTTTCGATATGCACCTCTGGCACGGGTTCGATCCACACAGTCTGCCAGATACCCGTAGTCGGCGTATACCATATCACCTTCTCGTTGATCTTCTGTTTGCCGTGCGGATAGCCGCCGAACTCCTGAAAGTCCTGCACGAACACCTGTATGTTCTGTTTGGCGCGTCCGGGTTTCAAGGCCGATGTAATATCGAAATAGAACGGGTCGAAACCGCCGGTGTGCGATCCGACCTTAGTTCCGTTGACATATACCTCGCATTTCCAGTCCACAGCACCGAAATGCAGAAGTATCTCCTGCCCATCCATGCTTTTGGGAATCACTATATCGCGGTTGTATGCGAATACCTTGCCTTTGTTGTCCATAAAAGCGGTATCCATGATACCCGAAATGGCCGATTCCATCGGGAACGGAACGAGTATCTTCTTGTCGAACGTTTGCTCCGGATTGTATCCGAAATCGCTCACCTGACCGAAATCCCATACTCCGTTAAGGTTCATCCAGTTCTGACGCACCATTTGCGGGCGCGGATATTCCGGCAGCACATTTTCCGGATCCACTTTTTCTGCCCACGGGCTCATGATACGGGCTTGTTTCATGCTCCACCCATCGGTCGATCTGCTGTTGCAGCCGACAGCCAAAGGCAGGATAGCGGCGACCAGTGCGGCCACTGAAATTTGTCTAATTATTCTCATCAGTTTAAGCAATTAATTTATTTAGAGTTATGTAGTTTATCTCTGTATCATGCTGTCACTAACAGGCGCGGGCGACGCGGCGGCTGGCGCACCTTGGACTGAATCTGCGTCAGGGTGTTCCCGAAGCACGGCAGAATCACGGGGCTCAGGACGCGTATTCTCCGGCCGGAGCCTATGTGGTCTTATATTTCTGCCTGTTTTCCACAATTCGAGTGCAGGGACTGGCGCAGGAAGCGTATCCTGAGGCTGCACAGCCTCTTCCACAGGCTCAGTCTCCTGCTCAGGCTCCACCAAGACCGTTTCACCTGCCAGACCGTTATAGTAGAGGAAGCGCGACAACGACACGTCACGACCTCGTAATTCACGGAACAATCCGGATGCCGGTACGCTGCCGCCTTTGGACAAAACGTTCTCCCGCAACATACGGGCAATTTTACGGTCGTACACATTACCCCTCTGTGCAAACATATCGAATATGTCTGCGGCCAACGAAGCCGACCACAGTCTGCCGTAGAAGCCCGCCCCATCGCCACTGCCGAACGCCTGTCCGAAATTCGTCAAGCCGTACAGCGGAGATATATTTTCGGGCAACCCGTGTTTAACGTACAACTGTTCGTACTCGAATCCGCCGATACCTTTCGACAAACCTTCGGCAGACATATGTGTGTCCATATCGAGATAAGCAGATGCCGTCGACCTGAGAATGTCGTATGCCCTCCGATAGTTGCGGCTCGTATGGAGACGGGTTATGTTGTTAGCCGAGATGGGTTTCCCTGAAGAATAATGTATGGCATAACTCGCGAGCATCTGCGGTTCGAACGCCCAGTGGCTCAACAGTTCTCCTGTCACGCCCCTGAAATCCGGTTCGGGAGACAGGAAGCCGGCATACGGCACATCGACGAACAACACTTCCACAGCATTTCCCATCTGCCTGAACATATCCTCCACGTCGATAAACGACAGGCTCGCCGGACGGCTCGGATTCGTCGATTTTACGAAATTGAATGACAGGCATACCACCGGGTCGGCATATTCGCCGCCGTAAGGCCAACGCGGCCTGATGCAGTGCATCTGCGATCCGCTCCGCTTGCCGGGACGCGTATAATAATCGAAAATAATGATACCAAGATGGGAATTATCTGCATCGAACACTTCGTAAGCCTCGCAATCGGCATAGTACAGATCGGCAGGAATGGGCCTGAACGTCAGGCCGAACAGACGGTTGCAAAGATTGAACGCTCCGAGACGGACGTTATCCAATGTGAAATACGGCCAGAACTGCTCCTGATCGACAGTCGTTTTGCGCTTCCGCAACAGCGCGAGGTAAAAGTCCCAGTCGCCACGCTCTAACGGCAACGTATCGCTCTGCGGTCTTACACTCTGTATACCATCGAGATCCACACCTGTCTTATCCAGAGCCGGATACCAGATCCCATCGAGCATATTGTATATATTACCGACGCTACCCGCCATATTTCCGGCCGCAGCATATGCAGCGTAAGTACCATAACCCAACAACTTAGCCTTTTCGTTACGCAACCGCACTATATCCTCCACCTCCTCGCTGTTTCCACGCAACGAGTCGCTCGCACCGAGCCTCTCCGAGGCTCCAAAGACATCGTTCCGCAACTTGGCATCGGTCGCGAACATCAATACATCGCTCACCACCGGGTCGTCCTGCGTAAATACGAACCTGCCCGGCATACGGGCTTCGTTAGCCACCCTCGACGCATTATTACGCACGACGACAGGCAATCCGTCTATCTGTGCGCTGTCGGCAACCACCAGCGTCCGGTTCCTCGCACCGAGAAGATTATTCCCATACAATACCTCATGCACGGCCAACTCACCGTTTATCCCACTCAATATTTTCTTATTAGCATCGCTCAGAGCGGCCCCGTTACGCAGGAAAAGGTCGTATGTCATCTCCGTCAACATGATCTGCAACGAATCCATTCCGCTTGCAAACCTCCCGTCATAGACGGCCTTGACCTTACCGAACAAATCCGCATCATGGAAAATGGCGTCATTATGAGCAGCCATGCTGCGTGCCACCACCGACTCCAGACTGTCGAGCTCCCTGTCAGCATCAACCGCTCCAGCAAGCGAGAACAACCTCATGACCAAATCCAAACGGCGTCCGGCACTGTCGAGCGGCAATATTACGTTATCGAACGCAGGAACGTCCTTATTTTCGGCAACTACCTTAACTTCTGCCGCATGCAGCTTTGCAGCATACTCTATCGCAGGACCGTAATCGGCATGAACTATTTTTCCGAACGGAGGCAATCCGAACTCTCCCGTCCACTCGGCAATAAGCGGATTCTCCCGGACCTTCTTATCCGGGTCGCACGAACAGAACAACACCAAAGAGAAGAGAATCCCGAGGACGAGTGGCTTTTTCATAGATTTTACGTTATTTTTGCAGTGCAACAAAGATAATAGTTTTTAGCGATATGCAACTATTCTACGCACCGGATATAGTCCCGCCGCACCACACGCTCACCGAAGAGGAGAGCAAACATTGTGTCCGGGTGTTGCGTATGTCAAGCGGCGACAGGTTGATGATAACCGACGGACAGGGCAATATGCACACGGCTCAAGTGACAGACGCCAATCCCAAGCGTTGCACGGTAGAGGTAATCTCGACAGAAACCGAATACGGCAAACGCCCCTATTCAGTCACGATGGCCGTCGCCCCTACCAAGAACGCCGACAGATACGAGTGGTTTCTTGAAAAGGCTACCGAAGTGGGATGCGATACATTCATACCGATAGAGTGCGCGCACAGCGAACGCCGGGTATTGAAGCACGACCGCTCGGAGAAAGTCATAACGAGTGCGGTCAAACAATCGCTGAAAGCATATCACCCCGTACTGGAACCGGTGACAGACATAAAAGAGATAATCTCAAGGCCGTTCGACGGCAAAAAGCTCATAGCCCATTGCCACGATGAAGCGGGTCGGCGCATCCCGATGCGTGATGCCATAGCAAAGGGTGACAACGTACTCGTACTTATAGGGCCGGAAGGTGACTTCTCGCGCGAAGAGGTCGAACTGGCCATCGCCAACGGCTTCACCGCCATATCGCTCGGGGAATCGCGCCTTCGTACCGAAACAGCCGCCCTCGCAGCCGTAATGTTCACATCGTTCGCTAACCTATGAGCACACTCTCTAACGACAATAAAGACAATATGGCACACGAGGGCCAATCGCAACCGTGCACATCCGGCTCCCCCGACGAGTTCGGGGCGGGTATAGAGTGTCCGCCTGAACGAAAACGAACCGAAAACGACGGCAACTCAGGACAGTCGGCGGCACAGTCGAACACCACAGAACGACACATCACATGGAAACTCTTCTGGAGCTTTCTGAAGATCGGCGCGTTTACGTTCGGCGGCGGATACGCGATGGTTCCCCTGATACAGAACGAAGTGACCGGCAAACGCGGATGGGTAGCCGCAGACCGTTTCCTCGAACTGCTGACCTTAGCCCAATCCGCACCCGGCCCCATATCGCTCAATACGGCCGTATTCGTAGGCTACAACCTCAACCGCTATAAAGGCGCAGTAGCGGCAATAGCCGGAGCCATATTACCGTCGTTCGTCATCATCCTGCTCATAGCCATCTATTTTACCGATATTAAGGACAACCACGTCGTAGAAGCCATCTTTAAAGGCATGCGGCCCGCGGTCGTTTCGCTTATCGTCGCACCACTGTTCGGCTTCACGAAAGGAATGGGCCTCTACCGCATAAGTATAGCCGTGCTCGTCGCGGCTGCCATTTGGAAACTGGGCGCATCGCCCGCATGGTTCATCCTCATAGGGGCGGTCGGCGGAATATTGTGGGCACATTACAGAAAGAGAAAGGAGACTGCGAAATGATATACCTGCAACTACTGTACTCTTACCTCAAAATAGGGTTCTTCGGATTCGGAGGCGGATACGCCATGCTATCGCTGATACAGAACGAGGTAGTGGTACGCAACGAATGGCTGACAAACGCCGAATTTGCAGACATCATAGCCATATCGCAAATGACGCCGGGCCCCATAGCCATCAACAGCGCGACATACATCGGATACACCGTGACCGGCAACATATGGGGTTCGATTCTCGCCACCGTCGCCGTCTGCCTCCCGGCCCTGACCATAATGATCCTGATAACCAAGTTCTTCCTGAAACTGCATAACAACTGTTACGTAGCAGGTGCGCTCAAAGGAATGCAGCCGATGGTAATAGGCATGATAGCGGCAGCCGCTCTGTTACTCATCACCCCATCTACGTTTATCGACTGGAAAAGTTGGGCGATATTCGGCGGCGCACTACTCGCCTCTGTATTGAAAGTCAACCCGATACTGCTGATAATAGCATCAGGTGTGGTCGGATTGCTGATATATTATTAAAAGTCGGTCCAGCGGGGATTATTTTCCTCCGTTATCCCTCTCTTTTTTCTCCAATTCACCGATCAGCACGAGCGAGATCCTGACAAGATATAGGACCAAAACAGCCATTACGCCCACGAACAACCACAAAAACGTCGTCAACGGGAACATCACGGCCACGAACATCACAAGCTGCACGAGCAACAATACAGCCGCCATCCATACTATATACCTGAAAGTCTTTAACCTCTCCATACGTCATAATTTTTCAGCGAATAAAAGTAATTCATTTAGCCGAAAAAACCTCGGCAGGTCTTGAATAATATATCCAACGAACCTACCTGCTGTTATAGACCGAGTCGTCGTGTGCGTTTCTGTCTTTCCGAATACGTTCTACACACAAAACGACCTCATGCGATTTGCGCGACAACTATATCGGAAAACAAACCGCTTCTAAAAATAAATTATTGTAGTATCTTCGCGAATCGCGCGACACGACACACGAACCCAAACTACAACTTTAAATATGACGACACAACTACAAACCCCTCTAACCGAGAAGAACCGAATCGAAGTGGCCGATGTCCTGCGCGGAGCAGCCGTACTCGGCATCACCCTGATACACTTCATCGAACGTTTCAGCCTCAACAGCTTTCCGGAAGAGACGTGCAAATTCCTGCTGTTTACCGACAGAGTACTCTGGGACAGCGTGTTCTTTACAATTTCCGGTAAAGCCTACTGCATCTTCGCCCTGCTTTTCGGATTCAGTTTCTTCATTCAGGATAATTCCCAGCGACAGAAAGGCCGCGATTTTCGCGGACGTTTCGCATGGCGACTGGTGCTGTTGATGGTTTTCGCATGCGTCAATTCGACGCTTTTCCCCGGCGAAATACTCGTTTTATACGCCATAATAGGGTACGTCCTGATAGCCGTGTGCCGCTTGTCGAGCCGTACCGTGCTGTGGATAGCTGCCATACTGCTCCTTCAACCAATCGAGATAGGTAAGATCATATACGCCATTGCCAACCCGGGTTACGTTCCCGGACCGCCCATCGACGCACCCTATTGGGAAGCCGTTAATATGGCACAAAAAGAAGGCTCGTTCTTCGAAATGTGCAAAACGGCGATCTGGACGGGAAATGTCGCCAATATGGGATGGATGCTTACGCACGGACGCGTTTTACAGACGGCGGCGTTGTTCATGCTTGGTATGGTGATCGGACGCGGCAATACCCTGACATATTCCGGGAAGAACCTCAAATTGTGGTTCAACGTACTTGTCATATCGCTCGTGTCGTTCTTCATTTTCCATGGACTGAATGTCGTAATCCCAGACTTTATGGAACGTGAAGCCATACTAACGCCGTCTTCATTGATTTTCACGACACTAGCCAACGCAGCCTTTACAGGAGTACTGTTCGCGGGGATAATATTGCTATACTACCTGACACGCTTCGGGCACATCCTGCGGCGCCTCGCCCCATACGGACGCATGAGTCTTACGAACTACCTTTCGCAATCGCTTATAGGCGGTTTTCTGTTCTATAATTGGGGGCTCGGACTCTATCAGTATACCGGAATCACTGTCTGTTTCCTTATGGGAGTCGGCATGTTCCTTATACAGCTATACTTCAGCCGTTGGTGGATGCGTTCACATTGTCACGGACCTCTCGAATGGCTGTGGAAAAAAGCAACGTGGGTCGGCATAAAAAGGTAGGCTTTTATTGCAGGATACTGATTTATGAAGATGACGCAAGCCTGTAAGACTGTCCGTCCGAGATTCGGGGAACATAGACGGCATGTTGCCTAAACGATTATTTGCGGCAAAATCTGTTTTGGAACATGAAGGCGTATACTTATATCGAACACGGGAAATTCGAACTGCTCGACAAACCCAAGCCCGAACTGGGGGATTCACGCGATGCCATCGTGCGCGTGACGCTTGGAAGCATCTGCACCAGCGATCTGCATATAAAACACGGAAGCGTACCGCGTGCCGTTCCGGGGGTGACCGTAGGACATGAAATGGTGGGCGTCGTGGAACAGACAGGGCCAGATGTCACGACCGTCAAGCCCGGCGACCGGGTTACGGTCAATGTAGAGACCTTCTGCGGCGAATGTTTCTTTTGTAAGCGTGGATATGTGAACAACTGCACCGATCCTGACGGCGGGTGGGCTTTGGGGTGCCGCATCGACGGTGGACAAGCAGAGTATGTACGCATACCTCATGCCGACCAAGGGTTGGACCGGATTCCCGACACGGTGAGCGACGAGCAAGCGCTATTCGTGGGCGATATTCTGGCTACCGGATTTTGGGCGGCACGTATATCTGAAATCAAAACAGGAGATACGGTACTTATTATCGGGGCCGGGCCGACTGGTATCTGTACTCTGTTATGCGTTATGCTCCGGTCTCCGAAGCGTATAATCGTCTGCGAGAAATCACCGGAACGCGCCCGGTTCGTTCGGGAACACTATCCCGACGTACTGGTGACCGAGCCGGAACGATGCCGGGATTTCATCTTGCACAATAGCGATCACGGAGGGGCCGACGTAGTGTTGGAAGTAGCCGGAGCGGACGACACATTCAAGTTGGCGTGGGAGTGTGCCCGCCCCAATGCGACCGTAACCGTCGTGGCGCTATACGACCGGCCGCAAATGCTACCCTTACCGGATATGTACGGTAAAAACCTCATATTCAAGACAGGAGGTGTTGACGGTTGCGATTGTGCGGAGATACTTCGCCTGATCGAACAAGGGCGCATAGACACCACCCCGCTCATCACGCACCGCTATCCACTGAGCCAGATCGAGGAGGCTTACCATATATTCGAGAACAGACTGGACGGCGTGATAAAAGTTGCAATCAAAGGACGAGGTTGACAATGCAAATGCCGAGGTAGCTGTACCGGGCGCATTATCCCATATACGGTATTTACCTCTCTCGGCAGTAGTTGCCTTACCTGCCATTCGCGTGTAATCGGCCTCGGTCAAAATGGAACTCGATTATGTATGTAATTCCGACCGTTAAAAATCGTAACTTTAGACCGTGCGGAAAATCATACATATAGATATGGACGCTTTTTACGCTTCCATCGAACAGCGCGACAATCCGGAGCTGCGAGGGAAGCCCATCGCCGTGGGTTATGACGGACCGCGCGGCGTCGTTGCGGCGGCAAGTTACGAAGCTCGTAAATTCCGGGTCCATTCGGCGCTGCCTTCGGTGACCGCGAAAGCGCGTTGTCCCCACCTTATATTCGTACCCGGCCGACACTCGGTCTACGAAGATGTTTCGCGGCAAATAATGGATATATTTCACGATTATACGGACCTCGTAGAACCACTCTCGCTCGACGAGGCATACCTCGACGTTACTGTAGATAAGAAAAATATACGCTCAGCCACGCTAATAGCACAGGAGATAAAACGACGCATCAAAGAGACGGTCGGATTGACGGCATCGGCCGGAGTATCGTACAATAAATTCCTCGCAAAAGTGGCGTCGGACCAGCGCAAGCCTGACGGGTTGTTCGTTGTCCTGCCCGAAGAAGCTCCGGAATTCGTGGAGGCGCTGCCGATAGAGACATTCTGGGGCGTCGGCAGAGTCACATCCGAAAAGATGCACAAATTGGGCATCCATTTCGGCAACGACCTGAAACGTGTCGGCGAAGCTTTCCTGACAGCACATTTTGGCAAGACCGGACATATATTCTACATGAACGCATGCGCCCTCGATGACCGCGAAGTAGCTCCCATACGCATACCCAAAAGCGTCGGGTCCGAGACTACGTTCCTGCAAGACATAGGCGACCGGGAGCGGCTCGGGAAGGAAATGGAAGCGGTAGCCGAAGAGGTGTGGCGCAGGGTGACGGAAACGGGATTCGCAGGCCGCACCGTGACACTGAAGATTAAATACGAGGAATTCACGCAGATAACGCGCAGCAAAACACTTACAGGATTCGTCAACGAGTTCAACGTATTTTGGGAGACGGCGCTCGAATTACTGCGTATAGTAGACCTTTCGAGCCGGAAGGTGCGTCTTGTCGGGCTTTCGGTCAGCAATACCGGATACATGGAGCAACCAAAGGCATATCAACTCGAAATCGAGTTCCCACAGCCATGATAACACGCCAACAGACAGCAAGGCACACAAAGCGTCGCTCGCAGTTTTCATAATGCTTAATGTGTATCGACACGCTATTATTTCCCCAAATGCAAAGGGCAATCACAGCAAATAACACTCTGCGAAACGGCTTTTTATCCCTTTACTTTATTAACTTTGTATTTCAGCTCAAAAGCATATACTAACCTAAAATAATCGTTACTTACATGGGCAAAAGACCATTAATTGCAATAGCCGTAATCATGGCTGTACTCGTAGGGTGCAACTCTGCATCCAAGACAAAAACCCTAACCAGTTATGTCGATCCTTTTTATGGAACGACCACGCTTTGGGACAGTGTGGATCTCGGCTACCAACCCAGTCCCCATCCGGAGTTTCGCACGGTGCTTACCGAGCACGGGCGCCGTCCGGCACAAGGTTATGCACGGGCTTGGGGAGGTGAGACCTACCCGGGTGCGGCATTGCCTCACGCCATGGTACAGGCTACGCCCGTAACCATGTGGGGATCAGGTTCCGGATACCAATATGAAGATACGACCATTCACGCATTTTTTCATACCAGCCATGGACAATGGGGACTGGGACACGTCCCCATACTGCCTTTTACCGGTGAGCTGACTCCTGAAAATTACTCCTCGGCATACAGCCACGATAACGAATCGGCAAAGGCCGGTTATTATCAGGTTTACCTCGAACGTTATGGCGTGAATGTCGAAATGACCACCACGAAGCGCAGCGCATATCACAGGCATACATACAGCAAAGGAGACGGCAAGAAGTTGTTGCTCAATCTGTCGCGTACGAATAGCGTCCGTGCCGGAGGTGCAAGAGGGACATTCAAGGTAATAGATGAAAATTCATTCTCCGGTTCGCAGAACGACATCTACTTTTATGCCGTATCCAACTGCAAGATTACCGGAACGGATACGGTGAAACATAACCGCGAGACATTCACCATCGTCAATTTTGCCGACGGGAAAAAAACCGTCGAATTGCAGATAGGGTTCTCGTTCGTCAGCGCCGAAAAAGCCAAGAAGAATCTTGAGGCCGAGATGTTGGGCAAGAGTTTCGCACAGGTGGCCGAAGAGGCCGACGCGGCATGGGAGGCAGCATTGTCGAAAATCCGTGTTACCGGAGGCACAGAACAGCAGAAACGCACGTTCTACACCTGCCTGTACCGTGTGTTCCAATATCCGGCCCTGCGAAGCGACGTTGACGGAGAATACACAGATCCGCGCGGCAACGTAGTCAACAAAGGTTTCGATTATTACACCAGCAACAATTACTGGGACACATACGCCAATAAGATGGTGCTCATGGAGATGCTCGAACCGGAACTGACCACCAACGTGATACGCTCCGACATTGAAAGGGCCAGAACGTCGGGTTATCTGTCGAGCGGCTTCCACGGCGACTTCTCGACCTCGTTCATCACGGGCAGTTACCTTCGCGGACTTCGTGATTTCGATGTCGAAAGTGCCTACGAGTTCGCATTGAACAACGCTACGAAACCGGCTGAAAAAGGTCGCAGAGGCGGACGCAAATATCTCGACGAATACATACAGAGGGGCTGGATCGCCGAAAACCGTGTTCCCAACCCTACGGTCAAGACCGAAGAAGACGAAGCTAAAGCATCCGTGATGAAGACCATAGAATACGCTTACAGCGACTATTCCGTGGCGCTTCTGGCTAAAGAAATGGGCGACATGGAGAACTACGAGCTGTTGATGCAACGCTCGAAGAACTACCGGAACCTGTTCGATCCGTCAACTGGATTCCTGCGCGGACGTTGGGACGACGGCGAATGGGTAACCCCGTACGATCCCGCTTATCCCTACTACGTTTATATGTACCGTGAATCGAGCGGATGGCAGTCCACTTTCTTCGCACCGCAGGACCCTAAAGGTCTGGTAAGCCTGTTCCCGAGCGAGGCTGCTTTCGAACAGAAACTCGATTCTCTGTTCACCATTCCTTTTGCCGGCTACGAGGCCGACAACCTCACCGGATGGTTCGGGCAGTATTGCGCCGGCAACCAGCCTGCGCAGGGCATATCTTATTACTATTACTTTGTCGGCAAACCGGAGAAAGCACAGGAGAAAATAGACATACTCATGCGCGACTACTACGACATGGGCAAAGAGGGTATCGCCTACGCGGGGATGGACGACGAAGGCGGCCTGTCGGCATGGTATGTGATGAATGCCATCGGTCTGTACTCGTTCTCGCCTGCCGATCCGGAATATATAGTTACTGTCCCTATTTTCGACAGCGTAATTGTCGATCTCGGCGGGACTTCGTTCACCATTGCCAAAGAAGGCACTGGACGGAAGATGACCGGCATAACTTACGGCGGAGAGAAAGTGGACGGCTATTTCATCTCGCATGACGACCTGAAAAAGGGGAAAGAATTGGTGATTATTACCGAATAACGAATACGACACAGTACTATGAAATTCAAGCTGATCTCAGCATTAAGCGCCATTATAACCATCGCCTGCACTCCGGGCAACAAGCCTTCGGTCAGCAGCGAAGATTGGGGCTCGGCCGATGCAAAACCAGTACATCTGTTTACGCTGACCAATTCCAACGGCGTGACGGCCAAAATCACCGACTACGGCGGAATCATCGTCGAATTTTATGCACCCGACAAGAACGGGAAGCTGGACAACATCGTACTCGGCTTGACGAGTTTGGACGATTATCTGGCAGGGCATCCGGCATTCGGCTGCATAGTAGGCCGCACGATCAACCGTATCGGCGGGGCGAAATTCACCCTCGATGGCACGGAATACACTCTGGCTAAAAATTCTCTGGGTAAGCACAACATCCACGGCGGGGTAAATAATTTCGCCAGCAAGGTGTGGAACGCGACAACGGCGAGCGACAGCAAATCGGCGACGCTGTCGCTCACATACCTCTCCGCCGACATGGAAGAAGGTTTCCCCGGCAACCTTACGGTAAAAGTGGATTACGTGCTGAACAACGACAACGAACTACGGATAAGCTATACGGCCACAACCGACAAACCTACCGTAGTCAACCTGTCGAACCACAGCTATTTCAACCTGACAGGATGTAAGGAGAACGTTCTCGGCCATGAGGTGAGGATTTATGCCGACGCATATACGCCTACAGACGACGAGCTTATACCTACCGGAGAGATCGTACCGGTGGAGGGAACGCCATACGACCTGCGTGAATGGACACGTATAAGCGACCGTCTAGCCGAATTGCCTAAGGGATATGACAATAACTTTTGTGTCGGAGGGATGCCCGGTGATCCGGTACTGGTCGCCGAGATGTACGAACCTAAGAGCGGCCGCCTGTTGCAGACATATACCACACAGCCGGGCCTCTGTTTCTACACCGCACACGGCATGAAGATGAACCGCAGCACACCGCACGGCGTTCCGTATACATCGTCGATGGGGGCTTGTTTCGAAACGCAACACTATCCCGATTCGCCCAACCATCCGAATTTTCCGTCAACCGTATTGCGGCCGGGAGAAGTCTATGAACAACTTACTATATATAAAGTGGGAGTGAAATAGGAACGGTGGCAGCATAAAACACGAGTTTCTAATGCCACATAAAGCAGGCGTTAGAAACTCGTGTTAATTAATAGCTTACAGATCGTAAAAGAACGCTCTTCGCTTTAAATCCCTCCATCGAGTACCCACACGCCGTTTGCATTATCATTATGCACCGCGACATTCATCTTTAGCTCCTTGCCGTCTTTGAGCTTCACCTCAATAGGGACATACTCTCCGGGATATAATCCAGACTTGAACGACTCCCCTATTGATATGACTTTTACACCGAAGAAGCGATCCTTTATTTCGTCAATATCGTAGTGTTCGAATGCCTCTTTTACCTCTTCGATGTTCGATTTCTCAAGGCCGCTGAATATTACAGAGACGGCCTTGACAGCAGTTGTTCCGGCAAGAAGCACATTTTGCAAATCTTCGTTTTCGCCCTGCCATTCGATGTCCGGACGTTTAAGCTCAAGCGTCCAATCTATAGTTTCGCCGTAAGTAATGCTCTCGCTTTTAACGACAGTAACGTAGCGCCCTTTAGACAGTATATCTACACAGAAGCTCTTTAACAGTTGCGACTCTTTGTCGAATACATACGTGCGACGGCTGTCGGATGTAGGTATGGATGTGTTCCGCGCATAATCGTTCGTAAAATCGCCCTGCGCCTCGGACTCGACTACCAAAACGATCTCCGGACCGCTTTCATCTATCGACGCTTTAAGGTTGTCGGAAGCGAGTAACGCCAACTCGGCATGTAAAAGTTTACTCGGGTCGAGCAATCGTGCGAACTCTTCCAGCACACCGTCTTGCGATTGCGGATCCATACTAAAGCCCAGTCGGGCATCTGAAAGCCACATATAGACGCTGTCGCCATCGTAGAGGGCCGTGCGTCCGTTTCGCTTGGATATTTTCCATTGATACGGAGCATCGAACGATTTTTCGAAGTACCCGTCCACAAACTTCTCGTTTGCGTCTATGGTGGCGAAATTCTCGTTGGGGGTGGTTCGCATGTTGAACCTAACGATATAATTGTTTATGCCCACCAGTTTCTCAACCGCCGAATTGATAATCTTTTTCGTTTGTGCGCTGACGTTTGTCGTCATGCTCAGGGGGACTATGATTGCAATGGCTGCAACAACTGCCGCCGCAACGGAAACGCGACGAATCAACAGGCTCTTTTTCATTTTTTCTTCTTGCTTTAAACGATTAATAACATTTTCTTTAAGCAACAGAGGAGCTGTCGGTTTGTGTTTTGGGGTGAGATTATTCATCATATTCGTAGTTCTTAAAATGAGATGATTTTCTTAACTTATCTATCCCGTACCTGTATCGCGACTTGACCGTATTGGGCGACAAATCCAGAATGGACGCAATTTCGACAAACGAGAAATCGTCTACAAAATGTAGCTTCAATATTTCTGCCTGTTCCGAAGGTATCTCTTCCAGTATATCCTCGATTGCAAAATATTCGTCGTAAAATGGTTTGTCGCTCTCGTCGATGCCGGCTTTTACAGACTCCAACGGGAAATTAGGTTTTGCTTTTCTTCTATGGTCCGCACACTTATTGGATATTGACCGGAACAGATACCCCTTCATGTTTTGGACATTAGACAACTTTGAATTTTGATGATACAACTGCAAGAACACGTCCTGCACTATATCCTGAGCAATATCCATCGAGCCAACGCGAAAAAACGCAAAACTGAAAAGTTGGTTTTGGTACTCCTCGATAACTCTTTCTAATTCTCTGATTTTACAGTTTCGGCCGAATGTTATCATTGAAAATTGGTTGAATTATTCATGTCGCTTTTAATTATAAGACGCACAAATACAAGAAACGGTTTAAAAAGAACGCGTTTTTTATGATAATGATACTACGACAGCAAGATACCCCCGTAATAATACAGTCAGAAGCCGCAAAGAAGTATTACAATCATACAAAAAACACCTTTACATCTTATAGAATAAGATATAAAGGTGCTAATTATAACATCAGCCGCAATCAGCGACGGTAGCTACACGCTGTTCCGCCGATCAAAATAAGGCAGCCATGCTAAACTTTAGGTTCCCAGCCCTTCGCATAATCGCGCGACCAAAGAGCTTGTGCTTGCCTGTCGCCTATAATGTGTCCGTTCGACGGGTTTGTTTGCAGACTGCGGCCGACACGCTGAGCAATATTTCCGAGTTGTACGTACAGTGTGCTTTTATGCCCGATCTCCGCAGGACAGTTGGACTCTGCCGTGCCTCGGATCGCATCGACAAAATTGGCGAGATGACAAGCGTCGATCTGTACCGACGGACTGGTTGTGTCCTGTCCGGCTACGACCATATCTCCGGCACTTTTGTGCTGGGTTTTGGAGCCGCTGCGATTAAATATGGTATAGTCATTACCGCCGGTACGCATACTCCCTTTGGTCCCATAGAATATGACGCCGCGTTCGCCCATGCCGACCATATCTTGAAGACCGTTACGCGAACGCCCTTCCCATGTCAATACCAAACCGGGCATCTCCCAAGTGATGGTCTGTGTATCCGGAGTCTCCCACGCGTCCTGATATGCGAATTTTCCACCTGCAGACGACACCTTAGTAGGGAAAGAGGCTTGTGTCCCCCACAACAGCAGGTCTACCTCGTGAGTACCGTTATTAAGGGCCTCGCCTGTACCCCAATTCCAAAACCAGTGCCAGTTGTAATGTACATACCCATCCATATATTCGCTGCGTGGAGCCGGTCCCTGCCACAAATCCCAGTCAAGGTTCGCGGGGACAGTGCCCGGTTCTATCGTAAGCGAATCACGCTTGTTCACATACCACGATTTACCCATGTATATGTCTCCGATCGCCCCTTCGTGCAAAAGTTGCATTGCCTCTTGCAGGATTGGGAACGAACGCCGCTGTGACCCCATATGCACCAGCACTTTATATTTCTTCTTTGCCGCAACCAGCATCTCTCCTTCTGCCGGATTATGACTGAACGGTTTCTCTACATACGAGTGCTTCCCGGCCTGTGCACACATCAACGCGCCAATTGCATGCCAATGGTCGGGCGTGGCATGTACAAAGGCATCTATATCTTTGTTGTCGAGCAAACGACGAAAATCCTTTTCGGTTTTAGGTGAAAATCCGAATTTTTCGGTGGTCTTCATACCCTTGGATAGTGCATTGGAATCGACGTCGCACAAATAAGTCGCTTCCACATTTTTTACGCTCTTGCCGCAAGTACCGAGCAGCGAATTACCTCGACCGTTCAATCCGACAAATGCGAGGCGCACACGGTCGTTGGCCCCAATGATGTTGGCGTAACTTTTCGCACTCAGTCCGTAGCCTGCAAACATGACACCTGCAGAAAGGACCCCGGCCTCTTTAAAGAACTGCCTGCGGGAAATAGGTTTGTCTTTCATAATTAAGTTAGGTTTTAGGTTAAAAGGCATACAATCACCGTATTGTAACAAATTTATTAAAACTTTTATAAGTTTAATGATATGTTTCAATAAATCTTAGGCCTTTCGCTGCGACAAACAAACCCCATGTCATAATGCACGTAAAAATGTGATTGGCAATATTACTACTCACAGATACCTTATATTAAGAATAACTTCGACTCCAAGCTGAAGAAGGGTTGCTGGCAGGTCAACCTCGCAGTCAAGTATATAGTTCCGACAGTCGAAAATACGGACAATAGCAATTTTCCCCACACTGGCGTTCTCTATTTTTACCCTCTTTTTCCTTTATCTCCTAAAAATATAAATTTAGATTATCCTGTTTGATTAGTATAGACAGAGAGGCATGCGCGGTATTTAGCATCGCAAAACACCTTATAATCACAGAGGTATACAAAGAAAAAGGAAGAGAGCATCTCTTCCTTTCGTGAGCTGTTGACGAGGATTGAACTCGTGACCTCTTCCTTACCAAGGAAGTGCTCTACCACTGAGCTACAACAGCATTCCTAATTTGAAAACGGCCATAAATACCGTTTTGTGCGTGCAAAAGTAATATATTTTTTAAACATACCAAACTTCATCGGCCCAAATCATGAAGTATACGCCAATAAAAATACATGTCGAGCGAGAAAGAATAATACAACATCATGGCTATATACAGTTTCCCACATGTGGCTGTCCTAAGTTCGTCATGTCAGGCAAAACTCCCCACACAATCGCCCACGTTAGAACGGAATCCCATACTCGTGCTTGACCTCGTCCATCACGAAGGTGCTCATAAGCGATCCGAGGCTGTCTATTGTTCCAAGTACATTGAGCGTGAACTCCTGATAATATTTCATGTCGGGTGCGTGGATCTTCAACAAATAGTCGTAATCCCCCGAAATATTGTAGCACTCGGTTACCTCTGGAATTTCCAGCACGATACGCATAAACTCGGCGGCTATGTCGCGGTTAAGGCGCCTCAGTTTAACGCTGCAAAAAACGATGAACCCGCGATTGAGCTTCTCCGCATCCAATACGGCGACATATTTCCTAATATACCCCTCCGATTCAAGGCGTTTCAACCGCTCGAACACCGGTGTAGTAGACAAATGCACGCGCGCAGCAAGTTCCTTTATCGTCAAACGGGCATTCTCCTGCAACGCCCTTAGAATCATCAAATCCGTCTTATCCAATGTATCCATAGAATAAAATTCTGTTATCGGCTACAATCAGCCCGTTAGTTAGTTGTTTTCTTCTTATACACACAACAATTATAGCAATATTTTCTCAATATTAAAATTATTTTGGAATATAACTCCATCAAATATAGATTTGCAAAAAACGAAGTATAACCATAAAAACAATATAGACATGAAACGTAAGAATCTTCATTTCGAGACACTACAACTCCATGTAGGACAAGAAAATCCAGATCCGGCAACCGATGCACGGGCCGTACCTATCTATCAAACCACATCCTACGTATTCCACAACTCGCAACATGCCGCCGACCGTTTCGGGCTACGGGACATCGGGAATATCTACGGACGGCTCACTAATTCGACACAAGCCGTTTTCGAAGAGCGTGTTGCCGCCCTCGAGGGAGGTGTGGCAGGATTAGCCGTGGCTTCAGGTGCCGCCGCCATTACCTATACCTTACAGAACATACTCGGTCCGGGCGACCACATCGTAGCGGCCGACAATCTATACGGCGGATCATACAACCTCATAACAAACACGTTGGCCGCACAGGGCGTCGAATACACCATTATAGATGTGAACGACCATGCGGCACTCGAACAAGCCATCCGCCCAAACACAAAGGCCGTATACGCCGAAACCTTCGGCAATCCGAACTCCGAAGTGACGGATATAAATGCCGCTGCCGAAATAGCACACAGCCACAACATCCCGCTGATAATCGACAACACGTTCGGCACGCCATATCTGATCCGCCCCATCGAACACGGAGCAGACATAGTTGTACACTCGGCCACCAAGTTCATAGGAGGCCACGGAACCAGCCTCGGCGGGGTAATAGTCGATAGCGGACGGTTCGACTGGAAGGCTAATGCCGATAAGTTCCCTACCCTCGCCAAACCGGACCCAAGCTACCACGGAGTGGTATTCGCCGATGCCGTCGGAGAGGCTGCATTCGTGACACGTATACGTGCGGTCCTCCTGCGCGATACCGGAGCGACGATCTCTCCATTCAACGCTTTTATCCTTCTGCAAGGATTGGAAACATTGTCGCTGCGCGTCGAACGTCACGTAGAGAACGCCTTGAAAGTAGTGGAATACCTCGCACGGCATCCCAAAGTCGCCAAAGTGAATCACCCCTCGCTAACCGATCATCCCGACCACGACTTATACAAACAATATTTTCCGAAAGGGGCTGCAAGCATATTCACTTTCGAGATCAAAGGCGGGCAGGAAGAGGCATGGCGATTCATAGATTCGCTGGAGATATTCTCGCTGCTGGCCAATGTCGCCGACGTAAAAAGCCTCGTCATCCATCCGTACACGACAACACACTCGCAGTTGAGCGCCGAAGAACTGGCACAGCAACATATCACCCCATCGACCGTTCGGCTGAGCATCGGAACCGAACATATCGACGACATCATCGCCGACCTAGAGCAGGCGTTCGCTAAGATTTAGGGGCAGCACGCCACACAGATACTCGACAATAGCGACACGTCCGCGTCCGATTATGGACGACAACAATACCAATATGGGGTTGCCTTATTAATTCGGCAACCCCATATATTGATTATAATAAAATATACAGCCTCTATGATAGAAACACACATATTAACAATACACCTAAAACATCAAGGATAACAACATATTAGAAAATATCGCCACAGTTTAACGTATTTAAATTTTATATTCTTATATTTGATTTAATAGAATATATTATTGCACAATATGACACTTAAACAACTACCCTTTTATCTTATTGTGGTCGCCACTTTTGCATGCAGTCGCAGCAGCAGGTTGGAGACCGCCTTGGCATTAGCCGGCGATAATGCCCCTCAACTTCAAAAGGTACTGGACCACTACTCGGCAAACGAGGCTGACAGTCTGAAACTCAAAGCCGCAGTTTTCCTTATCGAGAACATGCCCGGGCATGTGTCGGTAGATTCCGCCAAAGTCAGCGAATTTTACGACGGCGTCAACGGTCTACTCGACCTCCGGTCCAAAATGAAGAAAAACAGGGACAGCATAATAGCTTTCGTCGGCACATTGGAATACTCCAAGGACATGATAGTGCAGGACATACACTGTATAACCGGTGACTTTCTGATAAGCAATATAGATTCCGTCTTCAAACTATGGGAAAAACCTTGGGCTAAGCATCTGACGTTCGAAGAATTCTGCGAATACCTGCTCCCTTACAAATATTCCGAATTCCAACACCTCGACAACTGGCGGGAAGCACTGATTTCGAAATTCGCATATGCGCTGGACGACGTATCCGAGAACGATTTCACATACCACTACCCGTATAGCATAGGTTATGCCCTGAACGATGCGTTCGTATCGAAGCTGAAACCGTTAATAACGTTCAGGCCATACAAATTGGGACCACTATCCCCCTTCTTCAACTCGAAGGCAATAAACCGTATATCCTTCGGCGACTGCAACGACTACGCCGTTATCAACGTAGCTATGATGCGAAGTTTCGGAGTTCCGGCCGTATTGGAATACGTCCCGCAGTGGGGCGAAATAGCCAGCGGTCGCCACGGGTGGTCAACCGTATGCAACATATCCGACTTCATCCCGATCCCTCACACCGACAAGGACGTAGGAGACGTCTTTTTCCCCGACCGCAAATTACCCAAGATATTCAGATACCAATATGCCCCCATACCTGAACGGGAAGAATATATCAGGAACGCCAAGTACATTTATAACTATTTCGCACAATTCGAAAAAGACATCACCTCTGAATATGTGGAGACCAGAGACATAGCTATTCCCGTCGACACAAAAGGCTTGGCGGACAAATACGCATATATAGCCGTATCGAACATGCGTACTTGGGACATAGTGGACTTCGGCACGATTAAACGCGGCAAGGCCCACTTCAAAAACATGGGAATGCGCGATATTGTCTATATCGTCTACGGGTTCGACGGCAAAGAACTAAAAATCATATCCGATCCGTTCATACTCCGCAATACAGGCGAGATAACCTACATCAAAGCTGACATGAACCAACTGGACAGCGTAAAGATATGGCGCAAATATCCGCGCAGCGAGAATACCGCCAAAATGGAAAACCGCATCATAGGCGGCAAGATACAGGCTTCGACAGACTCGCTATTCACCAAGGACACGACCTTCTACGAAATCAAGGATCTGTACTACCCCGACCTAATCCCTATCGTATCCGACTCGACATACAGGTATTGGCGCTATCTGGCCCCGGCCGGATCGGCAGGCAACATAGCCGAAGTGCAATTTTTCCAAAACGGCATCGACTCCATGCTTACAGGCAGACTATTCGGCACTCCCGGCGAAAACATCGAACACGTAGCAGACAACGACTGGCTGACATACTATTACATCAAGAACTCAAAAAAGACGGCATGGGTTGCGATGGACTTCGGAGATACTATTCGAATCGACAAGGTACGTTGCGTACCGCGCAGCGACGATAACGCTATCCACGTAGGGGACGTTTACGAACTGGATTACTTTGCCGACGGCAAGTGGCATTCACGCCCACAGCAAACTGCCGCCGAACGTTATCTGATCTTCGACTCTGTACCTAAGAACTCGTTAATGTTATTGAAGAACCTCTCGCGAGGTAAGCAGGAACGCATATTCACATACGAAAACGGCAAACAAAAATGGTGGTAATCAAAAGCGGGAGGACTTTAGAGTTCTTCCGCTTTTATTAAGATTATTAATCCTTATATCGTACTTTGCCCCACACACGGGATATAATGCACATAAGCCAACAATAGATAATTGCGCTATCCGACACTACGATTAAAGATCCAACACATACAGTACGGAGCCACCGTCTACCTTGTCCGCCACCACAAATACACCAGACTCCAAAGGAATGATATTATTCAACACCTCACCGTCACCGAATTGCAACTTATACGACACCGTCACCCCGGCTGCCTTATCATATACGGCCAAATATTTATTCGACGAATAAATAAACGTAAAATACAATTTAACATCAGTCTCCAAGACATAGGATAAATAAGTGGCATACGATCCGGGCGATGCATTAATAAATTCTATTTTCTCATAGTCGTCTGCAAATTCCCTATCGGAAGGAACATTTTTCTTCAGGAAGTCTATATTGTATCGTTCTTTCAGACGTTTGTGGCTATCGATAGAATAGACTGTGTTATCGAGTTGTCTCCAATACAATACCTGACCATTATAGTCCGAAAAAGGACGCCCCAACCATAATCCCGAATTTAACTTCAACGAACCGATCGTATCCTGAAATTCAAAATTCGCATCAAAATACCCCAACTCTTCCGATATGTCCGCATTGCCGTTAAAGCCGAGCTTTGCCACATACCCGCCGTCGAACGGATGCAACGCTTGAAAGAAACGTTTCATTTCATCAGGCAGGGATTTCTCCTCCACAGAATTCGTTGCAGGAGAATATACCAACATCTTTCTCCCGTTCATATCATAAATTACAACGTTCCCCGCCTCTTCGAAGGCATACCATAGCGACACATATTCATTTCCGGCCCGGCCTACCCTACTGATATTCCCGGCAAACGCTCCTGAATCATCGAAAACACTGATTGTCTGACCATGGAAGATGTAAATACTCGTATCTATCACGAATATATCCTTGACATTCCCTGTGGCTTTACCCAACTCTGTATACTGCGACACATGTTCCGTACTGTCTCCTCGCATATATATTTTACGGGCCTGAGTAACATCGACCCGTATCGACTCCGCCAATCCATCTACGCCATTATCCGTACACGAAAACAGTACTGAGACAATACCCGCCCACAGCATTATAAGAAAAATACGTTTCATCTGCATTAATAATTTATCCTACGTATAGCTCATTTCGACACTAATTAAATCGCACGCAAACTCCAGCTCAGTCCAACGCTTTGAGCACCCGTCCTTTTTGCACCCGCGAGTACAAGATATTGGGGGCTACGCCGACTATGAACTCCTCCGGAACCAGACCGAAATACCGCGAGTCGCGCGAATCGGCAACATTGTCGCCCGCAAAGAAATAATAATTCTTCTCGAACTTATAACTCTTTATGCGCTCGCCACCGAGCAGTACCTTATTGTTCTTATACTCCAACTTCTTCCCTGTTTCATACTCGATATACTTTCTGTAAATCGCCCGGTTGCGCTTATTCATCTCAATTACGTCGCCCGACCGAGGAACATACAACGGTCCGAGATTCAGGATAGTCCACCCTATACCGCCGTCGAAAGGCCATGCCTTTACAACATTCTTTGGCAGATCAACCTCAGCCAACGCCTGCTGTGCTTCGGGCAAACCTATCGCCCCATTTATCGAAGAGTTCACATACACTCCGTCCTTTATGGAAATGGTATCGCCCGGAATCGCGGCACATCGCTTGACATATACGCTGTTGATCCTAAATCGAAGCGGATCGCGGGCTTTGCCGTTAGGGTAGTTGAATACGACCACATCGTTGCGGTCTATCTTTCGAAAACCTTTGACACGGAAGCTTTCCAAACGTGACGTATCGCTGAATTCCAACGACTTATACACCCTTGCGCCGGCTATGAGTTTATTGACTACTATAACATCCCCGCTCTGTATCGTAGGAGACATAGACTCGGTATTCACCGGGAAAGTATCGAATACGAATATCTTCAGACCGAACCACAAAATCACAGCCTAGAATGCCGCACAGATCAAATAAGCCGCAGCTGTTGCTATCCTTGCCAATATCCCCGTAACCTTTCCCATAACATTACGCCGCCTTTAATTTTCATGTTTTACTCGCTTAATTCCAAGCGGAAAGAATACGGGCAGTATCAAGACGAGCGCGATTATCGAAAAGACCATGCCCCCCATTACCCCGGATGCAAACGCATGCCAGAACACCTCTTCGTCGCCTTTGGAAAGAAACGGAATCAATCCGAGTACGGTCGATACTATGGTAAGCATAATCGGAATCACCTTCCTGTCGTATGCTTTCAGATATGTCTTCAACGGCGAATACCTGCTCGATTTGCGTATATTCTCATACTCGCTGATTATATAGATACCGGCATTGACGGTAAGCCCGCTCAACATCACTATGGCCGCAAATCCGCCTTGGTCAAAATAGCTCCATCCGAATGCGAATACCATGAAGAGCCCGACGAACGAGATCGGAATCATCAAGACGATCAACAAAGGCAACCGGAGCGACTCGAATATCATAGCGCATATCATATATATCATGGCTATAATTGTCATTATCAGGCCGAACTTAGATTTTCCGCCGCCTCCGCCGCCTCCGGAATTTGGAACGGAAGCCTTATAACCCAACGGCATCTCGCTGTTCATCGACTTGACCGTCTCCTTCATCAACTTGTTGACGAGTTCGTATGAACCGACGAAATCGAATGCCACCGTAACCCTGTACGACTGATTGTTCTTGCTGATATTGGTTCCCGAAGGACGCATTTCGATGGCCCCTATCATCGGCAGCCGCACCTCCACCGTATCTATCGTCACGGGATTGTTCATGACGTTCCACAAATCGAACGTCTCCCTCGCCGACGATATGAGCGACACACGCTCCGACTTTCCGTTCAGGAACAGGCTGTTGAGCGTACTTTTATGCAAAAGCTGCCCGATATACGAGAAATAGGCGGAAGAGTTAATATTGCTCTGGGCAATCCTTTCACGGTCAAGTTGTACGAAATATTCGTCCTGACGCACGCTCCAACTGACATTACCACCGAAAATGGCCGGCTCCTTGACCCTCGGGTTACGCAACAACCTCTCGACAAGGCTCTCCGCATATATCATCAACTGGTCGTAATTATACCCGCTTATATATATCCTGTTCGATTTATATCCGCTGCGGACATTATTGTTGAACGAATCGTCGTCGATACCGTATACTCCCCATGTAGCTCCGCCATAATGTTGTGCGCGTTGTATAATATTCTGTTTCAAACGCACGGGGAACGCCGTATTCTCGTATTCCGGCTTGAACGTTATGTTGATATTCGCATTATTGTACGATCGGACGTTCGTAACGAAGAGGTCTATCTCATCGAACTGGGCGATATAATTCTCCATATATCGCACTATGTCGTTGAGCTGATGCACAGTACATCCCTCTGGCATCCCCGCGTTTACCGTAAGCGACTTACGTTCCGGCTCCCTGTACATATTGCTGCGCTTCGTGGATTTCTCAAATACCCTGTATATGCCCCCGAGCGCTATCTCGAACTTCTCCTTATGCGTCTGGTAAAACTCCCCGCCGATGGTCTTATTGTAGAACTCTTTCAGCACCTTAGGCTTGTCTTTCTTGATTTCCAGTTTTTTCGGAAGCAGATGCACCGGTATCCCGAATCCGAGGATGAGGACCACGACGAACAGCCACTTACGGCGACGCCCCCACATTATATACTTGCCGTATATCCTCTCGAACTTCACCACTCTCCTACGTTTCCTTACTCCGGACCTTGATATACTTCTGTTGACCGACAGTTTATCCAACAAGGACGGAATGAAGAAATAGGATATTACCAACGACACAGACAGATTTATTATCAGTACGAGTACGAAATCTATGAGTTTGGCCTTCTGGCTCTCCGGCAGGAAAAATATTATCGACAAAGAGGCTATCGTCGTCAACAACGCTCCGAGGATGGACACAAACACCTTACGGTTCTTATAGAATCCGTAATGGTCCACCATGATTATCGAAGTATCTATGATGAGCCCCATCGACACGGTTATGCCCGCCAGCGAATAGATATGTATCGAAATGTCGAACAGATTATAAAAAATGACTGCTATAAGCAGATTGGCCAACAACGTAGAGAATATGACCAGCAAATAACGGAAACTCCGGCTCACCGCATAAACAAACGCCAGCAGTATCAGCAGAGTGAAAAGCGTCCTGTACAATATCCTCGTAAGCTCCTGCTCTATGTATTCCGAAGCGTCGTAGCTCATAAGTGCGGAGAAATCCGCAGGGAAATCGGCTTCGAGCCTCTCCATCTCGTCCTTGACGGCATGCGCCACCGAAACCACATTGCTGTTCGGTTCCGCATAGATGTTGAGATTTATCGTATTGAGCCCGTTGATCCTGTAATAACTCGACGGGAGCACCTCCGCATATTTCACGGTAGCTATATCGCCCAATCTCACCAACCTCCCGTTCACGTTTTTGACAGGAATCTCCTCGAACGCTATCCGTTTCGTACTCGACAACTTGAGCAACGTGTTATTCCCGTCCGAATCCTCGACCAGACCGATGGCCCCCTCCCGCATATTGTCGTTGAAAGCAGCCGAAATATCCGACGTCCGTATGTCGTATACACGGGCACGTTCAGGATCGAACGTCACGATATACTCGAACGGTTTTATCCCGCTGTAATTCACTCCGCTCACCCCATCGACACGGGACAACGGCATCAGCATGTTGTCCTCCAGATAATCGCCTATCTGCTGCGAGGTGAGACGCGAATTGATCGTATACGACAATATAGGTTTCTCCTGTTTGCCCGAGACGGCGAGCGACAAAGAAGGATACGACACTCCCTCCGGAAGCGAAGGGTACAGATAACGTATCAACGACGCGACCTCGAATCGCGCCGCATCCATCTTGGTCCCCTTCTTGAAGCTCACGTTCACGCTCCCGCCTCCCTTTCGCGACGTGGAGCTAATATTCCTCACGCCGTCCATCCGCGCCAAAACGCTTTCTATCTTGGACGTGACCTCCTGCTCCACAAGCAATGGAGCCGCATCATTCCACGAGAACGAGACACTGATGTTAGTCGGCTGTGCCGTAGGAGTATACTGCACGCTCAACATGGGTATCATCGCCGCCCCGATCATGAACAGCGCACTCATGATGAGCAGAAGGGAGAACGAAGACAACGTATGTTTCTTACCCTCCATTACCGTATCCTCTTATATATCGAATAGTATATCAGCGGCACGAAATAGAGGCTTATCAACGTACCTACCGACATTCCGACGGCTATCGCGAGCGAAAGAGGCAACTGCAGGTCCGCCCCCATGTTACCCCCGGTGAGGAACGGGCATATCGCCAGTATCGTGGTCAGGGAGGTCATAATTATAGGCTTGAACCTCCGGCTGCCGGCCACAAGTATGGCACGGATAAGCCCCACGCCTTCACGCCGCAATTTGTTTATGGTATCGACCTTGAGTATGGAGTCGTTGATGATTATACCCGAACATACGATCATACCTATCAGAGACATGATATTGATGCTCATTCCCAACGCCCAGAACACCAATAATATGAAGAACATATCTATAAGTACCTCCGACAGTATTATGAGAGGCTGTATCAGCGATTCGAACTGCGAAGCGAGTATGAAGAACAACAGCAACACCGAGATTACGAGTATGACGATAAGGTCGCCGATCATCTCTCTGTTCGAGAAATACGAGCCGGAGAACGAGACCTCGTAATCCTTGTGCAGCAGCAACTCCTCCTTTATGGTACGCATGATATGCGGCACATCCTTATCCTCGACATTCATGCTCAACGGATAGATATTTCCTTCTGGTCCGGAGGTGATATACTTCAGGTCGCGGGCCTGCGTCTCGTCAACAAGCAGGCTGACGGGAATATCCACTCCTTTCTTTCTGATAACGGCGTCTTTGAGCAACGCCTCGAGTCCGACTTTATTCTCTCCAACGATAACGGGAACCGACAGGCTTCCCTGCACGATGGTAAACAATTGGTTTTCGTTAAGCGCATTTTTCAGCGACGACATGACCTCAGAATAGGTCAATCCGTATAAGGCCAACAGCTCCGGTTTCACAACGTAAACTATATGATCCTGCCACGAAACGGGCTGTAGATGGACATTCGGAAGCCTCATCCTCAACGTATCGAGCAGGTTGCTCAGCGATACGGGATCTGGCGACCTGCCGTTCTTCAGCCTGAGCCGGGCGACTAACTTCGCCTCTTTGTCTGAAAATACGACGTCGAATATATTACCCGACGGTTCGAGCCCGTATATCGCTTTCGGATGGTGCGCTTCCATGTACGCCGCTATTCGATCCTGTATCTCGGTTATCGGCACGTCGCCCTCCTTGATGTATATCACCGTCTCTGACAGCCCCATACGGCGGGTATGATTGAGTATGAACTGCTGCGTTCCCGACATCACGGTACTTTGCCCCACTATATCTGCGAAGTTGTCCATGAGATCGGCCGAACGCCTGCTGTTCTCCTCTACGCTTATGCGTTCGTTCCAATCTATGTTCAAAAGCACATCCTCGTATGTCATATCCGGCAGTTTCTCCTTACGTATCTCCGCGAACAGGAATACAGACCCCACGACAGACAGGACGAGTACAGACCATACTATCCACCTGCGGCGGAACAATGCTTTCAGCCCTTTTTCGTATGCACCGATGACTCTGTCGAAAGATATTCGCGCAAGGAACCGGTTAGGCTGCGGATTGTCTTTTTTCCGGTACAGCAGATAGTAATACACCGGAATAATGGTCACGGTAGCACCGAGGGCACTGAAAAGCGTTATGCTTATGGCCATCGCCTGATCGTAGAACATGGCCCCGGCAATCCCGCTCATGAATATCAGCGGTATGAAAACGGCGCACGTTGTCAATACCGAACTGAGCATCGGGCCCGCCACCTCCTTCGTACCGTCAACGACCGCACGCCTGAGCGACCATCCGTCGCGCCATCGCGCACTTATATTATCTATGACGACTATAGAGTTGTCCACCATCATACCCACTCCGAGAATCATACCGGAGAGGGAGACTATATTCATACTGATCTTGAACAGATAGAAGAACAGCATAGACAATATCAGCGCTATCGGTATGGTCACCACAACCAACAGGGACGACCGGAAATTCTGCATGAACAGCATTATCACGAGACAGGCAAGCAACGTACCGATCACTATATCCTGTATGAGGTTGTTGATAGAGTAATCCAACAGTTCGGTCTGGTCGCGGGTAACGGTGAACGATATGGTCGGATAATCCCTGCGGAAGCTGTTCATCACGTTGTTGATGCTCGACTTCAGCTTCGACATCTTCGCTTCCGACTGTTTGATGACAGCCAGTGTGATGGCATCCTTACCGCCAGAGGTGACTATCGACTTACGTTTCTGCGGATGTAGTACGACACGCGCCAGATCCCTGATCTTATACAGCCTGTCCTCGACCTTGACATACGTGTCCTGAATATCCTCTATGTTCCGAGCCCTGTTCTGTACCTTTATGTTATACTGATACTCTCCGTCGCGTATCGTAAGATTGCCCATCGTGATATTCACGCTCCTCACCGCACTCTCGAACGAACTCAACGGCAGGCCTATGTTCGCCAGTTTGTCCATGTCGGGCATTATCAGAATCTCCGGAACGACATAACCGCTCATATCGACCATAGCCACCTCGGTCAGTTGTTCCAGGCGCTTCGCAATGACCTGTGCGGCGAACTCGCTCAACTCCGTAAACTTATCCGACACAGGGAACAAATCGTCCTTGCTTCCCTGCGACTCGTCGTTACGCACGCTGATATTCACGAAGAAAGCCGGAATATCCGTCGCCCCCGCCTTTATCACAACCGGCCTGTCCATATCGCGCGGCAGGCTACCCATCAAGCGGTCTATCTTCTCGTTCGCCTCGATAAACAGATAATCCGTATTGAGCCCGTGTTCGAACACCATATTTATGAGGCCGCTGCCGTCCTTGGTCTCTGTCGATATGTCCTTCAGCCCGGCTATCTGCATCAACTGCTGGCGGAGCTGTTTCACGACCGCATCGTCGAGCTCTCGTGCCGACATGGACGGGTACGACACCTGTACCGTCATATATGGAATATCAACACTCGGAATCAGCGAAACCGGGATCAGCTTCATACTTGAGATACCGAGTACGACCACGACGATAAGCATCATCGCGACAGCGATAGGGCGGTCTATCAATTTATTCAACATGGGAAGCCGTTTTATTTCTGCTCTATCTCCACCTTGGAACCGTGCGCGAGGTTAAGATTACCTGAGGTTATGATGACATCCCCAGCCGAGAGATCTGCCCCGCGTTCCGTATTCGCCGTAACCACATACGACTCGCTGTTGGACATGAGGGTATGCACATATGTCCAAACGGCCTCGCCATCCTTGTAGCGGAACAGCACCTCCAGATTGTCGCGCATGACAACCGCACTCTTAGGCACTACGAGCTGTGCCGGAACCGTATGCTCCGCCATCACTTTGACGTTCATACCGTCTACGAATCCACTCCTGTTGTCGAACTCGGCCTTCACCAGCACCTGTCCTTTATCGTTGACCATCGGGTTGATATTCGTTATCACACCAATAACCGACATTTCGGGATTGAAGAACGAAGATATACGCACCCTCTGTCCCGCTTTAACCAACCCCATCTCGCCTTCTATCACATTGAACGACACGCTCATGCGCGAATCGTCTATCACCGTACAGAAGGCGTTGCTGATGCGTTCGTACTCAAACTCCTTGACATTGGCCACTTTCCCCGCAAAAGGAGCCCTCAACACTGTATTGTCAAGCGATATGCGGGCATTCTCAAGATTGAGCAGCGAATTATTGTAACCCGACCTCGTTTTAGCGATGGCGAGCTTGGTCTTGTCCATCGAGGCGGTGTCGGCCATATCGTACCCGAACCCTATCAGAGCGTCCGCGAGGTCCATCTTAGCCTTCTCGAAATTCTGCAACGCGCTGTTGTAAGCTATCCTTTGCGACGAGTTTTCGAGCTCTGCCAACACTTGTCCCGCGCTGACACGGTCGCCATTACCGACATATATCTTCTCTATGATCCCTCCGTTGCGGAATACCAGTTCACTCTTCCTTTGTGCCGCCACCTTACCGTTGCTGACCAGCTCCTTCTTGAAATCACGCAAACGGAGCGTATCCACCTTGACCTTATTGTTTTCCTGCGTATGCGCCATACGCGCCACCTCTTTGCCGGTCTCTTTCTTCTTTTCACCGCACGCACACAACATCAAGACACATAATACCGGTATGGTAAATTTTCTCATCATAATCGTTATCCTATTTTTCGATCAGCCTGTCATATTCGGCCGAAATATCCGTATTACTCATAAAATCGTAAAGCGACGCCTTCCTGATATTGAAATAATAGAGCCAATAATTCGACAGTTCGCTTATGAAACGTTTCTGCGCCGACTCCAACTCACTCTGGGCCGTATTGAGATCCGTGACCGAAACGGTTCCGTTCTCGAAATTTTGCACCGTAATTTCATAGCGTTCCTGCGCGATCTCCTTAGCGCGGGACACGAGCATGCAGAAATCACGCTGTGCGTTGAACTTCATTACCTGAATATAAATATCCTCCTTATAGTCTATGATGGCCTGCTGAATCTTGTTCAGAGTAGCCTCGTACTTGGCCTTATTCAATTTGACGCGCCCTTCGCCCATCCCCCAGTCCATGAGCGGGACTTTCAACGTCAACCCGAATATCTCCTTATCGAGAAGATTATTATAGGAATCGGCGAAATTAGACGCCGAATTAGACAGACCGAACTGGGTATTGACCTGAACCGACAGACCTTTATTTCCTTTGGCCCTCGCAACCTCGCGCTCGGCTTCCATCTTTAGCACGTTCTGGGCTATGAGGAACGAGGAGTTGTCGAGCGCCTTACCTACTGCCACATCGCCGTCTATCGTCATTTCCGGCAACGATTCGGGCATTTTCAAACTTATATTGATGTCAGGGTCCAACCCGAGGAAAGATTTCACCTCTCTCGTTTTCGAACGGAAGCTATGGCGCTGCGTATTTATCGAGATGCTGTCGTTTATCATCCTTAACTCCAACTGTAGCAAAGCCGCCCGTTTAGTCGCACCTATCTCGTGACGCTTTTTCGCGATCTCGTACATCGCTTTGGTATTGTCGTAGCTCTCCACAGCGATCTGGTAGTTCATCTCGCTAAGCAGCAATTCGAAAAAAAGCCTCACGGATTTTATTGTCACACTCTCCAACTGTTCGAGATATTCCCGCTTGGCCCGTTCGTACTTCTCCGGCTCTATCTTACGCTCCCACTTGAAGGAGTTGAACGTAAAGAATGGTTGCAAATAAGATAATGTCACAGGCTGGGCGTAATACGTGATCCTCCTCGTCGGACTGTATTGGTCGAGGCGTTCGAGATTTGAGCGCAGGGTAAGCGTACCGCCGGTCTTCGCCACCTGCTGCTGAATGAATATGGAACCAGAGTTGTTCATGTTATAGTTATCGCGGTAGCTGATCTCACCGGTTTCCGAATTCTGCAACGCTCTCAGCGAGCGGTCGAAATTGAACAGATTGGCACTCAGGTTCAGCGACGGCAGTTGCGACGCCTTGAAAGAGCGGTAGCTCCAGTAGTTACTCAGAAAATTATTCTTGGCCGTGGTGGCATCGAGCGATTTGATGTGCCCGAAATATATCATCTCGTCCATCGACAGAAGGATGTCGGTCGATCGTACGGAGTGACAGGACAAAGACAATAAGAATAAGGTCAGTAGTATAGGTTTTCTCATAGGGTTTCGGTTAGGTCTTACTAATATACAATATTTTTTCAAAATTAGCCACCGTTTTCCAATAAATCCCGCGCTAATTCCTGCATTTCCAGTGTCGCCGAAGACTCGATCTTGACATCGAACGACAATATTTCTCGGGCGATACTCCTCGCTTTCTCTCCGTCTCCGTTGTCATCGTACAATTTCATTATAAGATATTTGGGATACATTCTGTTCGGAAGTATGTCGAACGCCTTCCGGTAGCTGCGTTCAGCCAGAGCCGCCTCGCCCATAGCCTTATAATTGTTCCCGATAACGTTATAAAACATCGGATCCGCGCTCAAAGCAGCCCCTTCGGAAAGAATGCGATTGCTTAACGCGTAGTTACCGTTCAGATGATGCAACCGGCCGTACTCGAACAGGAATGCCGGATTATCCGTATGCCACTGCACCAACGACGCATAATCCCGGGCAGCATATTCCGAATCATACCCAGCTATCGAGGCCGCTTTTTTCCACTCACCCACCATCTCGACCTTCTCCTGATATACGGGGACCAGAAATGCCAGTACAACACCCCCGTACAATGTCAAAGCAGCCAATGCAAGGCGCGAAACCCGGCGCTTCTTGTTTTCATCCAACCTGCAATTGGCACTCGACGCGACATAAAGCACGAGTAATATCTTCAGCGACAGGATACTGAACGGATAAGAGAAAAGTGCAAATACGGCCAAGGCCAACAATCCATAAGCATATGGATCGTTCCCCTGCCGCAAGTTCACGAATGCGACAATAATCACCGACAACAACAATGCGAGTCCGACAACCCCGAGTTCCGAGGCCACATGAAGATACTCGTTGAACGCATACTCGGGAACACCCGCGACAGCCTTATACGCAGACTCCGGATACTTTTCGAAATAATCGGCCTGCGACTCCGCGTAATTGGCGGCGAACGTACCGAGACCGCTTCCCTCGACAGGATTATGCGTCACGGTTTTAGCCGAAACCTTCCACATCAGCATACGCCCGTCGGCAGAATCTTTCTTGGCATAATAAAGTCCGGCAGCGCAAAGGCTCACCACCAACAGCACACATGACGCCGTTATTACAGCCTTGCGTTTCATTCGCACGACATTGCACACGTACTGTCTAAAAGGTCCGTACATAAACAATACTACCGTCAACGATACGAACAGCGCCACCATCGCACTACGGCTGAATACTGCAAAAAATATGATCGCTCCTGCCGTCAGCGCAACACACCCCAAACCATATACAGCTACCGTCGCAAAAAGACCGGCAGCACGTTCTCCTTTCTTAATACGGGAAAACGACTCCTTAAAATTAGAATAACCGTGCAGGACATATGCAAACGAGACCGCCATCAACGACGCCAAATATCCGCCAAAAGGTCCGGGATTGAAAAAACTGCCCGTCACAAGGTATATGCCGTGTCCGCTCGGAGCAAGCCGGAACGCCTGTCTGATACCGAGAAAAGCCTCATTAAAATAATAGACACAGCAACACTATAAAAACGACATGCTTCAGATAACGGTATTCGGGCATCGCCACCCTCAATGCACCATAGACTCCAAGGACAAACATATTCCCCCAATACACACCCGGTACGTTGACGGGAGAGATATAAAAATAATTAACCGTCAGCCATAACGCAAACCCGAAAACGAGATAGTCCTCCAACACAATACGATTACGGCTTCGGACAATGAGCAATGTAAAGACCGATATTCCGGCAAGCGCAAGTACAAGCCAAGCGAATTTGACCGACTGTGTATTAAGATAAGGTTCGGTGGGCATCAGCACCAAAAGGAAAAGCAACGGAATCGCCACATAAGCAAACACTCCCGGCAACCATCCGTAAGCAGGCTTCAACCTCATATCTATATACCCCTTGCCAAGCATCAGGGGCGAGCTGTGCCGTCCGTTGCACGAGATTTTATCACACTCCGATAAAACTCGGCCAACGCAGGATTATTAATCGGATTCCCGGCAATCACTACCTTATTGTCTCTATCAAGCAGAAACGTATGCAACATCGAGTTGGACGGCATACCGGGATTCAACGCATAAAATCTGCGATCGTAATCCTTATACACCGCAAACTGTACTCGCTGCGACCGAACAGCCAGATTGACGCTATGTATATTCGCCTCGGAAGGAGACAGTATGACACATAAATCGAAATCAGTCGAATCTGCATATTCGGCATAGTCCTCCCATTGCCACAAATCCTTCAAACGACACGACGAGCACCCCGTAGAATCGTACCACACAATCAACTTGAGCCTATCGCCTTCTATCGTGAGCGAGGTGTCCCGACCATTCACAAAAGCGGCCATTTCTTTCGGCAGGATGACCTCGCGCCCGATAAATTTTTCCAAATCTTTCTTTATGCCTGCCTTGCACGATACGACAATAAAAGCCAACAGCACAAATACAATGCGAGTAAAAATTTTCATAAAACAATATATTATATACAAACATAATTATTTATACAATAAAATCACATACTACTACGAAGAAATCAGTTCCCGTCAGCAAAGCGAACCCCATACTTACGACAACGATACAACCGATACCAACACCGATTCCAAACAAACTATACACCACCACAACCTGTATACACAGGCGCAGTAAAAAAATACGTAGACTTAAAGCCTACGCATTTTTCTTAGTATCATATAATGTATTACTGTGACGCTCGGAGATTTATCTCCGATCAATGATCGGAAACACAATGGTCTCGATACTTAATCACACAGAGACCTCTCTCAGAGTCAATACCGCACCCGGCAATCCGGCTACAACCTGCCTGCCGCCTTCAGATAGCGAGTTTCACACAGCATGGCAGAAGTCCGGGCCCTTACAAGGTCCGAATGTGCCTGTTGCCACATGGTCTGCGATTCCAGCAAATCCGACATCGTTTCCATTCCGGCATCGTACCGATCCTTGCTCTCCCGCATATTTTCCTCGGCCTGTTCGAGCGAACGTCTGGTCAGAAGCACCTCCATCTTCGACTCCTCAAACGCATTGCGGGCCTGCTGTACCTCAAGCTCCATCTTTTCTGTCAACTCGTCCCTCTGAAGCACGGCAATATTTCTTTCGCTCTGCGAACTCTCCACCTTATTCCGTCCCTCGAAACCGTGAAACAGCGGCACACTTACCGAAACCACTGCCGAAAACGAAGTATTATCCAACAACCTGTCTCCATTCAATTTAAGTCCGTTAGCATAACCGAAATTACCGGCAACACCTATATTCGGCAAAAATTCGCTGCGGGCCAGTTTGACTTGCTGGCTTTTAAGCTCCACTTGTTTATCGAGCATCGCATACTCAGACCGGCCGGTAAGGTCCGGGGCCGGCAAATCGCCCTGCAATACCTTGTCTGGAATACTGTCCGCCGTTATATCCGTATCCAGCGGCAGTCCTATCACATGACACAAATTCATTCGCGACA
This sequence comes from uncultured Rikenellaceae bacterium, assembly GCA_944415565.1. Lineage (GTDB taxonomy): Bacteria > Bacteroidota > Bacteroidia > Bacteroidales > Rikenellaceae > WRDF01. The sequence goes on from CALYBQ010000003.1 coordinate 127,115, forward strand.
ACCGTACTCCGTTCTCGGCCTGCATGACCTGCAACGCAGCTTCGTTAAGTTTGACTTGCACTTTCAACAAATCGTTCCGCGGCTTCAACCCCGCTTCAAATGCGTTCTCGACATCTTTCAACAGATGCTTCACTAAATCCTGATAGGCACGGGCAGTCTTGGCGAGTTCGAGCGTCTGGACATACGTCCAATACGCCTCGTCCGATTCCAGAATAACATCGGTCCTCGTCTTCGCCTCGTTCAGCGAAGCGATCTCCGCCCCTATCTTGGACATCTTATAAGCCGAATTTATCTTCCCGCCCATATATATCGGCTGCTCCAACTGCAAACCGGCCATATAAGTTCCGTTGAGTTTCAGCTCCAAATCCATATCGGGGAAATAAGCATATTCCTTGAATATCGGCACACCGTCTACGGTCGTCAATATGTTAGGGACCAATTGTCCGGTAGCAGGATCGGGAACAAAAGTCGGCAAATAATTTCCCGATATTTTCTTCTTCATACTGGAAGAGGTGAACAGGTAATTACCCGTAGCCGACAACTTCGGAAAATAGTTGGCCTTATAACTCTTCACGTCAAATCCGGCCTTTCTCCTGTTTTCGGCCGCAATCGCCATCTTCTTGTTGTTCTCTACGGCCATCTCCCGACACTGCTCCACCGTCAGGGCTGTCTGAGACATGGCGGGCATGGCAGACAGAACCAACGTCAAAGGCAAAAAATATTTTACGAGTTTCATTTTTTCGAAGTTTTAATCCTGAAGAACAAGGAGTACAATACAGGTATGATGAGCAGCGTAATCAGCGTACCTACCAAAAGGCCGCCCATTATCGTAACCGCAAGCGGACCGAACAGGTCGTCCGAAAGCAACGGGATCATACCGAGGATAGTGGTCAGCGAGGCCATCATAACCGGACGGAAACGGCTCGACGAACTGTTCAGAAGCGCCTCGACAGGATCAACTCCGGCCCGCAACTGCAACGTCACCTCGTCCATTAACACTATACCGTTCTTTATTATCATACCGATAAGGCCGAGTATACCCACTATCGCCACGAACCCGAAAGTCTTTCCCGACACAAGCATCCCGAAGATCACGCCTATGAGCAACAGCGGAATACAGCAGAAGATAATAGCAGGTTTCTTGTAGTCCTTGAACAGCATGATAAGTATGGCGATCATCAATATTATGGCCACAGGGAAATATTTGAACAGATATTCGCTTGCCGAACTGCTCGCCTTATGTTCGCCCTCCCATTGCATGGAATACCCGTCTGGAAGCTCTATCGCTTCTATCTGCTTCACTATCGTTTGCCGCGCATCTTCCGTTCCGACGCCGGTGACCGGATTACCCTGCGCCCGCATCGCCCGCTGACCGTTATAACGTATCACGAGCGGATCCTCCCATACAAGTTTTATCCCGTCCGTCACCTGACTGAGGGGAACGGTCCGCAAAATATCGTTCAGCACGTCCTCTTCCGTATAAGCCCCCGTCATCAACCCCTGCACCAAGTCCTTGCTCAACGACGTTATCGAAGGCATAAGGCTGAATACCGACGTATTTTGCAACGACTCTATCGGTTTCCCGTTACTATCGACACACTTGAGGTATATTGTCTGCTGATGACGATTATCGTGGAATACGCTGGCCGGGATACCATTCGTAGCGCTAAGCAGCGACAAGCCCACATCCGACCTGCTCAATCCGACGTTTCGGGCTATAGGCTGGTTATACTGGGCCATAAGCGCGAGCGTCTGCGGTTCCCAATCCGACCGCGTAAGGAATATGGCCGGGCTCGCATCCATTATTTCGAGTGCCTGACGCGTAAGGTCACGCAATACGGCAGGATCGGGTACTTCTTATACATCAGGTTGTATCGTTTCAGCCTGACATAAGCGTCGGGATAGTTGTCCGTCAGATACTTTTGTATCTCGTCCATAGTAGATACAAGCTTCTTGGAACTCGTATAATCGACTATCAACTCACCATAAGACAGCGACGGGTCGGCCACACTGCGGACAAGATTATAGCGCGCCGGAGTACCGCCGACCGATGCCGTCACATGCGTTATCTCGTCCCGCGACAATAGGTAATCCGTAATGGAATTCAGGTCTTCGGCCACCTTGTCGCTTGAAGTCCCCTCCGGCAATTTATACTCTATATACAACTGGTCGTAGTCCATATCCGGAAAGAATCCCTGCGGCAGGAATCGGTAACATACCAATGCCGAAAACAATAGCACGACGGTAGCCCCGATAGTCACGGTACGGTGTGTCAGTGCCCACGACAACACGGAACGCAACGCACGATACCATAGATTGTCATACGGGTCCTTTCCATCGTTGTTTTTCTTGACCCGCAGCATCCGCTTCGCCTGTAAAGGTACATAGACAAGAGCCAGCACCCAGCTCAACAGCAACGATACTGCCAGCACGATGAAAAGGTCGCGGACGTATATCCCAGCCGTATCGGGCGAAAGGAATATCGGAAAGAACGCGAGGATAGCTATGAGCGTAGCCCCCAGCAACGGCATCGCCGTCCTTTTGCCGATACCCGTAAGGGCCTGCCGCCTCGACATCCCGCGCTGCATATCGACCAGTATGCCGTCGATTATCACTATCGCATTATCGACTAACATACCCATAGCGAGGATGAAAGCCGCCAGCGACACCCTCTGGAGCGTTCCGCCGGCAAGATTCAGTATGAGTATCGAGCCGAGCACTATAATCACGAGGTTGAAACCGATGATAAGCCCGCTGCGGAATCCCATGAAGAATATGAGCAGCAGTACGACTATCACGACCGATTCGACCAGATTGACCACGAAATTATTCAGTGCGTCGTTCACACGGTCGGGTTGGAAAAACACCTTGTGCAACTCTATCCCAGCCGGGAGGCGTGTCTGCGTAATCTCATCTATGCACCGCTCCACTTTTTTACCCACCTGCGTTATATCCGCTTCTGTCAACGCCGAGATAGCTATGCCGAGCGCCTTCTCGTTATCGTAACTCATCTCGTTACGGACAGGCTCTTCATATCCGAGCGACACCTTCGCAATATCCCTGAGCCGAAACTGGTCGCCCTGATGCCCCTGCAAAAGCAACTCTTCAATATCCTCGACACTGCGGTACTTGTCGTTCACGCTGACACGCAGGCGCATGCCGTCCGCATCGTAGTAGCCCGAATAAACCGTCTTGTTCTGCCCGCTCAATGTCGAAAGCACCTCGGCAGGCGATATTCCGAGATTGGCTATCTTATCTTCGTAAAGTTCTATATTGATACATTCGGAACGCTGGCCGTAAATATCGACCCGCGACACACCCTCTATGGCAAGTATGTTGTTTTTAAGCAACTCCGCATAATCGCCCATCTCCCTATCGGAGAAACCGTCGGCGGTCATGGCATAGAACATACCCATGACATCGCCGAAATCGTCCTTCACGACAGAAGCAGTCGCACCCTCAGGCAATTGCCCCTGCACGTCCGAAACCTTGCGGCGCAGGAGCGTCCACATATCCTCGACTTCGTCGTTCTGTACGAGCGTCGACAGGTTAACAGTTATCATCGAGAGATCATTCATCGACCGGCTCTCGACATAATCCAGATTCTTCATCGTGCGGATCGACTTTTCGAGCACGTCAGTGACCTCCATCTCGACCTGATGTGCCGACGCACCCGGATATGTGGTCACCACGAGGGCCTGCTTCACGATGAGCTCCGGATCCTCCAGTTTACCCATCCCGCGTATGGCCAGAAATCCGCCTATAATAAGCATCGCGACGAGGAACAGGACCAGCCTGCGGTTCCTCAGTCCCCAGCTTCCCATATCGATCATAACATTCCTCCCACGTTAGTTGGTGATACCGGGGGCAGCAATTTCACCTTCTCCCCCTCCTTTACCGAATGTACGCCCGCCGCCAGAACTATATCCCCGGCCGAGACACCCTCCGAAACGACTGCCGTCCCGTCGGTCAATATCTGGGAAAGCGTCACCGGACGGGCAGAAACGGTACTGCTCGCCGGATCAACCACCCACACCATCGAGCGGCCATCCGACTCGAAAACCGACGTCAAAGGCATCGAGACAGTCTGGACGGTTCCGGTCTTATAGGTTATAGTCACCATTGTAGACATCCCCGGACCCGGCATGTCGATGCCCTCACCCGCTAGACGGAAGCGCATGGTGTAAAGTTGGTTCAGATTGGCCTTGCGAGTAATACCTATCAATTCGAGCGGAAACTTCTTGCCGGGATAAATATCCACGGTACAATAAAAACTGTCGAAATCGTCCCGCCTTATATAGTCCGACAAAGGGATGTTGGTCTCAACATCTCCCGACCCCGTGCTTATCATGGATATTACCGGCATACCGGCGCTCACGGTCTCGCCCGGCTGGAATAACCGTTTCTGTATATACCCGTCGCTCGGAGCGAGCAATTTCGTGTCCCTCAACGCATTCTTGTGTGCATCGTACTTGGCCGATATTTGCTGAAACCCATACCTGATCTTATCGTATTCGCTGGGGGTGGCACTCCCCTTCTCATACAGGGATTTTATCCTCCCGTAATCCTTCTCGATCTGGTCGTATTCGGCTGCGGTGGCTGCGAGCTGCACTTCGTAATCACGCGGATCTATCTGTGCGAGCAACTGCCCCTTACGTACACGCGACCCCACATCCACATTCATACCGAGTATCGGTCCGCTAACACGGAAAGCCAGACTTATGTCCGACGCCGCCACCACTTTACCGGGAAACGTTGCGCTGCCGACCTGCCCGTAGACCTTCACGGTATCTGCCTTGACACTCCTCACGGACGTATCAGCCTTCGGGCCCTCTTTGCATCCGGCCACAAGGAGAAGCAACGCAGCCGCAATCAGATAATGTCTCATATTCATACTTAAAGTTTACTATTTCGTTAAGGTAAAGATATATACAGAACTCTCTGCCACACTAATAAATATATCCAAATGAATGTCCGATATATCCGTTTTAGTTGCCATCGCATCCGTTGATTCCCGGAAAGCAGCAGTACACCACAAACACATCGTCCATACGTGATACCAGCAATGCAATTATCCTGCCACAGCAACTAAACCCCGACAAACAACAGTCCTAAGAATATACAGAAACAGGCTAACCTCACAATTTCATACGGAATCACAGACAAAATCCGCTTCTCCTCAACCATAAATATAACTAATGCCGGGGAAACGGCAAACCCGGCGCAAAACAAAAATCCCGCACATTCGGGAAAGAAGTGCGGGATTTTCGTCAGACCTGTCATGTTACCATATGTTCACCCTGTTTTCCGGCGCCATATATAGAGAATCGCCTTCAGAGATGTCGAAAGCCGTGTAGAAATCTGCAATATTACGCAGCGTAGCGTTCACACGGTTCACACCGAGCGAATGCGGATCGATCTTAGTCAACCGCAAAACCTCTTCCGGACGGATATTCTGCGCCCAAAGCGTAGCGTAGGCTATATAGAATCGCTGCACATCCGTGAACCCATCTATCGGAGAGGGACGTTCCCCGCCGGGCAGACTATTCTCATACGCCTGACGAGACACGAGCAATCCACCTTGGTCGGCAATGTTCTCTCCCAGAGTGAACGCCCCGTTAGCATGAACGCCCGGAGCCACTTCGATAGCATCGAACTGTTTGACCAGAACGTCGGCACGCTGCGTGAAACGCTCGGCATCTTCCGCCGTCCACCAATCGCTTATATTACCGTCCTTGTCATAGTTGCGGCCCTGATCGTCGAAACCGTGCGTCATTTCGTGCCCTATCACCACACCTATACCGCCGTAGTTCACGGCATCGTCAACATCAGGGTTGAATAACGGCGGCTGCAAGATCGCGGCCGGGAAACATATCTCGTTCGTTGTCGGATTATAATATGCGTTGACAGTCTGCGGCGACATCAGCCACTCGTCCCTATCGACAGGCTTGCCCACTTTGGAGAGCATATACTCCATATCGAAAATATTAGCGCGGCGAACGTTGGCCCAGTAGGAATCGTCCTTAACATCGAGGCCATCGTAATTGCGCCATTTATCCGGATAACCTATTTTCACACGGAATGCCGCCAATTTTTCGCGGGCCTTAGCCTTGGTTGCATCGCTCATCCAATCGAGGGCGTCTATGCGCTGTCCGAGTGCGACCTTGAGGTTTCCGACCAGTTCGATCATCTTCTCTTTGGACGAAGCCGGAAAATAACGCTCCACGTACAGTTTCCCGATAGCTTCGGACAACGCCCCGTCGGTAGTGCTGAGAACACGTTTCCAACGCGGCTTCATCTCCTCCTGTCCTGTCATCGTGCGCCCGTGGAAATCGAATACGGCATTGATGAAATCGTCGCTGAGGAACGATGCGGCACTGGCTATCAGATTATATTTCAGATATGATTTCTGTTCGTCGAGCGTAACGTCTGCCAGCAACGACGCAAGATCATTGAAGAACCCTGTCTGCTTAACCACAATATCATCGGCCGGATTCAACCCAAGCACATCAAAATAGGTATTCCAATCGAGCATACCGTTTTCGGCAACCCATTGTGCGCCGTTGATCTTGTTGTAATTCTTCTCAGTATCGCGCAACAATTCACGCGGATACGACGCTTCGGCCACCTTACCTTCTATCTTCAATACGGCAGACACGGCTTCTGACGCCTGTTCCGCGGAGTATCCTACAAGAGCGAACAACTTTGCCACATATGCCTTGTACGCTTCGCGTATGGCGTCCATATCTTCGTTTTGCTCGGTGTAATAATCCCTGTCGCCCATTCCGAGCCCAGCTTGATACAGGTTGGCTACATTCATCGAGCTATTCTTCTCGTCGGCGTTTATGTAGGTTACGAAGTAAGGGAATACACCTTCTTTATGCAACGTAGCTATCATGGCGGCCAGCTGTTTGCCATCTGCCACAGCGTCTATCTGCGCGAGATCCTCAGCAATAGGAGCAGCACCCTGCCCGTTCAATCGCACGCTGTCCATGCCGAGGTTATAGAAAGTCGTTATCTTTTGCGAGAGCGTACCCTGCGACTGATCCATCTGTGCAGCCTCGGCAACGATAGTGCGAATGTGGTCGAGATTATCGTTGGCCAGTTTATCGAAAACGCCGTAACGCGAATACTCCGGCTTCAGAGGATTGTTCCTGATCCATCCGCCGTTCACATAGCTGTAAAAATCGTTGCCCGGTTTTACGGACACGTCCATATTCGCCGGATCTATGGCCGGCACGACCGCTCCCGACTTTTTCCCATTGCCGCAGCCGGTAATTCCGGACAGCGTCGCCGCAAGCAGCGCACTCGCAATCATCGTTCTTTTCATCAATTGTTATGCTTAAAATAAACTTATCATACTAACCTTACAAAGGTAATCCAAAATCATTCCGCATGTAATCTCCGGCCAATTTAATTTACCCTTAAACCTGTTGCGCCACCTCCGCCCGCAAAAATAAAATCGAGAAAGTACTGCTTGTACTTTCTCGATTTTATCACACTCCGTTAACGACTATCCGCTGCATGACGCATAGCCAAAGCGTCCACCGAATTAATTATGGTGATGGGAACATTCATGTCCCTCGGCATGTGCCCGGCACGCCTCTCCTGAATCGGATACGTTTCCCGCTAGGAATGCCTTCACGAGCTCCTCGGTTTCGCCGCTGCATCCTCTGTATACGTGGATACCGTGCTGACCGAGCTTATTCAACGCTCCGGGTCCCATATTACCCGCAAGCATGACCGTTATACCCATCTGCTGCATCACAGAAGCGATATTGCTTTTGCAACCGCATCCCTGCGGCGATGGCAATGTCTCTCGGTTCACTATATTGTTAGCTTCATCGGTCGTATAGACGGTGTAACTCTCGCAATGACCGAAATGGTCGTCGACACGTCCTTCCCGTGTCGGAATCGCAATTTTCATAATCTGTTTCCTTAAATATATCGTTAAACAAAAACGTCGTGCTCCACCATATACCCTGACGACACCGCAAAGATAGACAATATTCCAATCCTGTATCCGCCTCAACTGCCTGCCCGGCGACCGGACATGCACCGCAGCGTCGAACAGGTCGCGTTATATCTCCATACCCATTATATAATCCCTCATGTAGAAGCCGTTCCCTATCGGGAAGTCTCCCTCGCGCACTTTCCGCATTCCCATCTTCTCGTAAAAGCCGACAGCCCTGTTCTTGCGGTTGACGTTCAGCTCCACCGTGCACGGAGCGGGGTGCATCTCTTTTATCGCTTGCAATGCCCGCAAGAAAAGCTCACGCCCTATGTGTTCCCCCTGCCGGTCGGGCAGCACATATATTTTTTGCAGATGGAACAACGCGTCGCCCTCCTGCTGTATAGAGACATAGCCTACCGGCGTCATACCGTCTGCCTCGGCAATGTAATACACATGCCCCTCTTCGGTCATCTGCTTGACGAGATTTGGCAACGAATACATCCACTCCATCATGTAGTCCAACTGCTCACGGCTCAGGATTCCGGCATACGTCGCCGGGAACGCCACATAGGCAACGGCTTGTATCGCCTCGCAATCATCCGTAGTGGCTTTTCTTATAGTAATCATATACCCACGTATTTATCTTCATGCGACGGAATCCCGCCACGACATCCCTGCCGCAAACGTCCGTCGCATACTTTAGATTCCCACAAAGTTAATAATTTTACCCGTACATATTTTTATTAACACGTCGTTCCCTTGTAAAAGGTGGGCTGTTTTCTTACCTTTGCTCTCCGAAACTTCGGTCGCATGATGAGTATAAGGATTAAAGGAATCGTAACCGGCGGCAAACGGCTGGGGCGCAAGCTCGGATTTCCGACAGCCAATATAATTCTACCCGCCGACACCGACATAAAAGAGGGGGTGTACGCTGCTTTGGCGACAGTAGACGGACGGGTATACGAAAGCATGGCCAACGTCGGCGGCAGGAACAAACTCCCCGGAGCGCCAGAAAATCCGAACTTACAACAAGGTTCCCCAATACTCGAAGTCAATATCTTCGATTTCGATGGCGACCTTTACGACCGAACCATCGAAGTCGAATTAAAAGAGCATATACGCGGGGAGCGCAAATTCGCATCGTTAGAGGAACTTAAAGAGACGGTGGACAACGACCGACATACCATAAAGGAATATTTTAAAACGAATAAATCATGCTGATACAGAAAGAACTGCCCTACAAGGTCGCAGACATATCGCTCGCCGGCTGGGGCCGCAAGGAAATAGAGATAGCGGAAAAGGAGATGCCGGGCCTCATGGCCGTAAGGCGCAAATACGCCGATACGAAACCGCTCAAGGGCGCTCGCATCATGGGTTCGCTGCACATGACCATCCAGACGGCAGTCCTCATCGAGACGCTGGTCGAATTGGGAGCAGACGTGCGTTGGTGTAGCTGCAACATATTCTCTACTCAGGATCACGCAGCGGCCGCGATAGCCGAAGCGGGTGTTCCCGTATTCGCATGGAAAGGCGAAAGCCTCGAAGAGTATTGGTGGTGTACAGCCATGGCACTTTCGTTCCCCGGCGGCAAAGGACCTAACCTGATAGTGGACGACGGCGGCGACGCCACGCTGCTCATCCACAAAGGATATGCAGCCGAAGAAGACGCTTCGGTTCTGGATGCTGCACCGGAAAGCCACGAAGAGAAAGTAATACTCGACACACTGAAAACGCTACTGAAAGAAGAACCGGGGAAATGGCACAATACGGTTGCCGAATGGAGCGGGGTTTCGGAAGAGACCACGACCGGCGTACACCGGCTCTACCAGATGGTGGAACGCGGCGAGCTGCTCGTCCCGGCCATCAACGTGAACGATTCGGTCACAAAAAGTAAGTTCGACAACCTTTACGGTTGCCGCGAATCGCTCGCCGACGGCATCAAGCGTGCAACTGATGTGATGATAGCCGGCAAGGTCGTGGTCGTATGTGGCTACGGCGACGTGGGCAAAGGCTGTGCACAGAGTATGAAATCGTATGGTGCACGCGTAATCGTCACGGAGATAGACCCGATCTGTGCGCTTCAGGCGGCAATGGAGGGATACGAGGTCAAAACCGTAGAAGAGGCTCTCGACGAAGGCAATATCTACGTGACATGCACCGGAAACAGGGACATCATCACGCTCGAACACATGAAGAAGATGAAAGACCAGACCATAGTCTGCAACATCGGTCACTTCGACAACGAGATACAGATGGCCCAGCTCGACAGCTCCGATGCGGTGAAGACCGTAATCAAACCTCAGGTGGACAAATACACGTTCCCGGACGGACACTCCATATTTATACTCGCCGAAGGCCGCCTCGTGAACCTCGGTTGCGCTACGGGACACCCGTCGTTCGTGATGAGCAACTCGTTCACCAATCAGACCCTTGCTCAGATAGAGTTATGGGAAAAGCGCGGCGAACTCGCAGTGGACGTATACCGCCTGCCGAAACATCTCGACGAAGAGGTTGCACGCCTGCACCTCGGACAAATCGGCGTACATCTCACGAAGCTCACCCCGTCACAAGCCGAATATATAGGGGTCAAGGTCGAAGGTCCGTACAAACCGGAGCACTACAAATACTAACGGCACAAGGCGGCAACTCTCCGTAAAGTCGACCATACCGGCATGTGAAAGGCAGATCATAATATGTAGGTCGCAGCAAATGGACCGGAACTGATAAAAAGAAAAGGACATGGACATTTGAAAGTCCGTGTTCTTTTTGTTTTGCAGGAAAAAGCATATCTTGCATTAACATTTACGCAAGTGAAACATGAAGTACAAATTAAGCGAAATCGCAGCCATATGCGGCGGCAGATTAGAGGGTAACGATATACAGATACGGTCGGTATTTACCGACAGCCGCAGCTTCTCGGTCAACGAAGAGTCGCTGTTCGTGTCCATCAGCGGACTCAACCACGACGGGCACGCATTCATCAACGAACTCTACGGGCGCGGGGTCAGGGCGTTCGTCATAGAGCGCGACGTGGCGACTGCCGGATACCCCGAAGCGGGATTCGTAAGGGTGGACAGCTCGGTATACGCGCTTCAAAAACTGGCGCGCGATTACCGCTCACACTTTCACGGCACGGTGGTAGGTATAACCGGCAGCAACGGAAAAACGATAGTCAAGGAGTGGGCGGCGCAACTGCTGCCTGCCGACATCAAGGTTTTCAGAAGCCCCAAAAGCTATAATTCTCAGATCGGTGTACCGTTGTCGATACTTATGATGGACGGTGACGAACAGGTAGCGCTGATCGAAGCGGGCATATCGGAGCCCGGCGAAATGGAACATCTGGCTGAGATCATAATGCCAGAAATAGGCGTCATAACCAACATAGGCGACGCACATCAGGAAAACTTCGGATCGCTCGAAGAAAAGACGACAGAAAAGCTCAAACTTTTCGTCGCGTCAAACACCGTCATATACAACGGTACTTATGAAATCATTGACAGGCTTGTATGCCAGACATACCCGACCAAACGTCTCATCGACTTTGCCGGGGAACGCGAAGCGGCACAAAGTGTCATGGACAAAGCCTCCGCAGAGAACGCGGCAGCCGCCCTCGCCATATCGGACGCATTGGGGTTCGACCACGAAGCAGCCATAAGCAAACTATCAGAGCTGCAGCCCGTAGCCATGAGGCTCGAGCTTAAAGAAGGACTGCTCAATTCCCTCATCATAAACGACTCTTACAACTCCGACATAAACTCGCTTGCCATCGCCATCGACTACATGAACAACATAGCCGGTAGACGCCACCGCGTACTCATACTGTCGGACATATTGCAAAGCGGTTATTCGGATAAAGAGCTATACTCCCGCGTAGCCGATATGGTCAACCGCTCTGGTGTGGACAGTTTCATAGGCATCGGTTCGCGGCTTCCGCGTTACGCCGGACTGTTCGACGTCCCCTGTACATTCCATCCGTCGGCGGACGCGCTGCTCAAAGGATTCCTCACGACCGACATAGCCGGCAAAGCCGTACTCATCAAGGGTAACCGCCAAGCACAGTTCGAACGCATAGCCCATGCGCTTGAGCGCATGAGCCACACGACCGTCTTGGAGATAGACCTCGATGCCATGATATACAATCTCAACGCACACAGGGCATTGCTGAAACCGGAAACCAAGATGATGGCAATGGTCAAGGCAGGCAGTTACGGCAACGGCACATACGAAGTAGCGGCCATGCTGCAACACCAAGGGGTAGATTATCTTGCCGTAGCGTTCGCAGACGAAGGCATACATCTACGCGAGAGCGGTATAACGATGCCGATAGTCGTCCTCAACGCCGACGCCGACAGCTTCGGGCTCATGGTGGCCAACCGTCTCGAACCCGAGATATACAGCTTTACGTCGCTCGCTGGGTTCGTAGATGCCGTAAGGCGATATGGAGAACGGAACTACCCTATCCACATCAAACTCGACACCGGAATGCACAGGCTCGGGTTCGAGGAGAAAGACATCGAAAGGCTCAACGACGAATTACGCAAATTGAACGGCACAATCCGGGTAAGATCCATATTCTCCCATCTTGCCGTATCGGACGATCCGACACAGGACAAATTCACATTCTCGCAAATATCCTTGTTCGACAGGTTGTCGGCCGACATCATAAAACCTCTCGGTTACAAGCCGTTGCGCCACATAGCCAATTCGGCGGGCATAGAACGCTTCCCTCAAGCCCAGTTCGACATGACGCGAATAGGCATCGGACTGTACGGAGTAGGCGAAGCCGGAGGACAACCCCTGCACCATATAAGCACGCTCCGCACAAGGGTAGTACAAATAAAGGAGCTCGACGCATCCCAAACAGTAGGTTACGGACGAGCCGGACATCTGCGCCGCATGAGCCGAATAGCCACTATCCCGATCGGGTATGCCGACGGACTGAACCGCCATCTCGGAGAAGGTGCTTGGTCGGTCATAATCAAAGGCGAGAGGGTTCCGATAATCGGCCGCATATGCATGGACACCTGCATGATAGACATTACCGGGATCGAAGCGCATGAAGGCGACCCCGTATTCATCTTCAGTCCCGAACGACACAACACGATCGAGGATATGGCTGCCGTACTGAAGACAATTCCATACGAGATAATGACCAGTATATCGAGACGCGTAAAACGCATATACACCAAAGAATAACGGCACATGAAAGCAGAAGCGACGAAAGGACAAAAAGCTCGGAAGGAGCGGCTATCCGACCGTATAACAGGCATCGTATTGATTACGGCGGGCTGTGCCGGAGTAATCGTCGGAATGAACTCCGGACATATCCCGATGGCATGGCCGATAGTCGGACTCGCCGGCATAGCATTGCTGGCAGACAGCTTTCTGACAAAGAAACCCGTCAAGATAGCTTTCAACGCGCTCGTCATCCTAATATTAGCAGCACTGTATTTTACAGTCAAGGAATATAACTCCGCCGACGGAAAAGCCGACACGGAACCGAACGGCACAACGACAGAACAGACAGAACAGACAGATGAATAAACCCGGAACACTATACCTGATTCCCTGTCCAATAGCCGAAACGCCGCCGTTCGACGTGCTTCCGGCCGTAAACGGCAATATAATAGCGTCGCTCGACTATTTCATAGTGGAGAATACACGCAGCGCACGCAGGTTCATCAGCAGTGCAAAACTCGGCAACCCCATAGACTCGCTGGAATTCGCCGAACTGAACGAACATACGCAGCCGCAGGAGATAGAGCTACTGATACGGCCTATACTCGCCGGCCGCGATGCAGGCGTCATATCGGAAGCAGGCGTACCGGGTGTCGCCGATCCGGGTGCAGACGTAGTTGCCCTATGCCATCGGCACGGCATAAAGGTCATACCTTTGGTCGGCCCGTCGTCAATACTAATGGCATTGATGGCGTCGGGGCTCAACGGTCAATCGTTCGCATTCAACGGCTACCTGCCTGTCAAACCGCCGGAACGGGCAAAGGCAATCCGCCATTACGAGAAAAGAGCCCAAAACGAGCGACAATCCCAAATGTTTATCGAAGCGCCATACCGAAACGCCAAATTGTTCGACGATTTTCTGTCGATATGCGGACCTGCGACACGGTTATGCGTCGCCTGCGACATAACCGGCCCCGAAGCACTCATCGTCACGGCAACGATAAAAGAGTGGAAAGCACGACCGAAACCCGAGATCAACAAACGACCGGCAATATTCATAATATTGTAGCGTCTCAAATCATACAGAATCTGTACAGCACGGTCTCATCTGTATAATCCTTGACCCCGTAGATATAATGGGTATCAATACAAAAGTTATTTATACTAAAAGGCAGGATGATTTTCTTTACTTTCTCGCCAGTCCAATTAAAACAAAGTATTTCGTTAAAATTAAGCCCCGAATTTAAAGCGTCCTTCTGCGTTTGCGATGAATATGCAAAACATATGAGATCTTCCGAAACAGACATCATCAATAATCCCGCTATGCTTTTGCCCGAATCGACAGTAAACCCTTGGCGTGCAACTTCTGTTATTTGCGGAATATTTTGAAATGGGCTGGTATAGATACGGTCTATTTGTCTGTCGTTAGTCACATTATATATCTCGAATATGTCTGACGCCAAAGTGAGAACTGCAAATTTATTCTGTTTAGGATTCGCCTCTATTTTATATTGATAAGTAGTTCCTTTATTGATGCCCGTAACGCGATTATCATACTTAAAAGGCAGGTCGTACTGAGATGTAATTATATTGTTATCCTCATCCAAGGTACCAAAATTACCTTCTGAAAATGAGCCGTAAACAATCTTTCTATTACCGGTAATCACAATATCCCTTGGGTGGAAGTCCGAAGTGATTGGATATTCCACCTTCTTGTCTATGCGAACAACATCTTTGGAGGTAATTGTTAAACAGTGTCGGATTATTGGAAGCAATGACAATTTGCAGGACGTACCTTGCCCGGCAAATGACTTTTTTACGATTCCCGCTCGAAAGCGATTCTGAGGCCGGTCGATTGTCAGGAGGAAGACGGCCGCAGATATCAGGCCCTTTGTTGCATATCGACAAACAGACAAATAAACGTATATTGGGACCTTTATGTATTATTTCAGACACGGGTAATGCCGCAAGAAAACAAAGAGAAATGGAAAAACATACATACCTCCATGCCGGATTCCCGATACGCCCACACAACGTGTCGTAACGGGAATAACCTGCCCTTATGCTTTCGGGCGTGCTTTACCGGTGTTTATCGAAACCGTTTATAAACCGATCAAAGCACAACGAAATGAAAACCTCCATTACTCCCAGGCTCAACTACCGCACGGACTCCGAGGGCCGCCGTGCGCTCATCATCCAGGTGATCCACAACCGACGCCGCAGCATCCTGACCACCCCTTACCGCCTACGCCCAGAAGAGTTCGACAGTAAAAAAGGCCAGGCCGTAGCGACGAACCGTGGCAAAACCCATCGCACCCTTATCGCCGAGGCGAACGAGTGTATCGGGGAGTACCTCCGGCATTTACGCGCCATTGCCGACCGCCTCCATGGAACAGGCAAACCTTACACGGTATCGGACATTACGGGAACGTATAAACTCGGCGGCGACAACCGCTACGTGGAGATTTTCGCAGGGCATGTTGCCCGCGAACTCGAACGCGCGGGACGCTTCGGCACAGCCCGCTCGTACCGCTCTCTCCTGAGCGCGTGGGTCAAGTTCGCAGACCGCCGCCAATGGCGCTTTTCGCAGCTCGACGGCAGTACGGTCTCCGCTTTTGCGGCCTACCTCGAAAGCCGGGGTCGCAAGCGCAATACGGTGACATTCTATCTGAGAACCCTGCATGCACTTTACAACCGCGCCCGTGTACACGGTTGTGCCCCAATGCATCGGGACCCGTTCTCGAACGTGTCGTTCAAGCCCGCCCGGACTCCGAAACTGGCCGTAGACCGTGGCCTGCTACGTATCCTCGCCACCAGTGATTTCGGAGACCGAGAACTGAACGAAGCCCGCGATATGTTCCTGTTCAGCTTCTACGCACGGGGCATGTCTTTTGTCGATATATGCTATCTGCGTAAGGAGGATATCCGGGATGGCACGCTGCACTACGAGCGACAGAAGACGCATCAACTATTCTGCGTGGCCCTTACGCCACAACTACAGGAGATCATCTCCCGCTACGACGACCCCGTTTCCCCGTGGGTCCTACCCTGCATGAGACGGGGCATGATCCGCTCAGCATTCAGAAACGAGGAAATGGACGGTAACCTGCCGCCCGAGAAGCTATATACCTTTTACCGCCTGGCCCTGCAATACTATATCATGCAACTGAAGAAAATTTCGCAGAGCGTGGGCTGCCGCCGGTTGACCTTCAACGTGGCCAGGCATACATGGGCGACCGAGGCTCGGAGCATGGGCGTCCCGATGCCGCATATCAGCGAAGGGTTGGGTCACACCTCGGAACGGACGACACGATGTTACCTGGCGCAACTCGACAACGACACGGTGGACCGAATCAACGAAAAAGTCACGAAGCTGTATTGAACAAAGGGGGCAAAGGAAAAATAAGGAAAAGAATATAAAAAACGTTCGCTAAAATTATAATTCGCTATGCTAAGCGAAAACAAGAGGTAAAATCGCTATGCTAAGCGAATATCGTCAGATTTCGTATACTTCTGCCAACAACAGACAAAACCGGACATATAGTATTATATTGTGCAAAAGTACGCAATATCTACATATTATACAATAAAAAACATAAGAAACGGTACGGATACCGTTTCTTTCAACACCAGACTATCTGTTTTTATCGTCCTTTTAATTGTTTTAACGCATAATGTCGGATCGTGTCCGGATAAATCAAAGCCGGTCCCTTCAGAAACCGCATTACAGGTGGTTTTTAGGCGTTTTTTCTGCATATCTCCGGCTTATCCTGCGACACACATGTTTTACCGATTTATATATACTTGTTTATTTATAATCAATACATTATACACATACAATTCATCCCAAAATGCAATTTATTTTCGGTAAAACATCATCCGTAATATTTCAGACTGTGTATAAGCACATTATACGCAGCAATCGTTTCATGATATTCGCTTAGCATAGCGAATCGTAGTACAGGTTCTCAACGGACCTTTGACAGATTGCGGCACACAGCACTATAATCGGATGGTTTTCAATATAAAACAGAATCCGTATATGGATGGCATGACCGTAAATAGCAATCGGATGGTCGGAACCAATTCTCAGTACAAGATATACATCCGACCGAGTCTCGAACCGACTACAGAAATCAGTCCGCTTTTCCTAAAGTTACAGACTGTTCCGAACACACCGACCTGTACGGTGCGGATGGCTGTTTCCGAATGTACAGTTCGAGAAAGACACCGCATGTCGTACGGTTTTCCATGCTCGTACCGGCGTTTGGAGAATGAGATTTGTACCGGAATGAAGGCGTTCTTTGCATCAATTGACTTCCGTCGCTTTCCGAAGGTGTCTATACATCATACCTGTCAACGATACATGCCAGACCATGGAGGTGCCGTGTCTGTATTGCCGCTTTTCTAGTGTCTAGCATAAAGAATCGTAGTTAGATATTTGAATAAACGATATGGTAAAACGATAAATGAACGATAGAAAATGAAACGCGCACTTTTATTATTGACGATAGTCGTTTCCTGTGTCACACAGGAACTCTATGCGCAGAAGGTGGCGATGAAAACCAACCTGCTTTCCGATGCTTTTTTCAGCCCGAATTTAGGCGTTGAAGTAGGGCTCGCCCCCAAGTGGACGTTGGACGTGAGCGGACAGTTCAACGGATGGACGCTTTCGCATGACAGGCGGTGGAAGCATTGGGTGGTGCAGCCGGAAGTCCGCTATTGGTTGTGCGACCGCTTCGGCGGACACTTTTTCGGCGCACATTTACATGGCGGGCAGTATAACATCGGCGGATTCGACGGGAAGATCAATATGCTGGGCACTGACTTCCGAAAGCTGAAAGAGACCCGCTATCAAGGCTGGTTTGTCGGTGCGGGCATATCATACGGCTACGCCTTTATCCTCGGGCGCCATTGGAACATGGAAACGGAAATCGGTTTTGGCTACTCTTATACCCGCCATAACAGGTATAGGTGTGCCGGATGCGGCAAAAAGGTGGAAACGAACAAATCCCACCACTACGTGGGCCCCACCAAAGCGGCCATCAATCTGGTTTATTTATTTTAAAACGCAACGAACATGAAAATAGCGATACTCATACCGGCAATTTTGCTGGGATTGGGACAATTGTCGGAAGCGGTAGGACAAAATACCGATACCGTCATACCGGATGTCTCCATTGAAAATTTCAACATTAACCGTGAGGGAAAATACCTTGTCGTGGAGATGAAATTGGATCTGAACAAACTTGACGTGGATGCCAACCGTGCCGTGCTGCTCACGCCGTGTCTGGTCAACGGGACGGATTCGCTCGACCTGCCCTCGGTGGGAATTTACGGACGCCGCCGGTATTACTATTATGTACGAAACGGCATGGGCAGTATCTCGGGTGAAAATGAAATGGTTTACCGTGTGTCGGACAAACCGGGCAACATACCATACGACAATCTCACCGAATACAAAGACTGGATGGACGGGGCGACGCTTAAACTTCACCGCAGCGACTGGGGGTGTTGCCACGAGATACTGGCGGAATACGATGGTATATTGGGCCGTCATCGCGAGGCTTTCTTTCCCGAACTGATATTCGTACAACCCAAAGCGGAAATCATGAAAAGCCGTTCGTTATCCGGTTCGGCATACATAGACTTCCCGGTCGACCAAACAGCGATTTATCCCGATTACCGTCGCAATACGGTTGAATTGGGCAAGATACAGGCGACCATCGATTCCGTACGCAACGACAAGGATGTCTACATCACTTCCGTGTGGCTGAAAGGGTTCGCTTCACCGGAAAGTCCATACAAGCACAACACGGAACTTGCTATCGGACGTACTGCCGCGCTCAAAAAACACATCGGACAGTTATACCATTTTGCCGACAGTGTTATCCGAACCGAGTACGAACCGGAGGACTGGGCAGGACTGCGCCGCCATGTGGAGCAATCGAATATCGACCATCGCGATAAGATTCTCGCTTTGATAGACAGCGATATGGAACCCGATGCCAAGGAAGCGAAAATCAAGCGCACTTACCCGGAAGAATACCGCTTCATGCTGCAACATTTCTATCCGGCGTTGCGTCATACGGACTACCGCATAGACTACAACATCCGCTCTTTCAGCGAAGTGAAGGAGATAAAGCGCATCATGGCGGAGCACCCGCAGAAGCTGAACCAGAACGAGTTCTATCTGGTGGCACGGGAGTACGAGCCCGGCACGATGGAATTCACCGACGTGTTCGAGACCGCCGTTCGGATGTATCCCGATGACCAGATAGCAAATCTCAATGCCGCCAATGCCGCCATCCGCCGTGATGATTTCGGGACGGCACGCAGGTATCTTGACAAGGCGGGCAACTCGCCGGAAGCCGAATATGCCCGCGGAGCTCTTGCCGTGCGGGAGGGAGACTACGAAACGGCTCGCCGCTACCTGAACAAGGCGAAAGAGATGGGGCTTGAAAAGGCAGGCAGGACACTCGATGAATTGGACAAAAGACAGAAATAACATCAAATCAATCGTTTAAGCCCCAAATAGAATTGAACGTTTTCGTTAAGCCAACGAGCAAAGCCGCGCGCTTGCACGAGCTTTGCCATGGTGAGAAAAGGTGTGCAAGAATGAACATATTGTCAAACATTTTTAATTTATCAACATGAAAAGAAACCTTTTATTTGCATCTATGCTAGCATTCCTGTTTATGGCAGGATGCTCGCAGGAGGAGATTACTCCGAAGGGGGAGGGCGGCGGTAACGGTAAAACCAAGACCAGCTACATGGCCGTAAACCTGATGTCCTCTGATGTTGCCAAGAATCGTGCTGCTGACGGTTACGAAGATGGCTCTGATGACGAGAACAAAGTTACCAAAGTCCGCTTCTATTTTTTCAACGGGCTTGGCGGTGCCGTCAACGTTAAACTTCAAGGGAACAATTATGTAAACTATTATGACTGGACTCCCGGTAGTGGTGACCAAAATCCTGACGCGGACAGCGATGATATCGGGAGTGTGCTTACTGCCATGATTGTCATCAATACCGCAGATGGAGACGGGATTCCCCAAAAGATAGCGGCCGTGCTGAATCCCACTGATGATTTAACAGCAAAGGGTTCACAGAACCTTACCTCTCTTCAGAAAATTGTCGGGAATTATTCCGATCCCGATCTGACCAAAGCCGGCAAGTTCGTGATGTTCAATTCCATATATGGAAAAGATGGCGCAGAAGTCTGTGCGGTTCCCATAGAGGCCAAACACCTGTGTAAGTCTGAGGCTGAGGCCAAAGCAAGTCCTGTCAAAATCTATGTAGAGCGTAGCGTGGCCAAGGTGAGAGTCACTTTGGGAAATGCCGTTGCTTCTGCCAACGGTGAAGGTAGCAAACTTGCACTGAAAGATAAGGAAGGCAATGACATCAAAGTTGGCGGGCAGCAGGTCTACCTGAAGCTCGGCGGTTGGAGCCTGACTGCCGAAACCTCCGAGGGCAGGCTGGTCAAGAAAATCAATCCCGGATGGTCAGGATGGAACTGGAACAGTGAATACCGCAGTTTCTGGGCCATCAATTCCATGACTGCCACGAACGAATATAAATCTTATAATGCTATCGGTGGTACATCCTTTGGCAGCGACCATGCATTGTACACCAATGAAAATGCCCAGCAGACAGACATTGATAATACAAATGGTAAGGCAACGGAAAAAACCAAGGTTATCCTCAAGGGTACCCTTTGTAAGGAAGACGGCACTCCTTTCACTATCGTGAGACACTTAGGTGCTTACTTTGCCGATACGGAATCCGGTACGGAGGAGACTGCCAACCTTCCCAAATTGAAGGAGAGCATCCTTAATCAAATGGCAGCCAATGGTGACAATTACTATTTTGAAGAAACAGTTGAAGGCGGCAAAAAGCAGCGTACACAGATTGTCCCCACCGATCTTCAGATTGTAATTGCTACCATGAAAAATGAGGAGGATAGTCAGAACAATTGCTATGTATATGCCCAACTGACAGATGCTGCTGCAGATAAGACATGGTACACCTCTTTAGCTGAAGATGCACAACCTTTGGAGAATGCCGCTACTGTGATTAACGGGAAACTTGCGGACAAGGACAAGATTGACCGTGCTCTGGTCTGGAAGTCCGGCATGACCTACTATTTCTACGAGATCAAGCATCTGGCAGATAATATAGGTGTAGTCCGCAACCACATATATGCTACTAACGTGACAAAGATAGCCGGTCTAGGGACCCCTGTTTACAATCCTGACAAGATAGTCTATCCGGAAGTTTCCGTCCCCAACGACCACTACATCGCGGCAGAGATCAATATTCTTTCTTGGCGCGTTGTCAGCAACGACTATGAGCTGAAATGGTAATATGAACCTGAACGCCGGAAGGTGTTACTGATACATAACAGTGTATGGGAGGCGGCTCCCCGTCTCCCATACCTATAAAATCGAACAGAACAACAAATACAGTACCCGCCACCGGTACATAAGGGAGGTGTGGCCTTGGAGACCTGTACGCAAGACAGGTATCCCACCCGACGAGAAAATACGGACGCGGAATTTCCGCGCACAATATATATAAATATCAAGAAAGAGTAAACGATATGTATATACGGGCAATGATAAGGAATTTGGCAGCGAAAGTCTGCGTGGCGTTGGTCTGCCTGTTGGCTTTTGTGTCATGTGACAGCATGGTCTATGACTACGAGGACGACTGTTCCGTGACATACAGTCTCAAGTTCCACTACGACATGAACCTGAAATGGGCGGACGCTTTCGCCAACGAGGTCTCGTCGGTCCACCTGTATGC
The DNA here is from genome assembly GCA_944415565.1 of uncultured Rikenellaceae bacterium. Taxonomy (GTDB): domain Bacteria; phylum Bacteroidota; class Bacteroidia; order Bacteroidales; family Rikenellaceae; genus WRDF01. The sequence continues at coordinate 149,055 of CALYBQ010000003.1, forward strand.
CTTTGACAAATCGGGCGTACTGGTATGGCAACGGGAAGACCGGATAGATCCGGCTACGGCGGAGAGCTATTCGATGCCACTCGACCTTCCTGCCGGCGACTACAAGTTGCTTGCTTGGTGCGGACTTCAAAACGACGGCGAGCGCGAAGAGTCCTTCTCAGTAACCGAAGCCCGCATAGGCAAGACACGCATGGAGGAACTGCAGTGTTCGCTCAACCGCCTGCGTGACGAGACAGGAGCCTACAGCGAAACCCATTTGTACCGTCTCTTCCACGGTACACTGGATGTGTCACTGCCCGTGAACGATGACGGCGGCAACTACGAGTACGCCATGCCCCTGACCAAGAACACCAACCACATCCGCGTCATCCTGCAGCACCTCTCGGAAGAGGATGTAAATAAGGCAGACTTCACCTTCCGTATCGACGATGAGAACGGCCTTATGGCACATGACAACGAGCTGATGAACGACGAGAACATCAACTATCGTCCATGGGATATACAGGAAACGGAGGCCGGCATCGGCAAGGACGATGCCCGTACCGTCAGCGGTGTGAAGGGGCTCGTTGCCGACTTCACAGTAGGCCGACTGATAGAGACGCATCACGAAAAAATGATGCTCACCATTACCACCGGGGAAGGCAGGACGGTTGCCCGCATCCCGGTGATGGACTACGCCCTGATGGGAAAAGAGTATTACGAGAAGGAATACAATTGGCCTATGGACGAGCAGGAGTTTCTCGACCGCCTAGACGAGTGCGTGATGACTCTCTTTCTCGACGAGGACCACAGATGGGTAAGCAGCGTCATCCAGATTCTGTCATGGCGTATAGTGCTGAGCAACATTGAAGTTGATTAAGAATAAGGATCTGACTGATGAAACCAAGCATTATACATAGCATTGCAGTCTGTCTGGCGGCATTCACACTGCCGTTTATGGTGGCATGCAACAGTCAGAAAGAATCCTTGCCGGACAACGTTACGGAAGCCGCACTCTACCTGAATGTCGCCACCATAGGACAGACAAGGGCGGGGACAACAGAACTGCCCGACAACGAGAAGATGCACAGTTTACGCGTGGTGGTACTACACGCAGACGGGAAGGTAGAGCACAACAAATCCTTTCCTCTGTACGGAGCGCAGGAACAGAAATACATATTGCTGAAGGTAAAACCCGACGAAAAGAAAAAGATATTCCTTTTCGCCAACGAGGAGAGTGTGTTGGAGGTGGAAGGCGTGACGGGTGGAAACCAAACGCTGACAGCATTCTTCAACAACTATACAGAGAATATGCCCGGTTTTGAAGCCGCTGTGAACAACCTCTACTTCGCTCCAGACTACTCGGACGGAAAACCCATCCCGATGTCCTCCATGTACGGGATAGATTTCCCGGCAAAAGGAAATTTCGAAGGGACGTTCTACGTGGTGCGTGTCGCCACCAAGTTCACGATGAACTTTATGAACTGGCGTGGCGAGGAAATAACCGTGAAAAGTTTCAGCATAGCGAGTCATGCAGACAAGAACTTCCTGATGGCGCATGTCAATGACAGCGAACAGAACCGGCAACTTCTCAACGGGAAAACATGGATAGAGTGGCTGAAGGAGGTTTCCGAGGCCTCGTTCGAGAATGATGATTACGCCGCTACAGAAGCCGCCGGCTGGCTGAAAGACTATGAATTACCGACACAAGCGGACAAGAAAAATATCTATAACTACGACGAACCTGTTATCGTAGGAAAACCGGACATTGATTTAACACACCCTGCAACCTCAAAACCGGGCGTGGCATCTGAACTCCCCATCTTCTACCTGCCCGAGAGCATGAACCCCAAGGCTGGTGCGACAGACGGCGAGCAGGAGTACACCCTAACCATTCATATAGAAGGACTGGAAGAACCGTTCGTCCGCCCACTGCCCAACTTGAAGACTCTTTTCCGCAACACGCATGTCGTGGTGAACATAACGTTGAAATATAGTGACGAAATCATAGTGGACGTGATTCCCTACAGCGAGGTGAAACTTGAACCAGAATTCGGATTGTAAAACAATGAACAGAAGCACGCATGAAACATTTTGTACGACATATCTCTCTTTTCCTGACGCTCGTTGCGTTTGCCGGCTGTCAGGATGAATTGTTTGAGCCGGAAATAATAGGCGAAGGCAAGGCAAGCATATCCGCTACACTGGACTTCAAACCCATGTCCTCGACACTTACTCGGTCTGCCGGAGATGCCCTGAAGGGGATTGGCAGTCTGCATGTGTTGTTGTATGACGAGCAAGGGAATCTGATGAAAACATGGGAGCAGGAGAACTTGACGGACTATCAGGTGTCCGATGAATTCCGCACCGATGCGGATGCGGAAAACGGACCGAGTGCGGAGGTACAGACCAAACGCGCCTCTTTCACCCTGCCGGATAAAATCGACTTCGGGCGGTATTATATGTATGCTGTGGCGAACATTCCCGATTTGCTGACAAAATATAGTGAAAACATACAGACCGTGGACGAACTCAAAAATATTCCGCTCACATGGGATTCTGATGACATAAGCAATAACGGCCAGATGATAGGCTATTTAACGAATACTGTCTCCAAATCCGGATCCGACGAAATACTTACAGTGAATACAAAAGGTGTGAAACTGCACTCTTGGCTACGCCGCGCGGCATCGAAAGTGACCATCGTCTACGATGGCAGCGCGCTGAAGGAAGGGGTGTTCGTCTATCTCCAGTCGGTACAGATTAAGGATATACCGGTGCAATGTTATCTATGGAAGGATAACAACGTGGGTGGAGAAGGATATACGCTGCAAGTAATACCGGATGAAAAATCCTTTGAAACAGACAATACAGGTACGGGTACTTCGATGCTTGATGGAGAGATTATCACCTACCATGCGGGGAATGAACCGGACGATTCTGAATACGGAGAAGACCATACAGACCATCGTGTCACGGCAGGTAGTCCCCATTTCGGTTCTCACGATGAAACAGCTCCCGCACTGTACTTTTACGAGAATATGCAGGGAGCGGGTAGTAGTATGCCCGACAAAAGACAGGATTCAAACGGTAATGGAATATTGGATTTTCCCGGATTGCCGAACAAGCCGGATAAATACCCTGATTACCGCCTAAAAGATAACGTACTTTACGGGACATACATTGAGGTACATGCACACTACATCTCTAACAATTCCGAGCGATTGGGCAACGGGCACATCATCTATCGTTTCATGCTGGGACAGGACGTGATAAAGGACTATAATGCCAAGCGTAACTGCCACTACAAGTTGACATTGAAATTCAAGAATTTCGCCAACGAAGCAGATTGGCATATAGAGTACGAGGAACCGGAACCGAGCGTACTAACTCCCGAACCTTATTACATTTCTTATCTGTATAATCATTCCATGATGTATCCCATTAAGGTGAATACCGGCGGTCGAAAGATAGAATACATAAAAGCGGAAATCATGGAAAACAATTGGGCACCCCATAACGCCAGTGGCGATATTTATTATACGGGTGCTCCGAATGGCGTTGCAGCACCATGGAACGGTTTCCTGTCATTACATAAAACCAAGGAAACGATTCTATATGCAGATCAAATCGGAACAAATGAGCAATACTACAATACTGTCCCTAAACGTGGTGAACGTGAATATAGAGAGTTCACTCTAGACGAAGGCAATATATCTCAGGAATTTACGACTGACGGTTCTGCACAGGACGATAAATACCGTGTCGAAAAGCATCCCACGGAAGCAAATACATATAATGTTTATATTCCTATGTACACGCGCGCCAAGCAGATGATATCAACGACCGGATATACCGGAAACAATCCCTACGTGGCGTATCAACGAAAGGCAAGAGTCAAGATTACGACCAAGTTGGAAGGATTGGATAGAGTCTTCGAGAATGAAGTGCCGATATACCAGGTACGTCGTGTTGTGAATCCGAAGGGCATATATCGATCTTCCGGAACTAATAAGTCGTTTCATGTCGTGCTGAAGCAATTGCCGGGAGAGGATGAACAAATATTCAAAACATTCCAATCCGAAGGCCCATGGAAAGCCTATGTCGTCAAGAAATACAACGGAGAAGGAATCACCCTGTCGGTAACATCGGATAAGGCAGAGTTAAAGAATGATCCGGAATATGGGAAAGCCATATATGGTAAAACCGGCAGCGAGATTGACTTCAATGTGGATTTCTCCGGGAGCTCGTCAGAAAACCGTTATGCTATTATCCGTGTGGAATATCACAATTATACCTGCCAGCATCTGATTTTCGTACGACAAGGTGACAAACCTGACGATTTGGTCTCAGGTGGCGTGAAGTGGTATGCCAAGAATATGAAGACTTCGACTGAACTGGCTTCCACTCCGTTGGATGAAGGATCGCTGTTTAAATTCGGAAATTGGAATCAGCCGATAGACGCATTGAGCAATAAAAATCCGTTCGAGCCGTGGATAAATGTCACGCCGGAAAATTTCAAGGTATATCCTGAAGATGGCTTTACCAATGCAGCAACTGGAAACAAAATGGCGTGGACAACCATTACCAATCTTGACAAGACCAAGGAGTTCGGTGATCCTCAAATGGCGAATGCCAGGGTGGCTACAGCAGAAGATTTTTGGGAATTGTGCGAGGCAGGCAACCATGTAGAGCAGGGATACGGTGTATTGTACGGAGATGATGCCACGGAAACGGCTGATGATATCATAGAGGTTTACGGCTATGACTATGAACATAATACGCAGGGACGTGGAATGAGAGGCTGTTTCGCATATAACAGCGATACGGGCAAAAATCTGTTCTTCCCCATTGGTGCCTCCGGCTACGGACACAGAAAACAAAGCTATACTGCCACATGGGGGGATCCTGAAACCCTCAATGGAGTATTGAGATATGCTGCCGGCCGAACAAAATTATATCCCGATCCTAAAGAACGTCCATTGTTTTACGACATATACAAACGACCGGGTGCCATCTATTGGTTAAATGCGGAGATTCCTCAAAATAAATTTGAGCAGACGGATGGTGCCAGCCATGGATGGGATATTAACTATTTCTCATTCGCTTTCTATTTTATCAGTACGGACAATCTGTTCAGAAGCGATGGATCTGATGCTTGCTTTGTGCGTTGTGTAGTAGATCCATAATCATGGAGAAGAACCGAACTTATAATGGAATGAACAAGCCACGTTATCGCTCTATATCTTACTCTTAATATGGCATTGAACAAGAAAAGTACTTCTTGCCATAATTATAAAACTTTTAGTAATAATACGTTATTAGTTGGAGTTATTTGCCGCAGGAAAACAGATACGAAATACTGAAAAAACAACACTATAAGACAACCAATCAGAGAAACCGCAGGTAACGATTTAGTAATGCAAATCCATCCTAAATCTGCTTTTTCATGCAGTTTTTCTCATAACGGACAAACTGTAACAAAACACAAACAACTAATTAATAGCTATTTGCATCTTGTCGCACTTACCCCGGTTTTGTAGTGATGAATCAATATTTTTATCTGTCAATATAGTATCGTAATTCTAAATATGTTATGTAATATCAAATTTAACTAATACTTGACTTACTCCTATCCTCACATCCTACATAAGTCAATGCCGTTAGGAATAAAAGTATTAGCGTATGTAGCATATTAACAAAAGTTATTTACAAGGACCATAGTAATACGATGGTCTTTAAATTTAGAGATTATGAATAATTATTCTGGCCATTTCTTATCGGATATTTCAATATCCTTGCTCGGACCGGCAGGATAAAGCGCAATGATCTCCCAGTCCGATCCCGACACACATTCGTCCCCCGTTCGGTTGTTCAGCCTTAGCAAGAGTCTCGACATCTTGCCGCTGAGCCATCATTATTGCATTGCCATAATATAGGTAACATAAATGGCTATGGCGCAAACGAGCAAACATTCAACAATTGTTAATTCGGTCTTTTCACTATATACAAATATAAAGAGAATCATACTAACAACACAAGCAATCATTCCCAAACGTTGAACATAACACTTAAAGCCATCCCTAACTTATATATAAGAAAAGCCGCACCCTAAGGATGCGGCTTTTTTCAGGCACGAAGGGCCCGCTATTTAACCGTATTGACTATTTTTTCGAAAGCCTTGGGGCTGTTCATCGCGAGGTCGGCGAGAACCTTGCGGTTCATCTTGATACCTGCTGCGTTGCACTTACCCATGAATTGCGAATATGTCATTCCGTTAGCGCGAGCTGCAGCGTTGATACGCTGGATCCACAGGCTGCGGAATGTCCGTTTTTTGTTCTTACGATCCCTGTAGGCGTAAGTCAAACCTTTTTCGACGGTATTTTTGGCAACCGTCCAAACGTTTCCCCTCGAACCAAAGTTACCTTTGGCAAGCTTTAAAACTTTTTTTCTTCTGGCTCTTGATGCTACTGCATTTACTGACCTTGGCATAATTTTAAGTTTTACGAATGTTCAGCGACAGGTTTCTCTCCCGTTCTTTGGGGCTGAGACACTCTTAGTTTAACTAATTAAGCTCCCTATTTCCGAAAATTATCGGAGGAGCATTTTGATTTTCTGTTCATCGGCCGGAGATACGATACCTGCATAAGTCAGGTTACGTTTCTGCTTGGTCGATTTTTTGGTGAGAATGTGCCTTTTGAAGGCGTGTTTTCTTTTGATCTTACCCGTGCCCGTAAACGTAAAACGTTTCTTGGCAGCCGAGTTGGTTTTTAATTTTGGCATTGTTGAAAAAATATTATCGGTTAAACAACCCGCAAAAATAAAAAATAATCGCCGAATATCAAAATCGCTCCGATATTCGGCAATTAATTATGCACATTTTCATTGAAATCAGCCTATCACCTTCAGCAATTTCCTGTAATTGTAATCCATCGTACGTCCTTTGGCGGTAAATATATCTATCAGCCACCAGATGCCGAGCCCGTAGCAGGTTATGATTTTAAGCACGCCTAATCCGATGTCGTCGATGAAGAAACGCTCCCAACCGAGGAATATGGCTATTATGATTATCACCACTGGGTCTTGAAAATATACCGACGAAACTAACACGAACCTGTCGTCCGGCAACTCATCCAGTTTTTGCTGTATGTGCACTAACAATTCCGGTCTGAATTTATTGGCGTTAACCGCCATGAACATATCTGCTTTCGATCTTTCCATTCCTGATACGGTTTAATTATACCACTAATATAGCAAATAATCGTTTCATTATCAAACGGCTATGCGAAAAAACGCATCTGCGGCCAATAAAGCCATTCTTCAAGTAAAAATATTGTTATCTTTGTAGCACAACTTTTTACAACTGCACAACCAATCTCCATGGACGAAATAGTACACAAAAAAGGTAAAATCTATTACTCTATAGGCGAAGTGGCCGAGATGTTCGATGTCAACGCCTCTCTCATAAGATTCTGGGAAAAGAAATTCGACATCATAAAGCCACACAAGAACAAGAAAGGCAACAGGTTGTTCACACCTCAGGATGTAGACACGTTCAAACTCATCTACCATCTGGTCAAGGAGAGGGGCATGACTCTCGCGGGAGCTCAAAAACGCCTGAAGGACAACAAGGACGGCTCCATACGCGACATGGAGATAGTAGACAGACTGCTCTCCATACGGGCAATGCTGCTTGAGATTCGCGAGGAGCTGAAACAAGACGGCGAGATATTCAGCCCCGAGGGTTACCTCGACGAGGACGACAACGGAACGGATACCATCGGTACTATTGCGTCGCAATCAGATAAGCCACAAGAGGACGACATTATCGTACTTACAGACGAAGTCCGTACCGAGGTCGTAACGGACGGTTCGTCCCCGTGGGAAGAACCCGAAGAAGAACCGGCCTATGACGAGACAGAACGGAGCGCCGCCTTGGAAGAGCTGCGGAACGTCAAAGACATACTCGCCGGATGGGACGAACCAGACGCAAAACCGGAGAGAGAGGACAATACGGGCGACAGCATAGATACGGCTGACATCGGCACAGAGACATCATCGGAAGCGACAAAACAGGACGCGACGGTTGCACTGGGCAACATATTCGACGACGAATCGGACAATGGCGGCGATTATGCAGACCCTTGGGAAGAGGTAGATGAGAGTACAGTCGCGCCACTTTCCGAAAACATGGATAATGTCATTGCCAAGCAGGACGACCTGTTCGGGACTGACGCGTGCACCACTTTCAGTCCCGACGACATGGAGGCGGCACAAGAAGCCTCCGAAGAGGAAGAACCCAAGAAGCCAATGATATACGAACAGACGTTATTTTAACGCAGGCCGACACTTCGCACCGCAAAACGAACGACATATGCAAATCAAAGACATCACGGATGTAATAGAAGCCTCAGCTCCATTATCGCTGCAAGAGCCTTACGACAATTCGGGACTCATAGTCGGGCACCCCGACGACGAGGTTACTTCCGCATTGCTCTGTGTCGATGTAACGGAAGAGGTGTTGGACGAAGCCGAATCCTTGGGTAGCGAACTCGTGATCTCTCACCACCCCATCATATTCGACCCGCTGAAACGGCTCACCGGAGCGAATCACGTACAGCGCATCGTAGAACGGGCCATTAAGAAAGGCATCGCGCTTTACGCCTGCCACACGAACCTCGACGGCGTGAAAGACGGCATGAGCTATCGCCTCGCGGAACAACTCGGCATCAAAGAGTTGTCCGTCCTCTCCCCCGGCCTGCCCGACGGAAGCGGAAACGGATTCGGAATTATCGGAAGCCTCACGAAAGAGATGCCTACCGCCGCATTCATACGTGACATGAAAGAGAGACTCGACCTTAAAGTTGTACGGCACAGCGATATAGCACGGAAGGACGTGCGCCTTGTGGCCCTGTGTACCGGTTCCGGAGCATCGCTGATAGAGACGGCAGCATCGGCAGGAGCCGACATCTACATAGCCGCAGATTTCAAATACAACGACTTCTTCCGTGCCGACGGAAGGCTAACCGTATGCGACATAGGGCATTTCGAGAGCGAATATTGTGCAATCGAGCTTTTGCATGATATAATTACAAAAAAATTAACTACTTTTGCACTCCATAAAAGTGCGAAGTCCCGGAACCCGGTAAATTATACAGTATAAGAGATATGGCAACAGCAAACAAAAAAGCAGGCGACAACGTAGATTACTCGATGGAAGAGAAGATCGTAGCTCTGTACGAACTGCAATGCATCGATTCCAAGATCGACGAGATCAACAAACTCAAGGGCGAACTTCCACTCGAAGTACAGGACCTCGAAGACGAAGTGGCCGGTCTGCAAACACGTATCGACAACATAGCCAGCGAGATCGAAGAGCTCAACCTGCTCACCAAACAGCGTAAGGACGAGATTGAAGAATCGAAGGCGCTCATCGCACGCTACGAAGAACAGCAGCGTAACGTACGCAACAACCGTGAATTCGACTCGCTCTCGAAAGAGATAGAATACCAGACGCTCGAAATAGAACTCCGCGAAAAACGTCTCAAAGAGTACTCGGCCGAGATGAAGGTCAAGGCTGCACAAGCGGAAGAGGCCGAAGCCAAGATGAAAGACCGTCAGATGGACCTCGATGCAAAACGTTCTGAGCTGCAGAGCATTGAACAGGAAACGGCAGGAGAAGTAGACGCACTCAAGAATCAGGAAGGCGAAATCAAAGGCAAGATCGACGACAGACTCCTTTCGGCGTACAATCGTATACGCACCAACGTTCGCAACGGCCTCGCTGTCGTAACCGTGAAACGCGACGCTTGCGGAGGATGCTTCAACCGTATTCCGCCACAGCGCCAGTTCGAGATCAGCCAGAGCCGCAAGATCATTGTATGCGAATACTGCGGACGCATCCTCGTATCCGACGAACTCGTAGGCGCAGAGAAATAGTTACAAACGAACGGCCCAAAGGCCAACACTTATAAATGACAGGCAAACTCCGTAAGGGTTTGCCTGTCGTGTTTTGCAAACACCACTGTCTGTCAGTGGTGCGTTTACAAGCAACGTAAAAAACGCTGTTTTATTCTGCCAATAACAGTCGACATATATCCCGAATGGCACAATTGTTGTTCCATATAGGAACAGAAAGGGAAGATTTCCCGACAGTTTTTAAGTATTTTATGATTGCAGATTAATAAATTATATCTATATTAGCAACGTAAACCAATCTAAATCACTTTTGCCTATCGAAGAAATCTACTCAAAACAACATTAAAGCAAGGAGTAGACCATGAACAAGAAAGTTTTAAGCGACCAAGAGCTGCTTAATTCCTATCTGGTAGGCGATGAAAGTGCTATCTCAACCCTCATAGACCGTCACAAGAAACGTGTGACCGACTACATTAACCTTATGGTTAAGGACAGGGACGTTGCCGACGATATATTTCAGGAAGCCATGATAAAGGTATTGAAGTTCCTCCGCGAAGGACGCTATACCGAAAGCGGACGTTTCCTATCGTGGGTGTTGCGTATCGCGCACAATCAGGTGATAGATCATTTCCGTCAGGCAAAGCAGCAGAATCAAGTTACGGAATCGGATGCCGGCTACGACATCCTCAACACGCGTAAATTCTCCGACTCCACAGTCGAGGACAAGCTTGTTTTGTCCCAGATACAGGACGATGTACGCAGGCTCGTGGATTACTTGCCGGAAGAGCAGCGTGAAGTCGTATTGATGCGTTATTTCAACGGGTTAAGCTTCAAGGAGATTGCCGACATGACCAACGTCAGCATCAATACGGCGTTAGGCAGGATGCGCTACGCCCTCATCAACCTGAGAAAACTCGTCGAGGAACACCAATTAATTTTGAGTTGACACACAATAAACCATAGGGCAAGGCGTTTGTTTCATGTAAACAATAAGCAAGTCAAAGCCTATGGACAACCTGGACACACAAACTGAAGATGCGGCGTCATTCTACAACGAGGACGATCTTTTCCTGCAACACGTAGTTCAGGACGATCACGAACTCTTATTTTTGGACGTTTGCCTAAACGAGATCTGCAGGCAAAAGCAAGAGAGCGGATCATAGAATTGATAAAGGGAATCGCAATGATTCCCTTTATCAATTCTATTCGTCACCGTGTACTGCAAATCCGTCCGTTATCACACCTCAATGCGGCAACCCCATGGCGGGCGGAAAAGCAAGGCATTATCAGCCTGTGATCTCTACGTGATTCCCCTCCGGATCGAGTACGGCACTCTCATAAAACCCATCCCCCGTTGTCCTCGGACCGTCGATAACACTATAGCCGTCGGCTTTCAGCCTCTCAGTCAACGCGTCCACATTCTCTTTCGAGCCTACCGAAAAACTCACATGAGCCAAACCCAACGCCGCCGGCTGCCGTTTTGCCGAAACATCTGCCTTCCGCATGATTTCCAACTGACAAGCACCGTTTCCGAAAGAGAGTATATAAGACTCGAAACCTTTGGCCGGATTAGTATACTTATCATTGCACACAGCATCAAAATACTTTTCGTAAAAAGCACGTATCCCTTCCAGATCGGAGCAGAATAAACCGATGTGAGCCACCCCTGCTTTCATAATCTAAATATCGTCAGAGTTGAACTTATATCCAAGACGCTTGCCCGTCTGCATCTTCGAATGTTCTATCTTGGTATTCAACTGGTCCACCGACACCACCTTGGCTATATCGTATGGCGGAACGAGCAGGTCGAATTCCAAAGCATAATTTATAGCGTGTTCGACAATATCCACCATAGCCTCTTTATTGATCGCCCCCTGCCCGAAACTGTTATGCCGCATACTCATCTGGCGCTTACCCTCAACGAAATACTGCATATCGCGGTTGATGAAGATTCGCCCGACGAGGTATCCCTCATCGGCATTACGGTTATATTTCAGCGAGTCGGAAAGGAAGTTGTATATGTTTATTATCCCGCAATAAGAATTCAGCTTCTCGTCCCTTACGTATGAGTTCTGCCAGATGATGTGGTCGCGGTTGAACTCGAACACGTTGGTGTGCATGCTGAAAATGAGTACGTCGCCAGCCACCTGAAGTTGAGCCTCGAATTTTCCCCTGTCACGGTACTCTATGCGTATCCGCTTGTCGATCTGCTCTTCGAGTTCGTCGTTTATCTCCGACGTCATTTCGTGCAGCGTCTCTTTCAGGTCGTTGAATACTGCGAACGTATTGTCGAATACTTTTTGCTGGACATTCGATTTTTCTACCAGCGTCGTCAAGATTTGCTTTCGCAAGTCCCCGTCGTTATCCATTTGCGATATATTGTTTTAATGATTACTTACATCAGCCTAACCTGTGTTCCTACGATCAACGGCGCATCGGCCGGACGGCGGTTCAGTTTTATCAACTTATTGAGCTTGATACCGTATTTCTGCGATATGGAGTGCATCGTCTCGCCTGCCAACGCCGTATGAAGCAATTTACCGTTGAGTGCCCTGTTCGACTTGGACTTAACATAAACGGCCTCGCCTTCAATAGGTTCGTAATTAAGTCCGACATCGTTGAACTTCCGCAGTTTGCGCTCCGACACTTTCAACTTGCCCGACATTGATTTATATGTATCGCCGGCCTTCGCCACGACGAACATCGAACCGTTATTTATATATGTGGCGTACTCGCCGTTACCGGCAATGGTCACCATATAGTTGTCCACATCTATCTTTTCTGCCGAAACTTCCGGCTTCTTCTCTTCGGTCACCGCCGGAGTCTTGTTCACCTGAGCCAAATCGACAGGCCCAGCATCGGAACCGTCCAAAGCATACAATTCATTCTCCTCGATGAGCTTTATCAGCATCTCGGCATATTTCGGGTTCGTGGCATATCCGGCTTTCTTCAATCCGTAAGCCCACCCCTTGTAATCCAACGGATCGAGTTCGAAAAGCGCGGCATAACGCGGCGACTTGTCAAGGAACTCACAATGATCGCGGAACGATGCCTCCGCCGACTCATACTTGCGGAAACATTCGTTCGGAGCATCGTCGTCGTGCTTGATGGTCGGACCGGTCCACTCCTTCTTGCATTTTATGCCGAAGTGGTTGTTGGCCAACACAGCGAGACGGCTGTTGCCGCAATCTGATTCCAGAAGAGCCTGTGCCATTGTGATACTTGCCGGAATACCATGCGTCTCTTGGTTCTTCAACGCATACTGTTTATATTTTTCTATGTATTCCGCCCTTGTCATCCGGCTCTGCGCCGATACGTTGGCAGCGATAAAAATGGCAAAAACGAGTATGAAATATCTTTTCAGGCCCATTGTTCATATTTTTGGTACCCGACAAAGATAGCATATTCTTGTAATTACAACAAAAAATCATAAATTTGTGTCAATACTTTGAAACCATGGAAAAATTCACCGACAAAGCCAACGCAATATTCGACGATGTGATCGTCGAATACCATAAACACGACGACGTAGACTACACGCCGACGAACCCATACAAAGACGGCAGCATCGAATTCCTGCTGTTCGCCAAGAACTGGATAGACACCGTGCAGTGGCATCTGGAAGACATTATCCGCGATCCCAACATCGACCCGGTGGAAGCGCTCAAGATCAAAAGGCGCATAGACGCGTCGAACCAAGACCGCACGGACATGGTAGAATACATCGACAGCTATCTTCTGGAAAAGTACAAGGATGTGAAAGTGGCTCCGGACGCAAAGGTCAATACCGAAACGCCGGCATGGGCCATCGACAGGCTCTCGATACTCGCGCTCAAGATATACCATATGCGTCAGGAAGCTACACGCCCCGATGCGGAACAGGCACACAAGGAGGCTTGCAGTGCTAAACTCGACGTACTTCTCACCCAGCGCAAAGACCTCTCTCAAGGCATAGAGGAGTTGATCGACGACATTGAATCGGGCCGCAAATGGATGAAGACCTACAAGCAGATGAAGATGTACAACGACCCCGCGCTCAACCCCGTCTTGTACGCCAGCAAGAAATAATAACCGTTCAGGAAGCCGACCGATGAGCGTAAATGGCAAAAATACTCCGTCCGGGAAGCCGCATATATTGATAATGCGGCTCTCCGCGATGGGTGATGTCGCCATCCTTCCCCCTGTGGTCGAAACTCTGCGACAAGACTTTCCGGACCTCGACATAACGGTACTAACGCGGCCTCTGTTCCAGACATTCTTCAGAAACGCAGAGGGCGTGAAGTTCATTTCGCCTGACTTCGAAAAACAACATAAAGGACTGAAAGGCATATTCAGGCTGCGAAAAGAGATCGTGCGCTTAGGCGTTACACACGTAGCCGATGTACACGACGTACTGAGGACAAGAATATTGCGCGTACTGCTGCGCCTTTCGGGAATCAAAATAGCAGTCATAGACAAGGGACGGCCCGAAAAACGTGCGCTCACACGCAAATACCATAAATATATGGTACAGTTGAAGCCCTCTTACGAGCGTTACCGCGACACTATATGCGAACTCGGTTTCCGCATGGGCGACCCCAAACCTGCCGAGCACAAACCGCTGCAACTCCCAAAAGAGATAGAAAACCTTACCGGTGCTAAGCAAGGGAAATGGGTAGGTTTCGCCCCGTTCGCCAAGCATGTCGGCAAAATATACCCCACCACTCTGTCTGGTGACCTCACGAGATTGTTGGCAGATAAATTCGAACACGTCTTCATCTTCGGCGGCGGAGCATTCGAAAAAGAGTTCGCCGAATGTATGGACGACCGTTATGAAAACGTACACTCGGTCATAGGCAAACTACGCCTCGGCGAGGAGATGGACCTCATATCCGACCTCGACGTGATAGTCACGATGGATTCAGCCACTATGCACATAGCCTCGCTCGTCGGGACACCGGTCGTATCGGTATGGGGTGCGACGCACCCATTCGCAGGCTTCTACGGCATCGGCCAGAATATGGACAACGCCGTCCAACTCAACCTCCCGTGCCGTCCGTGTTCCGTATACGGCAACAAGGCGTGCATGTATCACGACTACCACTGTATGCACCAAATACAACCTACGGCCATTTTCGACAAGGTCATCGAGGTATCGAACAATACCACAAGTGTAAAATAGTCCCCGCAATTATTCGTTATCTCCGAAAATCCGCAAAATGGAACAAGCTATTGACGGGAAAGTGCTATTGGATAATATCGACAAAGTCCACACGACCGAACTCGGTGCCGACAGAATCAGAAGAAACCTTAAATTAGAAACTGCCGACACAGTAGCATATTGCAAGGACAAGTGCTTAGATAAAAGCTGTAATATCTATCGTAAGGGCAAAAATTGGTACTGCCACACCGGCAATATCCGAATCACCATCAACGCACACAGCTATACTATTATCACAGCACACATTATCAAATAAATACATCTGACAAAACAGCCTTCCAGTTCCATCATCTATTTCACTTGTTAGCACTATATCATTCGGGCGATAGCGTCGTAAGCCTAAAGCACCAAAAAAACAGAAGTATCCTATTTAATAAGGTCTTCGTGCCCCGATATATAAAATTCAGCAAGGAGGCGCACGCAGTATAGATTGCGAGAAACAAAATCAGACAACGCCACACACGAGCAATATTTCCGAAAAGAAATTGGCCTTGCGTGAATTTTTTCACAGAAGAACGTTGACCCTTCGGAAATAAAAAGTAACTTTGAGAGTTTTTTGACAGGTACAACAATAAACCCTCAAAATTATGAATGTCCCAACAGACCTCAGGTATTCGAAAGACCACGAATGGGTCCGCGTCGAAGGAGATACGGCAATCGTAGGTATCACCGATTTTGCACAGAGCCAGCTCGGAGACATAGTATTCGTAGACGTGACCACAGAAGGCGAAACACTCGCCCAGCATGACGTATTCGGGACCATCGAGGCTGTCAAAACCGTATCGGACGCATTTCTCCCCGTAGGCGGCGAGATAATCGAGTTCAACCAAGCCCTTAACGACTCTCCGGAATCGGTCAACAAGGACCCATACGGGGCAGGCTGGATGGTCAAGGTTAAGATGAGCGCCCCGACAGAGCTCGACTCGCTAATGGACGCCGAGGGATACAAAGCGCTGATAGGATAGCCGGACCAACACAACTAAGCTACCGCACAAACGCGGCAAAAAAAACAGACGACACATTAAGAACAAATATAAAAAAGCTATGAGTAAAGTAACAGTTGTAGGTGCAGGCAACGTAGGAGCGACCTGTGCTAACGTTCTCGCAATCAAAGAAACTGCAAGCGAAGTAGTACTTATCGACATCAAGGAAGGACTCGCCGAAGGTAAAATCCTCGACATGTTCCAGACCGAAACGCTTCTGGACATCGACACCAAACTTACCGGTGTTACCAACGATTATTCGAAAACCGCAGGCAGCGACGTGGTAGTTATCACTTCTGGTATCCCGCGCAAACCGGGTATGACCCGCGAAGAACTTATCGGAACCAATGCTGGTATCGTTAAGAACGTGATCGAAAGCGTAGTAAAATATTCACCCGATGCAATCATCCTCATCGTCAGCAACCCGATGGACACGATGACATACCTCGCAGCAAAAGCCAGCGGTCTCCCGCGCAACAAGGTATTCGGTATGGGCGGTGCTCTCGACAGCTCGCGTTTCAAATGCTACCTCAGCAAGGCTATCGACGCCAACATCAACGAGATAGAAGGTATGGTAATCGGCGGTCACGGCGACACGACAATGATTCCCGTAACGAGCCGCGCTACATATAAAGGTATTCCGGTAAGTGAATTCCTCAGCGCAGACCAGATCAAACAGGTGGTTGCCGACACTATGGTAGGCGGTGCTACGCTGACCAAACTTCTCGGTACTTCTGCATGGTACGCTCCCGGTGCAGCCGCAGCTTACGTTGTAGAATCTATCCTCAAAGACCAGAAGAAAGTAATTCCTTCGTGCGTTTCACTCGAAGGAGAATACGGACAGCAGGATATCTGCATAGGTGTTCCAACTGTAATAGGCCGCAACGGTGCAGAAAAAGTTCTTGAGATCAAACTCAGCGACGAAGAAAAGAAACTCTTCGAAGAAAGCGCTGCTGCTGTACGCAAGACCAACTCTATCCTCAAAGAGATCGGAGTGCTCTAATAGCAAACCCGCGATCCATGCGGCAGACACAATATGCCGCTGAGATATAAAACAGAATAAGGGGGGTTTCTCAGATGAGGAACACCCCTTATTCATTCAATCAATAAACACTTAATGACAAAACAACCTCTCAACCAATCATTACTGCCTCCCCAGACAGAATGATTTTATCGTACTGTTCTTATGTCTAAGAACAAGTTAACAAGGAAACGGTAAAAGGGTACAGGGGTGAGTCCGGAAGAACAAGTAATGCATCTAAAAGATAATGAATAAACCAATTATTCTAATCTCTTCCGAACGACACCCCACCCCAACTGCAACTTAATGATTATGAAAAAGTCTATCTCATACGAGTATAGAACTTTGATATGGCAAAGATACCAAGCGCATATATAATTAGTCCTCTAAAGTTCCGAATACGAAAACTATTGAAGAAGTTTTTTTACCATAAAAGGTGTATCCGCCCTTGCCTGATCTCATATTTTAGACATTTCACGCATCTAAGATGCTAAAATCAGACCAACTCGAACCGCAAGGCACGACGTAACTCTAAGTAACCGGTAACATTCGAAACGATGACTCGTAGAATCTGAGCGCTATCAATGTTCGGCATACTCGTGTTCCTGCCCAATGCCACTCTCATAACCAAAGGTGGAATCAATATCCGATACTCCGGCCATCTTGAGCTCCCTATCGAAATACTCCATCAGCACTTCATCCTTCACATCCTGATTGCGGTCATCCACGAGCCAATTCTGAAAACGGCTCCGCAAGTCCTCAGGCATCTTATCCTGATCGGCAGACATATATAGGTCAACGATGCCACGAGCCAACCTTTTCGAGTCGACATCTTGCATTTCGGGCATATCTTTTCGCAAATCTTTCATAGCGCTCCTAATTACACGTAAAAATAACGAGATACAGCCCTAAACGTGATAAACTGTTCTCATATTGAACGCCATTCGGGAAAAACAGAAAACCCAAACCGATATATATACCGTAGAGATTCTGACACATCGCCCGTCCGGCAAGTCACCCACAAAAGCATAACTACCTCATCTCACAATACGCGACAAGCAAAGTTCTCTTTTTGAGTTCACCACACGAACTGCATTTCAAGAGAAATGCTTATGTGGCTATTTTTGTGGCTCTTTACGAGCAACAATTCATGATAACTGAAGAGATTCGACAAAATAGTCTTGGTGACTTCAAGATATACAAAGATTTAGCGTACCTGCCTGCAAACACACACCCGAATTACGTAACCGAGGGCTTCAGCGGAATCTGCACAGCAGGCAGTGCGACCATACACGTATATTCAAGGTCGCAACACATAGAAAAAAACGATCTGGTGGTTATCCTGCCGTTACAGTTGGTCTCCATTACCGACGTCAGCGAAGATTTCAAGATAACATTCTTCAACATAGACCGTGAAATGTTCTCGGACACCATGAGCGGACTGTGCAGGATGACGCCGGACTTCTATATGTACATGCGCGATAAATTCAAGCACACACTCGACGAGAGCTACAGCAAAAGGTTCCTATACCTGTGCGACATGATAGACCTGCGAACTCGAGAGACGCCACCTGAATTCAAACGGGAATCCATCATTCACCTACTGCGTATCTTCTATTGGGAGATTTACATGCGCTACAAAAGCGACAAAAGCAAACAGAGCTCATACCATTTCAGCCATAAAGAGAATATTGTATTCAGATTCTCTATGCTCGTCATAGAACATCACAAAGAGCACAAAGACGTGGCATTCTATGCCGACAAGCTCTGCATTTCGCCCAAATATCTCACAATGGTGATGCGTTCGGTAGGCGGAATGTCGGCGCGCGACTGCATAGTCGAATACACCATAAGCGAAATTAAAGCCATGCTGCGCGACGCGACACTCGACATCAAGGAGATAGCCATGAGAACACGGTTCCCGAGTCAATCTACCATGAGCCGTTTTTTCCGCAAGCATACGGGCATGTCCCCTACCGAATACCGCCACCAGATACATCAATTGGTAGAGGCGTAACCGGGCGTAAACACACAACTGCACCCAATAACCCTACTCGGCTCCAATCTGACACGGTACGCCGCACAGCGACCAAGACAGGTAACTCGAATAAAGCGGAAGCTACAACAACGGGCTAAGTAACCGGGACAAGGCTTCGTATATGCTGTGCAAACGGCTGCGGCTGTTCCACAATTCGAGTGTCATCTTGATGCTGCCCGCAAGGTCGTGCATGAAATAATCTTCGAGTTCCTTGGCGATCTTACGGTCGTACATGATAGCCGTAACCTCGAAATTATCTTCGAAACTACGCATGTCCATATTAGCCGTGCCGACCGAAGAGAACTCCCCGTCTATCATTATCACTTTCGAGTGATTGAATCCGCGCTTGTAGAGGTAAACGTGTATTCCGGCTTCGAGCAACTCTCCGATATACGACCGTGTGGCCCAGTATACTATCTTGGAATCGGAACGGCTCGGGATCATCACACGCACGTCGATACCACTGAGAGCCGCCACCTTCAAGGCCGTCAGTATCGCCTGATTAGGCAAGAAGTACGGAGAGGAGATGTATATATACTTCTTTGCCCGAGTTATTGCCGAGAAGAATGCCTGCATGATTGAAGCCCAGTCGGAATCGGGGCCCGACGACGCTATCTGTATCGGGACCTCTTCGCTGACTTTCGTGGGTGGAAAATACTTGTCGTAATCAGATAATTTCTGTTTCCCGCTCACGAAATACCAATCTGTCGAGAATACTGTATTCAGCATGACAACGGCATCGCCCTCTATCTTCAGGTGCGTGTCACGCCAGAAACCGAGTCGTTTGCTGCGCCGCAGATAACGGTCGGCTATATTGATACCTCCCGTGTAGGCCACCTGTCCATCCACTACTATGATCTTACGGTGGTTACGATAATTGACACGGCTGGTAAGCCACGGAAAAGCGACCTGCATGAAACAACGTACATCTACGCCGGCCTCGCGCATCTGACGGCGGAATTTCCGGCTGAGGTCCCAGCTTCCCACATCGTCATAAATGAACCGGACCTCCACCCCGGCCCGGGCTTTATCCATGAGAATTTTGGCTATCCGCCCCCCGATCCTGTCATTCTCGAATATGTAATACTCCATGTGGATGAAAGACTTGGCCGACTTGAGCGCCTCTATGATCGAAGCGAACGTCGCTTTACCGTTATTGAGTACCGTCACCCGGTTCTTCATCGTGAGCAGCGACTTATTATTGTTCAGCAATAGGGTGATTATATCTTTATTGTCTGCGATACTCGGACGCAAAAGCAACGGATCTGGATTCGAGATGACCTTCAACTGCTCTCGACTCAACACCTCGAACTGCTGCAAGTCGTCCAGCTCCTTCAGGTTGAATATCTTTTCCTTGCGATGATTGCGTCCGAACACGATATACAATATCAATCCGGCGACAGGCAGCAGTGCTATGACAGTTATCCACGCAAGCGCCTTGACCGGATCGTTCTTTTGCCTGATAATGAACAGGATTGTAGCCACAATAATCAATGTATATACTATCGTAGCCAGCATCTTTATATCCTGAAATGCGAACAAGTAGAGAAAAGCCATAGGCATGTGGTTTACGAACTTACAAACAGGCGAATCATGCCTATGACTACCGAACACACCGGAATCACACGGCATACCTATACCAATACACAAATATATGAATTCTTTCGACATTCCGCCCCTATACGCCGTAAAAGAGGGCATACGCAAACCAGTGGCAGAACCTTTAGCCTGAAGTGCCGATTATATATACATAATCGGCTATCCGTCCGTTTTTTGTCTGAAAGTTTGGACGTATGCGAAATAATATTTATATTTGCCTAACACATAAGGAAGTTCCGGCTTTATACGGCCGGGATTTTCTGTTTTTTTGTTTTTAAAGAAAGAAAATTATGTCACAGAAAATAATCTATCTGACCGAAAGCGGTTTTCAGAAATTAAAGGCCGAACTTGACCATCTGCGTTCGGTCGAGAGACCTGCCATTACGGCACAAATTGCAGAGGCACGCGACAAAGGCGACCTCTCGGAAAACGCAGAATACGATGCAGCCAAAGAGGCGCAAGGAATGTTGGAGATGCGTATCGCCAACCTCGAAGCGCAACTCGCTAACGCGCGTATTCTGGACGAGTCCAAGATCGACACATCCAAAGTACAGATTCTCAGCCGAGTGCGTCTCATGAACCACAAGACGAAAAAGGAGGTCGAATATACTCTCGTATCGGAAAGCGAAGCCAACCTGAAGGAGGGCAAACTCGCCGTGGGAACCCCCATAGGCAAAGCTCTGCTCGGCAAAAAGGTCGGCGACATGGTGGAGGTCAATGCCCCTGTCGGCATCATCCACTTCGAAGTACTCGAAATAGGCATCTAAACCGACCCAAGCCACTACAAGCGACACCCCGGCTTCAAAGAGCCGGGGTGTCGCTTGTATACACATATCATTCTGAAAAGATCCGATGAACAAGCAATCTACACTATTCGTTTACATACAGATCACCTTCTACTGTTCCTGTTATCAGGCCATTTTCACCTAACGTGATATTATATCCCTGTCCCACCAAAATACAATCACCTGTAATATCTAACTCGGTGATTAATATGAACCAATCTATATTGGTGAAAAAGCGAATAATTTTCTTACCGCTCGTCTCCTCATTTGGTCCTTGATAGAACGCAGCCGGAATCTCCATGTCATATTGCAATACAGTTAACAACTACTTATTGGCATACTCTTTTGAATAGATACCCGGAACGGGATGATGTGGTAAATCACCCTCTTCCATACTCCAATTTAAAATCGTAGAGCCAGTACCACCCACCTGTTCAGCATCCTTTAATGTCATATTAACAGGGCACAATGTCCGACACGCAAGTACTCATATGCCGGAAGCCCCCAAAAGGTTTCCGGCATAAACTCTTTCCCGTCCACTGTCTCCATCGCTGCTCGGAAGTTTAACAATGAAGTATCCCGGTTGTTTCTCCTTGTCAAGAGCGTTTTCCCAATACCTGAAGGGCATCAGATAAACAGCACGCACTAGTCTATTTCGATTTTCGAGCATAGCAACACCTCGTGAGAGAGGTACAAGAAGGCAATTAGACCATCAGCGGCAGTACGGAGATTCCGCTAGACCAGTTCCTTATCAGTGACACCAGCGACCGGAAGACAGGCAATGACGAAGACGATGACTAAGAAATCAGTCTTGTTACCTCACGCTATTATGACCAAAATGTGGTTGCAACAACTGCAATTCCGATCATCAAGCCTACCAAGCCAAATGCGGCCTACTACTGCGTCTTTATGCCAATACGGCAAAGACATGTGCCATTATAGCTCTGAACTATCCCGCAACAGAGTTACATGAAAACACGCCAGAAAACTACGGTCTTGGTCTTCTGCTCGATCAACGTCATCGACTCGGGATCGTACTCGAACCGCATGGTCTTATGGCTGAGCGAATCCTTACGGTCCGTCATCAGGCTGGAATAATCCTCGACTGTGGAGATATAATCCGCCTCATCCTCGGTAAGCAGCAATGAGTACGGCGAAGTACGCATCCATTTGCCCACTTTGGACACAGTAAGCGACTTACCATAATTAAATTCGTTGAGGATGTATGTGTAGTTGGGCAATATCCTCAGCTGGAACTTCATGGTATCCAGTTCCGCTTCATACGGTCCGGCAATAACTTCCATCGTCCTCTGTACGGTTGTATCGGCACTGAAACCGAGCAGGGAATCTACCGTAATATACATCTCCATATCATACCCTAATACTGTATCTTTCAAAGCAGTTGTTCCATAAAATTCAACCCATCTGGTCCGAGCGGAATCGGAGGCATCTATGCTTTCGAATACCGGGGCCAATTTATCCCGACTCTCGCCGGTAACGATGAACTGCACGAAGTTGGCCCTATCGGTGAATATATTTGCCGTATCGCCGAACGTTATCTTACCGTCGAAGTAAGCATATTTATCGTTTTCCGGCACGCCTACATTCTTCGTCCCGCATCCGGCAATGACCGCCGCCATTACTGCGAGCGGTACGGCTGCCGCCAATAATCTCCTGACTGACATACGTCTATTCATGACACAGTATTTTATCTATTAACGCTTTAGGTTCCGGTGTGTGTCCGCGAAAATCCACATACAGCTCCATAGGCGGTACGGAACCTCCAGCCTGAAGCATGCGGCGGTAAGCAGCCCCCACTTCGGGATCGAATATTCCGCGCTCTTTGAACAGCGAGAATGCGTCCGCTTCGAGCACCTCAGACCATTTATAGCCATAATATCCGGCCGCATACCCGCCCGAGAATATATGACGGAACGAAGTCGACATACACGCGCCATCCACCAAAGGCAATATCTGTGTAGCTGCCATCGCCCGGCGTTCGAAATCGGCCGGATCGCTCTCCACAGGCTCCGTTATCGAATGCCAAGCCATATCGTTGAACCCGAACGAGAGTTGCCTAACATTGGCATACGCGGCCATATAGTTTTTCGTGCGTACTATTTTCTCTACCAACTCCTCAGGTATCTTCTCTCCCGTTTTGAAATGCACAGACCAAAGATCGAGAAATTCTTTCTCTGTAGCCCAGTTTTCGAGCAACTGCGACGGCAGCTCTACGAAATCGTGGTATACGTTCGTCCCCGTCAGAGATGCGTACCGTCCTTTCGCCAACATACCGTGCAGCCCGTGTCCGAACTCGTGGAGCACGGTCGAGAACTCGTCGAAAGTCAACAGCGAAGGGGTATCCGACGTAGGCTTCGTAAAGTTGTAATTCAACGTTACGAGCGGGCGCACCTCGGTCCCGTCGGACCGTGTATACATCTCGCGGAAATTAGTCATCCACGCTCCGCCACGCTTGCTTGGCCGGGGAAAATAATCGACATACAATACGGAAAGGAAACTGCCGTCGGTATCGAAAACCTCGAAAGCCTTCACATCAGGATGATAGACCTGTATCTCCGGGTTGTGCCTAAACGTTATTCCGAACAGTTTGCCGGCCAACAAGAACGACCCTTTTTCGACATTCTCGAGTTTAAGGTACGGCTTTATCAGCTCCTGATTGAGAGCATACTTTTCGGTCTTATACTTTTCGTCGTAATATGGCAGGTCCCAAGGCATGAACTCTTCCGGTGCATCCGGCTGCGAAGCGGCATACTCCACTATCTGCCGATAATCGGCCATGGCCGGATCCTTGGTAGGTACGAGCAATTCTGTCAGAAAGCTATCAACGGTACTCCGGCTGCCTGCCATCTTCTCTTCAAGTACATAGTCGGCATACGTTTCATATCCGAGCAGATCGGCGAGTTCGAAGCGCAGGTTCGCTATGCGCTTCGTGACATCGCGATTATCCCACGGACCATCATGGTAGCCCAGAGACGAATTAGCCCTCCATAGCTTCTCCTTAATATCTCTCTCGCGAGAATATTTCATAAACGGCCCGTAGCTGGGGAAGTCGAGCGTCACCCTCCATCCCTCTACACCGTGGGCGGCGGCATCCTCGGCCATCGCCGTCTTCACGAACTCCGGCATATATGCCACTTTTTCCTCGTCGGCAGGCGGAATGACATACTCGAACGCATTGCTTTCGGCCAGTACGTTCTGCCCGAATTTGAGCGTCAGCATAGCCAGTTCGTTCGTAATCCGGCGATAACGCTCCTTATCCTTTTCAGACAACGCCGCACCGCTGCGTGCAAATCCTTTATAGGTCTTTTCGAGCAACATAGTCTGCTCACGGTCGAGATCGAGCCCATCCTTCTGTTCATACACCTTACGCACACGGTCGAACAAGGTAGGATTCAACGATATATCGTTAGCGTACTCCGTCAGCCACGGCTGCACCTCCTCGGCTATGGCCTCCATCTCGTCCGAGGTATTGCTGGAATGCAATGCGAAAAATATCGCAGCCGTCCGTCCCAACAGTTCGCCGCTGCGTTCGAGAGCCTCGACCGTATTTTCAAAGGTCGGGGCGGCAGTATTGCTCACGATAGCCTCTATCTCGGCACGAGCCTGTGCCAGTCCCTCCCGAAATGCCGGGATATAATGTTCCGGCTTGATTTCCGCGAACGGTGGCGTCTGGTGCGGTGTGTTGAACTCGCCGAGCAACGGGTTTACGGAAGCGTCAGCGCATCCGGTGATATCTACAGATACAGCCATAGCTATTGAAGATTTATTCGTAATATAGTGAATATATGATTAATATACGACATTGTCGTAACGCGAGCTCGACCTGTCATACTTCACGTCGCGCAGAATATTGGACTTGATATGTATATTAAAACTCCAACTCTTCATATACCCGGTCGGAATCCACGAGAAACTCATCTGCCAACAATGCAGGTCGCGGTTTATGCTGAACGAGCTCGGCGTAAGTTTCTTGGCCTCGAAATCGTAACCGCCCGTGAACGTTACGCCCCACTTCTCGGTAAGCGTAACCGATCCGTTGAATCCGAGCGACTGGATAATCTCTTTCTTCAGGCCGCGGTTATAATACGACAGGGAGTAATTAAAGCTGATGTTCCACGGTATGCTGAAATCGTAGTACCTCGACGTCAACAGCGCCCGACGTGTCGCCGGATCGAGTTCGTTACCGTTGTTGTCGAAGAACGAGTTCGTAGCCAACATATGTTCCTCTGCTGTCCCGCTGTTGATATCGTTGACAACAGGCATATTCTTCTGCCCTGAATTAAACGAATATCCGAACGATGTCGATGCGTTCGTTATACGCCCTATCTTACCGTCTTTCCACATCAGGCGGTCTACCCTATTACCTTTGGAATCCACGTCATATGGGTCGAGCGAACCGCTCACGTTAAGCCCGAATCCCTTGAATATGGTGGAACGTATGCTCCATCCGATAGTGGAGAACTTGAACGATTCGGCAAGAAAGTTATAACTACCGCTGAGCGAAATGTTGTCAATTATCTTGATCTTCCGCGTACCCGTCGTATCCGCTTTACTGCGGACTTTGGCTTCGAGCGTCTGGCTAAGGCTATAATTGATGCTCGCCGACGCTGTTCTGGGCGAGATGGCATTCAGCGCGTTCTGAGTCGGGCTGTAATACGAAATAGTACCCGTCGAGTCGCTCTGATAAGCCTTCCAGAAACCGAATTTCGGGTCCCGGAAGTTAGGTGCATAAGAGAACCCGACCGAAGGGGTTATCACATGCCTTATGGCTTTCACCGCAGGATTCTTGCCCGTGAACTGGAATTCACCGTATATCTTCGTATTGAACGAACCTGAGATGCTGAAATCGTACTGCCGGAAGAAGCCGTATGTCGTATCCTCCTTAACCCTGTTCTCCTCAGGCGACCACTCCCTTTCTATCTTGCGGAACGCCCAGTGTTCGTTATACTGCATAGACGGATTGAAGTTAAGGTAGTTGAAGAAATTGAACGTCGTAGAGATCGGAATCGAGTGCTTAATACCGTTGTTCATCTTGTCGAGTATATTGCCCTTGAACAGTTCGTCCTGCTTGACGTTCGATATTCTGTTAGACAAAGAACCGGAGTAGCTTATCGAGATACGCTCGTACCATTTTTCCTTGCCCGTAGCCGCTTTCCGTTTGAAAGGATAGATACGCGATACGCTGAACACCACGTTAGGGAAACTGATGGATATGGTCGAGTCTTTCGAGTTCTGCGAATGCTGCATGTTGGTCGAGAACGAGAACGGTTTACCGGCCCACGTCTTAGAATAGGCTATCGACGAGTTGGTCTGCGTATTCAAGTAGTCGTTCAGCGTGTTGGAACCGTGCTTGTTGTATCCGCTCGACATGAAATTCACGCTCGCCGAGAAGGTCGAATTGGGGCGGAATTTCGGGTCCTGCCTGTGAGTCCATTGCAGACGGTAGGTATCCGAATTGAGGTAATCGCTCGACCCCTTGTCCCCTTCGATGACTTTGGTATAGGTAGCCAGAATGCTTCCGCTGTATTTATAACGCTTGATATAGCGCGACTGCACGTTCGTCTCCCAAGAACCGAGCGTATATATACCGCCTGTAACGGTCACGTCCACATAATCGTTGAATGCGAAATAGTATCCGCCGTCACGCAGGAAGAATCCACGTCGCGTCTCCTCACCGTAGCTCGGGATCAGGAAGCCTGAACTGCGCCCCGAACTGATCGGGAAGAACCCGAACGGAATACCGAAGAACGGTATCGGCACGTCTTCCATAACGAAATATGTCGGCCCTACAATGATCTTCTTTTTCGGGACTACCTTCGCCTTTGTCATATGGAAATACCAGTGAGGATGGTCTATGTGGTCGCAGGTAGTATATCGGCCAACCCCCACGTTCATAGTATTGTCCGGCATCTTCTTGATGTCGCGGCCAATCAGATAACCGTCGCCCTCTTTGGTAGCCACGCCTTTGATCTTGGCTTTGCCAGTATCGAAATTGTAGGTTATCGTATCCATCGTGTACGGCTGCCCACCATCTATGAATTCGGGACGTGTCGGAACCATATATACGGTATCCATAATCCCATAGGCGTGCACAGTCTTATCCTCAAGGCTCACACTCATAAAGTCGGCTTTCAGATTCATATCCTGATAAAGAATATCGCCCTGATTATATATGTAGACCATATTCTGGCGCAGGTCATAAACGAGCGAATCCTTGTTCTTGCCCGATATTCTGTCTTCAAGAAAATTCTTAGTCTGCCGTTTCTGTTGGCGCGAGCCGACCAACGAATCACGCCGCACGGTATCCTGCGGCTCCATTCGGCTGACACTATCCCTTCTCGGCAGGAAACGCCTTACCGGCGGAGTGTCGCCGAGGCTCAAGTTACGGCCGACAGAATCCGATGCAGACACGACCGGTGCAGGAGAAACGACAGGAGACGGCCTCCTGTCCTGGACATTCACACCCGCGGTGTCCGTTTTTTCGGAAGGTGTGGTATTTTCGGGAAGCGGAGCTGACGGGGCCTGTGATGAAGCCGGAAGCAAATCATGTTCGCTTCCTCCCTGTGCTCCAGCGGATAAAGGCACGCCGAAGACCATATACCCGCACAGTAACATGGCCGCCGACGCAATTATGTATTTTCGCAATTTGCTATCCAAATTCGGAAAAAATAGTTACCTTTGCCGACAAGTCGGCAAAAAATCAAAAAATACGGTCAAGAACACTTCTTGAGCCATTTTTTCGCCATCAAAAGTAGTTAAAAATTCGCTGAATCCGCACTCGGGAACTATGAAAGTTACTTCACATAAGCTTTTTGTTTGCACAACGGTCGCCATATGCTTTTTGTTGTGCATTCCTCATATTGTTTTTGCACAAAAGCCCCACGGAGTCAAAACTATCGTAATAGATCCGGGGCACGGAGGCAAGGATGCAGGATGTGCATGGGGGAAAGTTTACGAGAAGGACATCGTTCTGGACGTAGGGTTGTTGCTCGGCCAAATGATAGACAAGAACCTGCCCGACGTAAAAGTCGTCTACACACGCAACAAGGACGTATTCGTAGGACTCGCCGAGCGCGGCGACCTCGCGAACAAAGTTGGGGCAGACCTTTTCGTCTCGATACACGTAAACTCGGTGGACCTGAAAAAGGGGCAGACACCGCCCTCCGGAACGGAAACCTATGTAATGGGTCCCGATAAGGCACAGCAGAACCTCGCTCTGGCCATGCGTGAGAACGACGTTATCACATACGAGGACGGATATAACGAGAAATACCAAGGCTACAAACCGGGATCGCCGGAGAGTTTCATCATATTCTCTCTGATGCAGTACGCCAATATCGAACAGAGTATAAATATGGCCAAGGCCATACAAAAGCAATACGTAAAATCGAGTATGACGCCCGACAGGGGAAGCAAGCAGGCAAACCTTCTGGTATTGTGGAGAACGACCATGCCGAGTGTGCTCACCGAAATAGGCTTCATCGTGAACGAAAAGGAGCGCAGGATGATGACGTCAAAAGACGGACAGAGAAAGATAGCAGCGTCGCTCTTCAACGCCATCAGCGAATACAAGGCCAAAATCGAAGGAAACAGCAACCCCATAGTCTTCGACACGGATTACGACGATATGGCCGCAACCGTATCATCGTCTGCCACGAATACCACTTCTTATGAACGTCAGGAATCCGCAACCTCGACGAACCAGTCGCCAGCAAGGCAGGGCAGCGTAACGACATCTGACAAGTGGACATTCGGCAACGAAAAAATTGTTTACCGCGTACAGGTATACAGCGTACCAAAGAAGCTCAGCCTCGAAAGCCGTGAACTCAGGCCGTTCCGAGGACGTGTCACCGAGAGACGTGTCGGCAACAGCTATAAATATTACGTAGGCAGCGCTTCGACATACGACAAGGCGTTGGAATTGCAACGGGAGGTACGCAAAACAGTCAAGGACGCGTTCCTCGTCGCATTCGACGGCAACAAGCAAATTACCATCAGCGAAGCTCGCAAACAGACAAAATAGAACAACACCGGGAAACGTGATACGAAACCGAAATCCGGAAATACTCAAGAATAAAAACAGAACAATGATAAAACTGAAAAGAGAAGTAAAGGTAGGATTATTCGCACTGATAACGCTCGCGGCGCTTTATTGGGGCATAAACTTTCTCCGTGGCCGAGACCTGTTCAACAGGAACAACACCTATTACGCCACCTACGACCAAGTGAACGGCATACAGAAAGCGTCTGCCATCGTCATCAAGGGCTTCAAGGTCGGTGTGATAAGCAACATCACATACGACCCTTCGCAATCGGACAAGATAGTCCTGCATTTCGACATCAAGAGCAAGTACCGCATCCCAGAAAATTCGTCGGCCAGAATATACAGCGACGGACTTATCGGCGGTAAAGCAGTAGAGATCGAATTGGGAGATTCGGACAAGTTCCTGCGCGACGGCGATACGCTACGCTCTTTCCGCGACAAGGACCTTTTCGACATCGCCGGTTCGGAGTTGGAATTCCTGAAACAGAGAATGAATAAGATGGCCAACGACATCACCGAGACTCTCGGGGCCATGAACTCTCTCGTATACGACAACTCGGAATACATCACGAAGACGCTCGCCAACCTGTCCGAAATGTCCGGAACCATCAACAGCATAATCAAGACGGAAGAGAAGGACCTGCGTGACATCATAGACAACATGAACGCGCTATCGGCCAATTTGCGTAACAACTCGGGCAAGATAGACAACATTGTCACCAACGTCGAAGGTTTCACCGATTCGCTCAAAGCATCGAACATCCCCACCCTCGTGAACAATCTCTCGACAACTTTGGACGAGATGAACACCATGCTGGCCAAAGTGAACGACAGCGAGGGCACTATAGGTAAAATGGTAGGCGACGAAGCCCTGTACGATTCGTTGGTTTCGGCCTCATCGAACCTCTCGCTCCTACTGGGAGACCTCAAGCAGAACCCGAAACGGTATGTGCATTTCTCTCTGTTCGGGCGCAAGAAGGACAAGTAACACTCATACCTGAAGAAAATTGAATCCCGAATCCAAAATAGGCTTCGACCGCATCAAGGCGCAGGTCGAGGCCCTTTGTACTACCGACGGCGGACGTGAAAAGTTCCTCGCCGAAAAGTTCTCTTCGGATGCCACTATCGTGGCGTCACGACTGCGTCTGGCCGACCAGATGCGTGCAGTCCTGACACTCGAAAGCGGATTTCCCGGCGGCGAATATACCGACATCACGACCATAGTCAAAAAGGCCGGTGTCGAGGGCGGCTTCCTCGATGTAGGCGAGATAGTGCAACTGAAAAACGCCCTCGATACGGTTATAGAACTCGTGAAGTTTTTCGTATCGCACGATGAAGAAGCGTACCCGGACCTAAAACGACTGACCGAAGGGATAGACAGTTATCCGGAAATATCGAACCGTATCGAAATGATAATAGACAGATACGGGGCAGTACGCGACAACGCATCGCCTGAACTCGCCGAAATAAGACAGTCCATACGCGGTCTCGAAGGAAAAGCTACCCGGCAACTCAACAAGATACTGGCACAGGCCCAAAGCGAAGGCATCGTAGATCCCGACACCTCCATATCAATACGCGACGGACGGGCCGTAATTCCAGTAGCGGCAGTTAATAAGCGTAAAATCAGGGGATTCATCCATGACGAATCTGCTTCAGGGCGCACATATTATATCGAGCCGGTAGAGGTTGTAGAAATCAACAACGAGTTGCGGGAGCTGGAATACGCCGAACGCCGGGAGATAATCCGCATTCTGACGGAGTTCACCTCGTGGATACGCCCCGACCTCGAAGGAATAGCACGCGCAGGCGATTACGTGACTACCATAGACATGATCCGCAGCAAGGCGCGTTTCGCCATCGCAAACGGTTGTGTAATGCCGCTCATATCCGACGACGGGACTCTGGAGCTACGCAAAGCCCGCCATCCGCTGCTCACGCAGACGCTCCGAAAAGAGAATAAAGAGGTCGTGCCGCTCGACATAACGCTCACACGCAAAAAGCACATCCTCATAATATCCGGGCCTAATGCGGGCGGTAAATCCGTCGTGCTCAAGACTGTTGGGCTGCTGCAATGGATGTTCCAAAGCGGACTGCCGATACCCGTACTGGAAAACTCGCAGCTTCCACTATTCGACCGCATATTCATCGACATAGGCGACGAGCAGTCGATAGACAACGACCTCAGTACGTACAGCTCGCACCTGCTCAATATGAAGGATATGCTCCGCGAATCCGGCTCCCAGTCGCTCGTTCTCATAGACGAATTCGGAACCGGAACGGAACCCGTGCTCGGAGGGGCGATAGCGGAAGCAATGCTCGAGAAGTTGGAAAGCAAAGGTTGCTATGGGGTTATCACGACACACTACTCCAACCTAAAATATTACGCCGGCAACGCCGACGGTGCCGCGAACGGAGCCATGGCATTCGACGTGCAGAACATCAAACCGTTGTTCCGGTTGGAAATGGGAAAGCCGGGAAGCTCGTTCGCCATAGAGATCGCACGAAAGATAGGGTTGCCTGAAGACATTATCAGTTCCGCATCCGAAAAGGTCGGAAGCGAGCATATCAACATCGAGAAGCAGTTGCGTGAAATAGCCCGTGACAAACGATACTGGGAGCAGAAACGCGACCGCATCCGCATCGCCGACAAAAAAGTGGAAGAGTTGGAACAGCGCTATGCAGAACAACTGGCAACGATAAAAGAACAACGCGCAGCCATAATCAGGCAAGCCAAAGCAGAAGCAGAAAAGATAACGGCCGAAGCCAACAAACAAATCGAGAATGCAATCAAGGTCATACGCGAATCGCAGGCCGATAAGGAACTCACGCGACTCGCACGCAAGGAGATAGAGGATTTCCGAGAAACGCTCTCCAACGACCAAGCAGAAGATCCGGAGGCAAAGGTCCGTATCGAGAGGGAAATGGAAAAAATCGCCCAGCGACAAAAGCGCCGTGCTGAAAAGAAGCAACAGCCCAAAGATGTGCAACAGAGCACAGCGACAGCGGCTCCCGCACCCAAAATTCCCGTAAAAGGCAGCAAGGTACGCATGGAAGGGCAAAATGTCGTAGGCGAAGTGCAAGGCATCAAAGGAAAAAAAGCGACGGTCGCTTTCGGCCAAATATTGACGACCGTACCAGTAGATCAGTTGACTGTGGTATCTAACTCGGAGTTCCGCAGCCAAGTGAGGTCCAGAACCGCTACAATAAACGTAAGCGCCGATGTATCGCAACGCAAACTGAATTTCCGGCAGAACATAGACGTGCGCGGAATGCGTGCCGCCGAAGCATTGAAAAAAGTCGAGAACTTCATAGACGACGCCATCATGGTCGGCGCCACCGACCTGCGTATCCTGCACGGCAAGGGAACAGGCGCACTAAAAGAAGAGATCAGGCGTTACCTCAGAACCGTTAATGTAGTATCCTCGGCAGAGGACGAGCATGTAGACCAAGGCGGCGCAGGCATAACGGTCGTCAAACTCGACCTATAAGTCATCTTGCATGTATTGTAGGTAGGTGCGTGTGAACCATGCCTATATACAAACATGACACTAACTTTCTGCTCTGATAGCCCATACGTAATATTACAAACTGCAAAATATCGGTGACTGACAGGGACATTGAGGGAAGGAAAGTATATTGACATCAATGGCATGTCATATACAATACAGTGTTTCGACTAATAAAATATGGGACAATGAGCATTAAACGTCCAATCTATTTACAGCTTCCACACCACATATCAGCAATATAACAAGAAACTTGTCGGCTAACGTTAATTGTCCACATCAAAAAAGTATATACAACAATGATAGGCCGATCACAAGATCGGCCTATCATTTTACTACAATATTAATAGCATTAAAACAGTCCTGAAATATTGCCGGCGTCATCTATATCTATACGCTCAGAAGCAGGAGTCTCCGGCAGGCCCGGCATACGCATGATGCTGCCCGTGATCGGAATCAAGAATCCGGCACCGGCGGCAATCTCTATTTCACGCACCGTAATTACGAAATCCTTAGGCCGCCCTAGCAACTCAGGATTATCGGAGAGCGATTTCTGTGTTTTGGCCATACATATAGCCAATCCTTCAAGTCCCAGATCGTGTATCTTTTCCAAGTCGGCTTTCGCCCGAGCTGTATAATCAACCGCTTCGGCCCCGTATATCTTCTTTGCGATGGCCTTTATCTTATTCTCCACCGTATCGTTCAGGTCATACAACGGCGTGAACGGTTTCTGCTCATTGGAAACGGTCTCGACGACTATCTTCGCCAACTCTTCCGTTCCGGCCCCTCCTTTGCTCCACACATCCGCAACGGCCGCAGCCACACCTTTTCTCTTGCAATAATCCAACAGGAAATCTATCTCGTCCCGGTTGTCATCGGCAAAAAGGTTGATAGCCACGATAGGCGTCAGACCGAAAAACCGTATATTCTCCAGATGCTTCTCAAGGTTCGGAAGTCCATTAGCCAACGCATCCACATCCGGCTGACGCAAGTCCGCCAACGGCTTACCACCATGATATTTCAACGCCCTGACAGTTGCGACAAGCACCACGGCTTGCGGCGAGATACCGGCAGTACGGCACTTTATATCGAGAAATTTCTCAGCTCCGAGGTCGAACCCGAAGCCTGCTTCGGTAACCGTATAATCGGCAAGAGACATTCCTGTCTGCGTAGCCACTACGGTATTTGTCCCTTGGGCGATATTCGCGAACGGACCGCCGTGTATTATGGCCGGCGTACATTCTGTGGTCTGCACAAGGTTAGGCTTGAAAGCATCCTTTAGAAGCGTTGCCATCGCCCCGTGTGCATTGAGATCGCGGGCATACACAGGCTTCTTGTCATAGGTGAATCCTACGAATATATTTCCCAGACGCCTTTTCAGGTCGGCGAAATCGGACGAGATGCAAAGAATCGCCATGACCTCCGACGCGGCCGTTATGTCGAATCCCGTCTCGCGCGGAACACCGTTCTTGGAACCACCCAAACCCACGACCATATGCCTGAGTGCACGGTCGTTCATATCCATGACACGTTTCCACGAAACGCTCCGAGGGTCTATTCCGAGTGACCTCGTCTTACTCTGCAAATTGTTGTCTATCAGCGCTGCAAGCAGATTATGCGCTTTCTCGACAGCTGAAAAATCGCCAGTAA
>CALYBQ010000004.1 GCA_944415565.1 uncultured Rikenellaceae bacterium
GGCAAATGCCGAAAATACGAATTACCGCGGCAATCGTGCTCCGCTGGTACAGAAACCCTTCATAGAACTGCCCATCGGAGCCATAAAGGCAGACGGATGGCTGCTCGAAATGCTCGAACGTCAGGCCTCCGGGGCGACCGGACACATGGATGAACTCTATCCCCTCGTGATGGGAAAGCGCAACGGATGGCTCGGCGGCGACGGCGACCAATGGGAACGCGGCCCGTACTGGATAGACGGACTGCTCCCGCTGGCATACCTGCTCGACAATGACAGTCTCAAACAAAAGGTACAGCCGTGGGTGGAATGGGCCATCGGCAGCCAGAAAGAGGACGGATCGTTCGGGCCTGACAAGGATTATCCGGGCGAATGGGGCATACAGCGCAACAACGCACAGGACTGGTGGCCACGCATGGTGATACTCAAAGTATTGCAACAGTACTATTCGGCGACAGGTGACCAAAGGGTGATAGACATGTTCTCTAAATATTTCCGATACCAGCTTAAAACTCTGCCGTCCAAACGCCTCAACAACTGGACCTTCTGGGCAACATACCGTGCCTGCGACAATCTGCAAGCCGTTTACTGGCTATATAACATAACGGGAGAGGAGTTCCTGCTCGACCTCGGCAAACTGCTGCACGAGCAAAGTTTCAGCCTTGAACGGATGGTCAACAATTTCGACCTCGCACGCCCGAACTCGATACACTGCGTGAACCTTGCTCAAGGAATCAAAGAGCCCGTAATATATTACCAGTACAGCAACGACAAAAAAGACATCCAGACCGTAAAGAAAGCATTCGACCAGATCAGGCAGTTCAACGGCTACCCTAACGGGATGTACGGCGGGGACGAATACTTGCACGGCAACAGTCCGACACAAGGCGTGGAACTCTGCTCAATAGTGGAAATGATGTATTCGCTCGAAAAAATGCTGGAGATTACGGGAGACATCGGTTTCGCCGACCAGCTCGAGAGGGTGGCATTCAATGCGCTTCCCACTCAGATTACAGACGACTTCATGAACAAACAATACTTCCAGCAGTCGAACCAGATAATGTGCAGCCGAGCCACCCGTAACTTCAGCACCCCGCACGACGGCACCGACGTGGTCTTCGGGCATCAAAGCGGATTCCCCTGCTGCTACTCGAACATGCATCAAGGATGGCCCAAGTTTACACAGAACCTCTGGTATGCGACCGAAGACAACGGACTGGCCGCAATGGTCTACTCTCCATCTACCGTAACGGCTAAGGTCGCTGACGGGCAGACAGTGACCATCAAGGAAGAGACGAACTACCCGTTCGACAATAAGATAACATTCACCGTGGAGCTACCAAAGAAACGAGACAAGGTCGCGTTCCCATTAAAACTACGCATTCCGAAATGGTGTGCTTCCGTCACCAATGTCATCAGCGACAAAAAAGGTACTGCGACAGGTGATAAATGGGAAATCTCGAACGACAACATCCTGACAATAGACCGCAGTTGGAGCAACGGCGACAAAGTCGAACTGACTTTGCAGATGACCGTTAGCACAAACAGGTGGGCCGAGAATTCGGTTTCCATCGAACGCGGACCGTTGGTGTACGCGCTGAAGATGTCGGAAAACTGGAAATACAACGAATTCACCGGCAATGATATAAGGGATTTCGGACCGGGATACTGGAGCGTAACATCGGCAGACCCGTGGAATTACGGGCTGGTAAAATTCGACCTTCAGAACCCGCAAAATGCGGTAACGGTCAACGTCGACACAACGAAACAAGGAAGCGACTACCCGTGGAACCTCAACAACGCCCCTATAGAGCTAAAAGTCAAAGCGAAGCGCATACCGTACTGGGGTCGCTACAACGACGATGCGGGGCCACTGCCCTACTCTCCGGCGACATACTGGCACGGGCAGAACGAAACTCCCGAGGAGGTCATCACATTGGTTCCGTATGGTTGCACCACGCTGCGTATCTCGCAATTTCCTGTGCTCGACCGATAATTACCCGCGGCAAGCCTTGCATATCCGCACTAAAAAAAGTATTTTTACTGAACGATAATGCCGACACCAACGCCTTTACAGACAACACGCGGCAACGGCAATTCAGTTACGGCAGATTATGGAGAATATTTATAAAATACTGGAAGGATGCCCCCTCTTCAGGGGTATGGACGCCGACAGAATCGAGGCCGTCCTCAGTCCCGACTTCATTTCGGTAAGCGACTACACCAAAGGCGATACGGTCGCACGGAGGGATACGGCCTACTCCGGCCTTATGATAATCCTCAAGGGTAGCGCCATAGGAACGTTCACCTATCCCGCGGGACAAACGGTCAACATCGACTCTGTCGAAGCGTCCGAATTGATAGCCCCCGCGTTCCTGTTCGGCGGCTACAACCGGTTGCCAGTGGACATAATCGCACAAACTGACCTGAAGGTGCTGACGATACACCGAGGCTACCTGTTCGAGCTGATGCAGGAGAATATGCTCATATTGTCCAACTTCATCGACATCATATCCAACCGCGCCGGAGTATGGCAGAAGAAGATATACGCACTTTCGTTCAAAACCTTGAAAGAGAAATTAGCGTCGTATCTGTTGGACCACTCCTCGGACAAAGATGCGGTCGTTCCCATTCCCGACATACGCGAAACGGCGGAATATTTCGCAGCCACACGGTCGTCGCTGCTGACGGTGATAGAGGGACTGGAGAAGAAACGCATAATTACGCTTTCCGGCAACGACATCGAGATACTCAACCGTCAGGCGTTAAAAGACATTCTCAAATAACCTGAAGCAATATCAGTTGATGCTTTTCTATAATATAAGTATGTGGTTGATGGTGTTCGGCATGAGGGTCTGGGCACTGTTCAACGGGAAGGTAGCGGCCGGCGTACGCGGGCGGCAAGACATATTCAAGCGCATAAAAGACGCTTTGGTCCCGGGCGACCGGATAATATGGATACACTGCGCTTCGCTCGGCGAATTCGAGCAGGGACGGCCCGTAATCGAGGCCATCAAGGCCAACCATCCGGAATACAAGATATTTCTCACGTTCTTCTCCCCATCGGGATACGAAATACGCAAGAACTATCCCGGCGCAGATTACATATTCTATCTTCCGCTCGACACTCCTGCCAATGCACAGACATTCGTGCAACTCGTAAAGCCCGAAATCGCAATATTTGTAAAATACGAGTTCTGGCTCAACTATTTGAACCGACTGAAAGATTCAGGATGCAGGACATTCATCATATCGGCCATCTTCAGGAAAGATGCAGTATTCTTCAAATGGTACGGAAAAATCTTCAGGAAAGCGTTGCGTAGCTTCCGCACGTTATTCGTGCAGGACGAACAATCGAAAGAATTACTCGAAAGCATAGGCATCGACGACGTCATAATATCCGGGGACACGCGCTTCGACCGTGTGGCCGATGTGAAAAGCAAAGCCGCACCTGTGCCGTTAGTCGAAAAATTCACAGCAGGCCACACGTCATTCATCGCAGGAAGCACATGGCCGCCAGACGACGAACTGCTCGCAGCCCTCGCCTCGCGCCATCCGGATGTGAAATTCGTAATAGCTCCGCATGAGATAGGAGAGGAGCGCGTACAAAAACTTGTCGCTCTATTCCCGGCAGGCAAAGCCGTCCGTTATACGCAAATCGGAGATGATGCCACCATAGCACAGGAGGTACAGGTGCTCATCATAGACACGATAGGCATCCTCTCATCCGTATACGCCTATGCCGACATGGCATATATAGGTGGAGGGTTCGGAGTTGGCATACACAACACGCTCGAAGCGGCCGTATACGGAGTTCCCGTCGCATTCGGGCCTAATCACGGGAAATTCAAGGAGGCTCTGGAACTCATCAGCGACGGTGCCGCCACGAGCGTCACCGACATCGCACAACTCGACGCATGGGCGGATTCATTGTTATCCGACGCTTTCCTACTTAAATCGACAGGTCAGAAAGCGGGAGAATACGTATCGGCCCACACTGGAGCCACACGCATGATACTCCACTACATCTTCGACAAATAGAGCATTTGCAGACCGAAGACAGCCAACATGCTTTTACCTGAAAAGCCGACATACCTAATATATACTAAACGAAGCCTGACTGTAAAAAGTCAGGCTTCGTTTAGTTATGCAAAAAACCGAGTGTTTACTTCTCTATCTCCTTGATGTCCTTATAAAGCGCTTTCAGATCGAAAGCGAGGAAAATACGGAAGAGGCCGTAAACCAGCATTGCTATGCCTACGAATACCACGATAAAGATTCCCCCGAACGCCGGACTGAGCAGGAACAGGAACGACAGCAGCGCCATCAGGATTCCTAACGTAAGCAACCAACCCCATCCACGAATACCGACCTGATGAAGGTCGAACGACGCTCCTATGGACCAGATGGAGCGGAACAGTATCCAGAATCCAACCACATAGATCATAATAACGCCTACAGACACCATCGGTATGGCGACCAGCGTAAGCCCCAGAAGTATCTCCAGAAGACCTGCGGCAAGATTCCAACCCCATCCGTACAGAACCTTCCGGTTCGCTACCGCAAAGAGGACATCCAGTACCCCGGCCAACACAAGCGCAACCTCGAACAAGATAATGAGGGCCGCGAAAGAAGAATAAGGCGTAACGATGACCCATATTCCCACCACTATGGCGAGAATCCCGACAAGCAGAGAAACCCACCAGTGTTTCACGGCCTGCTTAATTTCTGTCAAAAAGTAATTTTTCATAGCTTATAACCATTAAAGTTGAACGTTGACTCCAATGGTCATTGCAAAATCCCTGCCGAACGCATCGTTCCGGCGTTACAAGCCCAAGTATTGGGCAAATAAGGAACAATCAGTAGGGACAATAGCCCAGAACAGAAACAGGAGCACGAATGTCTCCTCTACGTTTCAGAATACGATACGACGCTCCTCGATCAAACCGCCTTCTCTATCGGGGAATATAGTCTTTTCCTCAACGCCATCCCAAACAACATCTTCCGAGCGCGCACGCACCGGCCACACACCGCGATCGATATGCGTAATGACGGCTTTCAGCATCCGTTCGGAATTTTTCACCCCGATCTCTCCGAAATCCCCTATTGTGCTGAACCACGTCGCGCTACCTTTATCATATAAGTATGACTCCTCACCCGTTTCATATGAGCTGCGTGACGCAGGATCGACCGGAATCCCCTTCTCGTAACCCGACACGCCGTTGCAATCATACGCCCTCAGGGTGATGAGACTGATCTCCCACTCATAGCGCGGATTGGTAATCACCACGCTCCCCACGTTCTTGCCGTAGGTTTTCTGTCCGACGTGCCCCAAATCCTCTCCGAAATACGGCTTCAGACAATGCAGCACCATCTCGCTGGCCGAAGCCGAAGAGGACAGGGTTATGATATACAACCTGTCCACATTCAGATTGTACTCCCCGCCCAGTGCCGCTGCCGAATGGAAGCGTTTGATGTCATAATCATGGTAAGACTTTCCGCGATGTACATTACGTTCGAGATACACGAACGGCTTGCCGAGATCGCTTTCCCGTGCTATCAGGCTGCCAAGCAGCACGGTCGTGCCAAGTTCGCCGCCACGATTGTAACGTAAATCCAGAATAAGGTTCCTCGCCCCCTCGCTTTTGAATTGAGCGAATATGTCTTTCAGCTTATCATCGAACCTGTCGTTCTGCCCGCTCGTAAAATGGTTGTAAACCAGATACGCCGTCTTGCCCGCTGCCGTCTCGTAAATACTGTCGAAAATCACAGGATTGTCCAGATACAATCCCTTTTCCACCTCTACCACCCTTTTCTCAGGATAAAACATGTGAAGTTTGACGGTATGGTTAGCCATAAGCCTATGCAATTCATCGCGAGACAAAGGCATCTCCCTCTTGACAGCCCCCACCTCGACCGCATTGAAATTGTCGCCACGCCTTATCCCAGCCCTATCCGCAGGCGAACCGGGTACGACGTAGATCACCTGCCCGTAAGCTATATCGCGCCCGTCGCTCGCCTCATACTCATAAAAAGAGAATCCGAAATCATAGGCATAATCCTCACTACTCACAGCCCGTGACGCCGCCCGTTTACGGCTGATGCTCGAAAAGCGGTCGCCGTAATAATCGTGCGACAGAGCAGTGAAACAATTATCGCGATAACGTACCGTCTCAAGATATTGGTCCGGCGAAAGGCTCGACGGCGCATAGTTATCCAGACTGGACGACCAAAGGTACTCCTGCTTCATGGTATGGTACACCCATTTGTTCACCCCCTCGTTATCCGTTATCATCTTCTCTTTCACACAACTGGATAGAAGGGCCGCCGCGATGACCGATAAAATAAAAATACGCATTCTTCCGAGAGTTAGCAGATATACCCAAAATTACTTTAAAATCAACAAACCCGCTACAAAATCCGATTTTTAATTATTATTTCTGTATATTTATGGGGAAGCCGAACGTCGGTTTCATGATGCCTAAAACCTAAAAACTTAATTACTTCCTGAAAATGAAAACTTATAAAACAAGCGACATCAAGAATGTCGTGTTGCTCGGGGCGCCGGGCTCCGGGAAAACTACCCTTGCAGAAGCTATGGCCTTTGAGGGTAAGGTTATAGACCGCAGGGGTAGTATCGAGAACGACAACACCCTCTCGGACAATACCGACCTCGAACACCAGTACAAGAGGTCGATATACCCGACAATCCTGTTCACAGAATTCAAAGAGAAAAAACTCAACATAATAGACACCCCCGGGTCGGACGATTTCTGCGGAGGACTGTTCTCCGCCTTCAAGGTAGCCGACGTGGGGTTGATGCTTTTCAACGCACAGAGCGGATTCGAAGCGGGCAGCGAGGTACAGGCCCGTTACGCGAGGAGCATGGGCAAACCGATAATCGCCGTCGTGAACCAACTGGACCACGAAAAGGCCAACTGGGAATTGACTATGGAATCGCTACGCTCGTCGTCGCGCGTGAAACCGGTCATCGTCCAGTACCCGATAAACCCCGGTCCCGGCTTCGACTCTTTCATCGACGTGCTGATGATGAAGATGTACAAGTTCAAGGACGATAACGGGACGCGCGAGGAGCTCGACATTCCGGAATCGGAGATGGAGAGGGCACTCGAACTCAACAACACGCTGGTGGAAGCAGCGGCAGAAAACGACGAGAACCTCATGGAACTCTACTTCGAGAAAGGGACGCTCACACAGGACGAAATGCGTAACGGGCTTAAAATTGGGCTCGCGAAACGCGACTTGATGCCTGTATTCTGCACCTCGGGCAAAAAAGACATAGGTACGAAACGCCTGATGGAGTTCGTAATCAACGTAGCGCCCGGTCCGCTGAAAGCCCCGGCATTCAAAACTGTAGACGGGCAAGAGATCGCTGCCGACGAGAACGGATCGGCCGTAGCGTTCATATTCAAAAGCAGCGTAGAACAACATATCGGCGAGATCAGCTATTTCCGCATCATACGCGGGAAGCTCACAGAAGGCATGGAAGTAATTAACGCCCGTACCGGCAACAAGGAGAAACTCGCACAACTGTTCGCCGTGGCAGGCAAAAACCGCGTGAAAGTCACGGAGATGTACGCCGGAGACATAGGATGTACAGTCAAACTCAAAGGCACTAAAACCAACGACACCCTTTGCGGAGCGAACGAGGTTCTGCAAATAGAGCCGATGACATTCCCCGATCCGCGTTACCGTGCAGCAATCAAGGCCACTAATTCCGCAGATGACGAAAAACTCGGCGAAATACTTAACAAATTGGCATTCGAAGATCCGACACTCCTTGTAGAATACTCCAAGGAGTTGAAACAGACCATAGTACAAGGACAGGGCGAACACCATCTCAATATAATGAAGACCACGCTCGCCAACAACTATAAAGTCGATGTAGAGTTCTTAGCTCCGCGCATATCCTACCGCGAGACCATTACGAAAGTATCAGGTGCGGACTACCGCCACAAAAAACAGTCGGGCGGAGCCGGACAATTCGGCGAGGTGCATCTGGTCATCGAGCCATATTACGAGGGAATGCCCGAACCTACAAAATACAAGATCGGCGGCAAAGAGATAACCGTCAACGTGAAGGGTAAGGAAGAGATAGAGCTCGAATGGGGCGGCAAATTACAATTCTACTCCTCCATCGTCGGAGGTGCCATAGACGCGAGATTCCTGCCGGCCATCCTAAAGGGTATTATGGAGAAGATGGAGGAAGGGCCGCTTACAGGTTCGTACGCACGCGATATTCGCGTAGTCGTCTACGACGGCAAGATGCACCCGGTAGACTCGAACGAAATATCGTTCAAACTCGCGGGACGCAACGCTTTCCGCGAAGCCTTTCGCAATGCCGGCCCGAAGATCATGGAACCGGTATATACGGTCGAAGTCCTCGTACCGTCTGATAAAATGGGCGACGTAATGAGCGACATGCAGAGCCGCAGGGCCATGATCGAAGGCATGACATCCGATGCAGGATTCGACCGCCTCGTTGCTCGCGTCCCGCTCGCCGAGATGTACCGCTACTCGACCACACTCAGTTCGCTTACAAGTGGACGAGCGACATATTCGATGAAGTTCGCCTCGTTCGAACAAGTGCCCTCGGATGTGCAGGACAAGCTTCTGAAAGCCTATTCTGAACAAGACAAGGACGAGTAATATTAATCCCATAATTGATAATGCCGGACCAATAATTGGTCCGGCATTATTATTTTCACCATTATCAACATATGGCCGCAGCTCCTAAAATAAAGTCATCCAGCCTTCGACATCTAAGCCATTAAACATTCACCATCGAAACAAAATCGTCCGGTTAGGTAGTATGCTAGAAAGGCAGTATTAGGCACACTTGAAACAGCCAATATCGACATCAAGAGAATCACTAACAAGAACGATCATGAGGCATAATATGTTTTACAGTCCCAGTCAAGCCCCCGAACATATTCCGAAAAAACAGTCTAAATTTTCCAGCCTTTCGAATTCAATCTATCTGCAAGCTACACCGCCCAAAGCATTAACACCCATAAGACATACCCCAACAACATCTTTTGTACAGAATACATTTGATTTCCGCACCCAACCAACAACCGGAGGCAAAGCACCTTGTTAAAAAGGCGCAACCTCAAGCAAACGGCTATTCCATAGCGAGTCCTTATCTGTCTGAACCCAGCATTATACTTACATTAATAAGAACTAAGTCCATCACCGCCC
Source organism: uncultured Rikenellaceae bacterium (assembly GCA_944415565.1). Classification (GTDB taxonomy): domain Bacteria; phylum Bacteroidota; class Bacteroidia; order Bacteroidales; family Rikenellaceae; genus WRDF01. The sequence continues at coordinate 9,220 of CALYBQ010000004.1, forward strand.
ATACACAAGCCTTAACACTACATGCCCCAGATATGTGCCAATAAAAAACGGTTACTCAAATGAGTAACCGTTTTTTATATTATAAATCACGACCTTATTCCACAAAACCGGTCACTTTGATGCGGTACTGAAGAGTCGCCTGAGAATCCTCGGCAGTTACTGTAATAACAAACTCTTTTTCCTCACCGTCTGCCAACGAAAACTCCGGATTAGGTTCGATTACTACATTCGCATTTTCATGCTCTGCCAAAGCCGTAAGCGAAATATTATCTCCTATGGCATGAGTGACCTCATATTCCAATTTGTCTGCACTGAAGCCCTCTATCGTCACACCGTTCAACTGAATGCTCGTCAACTTAGCGTTATCGCTCAACTTGTGACGCGTCACATTAACGGTATATGTAAGCTGCTCTCCATTTTCAGCCGTAACAACTATTGTGAAAGTCTGCTCTATACCGGGTTCCAACGGCATAGCTCCATCGGGATCTATTGAGAAAGTCGCTTCCCCATGTGCCGTAAGCACCTCTGTAACCTGAGCAGTTTCGACATCGTCAGCAACAGTTACGTCGTACACAAAAGTAGACTCGCTAAAATCAGCTATCGAGGTTCCGTTAATAGAAATACCTACCAATTTAGCGTTATCTGATTTCTTACGTGTAACGTTAACCGTATATATCAACTGAGTTGTACCATCCTGTGCCGTCACAGTAATCGTGAATTCTTTCATCTCGCCCGAAGCAATCTCGACTACACCTGCAGGTTCTATTACGGCAGTTGCTCCTCCATGCTGCTGCTCAGCCAACACTTCAACGCTCGTTACATCGTTTTCAACCTCGACGCTGTACGCCAGTTTCTCCGGAGAGAAACCTTCTACTGCCGCACCATTGACCGTAATTGTAGAAAGGCTCGCATCGTCAGATGCCACACGAGTTACATTAACTTTGTATACCAACTGATCTCCATTTTCAGCCGTAACAGTAACCTCAAACGGAACCATCACACCTACCGGAAGCGGAGTTATCTCAGCCGGATTGATTGCAACCTTCGCATACTCGTGTTCCTTTACAGCCGTTACCACTGCGGTCTCGACATTGTTATCCACCGTAATGTCGTATACCAACTGATCCGGACTGAAATTGTCCACCGTTACGCCGTTAAGCGCAAGGTCTACCAATTTGGCATTATCGCTATCCGGTATCGGCACCCATACGTTCCAATCCAATTCGCAATTCGTATACGTATTGGTCGGATCGCTATCGCCGGTCACAGACGATGACACGCTAGCATCAACGATATAAACCGCACGGCTCTGATCCCATTTTTCTTTCCTAAGCAACCTTTCGAGACCGAATTTAAGATCCGAGAACTGGCATTCCGTAACACTTCCTGCCGCACCTTCACGGAACACAAAACCATTCTGTATAGCGTGTCCAGCATAAGCTGCATTAACCTTAGTTTCCTGATCGCCAGATGTTCTGTCATAAACATTCTGTGCATCATAAGCGTCACCAACTACCGTACAGTTCGACATATCGGCACGACCTCCCGCGAACACATCAACAGCATTCTTGTTGAAGTGGCTGAAAGAACAATTCGTTGCTGTCAGTTTTGCACCTGATAGAACGGTTATGGCACGGCCCTGTTGGTTATCGTTCGGAGTATAAGCTCCATTAACCATATTACCGATTCCATCGAATACCACACCGTCAAGAGTTACCGTTGCGAACCCAGAGATGGTCAGACCATCGGCATCACCCGGTCCCGGAGTATTGCGTATAGTAAACGTGACATCTTTGATCGTCACATTAGCAGTATTCGCATCGCCTTCCGCACCCGTTATTTTCAAAATTGGGTTCTTTCCATAATAACTGCCTGTTTCGTTAGGCTGATCTATAGGATTCTCGCCATAGATAATAGTCTGTTCACCAATACCTTCGATAGTGACATTCTTAAAATCTATATTCAGACCGGTAGATTTGAACGCGCCTGCATACAATTTAATAGTACCTCCATCAGGCACTCGGTCGAGTGCTTCTTCCAATGCAGTATCCGGATCGGTCAGCCCACCGGGGATAACCGTTCCATCAGCATCTTTCAGCACAGCAATATACTGGTGGTCGTTACCGAACAGGTTGACCACAAAGCGCTGCTGTTTATTCGACACAATAGTCTTATCAAGCACTTCTGACGTAATGTCGGGAATCTCCACACCGTCAGCAAAATATTTTATCGTGAAAGAAGTCTTGTCAGTATCGTCGCTCGTAGGCAAAAGGTAATCGAACGTTATAAGCTGAAGGTCCGTATATGTCTTATTGCCCAAAACTACCTCGGCTTCAACCGGATGATCTTCCGGCGTAAGGCTGTGCCCGTAGCTAACTTCGCCCATCACAGGATCGCCAAACGGTTTCGCTGTAAGAACGTCGTATTTCGAATAATATTTATTATCGGCATAAGTTACCACAACACTATCAGGTACTGTGATGCCGGCTGCCTGCAATCTGTCCGGATCCATCTTCTGTCCGTAAACCATAACACGGCCAAACGCCCTCTTAAGATTCAGCGAGCCATCAGTTACCCTGTCATTAACAAGGTCAACCGATGCAGTACTGCAATATGCATCGCGGCTCATCCTGCGTCCGCCATTGATGAAAGCATCATCCTTGACGTCATACAAATCCATATCGACAGCCACATTATCAAGACCGTCCGAAGTATCGTAGAAATAGTCCGATGCAGACGGAAGCTCCACAGGCTCATCGATATAATTTTTATCGGTAGAGGTAGGTTCAATACCTTCCCTCGGCACCAAGTCTGCCCACAAAGCGAACTTATATTTATCGGTAAGAAGCCTTATGAAGAACTTCGTAGCCCCCTGCGATTCGGTCGTCATTACAACTTCGCCTTCCTCGGGCTGCTCCTTGGTAAAGTCCACGAAACGCTCGTAACGGTTCACCAATTCTGTTCCATCCGAGTTATACACTTCGAGTACATACCTTATAAGGAATTGTTCGGGATCTACGTTCGCCAGCGCTCCTCCGGTAAGATCGTTATAACGCGACTCGTCATTTTTATCATACCCGAATCCGCCTACACTAAGACTATACATTACCGGCTCACCCTTTTTACGCGCGCCATCATGTGACACAGGATCTTTAGCACAAGATGCGAGGCCCACTATGGCTGCAAAAGCATAAAGAAGTAGCTTTTTCATAGTTTTTATATTTTTTCGTTTTTTCTCTGTTAAATTTCAAATCTCGCAACAATTCCGTGCTTAGTTGATCTCTTCAGGATCACCGAGATCGTCAAAATCGTCCTCGATATTTATATCTCCATCGCCGGTTTCCCACGAGTTGGTAAAGAATCCAGCCCTGAAGAACGTCTCTTTATTACGTTCTAACGGAATTTCACCAATCCTAAGCCTTGTGATAGGATAGCTACCCGGCCCATAAATAGTCATTTTGACATCTTTCAAAGGAGTCTTGTCCGGCATACCGATAGCATAATCAAAAGTGAGGTACACTTCGCTTTCGTCATCAGATACAGACAATATTGGCAACTGCATTGTCTGATTTGCAGTATAATACGATACATTTTGATTCAAGGCATCGAATGTGCCGCGCATACCGTTAATAAGTTCGCCCGTTTCTTCGTCTTTTAAAGCAGGAGCTTCGGCATATTCAGCACCGTAATCAATCTTAACATTCACAGGTCTCCTACGAGCAAAGTATTCATCCTCCGAAAATTTAGCCTTATACTCTTGCAGGTCAGTAGCAATAAGAGTATATTTACCGAATACCCGCTCAACCGAGGCTTCTATCGTGGTAGCAGCCGTATTAAACTCTTCGAAAGGCGTCAGATCTACGTCCTGTATCCCACTGAAAGCATCGTATGCATCACGCTGTAAGGCTCGCGGAATATTAACGCACCTTAAACCTCTAATATCTGTATCAAAGTCATCTACATAGTTAACGCCGAAATATGCGCCAACATTTGTAGAACTTAACGTCCCGTCATTAGTAACATAACGAGAATTTATATAATCAGCCCAGATAAGCATCTTATATTTCTTCTTGGTCACGCGTGCCGTGGCAGTAAAGAGATACCTATCTTCTTCACCCTCTACCGGAGAATGCTTCAGTATTCCCCATTGCTTCTGATTATAACGGATATAGTGCGGCTCCTCTCCCTCCGCAGCGACATTCTCCCACAATTCGACCACAAACCTCATAGCCTTACCTTGCGGCATAGCAGGAACCTGCCCCACAGAACCAGACGGGTCAGAAGGAACAGAAGGTTCAGGCGCGACACCTGTCGAGGGATAATATATGGACGGGGTATCATAGTTCAAGCTGTACTCGATATTGAACGTAACGTCAACCATCTTGTCATACTTTGGAGGAGTATCTTCACCGCCGTCATTGCACCCGCTCATCACGAAGAGCAGGGCTAATGCCCACAAAGTTTTTCGCATCATATCAATGTAGTAGATTTAGGTTATATGTTTAAATTTTTATGTTTGACAATCAATCTTTTCGATTCCAATTATAAACAGAATTTTCCAGCATCCAATGAAATCCCGGAAAAACCACACATTTTACCTATTCCGCCAGAAACCTACACCGAAAATACATTTTCGCATACCTTCAGTATAATATTTTTCTGTTAATCGGCCAACATTTTGGTTCAGTTTAAAATTGCAACCTTTCAAATGTAAGAAAATTCATCGAAAAACAGCAAGAATATTCTTAGCTGAATGTAAAATTGGTTAAAACTTTCTAAAATCTCCTCAATTATTACAATTTTTAGGCCGGAACCAGAATGACTCTTATCAGAATTATGCCCATTCGATCGCAACCGCCCAGCCGTTCACACAAAAATGAGGGGAACAACTTTCGTCATTCCCCTCTTTATTACTACGTAACTGCGCCGAAATCCTACTTTTCAGCGACAGGCACACGTTTTTCTTTGATACGTGCTTTCTTACCGGTAAGTTCACGCAGATAATAGATCCTCTTCCTGCGTACAACACCGCGTTTGTTCACTTCGATGCTGTCGATATGCGGCGAGTAAAGCGGGAATATACGTTCCACTCCGACACCGTTTGAAATTTTACGGATGGTGAACATCTTGGTCATACCCGAACCTTTGATCTGTATCACCACTCCACGGAAGCTCTGTACACGTTCCTTGTTACCTTCCACGATTTTGTAAGAAACCGTGATCGTATCGCCGCTTTTGAATGCAGGAACCTCTTTCTGAGCCCACATCGATTCCTGAGCGATTTTGATTAAATTGTCCATCTTAATAAAAATGTTTGAGTTAAGCGGGGAACGTTGCCGGCACCTGCGTCCTGTCAAGAGGTTCCTTGCGCGAGACCGCAAAGATATTACATATTCCTTAAAAGAAAAAATATTGGTACTAAAATGCTCATAAAACACCTATTATTTGCGTAGTTACTTTTTTTAGAATATATTAGCATCGTCAAAATATGCCATTTATAATAGCATTGAAAAGTGGTATGACTTTTGATAGTAACGATTAACACAAGACAGTTCTTAACTTTTTTATTTAACTTAAAAGTAAATGATTATGAAGAAGATTCTTCTTTCTGCAGCTATGATGATCGCTGCGGTTTCAATGGCAAGCGCACAACAGTGGTTTGTTGGAGGTTCGGTAGGTTTCAGCCAGTCTGAGCAGGGTTATGACCTTTACAACTACGGTGGTCTTGGAGTTGCTGAATTCCGCGACGGCAAAGTAGAAACTACTACTTTCAACATCGTTCCTAAGTTCGGTTACATCTTCAACGAAAGCTGGATGGTAGGTCTCGGTCTCGGTTACTCATACACCAAGATCAAAGACGAAGCAAAACAGAGCATGTATGGACTCAATCCTTACGTTCGTTACACTGCATGGCAGCTCGGCCGTTTCTCACTCGCTTTCCAGGGTGATGTAACCGGTTACATGGGTGACCTGAAGTATGACGGAGGCGGCAAAGACAAAATCAAAGCTGCAAGCGTTATGATCTCTCCGGTTGTTCAGTTCGACCTTACTTGCAACGTAATGCTCGAAAGCCGTTTCAACTTCGCAAGAATCGGTTGGGACTGGAGCATAGCTGAGCAGGACGGTGGTGCAAAAAGGAAAAACACTGGCTTCGGTCTTGGTGTAGACGCTGAAGATGCGTTCACTACCGGTGACATCGAAGTTGGTTTCATCGTGAAATTCTAAGGATAATATATCCTAAGCTACTGAAAGCCGCCCTCGATGGGCGGCTTTCTTTTTTTATCACGCCCAACCAAATACAGCAATAAAAACAATACAACAGACCGCATAAAATACATCGGTAATTACCGCACGCGAATAGCTACTTCACCTTTGTTATCCGATACATTTTTTCCACATTATGCGTATCTTTGTGATTATGGAAAATGTAAAAAATAAAAAGCCGCTTATATTCCTCACCAACGACGACGGAGTGGATGCCAAAGGGCTTAATTGTATCATAGAATCCGTCCGCGAGTTGGGGCAAATCGTAGTAATAGCTCCGGAACGCCCTCACTCTGGCATGGCTCACGCTATTACAATGTACTCGCCATTATACCTGCGGACCGTCCGCAAAGAGCCCGACCTTGAAATATACGCATGCAGCGGAACCCCCGTCGATTGTGTAAAAATGGCTTACGACCACCTGTTGGCAGGACGCATACCCGATCTCACCATTTCAGGCATCAACCACGGTTCTAACTCGGCAATAAGCATACTCTATTCCGGCACTATGGGCGCCGCCATCGAAGCCAGCTTCTACAACGTCCCGTCCATAGGGCTTTCGATGCTGGACCACCACGCTGATGCCGATTTCACGGCGGCCGTTGAGTACTCACGCATCATAATCGACAAGGTCATGAACGGCAACCTCCAAATGCCGTTGTGCTTGAACGTAAATATCCCGGCAGTGCCTGCGGACGAGATAAGAGGGATAATGGTATGCCGCCAAAACCAAGGGTTCTGGCGCGAAGAGTTCGTCAGCCGGCAGGACCCACGCGGCAAGGACTATTTCTGGCTCACGGGTGATTTCTACAATACCGAACCCGATGCTACGGACACTGACGAATGGGCCTTGGCCAATAACTACGTTTCGATAGTACCGGTGCAAGTAGACATGACGAATCACCGACAGGTCAAGGAGCTAGCTCCGCTATTCGAAAGCCCCGTAAAATAAATGATCCACATACATTAGATAGACAAGAAACGCCCTCTTGAAAGAGGGCGTTTCTTGTCTGGACAGGCTTATAAAGCCGGCAGCACAGTACCGCGCTTAGCCTTTCCGCTGAATGTCTCTATCCTAAGACGCAATATAGCGGTCCTTGGCAAAGAATGCTCAGCATATTTCTCTCCCTTCTCGACGTATTCGGGCGCATATTTCCTGACCAACAAAGCAAGGGCACGACGTTTTACATCCGTATCGTCCACCATCTCTATCCTGCCGAAAGCGATCACACTCTCGTATAATGTCGAAAACTTATCCGGCAAAACGTGTGTCCGCCCCACTACACAAAACGAAGCCCTGTCGCAATGCGCTATCCTGCGTAGCTTTTCACCTTCCGGCGCACAATGAAACCAGAGATCATCTCCGTCGAAAGCATAACTTACAGGAATCCCGTATCCGCCGCCGCAATCCTCGCTACCGCTCAACGAAAGGAATCCGTATTCTCCACATTTCAGCAATTCTACGGCATCTTTTTCGTCCAGCAGGCGATCCTGCCGCCGCACATCAGTATTATCGTATTTCATCATCTTTTTTTGCAAAGATAGCTATAATATTATATCGCCTCCCTGCCGTTTTCAAATATGTTCCATTTTCCCTATCTTTGTTTTCGTACCAATACGTGATAGCCTATGGACAGATAATCAAAATTAACTAACATCGATCATTCCGGATACGGTTCCGGCACATACATAAAAAGCGTTAGCTTTTATTCTTGTCTTCTGAAACTTCGACACTTTCAAGACCTAACAGGAGTAAAGTTAATGCTCACGCGGTAGCGTGGGCTTTACTCATATTTGTTAGGCAGGTAGTCGAAGACCTCAGAAGACGAATAGAAAGTATTGTCCCACGTTTTTATTAACACATACGCACACAAAACAATTAAACATGAACATTCCATTACAAGTAGCTGCGAGTAGCAGTGGCAATTTCAGTTTCATCATTCTGATAGTTTTATTAGTCGTACTTCCATGTATTGTTTCCTACAAGCAATCTAAAAAGAGGAAAATAGACGCACTGCCGGCAATTCTGATCGCATTACTGTTAAGTTGGATAGGGGTAATAATCGTAATGTGTTTCCCCAGAAAAGAATGGTAGCCGAAACAATACCCACACACATACAAGATAGCCTGTAAATCATTACAGGCTATTTATTTTCATCACATTTTGCTTGACTAAGTCCTTTCAAGATGTCCAGACCACACTACAAGCCGGCAGAGTCCATTGCCTTCAATTAGGGCTTCCAAGTAAGAAATAATCGTAACATGCGTAAGATATTGCACCGAGTGCGGGCATACAAATAAAAAAGGTCCGACTCATTCGAATCGGACCTTGAAGAAGGCGGCAACCTACTCTCCCACAAAAATTTGCAGTACCATCGGCGTAAATGGGCTTAACTTCTCTGTTCGGAATGGGAAGAGGTGGG
>CALYBQ010000005.1 GCA_944415565.1 uncultured Rikenellaceae bacterium
ATATCAATTCGTCCGCAGCGGCATACAACCCTGTACTCTGGAGAATCGGTGTCTCAGGAGAATAAGGTATCGGTTTGTACTTGCCCAAGATCGTTATTGTTGTATCCTGAAGCCTTTCTATCTGCGAATTCACAGGGCCCGGGTAAACGTCTACCCAGTCCCATTGGTCGTTACTCTGGCCCGGGTCTATCTCGCCCGTCCCTATAAAATGGGATTCCTCGTCGATACCTTTCTCGCACGAAACGAATCCTATAGCCACAGCAACCTGCAATAGGCATATTAAAACTTTCTTCATTACTGACATTTTTAGGATATTAGTTTATTTCAGCTAGTTATTTAGAAAGTTGTAGATCGTAATTGATAAACCACGTTTCAGGGTCCCTAAGTAACTGAGCAGCAGCATATGCATCGTCCTCGTCATCGAATTTCTTAGATACTACCTGAGCCACTACATCTGGATCTTTCAATTGTATACCCATACGAACCAAAGTAAAGAAACGCTTAGCTTCAAACCCAAGTTCACGTCCAACTTCCTGCGCAATCAAACTATCCAAGACATGCATCCTACGTTCCCTATAAGCAAGATATTGCTCATACTGAGGATGACTTGGCCCCTCCCTCGATATAGTTTCATAAAGATACTCTCCTGTTTCCTGTTTGTACTTAGCCCTGTGCAAATCAGCATAGCGATCCTGCCACATAAAAGTCTTAGAACTGATGGTAGAAGCCCCGACACGACCACGAACGCCGGGACACCTCGAAAATTTTCCATGCCACCATATAGGTGCGTCGAACGGTTCTCCATACCCGTTAGCGTGTGCGGCTTTAGTTCCTTGGTTTATCAACTGGTCAGCCGCCTCGAACCGTTCCAATGCAGTAAGACCTTCAGCTATCATAAAATACAAATCTGCACCACGATAAAGGTAGAAGAACTTATTGGTAAAATCCTGGTTAAATTTCGTAATCATTCGCTCACCATAATTCGAAGTTATGGTAGCCGCAGATCTTTTATCGCCAGACACCATATTGGCATAGGTTGAAGTCGCTTTCAGATAGTAAAGGTCATTAACAGATGTGTTGTTAAAATATTTCATCAGCATATTGTCCTGCCCTTCTTCCATATCCCAAAAGACAGTAGTCATCGCTTCATTTTCCTGATCTCCACCGAAGTTACTCTTAAATATGTTTTTCCAATTATCCCCCTGGAAATATCCTGCCAAAGACCAGCGATTTTCATTACCGCCACCCAATACTCCCTTATCCGCAATACAGTTAACCGCCCTACGGACAGCCTTTTCGTAACTTACCGGATTTTCAGGATCCCCGTAAGCGCCTTCCCACAGATACAACTCCGTAAGTAATGCATCTGGAGCGATAGTCATCCTTCGCCATTGGTTTCCACTCAATCCGAAAATCTCGTCCAATCGAACGGATATGACACCGTTAACGTTGTCTACACCATTATTCATGAAATAGATCAACTCTTTTATCAACTCCGGCATCTCTTTCCATTTGTCCCGCATATGGGATATGTCGATCTCTCCGGTCATTGCATAGTCGTAATACACGGCACCACCGTATATCTTACCAAGTGTCAGGTATGCCCAAGTCCTTAACGCTACGGCACCGCCTATCATCTGGCGGTAGATATTGGTCGCCAATACACCCGGATAGTCCGAATTATACTTCACTGTTCTACGCAGGAAGTCGTTACAGTTCATAACGATACGATAGAACGGAGCCGGATCGTAAATGTAGTTCGCCTGTATATTGGACATATCATACATATATACGTCCACGAATTCACTCGGAGCCTGATCGGTAGGCATCATAAGATCGCCACGAAGTTCCGACACCAACACTAACTGGGTTACGGCATCTTGAAGAGTTCCCAAAAGTCCCATGAAGTCCGCATAGATCGCAGTTTTGGCCTTATAGTTATCTTCCTCTGCAACGAAGTCCTCCGGTTTAGCGTCAAAGAAGCTGCACGAACTCAAGACGAGTAATGAAACTCCCGCAACAAATATGGTTTTCAACTTTTTCATATTGTTTTCCTCTTGTTTAATTCAATTCATGCATTTAATTAGAAGTTCATTATCAAACCGAGTTTTACGTATTTCGGCACCGGAATTTTAGCAAGGTCCATCCCCTGAAGATCCATGTCATATGAGTAACTGAATTCAGGATCCGATCCGGAATACTTCGTAAACGTAAGCAGATTTTCAGCCGTAATGAACACTTTAAGGTCGTTCATAAAGAGTACCTTCCTTCCGAAATCGTAGCTAAGAGTCAACTCTTTCAACTTGATATAAGAACCGTCTTCGATCCAACGTGATGAGAATCTGTTATTTTGTCCATTATCAATATAGGTAACACGAGGAATATCGGTAACCTGACCAGCCTGTTGCCACCTACGGGTCATACTTGCAGCCTGATTGGAGAAAGTGGTTCCAGATTCATTCAAGCGACGAACACCGTTATAGATATCGTTTCCGTAGCTGAACGACCAGTTCATCGAGAGGGTGAAATTCTTCAGGCTCATTTTGCTGAAAATATTTCCGTAGAAATCAGGAGTTGCATCACCCAATATTTCCCGGTCATGCGATGTAATCATCTTATCTCCATCACGATCCTTGAAGATTACGTCACCCGCTTGGAAATAGTATCCGCCCTGTGTTCTGTAATCATATTTTGCGACATGCTTCTCATCCTGAAAAACACCCTGCGAAACATAACCATAGAAAGCATAGGGAGATTCTCCTACTCGATTGATAACAGACACTCCATCTGTAAGTTCAAGAACCTGCTCTTTAAGTCCACCACCGAGGCTACGGATAACAGTATTGAATGCACCTATATTAGTTCCTGCCATCCATTTGAAATTACCTTGACCGAAAATAAGCGCACTAGCACCGACTTCAATACCACGGGTACGTAACTCACCATCATTCTTGAACATGGTAGAAGCTCCGTATGAAGAAGATATCTTACTTTCAACGATCATGTCTTTGGTGTTTTCCTGATAGAGGTCTACACTAGCTGTAAATTTATGACCGATAGTAGCGAAGTCCAAACCAACGTTGATATTATGCACCTTTTCAGGTTCGATCTTCAAGTTAGGAACACCGGCACGTACCAAACCGGAAATGTCACGCACTTTTTTCAGGACATAATAGTATGTGCTATAACGGCTGTCGTAACGGCTGTTCGGGTTCACACTATATTCTGCACGCAGCATAAGATTATCAACAACGTTGCTATTACGCATAAACGGAGCGTTATCAATCTTCCAACCTACTTTAAAGGCGGGCAGAACGAATGCCCTGCTGCTGTAACTACCATAAGTAGATGCAGCGTCAACCATAGCCGTAGCACTTGCATAAATCTGATAATCGTAATTGTAGCTAGCAGTCAAATAGCCATTCATCCAGTTCCACAATTCATTGTAACCGTCCACCTGACGGCTTACGTCTGTAACTGAATTCAGGTTACGGATCTTATCACTCGTCGTATTATACCCCATACCATTGCTGGCCGTTTCTTTCGCCGACATCATCTGCCATCCGAGAGCAAGGTTAAGATTGTGCTTTTCCTTGAAAGTAGTATTATACTTGAAGCCTACACGCCCATAATAGTTCTGCGTTTCAGTTGCACCGCTTCGAACAGTATTCAATGCCTTACTCAACCCTCCAACTATAGGAGCGATAGCCAGAGAAGTTCTACCTCCCGCGAACATATCCTCTTTCATATAGTTGTAATATATACCAAATTTAAGGTCCATCTGAAGATTGGGCAGGAATTGGTATTTTACCCCTGTATTGATCAACATATCATACCTTCTGGCAGTATTCTCAGTTTCTGACCGCATAGCTACAGGGTTACTTATTAGCATCGCAGGATCGTATTCAGTATAAGTATCGGTCCTACGATTAAATTCATCATACTGGTAAGCGGTCGAACTTGGAGAGAATCCGTAAGCTGCCAGCATAGGGTTGGTCTCCCTTGTCATACCCTGTTCGTACAACTGCATATCAGCGTAATCGAATGCAATCGACGCATTCGCCGTCAATTTAGGACTAAAGCTGATATTTGTATTAGTCCTCGTATAGAACTTGTTCATAACAGAAGGTTCTATAACTCCATTCATTGACTGATAGCCGGCTGTAAGCATATATCTTACGATAGCATCACCACCCTTTACTTTCAGACTGTTATCCGAAACGAAAGCCGGTCTGTAAAGTTCATCCTGCCAGTTAGTATTATACCCATATTTCAGGCGTTCTTCTTCTGTGTAGGTTGCAGGATCTTTCAAGAATGGGAATGTGGTCAACAACGTGTTTTGCGGTATATATTTACTACCGATATCCATTATGTAATCTCTGAACTCTACGTCGTTCATCATGGGTATCTGGCGCGATATAAAACCGACACCTTGAGTAGTACGCACTTCTACACGCGTTTCGTTGGCAAGGCCTTCGTCTGTTGTGACAACAAGAACACCGTTGCTACCCAACGAACCGTATTCCAATGCGTCAGCACCTTTCAAGAGAGTGATGGAGCTAACATCCCTTAGGTTGATCGGGTCCATAATATCAGCCGAAAAACCATTGATAACGTTAGACAAGTTCTGATTCGGACGATAGGGTACACCATCGACAACCAAAGCCGGAGTATTCTGGCCGATGAATGAACGTATGCCTCGCATATTTATAAACGAGCCTTCACCGTTCATCCCACTCTTATTTATTACGCGCAAACTCGGGAACACACCTACGAGAGCGTCACTAGAGCGGGAATAAGACTCGCCGATATCCCTAATATTGACAGCAGTTGCCGTACCTGTCTTATTAGACATCGCAAACTGCCCTTCATTATTAAAATAACTGTCAGGCAAACGCGTCATATCCATTCTTTGCAGGAAGACACTAATCGTATCGGAACCAGACCTACCGAATACCTCTACATTAGCAGTATAGTAACCGTCTTTCGAGATCGACAGCACCGTCTGTGTAGAACGCACGGTAATGGTAAACTGCCCTCTCTCGTTCGAAGAGACACTAGATATGGCCGCAGGCGAACTTATCTGTGCGACAGGAATAAGCTCCTTCGTATTAGCATCGTACACAATACCGCTAACTTCCGGGAATTTAGCCGTAGTAGTTGCTCGTCTTGCCCCGCTCACCTGAGCATAAGATGCAGAGGCGAAGCAAAGCGCTGCGAGAACTAAAGTTGAGTATTTTATAAAATTACGCATGGTATAATTTTTTCTCTATTTACCTATAATTCAATTCCGATTCCGATGGAATAAGCCTTGTTTTTCCAACTTGCAACCTTCGATACGCCCTATACATAGTAGGATCTGTCTCAGTTGTAGGGAACAAATGTATCTCTATGCTGACCGGTTCATACTGACCGGATATATAGAAATCTTCAATGATTAGCCTGTCATCGTTATTGTATCTATTCGTCGTAATGTTTTTCACAACGATAGGCGAACCATTCACGTAAACGGTTACTGAGTCTGTCTCATTTTCCAAACCATTCACTGTCTTATTCATCAATCTAATGCCTATATCATAATATCCGGGCATCACATTTAACGCTACTAGCTCCTCTTCATCCTCTCCACTCTCTTCATTTTCAACAGTTACAGGTTTAAGCGATTTATACCCGTAATATGCCTCTTCCTGACCATCACTAGCGAACCCTGCTCGACCGAACTGAATAAATACAGAGTTTGTAGGGCTTGTTGTCGGACCACTACCTGCATCAGTAGCTACCTGTCCACCCCACCAGTCAAGATTATTAATATCCACATTCATACCACCAGCCGCATTACGTGTACGCCATGGGTTGAAATCTACCTTTGCAAGGTACATCGTCTTTGGCACCCTAATTTTATTCCACTCATAAGCCCATCCATTCAAATATTTCTTGACTGTCGGATCATAAACTTCCTGAAAATTAGTACGAAATGTATATGTGGCTTGATCCTCCCACGTAAACAACGAATCATGCTTATCCTTATTATTATTCTGCCAAGCACTCTTAGTCCAAAGACTATTGGTCCATTCCCTATCCGGAACATATTCCCTCTGTGCTGGCTGAATGGCAGTTCGCATCAGCCAATCCATCCATCTTGCCGTATCCTTTGAAGTAATAGTATAATTGGCTGCGAGCAAGTAGTTGGACATATCGCGGAACATTGTCGAAACAGCTTCATTTGTCGGAACAAATATTGTAAATGTCTTCGTGATGTCATTCAAATCCGCATAATCGAAAACGTCATTCGACAACAAGAATATGGAATCCCATATTGGCTTACCAGTAGAATCGACATGTTCGGTCTTACTACTATCGGCATCAAAAGTCAATACGTTACGTGCAAGAAGCGAATCCCGGAACAGACTATAATCGCTACCAAGATTTACTACATATTCATACAAAGTTGTTCTCGGCAGGAACCATTCCGAAATTTCCTGAATAATTCCGTTTGAGCAAATGATATCCGTATTCAACAGAGGAGCACCATCAATCGAATATATCCCGCCTGTTCTCGTAAGAGGCATATGCCTCCCACTCATATTCACGATTTTAGCATTGCTTCCGCTAGTGCTGATCTGCCCATCTAAAGAACGAGTATTCATAGAACCAAGACTGAGATGATTCCGAATCATTCGTACCTGCTCCTCTTCCGTCAAGGTGAGTACATCAGCCGGCATATCTTCATTCAGAGGGACCCATATCGTCATCAAGACATTGTCTTTAAACAACTGGTCCAACCCAGTCTTCTCCATCAAGTATGCGAAAGTAGAGTAATCCGGATTACTGTTCAGGGCCTCCATTACGGATTGATTCCCCGGAGCCTTATACTTATCATCTCCGTAATAGTTCTTCATCGGATCTTTGCATGCCGACAAAACTACAAGGCACAATACGGGTATGAGTCTAATTATCTTCATATGATTCCTGTTTTTCATCGCTTTAATTTTAACGATCCTCATAATAATATCCGCCTTCATCCGGCACAGCAGTACCTCCCGTCCATGACGGCATGAATATCAGCCTGTCTATACCACCTTCCCCAACCATATCACCAACTTTGATTAACAGATTGGTATTTGCATCATTGTTTCCTACGTAGAAACCAGCCCATTTAGCTAGCTTGCTCCCCGTTCTGAAATCAAGATTATTTCCCATACTAGTCTTCCCACAAGTAATATTGAATCGACCTCCGCCATACTCGTTATTGCTTTTTTCTGCATATAATCTCATATGCATGCTCATTCCCGTCGCCGGCAAGGTTGGAATACGAATTTCCAAACTACCGAAAGTTCCCAATGACCAATATAATGCGTCATAGTTCTTATATCTGTTAACAGTTGTGTTATCGGTCGGCCACTCGTTAGAATACCAAACCTTTGCATCAGCAGATGTAGAAGTCCATGACAAAAAGTCAATGTCACCGTTATAGATTTCGAACGTTCTCGGAGAAGCATTCAATGCAATCTCTTCTTGATAGAACGATATATACGTGAAAGGTAAGGCATCTGTCAGTTCGAACTCTACTGGGAAGAACGCCATTCTCTTAGGCTTAAGCCCCAAGTTACTGATAACATGTATATAGCCGTTAGAAGATGGATTATCACGCGACGTAATATAGAATGTGCATTGTGCGTCTTGTGGGTTGAATACCAATTGTGCTAACTGGTCTTCTATAGAGATACCTTTCATCGTCTCGTAAACCGAACATCTAGGATAGATAGTCTGGCGTTTTCTACGCTTGATCCCGTCATAAGAGTAAGGATCTAACGGAAATAATGCTAAATCATTGTATGCCATCCGCTTATCAAGTATATGATACTCCATATATTGATAAATATACGAGTTCGGATCGTTTGGCTCTCTACTCTCCCCCCCACTGTATTGATCAATATAAGCGACCAAATCATCATAATTTGAAATACTATAATCATAGTAAACACTATTCGGCACTGCAAATACAGTCTTGGGTTCCCTTACCGTGTATATAACTTTCTCGCCTTCAGGACCAAGTTCAATATCTACCTCTTCCCTTTTGAGATACTCGTCCAAGCCGGTTTTTTCCAAGGCTTCAATAAAAATAGAATACGGAGCAGTTTCATCCTCTTCGTTCCACGTATTCAAAATATCCCATATAGTTTCAAAAGCTATCACCAACGGCCTGTCAAGTTCGTGTATGTAACCATTGGTAACTTCAATATCCGGATCTATAATGGTAGACGGTTCTCGACCTTCGCCATTAAGTATATATCTCCAATCGGCATTATAATCATAAACCGCTGTGAGGAAATCCTTTGTTGCAGTACGGCGAGAGATTTTACCAGACATATTCCTTGCCGACACCTCATACCCGGGAATGGTATGATAACGAACGATCTTTTCGAGGTCAGCCTGATCCATATCAAAAATACTGTTATAGCCCATCTCGTTGGCATATTGCCTCAAGGCATCGTTATCTGCCACGAAATGCGTCCATTTAGTCGAACTGATATTCAAAGTATTGAAAAAACCCGTTTTTTTCAATAACTCAACCCAATCTGAAAACTTAGGAACAGATTCCAGATAAAGCGAGATCGGATCTTCAGTGTTAACCCTGAAGCTTTGACCTTCGTATGCCTTGTCACAGCTAGAAAAGCAAAGAATAATTCCAGCCATGAGATACATTACTACTCTTCTCATATGTTTCATTTTTAACATTACCAGAGTTTTAGGTTTAATTATTTTGCTTTTCCGTTAATTATAATATGGATTCTGCTGAACTATTCCACCCGATGCTTCAATCTCTCTTTCGTGAATAGGCATAAAATAACCGTACGGATCCTGAAGTTTTGACCGATAGACATCCCTAATGTCTGCAGCAATGTCAACGACGAGCAAATCAATCAGGATATCTTTATAAAGACCATCACGTTTCATTGCCGCCCGAACCAAATCGAACCACCTCTTTCCTTCACCGAGGAATTCACGTTGCCGTTCAAGAAGCAAGTATTCCAAACCAGCCTGTTCATTGGTAAACTGAGGCTCGGGGGTATCGAAACCGCCTCGTTCTCGAATCATATTAATAAGTTCATACGCAGCAATATAGTTGTCCATATTACCCTCCTCTTTCATGATAAGAGCTTCAGCTTTCATAAGGTATGCCTCTGTGCTTCTATACACTATGAAATTCGCATTACGTTCGGAATCACCACGAACACTACCACCTGCTGATTTTGTCGCATATTTCCACATCCTTAAATCGGAATTTATACTACGTCCAACACCACGTACATTCCTTACCTGTCCAGAACTCGTCCCAAACAATTTTCCACTCGTTTCACTACCGACCGAATTGGGAACCCTAAGCCTAACATTACTCTCGTCTTTCTTTTTTACGAGTATCTCAAACAAACCGTTAACCTGAGTGCCAGACCATTGCAATTCGAAAATGCTCTCTTTTGAATTACCCGTTCCGAAAAGCTGGTTAAACCAAGCGTTATTATTCTCCCCAATTAATGTACCATCATTGTTTTTCCCGGTAAATGTCTCTACAAGCGGATACATCCCGGAATTGATAATGAAATCACAATACTTAATGGCGTTATCATAATCTTCCTGCCACAAATATATGTCAGCGAGCAATGCGTATGCTGCGTATACCGACGCACGGCCTTTGGTTGACCAAGGATAGTCCGACGGCTGAACAGGAAGGAGATCACCACCCGGATCGGTGTCAGTCTTCGGCCTTACCAGATCTGTTAGCTCCTCTACCAGTTTCTGCAATATTACAGCCATCTCCGTTTTCGGAACATTAAAATCCCTCGTATCGTCCATGTACGACTGAGTTACATACGGAACATCTCTAAAAGCTCTAACCAAATAGAAGTAGCAAAGACACCTGATATACTTCATCTCCGCAATCAAATGATAACATTGATCCCTATCGAATGTCTCGTCAAGTTCAAGAACGCCGGGAGCATAATCTATAATCTGGTTACAACGGTTAATAACCTCATATATCTCAGCATAGTTAGCAAAAGTATTGTCCGGTTTTATTTCCAGTTGCTTAACCTCGTCTATATCGTCGCGCCAAGACTGGTCCCCCGTGAAAGACGTATTACGTTCGATACAGTCTCCGCGAAGTTCCGCCCAATAGAACAATTTTGTTATTGAAGATCTTAATCGAGTATACACACCCGATACCATTCCGTCAACATCCTCCTTGGTCTGCCAGAACTCATCGTAAGGGATCTTACTGTAATCCGAAAGATCCAACCATTTTTCACAGCCTTGACCCAAGAACATTACAGAGCCAAGAACTAGAGAAAGAATTGATATTCTATATTTCCTTTTCATATTCGATTTCAGTCTTAAAATTCAACCCTAACTCCAAGCAGGAACTTTCTTGCCGGAGGTGTCTTACTCCGGTCTCTGGCAATAGAATATTTATCAGTGCCATCCAACTGGATTTCTGGGTCTACACCAGAATACTTAGTGAATGTAAGCAAGTTATACGCATTGAAAAACATACTTGCTTTTTTAAGTCCAAGTTTCTTCACAAAATTATCCGGAAGAGCATAGTTCACAGTGATGTCTTTGAGTTTAACGAACGATGCATCCTCAATATACTGATCCGAAACAAGTGAGTTATAGTTGGTTCCCCACAGTGCCCTCGGAATCTCTGTGATCTCACCTTTATACCTCCACCTTGCAAGAGCATTGGTAGACTGATTGTTCGCATTGCTCATCTGTTCAGAATTAAGGCGTGCCTCATTGTAAACAGTATGTCCAAGTCGATATGCAATAGCAGCCCTGAAACTCAATTTCTTCCATTTTACCTGAACCGTTGCACCACCGGTAATAGACGGGTAAGAACTACCGACATATACAATATCATATTGGTCGATGACACCGTCATAATTCTGGTCTTTGTAACGAACGTCACCGGCCCTCTGAGTCCAAGTACCGACCAATGTCGAAATAGGCTTGCCATCCAAGTCCGTAATCAAATTACCATACTGATCTCTTGCATATGTTTCTTTGTAATCCTGATAGATTCCATCAAATTCGAACCCAAAAATAGAACCGATAGGAGTTCCTTCGACAGCTTTCCTTGGAATATTACCATTACCCAACGTATATGACGAAACCGAGTTATCACTGTCTTCATCCGTAGTAGGTAATTCCATAATACGGTTACGGTTACGGGCAAAGTTCACATTCTGGAAACTGATTGTAACTTTATTTTTACTTTCCTTATTACCAATAACAATCGCATCATTATACGTGATACTACCCTCGATACCACGGTTCTGTACCCTACCGGCATTATACACACGAAGTTTCGTAAAGCCGGTACTTGATACTATGGCGTAATCCGTCTGGTACTGGTCTTTGGTATCCCTTTGGTAATAGTCAAGATTGAATGATAGTTTGTTGAACAATTCACCACCAAACGAGAAGTTCATAGAAGTTTCAATCTCCGGTTTAAGATTATACAACTGCATCTGGTCCGGGTAGATGGATTCCCATGATTCACTGCCATACCATCCGCTTTCCGTATAACTACCTGTGATCTTAGTAAGGTCCTGAGCCTTTTCCATACGTCCGAAACTACCGGAAATACGCAGGTCTGATATCCACTTAACCGTCTGAAGCCATGGTTCCTTCTTCATATTCCATCTGAAGTCCATGGTCGGATTGAAGTTACCCCATTTCGAACCCAAAGCTCTGTTAGAGTTTGCACTAATACGTCCGCTGAAAGTAATATAATATCGTCCTTTATATCCGTATGTAGCAGATCCGAGAACAGCAATGTCCCTATACTTAGAGTTGCTCGACCCCATTCCGGTTACCTTACCCCCTGAAGATGGCAAAGAAACCTGTTCTGACCCGTTTCCAGAAGTCTTCAACTCATAACTATTGTTACTTTGTGCGTTGATACGCTCACCCACCATCATCCTTAACGTATGATTCTCCGGCAAAGTAAATTTATAGTTAGCTGTAAGACTGAGATAAGTCTTAGAGTTGTTACTCATAGATTCAACTCCTTTATTGTATTTATCGTCACTCCATTTGACATTAATCGCTGATTCAGGCAAGAACCTTACATAACGCTGGGTTTTCATATCGAAAGAAACCTGTGCAGAAATAGAGAAGTTCTTAAAAAGATCATATGTTGTATTAAACTGTGCACCTACGTTCCTTGAATATTCTCTATTCGTAGACGCTTCTACCAAAGCTAATGGGTTAGCCAGCTTACTTTGAAGCACATCGCCATTAGGAGCCGAAAAATATTCATCGGTCGGATTTCCGTCAGTATCGAGCACCCACGGACTCATATTCGGCATTTTTTTCAATGCAATAGCCCTTGGCGACTCTATATCATCCATACCTTGGTAAGCTTGATTCCTAGTACCCTCGCCGTAACTAAAACCCGACTGCACACGGAACTTTTTCGAGAACTTATAAGTTACGTTAAGTCGAGAAGTGATCCTCTCATAATCTGCACCTACCGTACTACTGCCCTCATTAGTATACCCCAACGAGAAAAAATAAGAAGCCTTATCACCACCACCACTCATAGTAAAATCAGTAGTGTTATTGATAGCAGCCTGTGTAACCAAATCGAGCCAGTCAGTATTTTGGCTGTATTCTCTGAAATAATTATAATCCTGATCGTAAAGAATATCTTTCTGATCTTGCAATTCATTCAAATAATCCGGATTGTAAGCATTGTCCCTTACACGGTTCCACATGGCATCCTGCATAAGGACTTTATACTGGTCACCATTCAACAAATTGAACTTTGTAGGTTTCATAGTATAAGAAACCTTTTCCTGAATAGTAAAGTACGGAGTATGCTTACCACCCTGTCTGGTCGTAATCAAAAGTACACCATTGGCAGCTTGGTCGCCCCAAAGAGCTGTGGCAGATGCGTCCTTCAATACCTCGATATTTTGAATATCGTTAGGCGACATATTTACCAAAGATCCGAAGTTTTCCACTGTTGCATCCGAGAAGTCGAAGTCCGGGTCTATCTGCGTATCCTGAGGCACTCCGTCGATAACGATAAGCGGCTCATTGTTGGCATTCAGAGAACCTGTACCACGGATACGGATAGTAGACAGCGTACCGGGGTCACCGTCTCCGATAATGTCAAGACCCGCGACCTTACCGATAAGCATTTCTTCTACCGAAACGACCGCCATTTCCTGAAACTGGGTGATGTCGATTATTTCAGACGGATAACCGATCTCTTCACGAGGTCGACCGAAAGCATCGTTAGGATCAACCCAAGCTTCAGTTTCAACCACAGCCGCATCCAACACGATTGCATCCATCACCAAAGTAACATTCAATTTAGTCTGCCCCGTATACTTAATTGTCTGAGACTTATATCCTACAAACGAGAATACGAGGTTAAGGTCTTTTTCTCCTGCCGGCACAACCAATATATAGTTACCGAGGTTATCGGTAGCCTTACCACTAATAGTACGTCCGTCCTTATTTTCCCACGTTACAGTCGCTCCCATAAGAGGCCCCATATCATCGGAAACTACACCACTAACCGTAGCCTGTGCAGTTGTCTGCTGAGCTGACGATACAACCGGAGATAGGAGTAATAAGGCTGTCGATATTATAGTTAAAATATGTTTCATTATATCGAATTTATAGGTTGGTTAAAATTCTCCTGAAATCATTTCTGAATACGAGAAACACTTGTCAATAACAAAGCATATACCAGCATCGGAACGTCTTGCAGGCATAAGTAACTCAGGATCTCCCGGTTCGTCTTCATTCTCCGGCGGCCAATAAAGTAGCGTGTATGCTCTATCCCCTGATGCATTTTCCAGATACATCCTCATACAATCATTCGGATCCCAACCCACTTTACAATACACGGCATCATTCATATCAGTAACATCAATACCGGTTTGAAGAGTATATTCATATGGCTGATCAGAAGATATTCCAGTATAAGGATCTAAGCCCTGTAGCGTATAATATGTCAAATTATTCTGGAACCTGTCAAAGAAATAGAATTTGCACCATCTCTCGAGTGCTTTTCTTCGTTCTTCTTGCACGTCGGCATCAACACCTTCATCTTCAGGATCATAATACGGTATTATAGCACCGGGTCCTGCAGCCAGAGCTTCTTCAATGGCTTCATTGCTCGGCATAAATACCATAAGATCTTTTGCAGAATTCCATCCATTCGCCACATATTCCTCACCACTCAGTACCCCTGCATCCTTACATAATTCCTTGAACAGATAACCCGGCTTCCATGTTTGTGAACTTCCGTTACCGGCTACATACCTTATAGCATCACGTATATTTTTACCCGAACCACGGTCATTGTTTTTCACAGCCACTTCATGCACTGTACCGGATTCCATGCCGATCTCTTCTCCAGAATAAGTCTGCACATACAATAGAGGGACCTCTACCTCGCTGTAAAACTCACCGTCCAACTGATATAAATATGTTGCAGCACCGTTCGCACTGTTCCAAACCGTCGTAAAATAACGTAAATAATGAGAATCGTTCGCGATAGAATCCTCAGGCCAAGGCACATATTCTATTTTTTGGCCTACAACCTGCTGTGCCATAAATGCACCCAAATCATGGTCGTTTACCGCTCCTGATTCGAAAGTACCATTGCTTCTATTACCTTTCTGCACTATAGTTTTCAAAGGATCTGTCGCATGCTGTGCCACACGATATATATTGCCTGTCTGCACCGACCCGTCCTGCAAATTAGCATCGCTGACCACAAACAGCGTTTTCTCCGAAGCATCAGCTGTCAACATGTACATATCTTTGGCATTGAAAGCTTCGGCAAAAACCCGGAAAGACTTACCCGATGTAATAGTAAACAACGGCCTGGTCAGCCTCTTCATTACATTGGGAGTATTCACTTCTTTCATGCAATAAACTACTCCGTTAGCCGCCACTTTTATTTCTTCTATCTGATCTTCGGTTGGAAGATATACCTCCCCGAACGCACCGACAACACCCTCAGTCGTAAGCTGAGATGGGATTATGATTTCTCGCTTACCAAACAAATGTGCAATTACAAAATGATACAACGTATTCAAAGGCAGCTCATTGATAACCTGCTCTATCTCGCGTCCCTGAATCCATTCTGTCAGATTTTCTTCAATCCATGCAGTTATAGCATCATCATTAGGGATCATAGCCGTAATGGTATAGCTCATGGAACGCTCTATGTTATTCTCACCGTCCTTACCCGGAATATATGTCCATTCGCTTGCTATCTGGGGTATGATGACAGTTGACGCCGGGTCTAAGAAAGTGTAATGATAATACAAACTATCGCCGGGAATAGCGTACAATTTTGACACATCTGCATCATATGTATACCTGTTCAGACGCTGAATGATCTGTGCGAAATATTTATGGTTTTCTGCAAGTTCACCACCCAAAGTCTCATCGAGAAGTTCATAAATGGTAGGCTGCGGAACTGCCACTTTATCTATAGTATAAAGGTATCCGTTGTCGGCGGGTATGCCCTGCTCGATTACAGCAGCATCGCCAACATACAAACGGTTATTATCTCCCTGCCAATTTACATCTGGGTATAGTTGGCGAAAATCGCCCTCGATATCTGGGCTCTTCTTGTTTTTGAACAGATTGGTCGAATATACAGGCAAAAACTTTTCCCTTTTATACAATTGAGTTTGCCTATGACTAAGAGGGTCTTCGTAATATTCGATTGGCTCCCTTGCAAGGGTCTGATACCTATACGCTGATCCGTTCCCCCGAGGAGCTTCCGGGTCGGAACTCATAGTAAATCCGAGGAAGTCGTCGACAGTATAAGCGAATTGGATTACATGGTAAGCAACCACCCTCCGCAAATACTCCATCTTCTCATAATCGAGAGCCACATCGGAAAGGTCAGCAACTTCCAATTCCTCCATCATGAATTCCTCGAAAGCGTTATCGTCCGGCGCAAATACGGTCAACAGAGAGCTCTTATCCATCGCCTGCTTGTAACCGGTCATATCGACCGCTTTCAAGAAAAGAGAGTAATTCCCTCTTTTTTCCAGGTTTTCATAGATGCTACCCTTGGCAACCTTAGTCGCGCCTTCCCTGCCGTATGGCCACCATGACCAATTCTTACAGCCGCAGAAAACAAGTGACACGGTAATGATAAATACCAGACGTCGAAATAAATTCATATTCGGTCTTTTTAGGTTAGTTTTTCTATTAAATTTCAAATCTCCTCGTGCCAGCCATATGGAGACACGTTTTTACGATGCAAGAAAGCAATAAAGCCTCGCTCGCGCGGGTTCTAACTGGTCAAAAATTGTAACATACTATTCAAATTATTATTTTACGAAGTTTTAAGTGTCACAACAACAAATAAGGGCCGTAATCACGCTCTCAGAACCCTCTTGGCGGCACACGCACAACACCCCCGCCCATTATATTTTTTACAAAAATTAGTTCAATGAAAAAACAATGAACCGAAACAACGAACCCTTACGGGGCCCGACAAAAACTTCCCGGTCATTTCACAGATTAATACAACACCCACAGGGAAGAGATGCCCGCCATAAAGATAAGTAAATTTATCCTTATTTCAATTTTTGACAATCAATTTATCTAACACCTACACAATAATATCCGAAGTGGAGCGTTGGCACGATTTTAGCATAAAAACAAACCGTCTTCGGCATACACCAATAAAGACAAAGAGCCTCAAAATACGTCTAAAAAGATTACCTTTGCCGGACTTACCTATATAATATGGATATGACGCACCCAGATATGACAAACACCGAAGGCAGACGTATCGTAATAATCGGAGGGACATCTGGGATCGGCCGGGCGCTTGCCAATATGTACCTTAATGAGAATCCCGCTAATATTATAGGTATCACGGGACGGAGGACGGAAGCACTCGAAGAGATGTACAGCCAGAACCCGAACAGGGTTGCATACCGCACCATGGACGTACAACGCGAAGACTGTCAGCAAATATTGGGCGATCTTCTCTCCGAAATGGGAGGTGCAGACATTATTATATATAGTGCAGGTGTCGGAACCCAGAACATAGGTCCTGAACTGCACGCGGAAACGGAGATGCCGGCAGTTCACACCAATGTGGTAGGATTCACGCGCATAATCATGTTCGCCTACAATTACTTCCGCGCCAACGGCGGAGGACAATTCGTCACCATAGCGTCCATGGCAGGACTGCGCCCATTGCGTCATTCGCCCGCATACAGCGCGACGAAACGTTACGAAATACATTACACATCGTGCCTCGCGCAGCTCGCGCACAAAAACGGAGAGCCGATCAAGTTCACGACAATCATGCCGGGCTTCATCCGCACCGATCTGCTCAAGCACAAATACCCTATCGTCATCAGCCTCGAAAAAGGCAGCCGATTAATCTACAAAGCGATAAATAAGAGGAAACGCCGGGCCATAATCCCCGGCAGATGGCGCATCATAGCTTTCGTATGGCGGCTCATACCGTTCTGGGAAAAATTCTGACACCTCCCTGCGGCAAGCAAAACAAGATATGAACGCCGCATACGGACGGCCAGACAAATGCGGCGGCTTAATTGATTGCCGTGTGCCTTTTCTTCAGAATTTCGTCTACCTTTTCGATTATTTCATCCATATCCTTAACGTCGGACGTTTTGATTGCGATGCTATGGGCGTTGTACACCTGATATACACGCGGGTCGGTCATAGAGAAAAGCCCGAGGACGGGAATATGCGCGGCCCCGGCCAAGTGCATTATGCCGCAGTCTGCTCCTATATACATCTCCGTATTGGCCATGACCGCCGCAATTTCGAAAAGGTCGCGGCTATAAAAAGAGATCTCTTTGAAATCTATCTGCGAAACATTCTCGACAGGCAGTATCTCCACAAAGTTGTAGTCGTCACCGAATCTCTCTTTCAGCCTGCCGTAGAACTCCAGCCACCAATCCTTCGAGAAACATTTAGCCCCCGTGGCGTAAGTATAAAGCGATATAGTCGGTTTGTCGTTCTTCACAAGCCCCTTGAGTACCTCAGCCCCATGCCTCATATCTTCGGCATTAAGTTTAATATCCAACTCGGAAATAGGCTTCCCCATATCCTGCCAACCTATACGCTTCAACAACGCCCTCAGACAATAGACAGGCTTCTTGGCCATGTGCATATAATCCTCATTCTGCGCCACTTCCTCCGGAATCTCGCAATACAACCTATACTTTCCACGCGAGAAGGAAGTCGCCAACCTGCCCGACGACGAGTTAGGCGTAACGTTGACTATAAGATCGTAAGTGTAACGCCTCAACGCTATCCAGACCTTCATATACGCCCACAAATGCCGGAACGGCCTTCCCGGTAGACGTATAATACGATCAACCTGCGGATAATTCTTGAACAGTATACGCGCCAGATTCCCTTTCACGAACAGGTCTATCTTGCAATCAGGGAAATCTTCCGCAACCTCTTTCACCAGAGGTGTCATCAACAATTGGTTGCCGAGCCTGCCGTTCGGACGACACAACAGTACCCGTTTTATCTCGTCGTAAGAAATTTTAGACAAGGCAAGATCGTCCTTGGCCCCGTTACCTATACCGCTCGTAAGGCCGCGAAGTATCGACCTTCTAAGATCATTTATAGTCATCTCCAGAAATGCCGTATTAAAATCCGACATAAAGGTAATAAAAAACATATATAAGGCCACTTTATTGGGCTAAACTTCGGAAAATTATCTTACAACGCCACTTCAAGACACGAATCGCGCAACCGACAGCCAATACGGCGGCCTACCCATACCTCCAGCGAGATGGATACAATACAGACATTAAAATATCAACAGATTAATAATTGCACCATCAACTATCGCTCGATCAACATTTATCAGCCATAAATTCACAAAACAACGTAGAAATAACAACCGAGCGCTAACCGCAAAAGGCAAGCTTAAAGACACAAGGAAAACACAAATGATATAATCGCCACATCGGGAGCATCACTTACGGTCGGCGAGAGCATCGACACGGGTTTTGAAAAATTCGGCAAGCTTCCTACCCGATTTTATATTCGCGAACTCTTCCGGCATAACAGGTTCGCCGAACCTCACCACGACCGTCTTCCCGCGCTTATTGAACAGTTCGTGCGGCAACCGTATCGTACGCAGACGCCATCCGAACAACCCGAGCAGATTATATATCCACGAATTTTGGCCGCTTACCCATACCGGTATCACGGGCACTCCCGCTTTCCGAATCATCCTCACCGTAGACGGCTTCCACGGCCCGTCTTTCACAGCGAAACCTTTCCACGTCAGTTTAGGCACGGAAACCGCACCCGCCGGAAAAAACCCGAGCGGCCTCCTCGAATCCATATGATCGAGACAATTCCTCACGCTGGCCGCTCCGGCAATCATATTATCTTTCTCGTACGGATTCACACGAATGAAATGGGCCGACATCGTATCTATGAGGCTGAGAATAAAATTGGCGGTCACCTTATAGTCCGGACGCATCTTGCCAACGATAGAGATTATCCCGAGTGCGTCCACATGGCCGTAAGGATGATTTGACACCGTGACGAACGGAACTCCATCGAATCGGCTGATTACATCCGCATTCTCGGCCACGATTTTGACGCCTATATCGTCGAGAACATGCTTGCAGAATTCGACGCCCTCGTACATCTTGCATCTGTCGTAAACGCCGTTGACCTTGTTCAACCCGAACAAAGCCATCCCCCAATCTATAATAAGGCCGCCGAATCTGGTATCCAGAGACGGGACCCAGCCTTGGATCTGTTTCTTACTGACAAGTTTTTCTTTCAAGATGCACCAAAGGGTTTCGTTTCAGTCTACAATATAAGTATTTTTCATGCGAAACGAAAAAACTGCCCGCACTAAACTTGCACAACCTCATCCGCATGGCAATAGCGGCCGAAAATAATACCTTTGCATTAAGAATCCATATATCCCGAAAAGCATGAACGACATAACCATCAGACGAGCTACATCCGGCGACTGTCAACGCCTCATGGAACTGATACGTGGACTGGCCGATTACGAGAAAATGCCCGGCGAGGTGACCGTATCAACGGAGCACTTCAGGGAGAGCGGCTTCGGGCAAAATCCGGTATGGTGGGCCTTCGTAGCCGAAGCCGGCGGCCAAATAAACGGCTTCGCGCTCTACTTCATAAGATACAGTACATGGAAGGGCCGCCAGATGTATCTCGAAGACATATATGTAGAACCGGAGATGCGCGGACGTGGAATCGGACGCATGCTTTTCGACAGGCTGATAGAGGAAGCCAAGGGCAGAGGGTTATGCGCGATAAAGTGGCAAGCATTGACATGGAACGAACCCGCCCTAAACTTTTACAGAAAATACTACGGCGCAAAATTCGACAACGGTTGGACCGACTGTTCGATAACCGTTACCCCATAAGCGGGCATTCATCTCCGCCCGGCGCAAAACCACAGAGTCAACCGTTGCACAACACCGCTGGCGGCAATATGTAAATTGTTGTAATGTAAGTAAATTACACTAACTTTGTAATCTCAGTTCCAACCATCAACCGAGATTATGAAGTCATACACCAAAGTTCCGACAACCAAAGGAGAAAAGGCACGCGCAGGATTCATCATTTTCCTGTTCGCCACGATAATTTACACCATTGACTTCATAGCCAACGCCATCCATTCGGGACTGGCATCCGACATGACGGTCGGCATATGGCTCTACTACATACCTTCTGCATTTGGGCACGCAGCCTTGATAGCCGGTATCGCATGGATGCTCTTCTACCTGCCGTGGACGTTCATATTCCGCCGATGGCAACCTGCCGCGGCCATATATTGCACCGCACTGACGCTCGTACAAATTTTCTTGCTGGTAGACATATTCGTATTCAGCCTGTACCGTTTCCATCTGAACGGATTCGTGTTCGAAATGATAGCTGGAGGCGGAACAGAGATATTCGTAATAGACTGGCGCACGTTCCTGTCGTTCGGCCTTCTGGCGATAATATGCGGCATACTCCCGTTCTTATTGGCTCGGTGGACCGCGAGACGTTATTACCGGCGCACACGGCGTATGATAGCACCTACCCTCACGGTATTGGCCTGCTGCATAGTATTCTCCCACATAGGCAACGCAGTAGCTGCAGCACAGCGGATAACCGCCGTCAGGCGCACGACCAAGGCGTTACCGTACTTCTATCCTCTGACAGCCAACCGTTTGCTGGCACGTATGGGGCTCTTCAATTTCGACGAGATGGACGAAATGGAAGCAACCAACAAGAGGGCAGGCATAAACTATCCTCTCGAACCAATCACGGCAAGCGACTCCACGGCCGGATACAACATCCTCTACATTCTGATAGACTCGTGGAATCCGCGCGCATACGGCGAGGAGGCGACTCCCAACATAGCATCGTTCGCGCAACGGTACGGACAGTTCTATTCGCAGCATTTCAGCTCAAGCAACGGCACGGCAGGCAGTATATACGGTATATTCTTCGGCCTGCCATACTCCTACGAAACCGACTTTTCGGCAGCGCAAATATCTCCCGTCTACATCGACAGGCTGATAGAATTGGGCTACAACATCAGGACATATCCGAGCGCCATTTTCACGCGGCCGCAATTCCACGAAATGATATACCGAAAGGTTCCGGACATCAGGCTGCGCGCAGAAGGTGCGACATCGTTCGACAGGGACAATTTCATCACAGCGACCTTCCTCGACGAAATAGATTCGCTCTCGGCAGGGGACAAACCGTTCTTCGCATTCATGTTCTACGACCTTCCGCACGCCATATCGCTGCCTGCGGAGCACCGTACACGCTTCCAGCCGTCATGGGACAAACCGGACTATCTGGCCCTCAACAATAACATTGACCCGACACCGTTCTTCAACCTCTACCGCAACTGCGTCTACTACGACGACAGCCTTATAGGACAGGTACTTGCCAGAGTGGAGGAAAAAGGTCTGCTGGACAACACGATAATCGTCATTACTGGCGACCACGGACAGGAGTTCAATGAAAACAAGCGAAATTTCTGGGGTCATAACGGCAACTACACCAAATGGCAGCTCCAGATACCGCTGGTGCTCTACTATCCGGGAGTTGCAGCCGGTGATACCGTCACACACACGACAACGCATTTCGATATCACACCGACCGTCATGGGGCGCTGGCTAGGAGTAACTAATCCGCCGGGAGACTATTCGCTCGGGTACGACCTCGCCGACACGACACGCCGTTATCCGTTCATCCTCGGCGACGACATCAACTACGGGTTCGTTTTCGAGGACATCATCACCACGACCAACCATTTCGGATCGATGGAAGTCACCGACACAGACCTTAACCCGATAAAACGCAGCCAAGTAGGTGCCTCGAGACTCAACGAAGCGATCCTGAAGAAAAACCGGTTTTACAAATAATGCGTGTGCTGCCGACGAAAGGGCTCATCTCTTATGCAAAGCCTTTCCCCACCAACACATCACGTAAGTTGCAGGAGCGGAAATAGACAAAGTGCCCTTTCTCAGAACACCTTAAAAAATTACGGAGACTCGACACAAATACGCGGTAGTGACATACTAACAATATTGCGCTGAAAAACAGAGTGTCGAAACTGCATAAAAAACACAGGTTCGGGAATAGTGTATTACGGGATTACCTCGCAACTTCATTTCCGAACCTTTTATTCAGCCGTTGTCTGCCACTTAAATCAGAACAACAAACATACTTAATCGACTACCCATTAAAGAATTGCCTGGAGAACCGTGCGTGCATCAACCCGTGGTGATCTTTCTAAAACAACGGCACAGCACCTACTCTTTAACGCTAAAAATGCCACAACGCAGCAATTCAATACCGCGCCAAAAGCTCTAACGCGACCGTCTTTCCGCTACTTATCGTGAAGTAACTTCTCCTCCATCATATACCGGCTGCGGCAGACGAAGTTAGGATTAAGCAACGACAACTTGTTGTATTCCAAAGGCTCGAAGCCCGGCAACGATACGACATCGCCACCCGAACCTCTCAACACGGCCTCTCCGGCCGCCGTATCCCATTCATAGGTATTGGTCGTGCGGACATATATGTCCAACACACCCTCGGCCAGCAGGCAGAATTTATAAGAGCTTCCCTGCTCCACTACCTCGGCATCGGGATATTTTTTCTTCAACACCTCTACATACTTGAATGTCTCTTCCGTATTGTGCGAGCGGCTTATTCCGATGCGAATAGGCTTGTTAAGACCCTTTGTGACCGGAAGCGATTGTGCGTTGCCGAATATTATATCCATCGGAAATTCAGCGGCGGAATCAGCCTTGATACCGTCCTTCATCCACGCCTCACCCTCGCGTACACTAAAATAGATTTTCTGAATATAAGGAACATAGACCACACTCATAACCGGCTTATTATCGGCCAGTAGTGCTATGTTTACCGTAAACTCACCGTTACCCTTGATGAACTCTTTCGTACCGTCCAGCGGATCGACCATCCAGAATAAGTCCCAACGGCGGCGTTCGTCGTACAGCATCTCACGCCCCTCCTCACTCAACAGCGGAATACGAGTCTGCGCCAGATACTCTTTTATTATATTGTGGGCCCGCCTGTCGGCACGCGTTATCGGAGAATTGTCCTTCTTGAGGCTTATATCGTACTCCGCCTCATGCTCATACACCTCAAGAATGGCCGCTCCGGCCCTCAAGGCTGCATTATATGCTCTCGGGAATAGAAAATCCCTCTGTTCATCTGTCAGCATACTATATCGTATTTATTATTTTTGTCAAACCATACGCCCAATCCCTACCGCACGGATTCATAATACACCAATTCGCCGGCAGAGCAATCCACCTGTTTCACAACCGGCCCCTTCACTTTCTCGCCATTACGTCCTACCCACGTACCTTTCGGGAACCGCACCATACGCTTATCCGCCCCATCGACACACGGTGCAAAAAGATATTTAGGCCCGAGCATGAACTGATCGTCGCAATCGAAAAATCCGCTCTTGGGGAACTGATACTCCATATGCCTCGCCAACGGCTCGCCTGTACGGCGCGAATCTGCCACAAGTTTGCGAACATATTCCGCCAGCGAAGCCCTGAAATTCACCGCCGCCTTCACATTGGCATACATTGCCTGATCGGTTATTCTCCACGGCGCGAAATCGACACTCATCACAGGCATTCCGCATTGAAGCAGCAAAAAGTCGGCCATACTACGTTGGTCTGTCAACACCAACGGGGTATAAAGCACACTTTGCATATACGGACAACCCATAATACCGCCTGCAATTACATTCCGTAATGCAGACAGGTACATATCCTCATTCAGCGACCCCGGTCCGATTTCGCCAACATACGGAACGTATTGTCCCTGACGCATTCCCCGGAACGACACCAATGTCATATCTCCGCGCAGCCCCATCATGTTCTCCATAAATTTTCCGTCGTGCGGCACATCGTCACCGCAATCGAACCGAAATCCGTCGAAGCCGTACGCCGCCTTAATCTTATCCACTCCGGTCTTCAACCGTTCGAACTGGGCTTCGTTACCCATATCCAATACGGCATACTCCGTAGCGCCATTACGATACTGCTCTCCCAATATCTGCCCGTTCTTCAATGCAGTCGCGAAAGTACGCCCCCATTTAGGTACGAAAGGAGTTACGGTCAACATCACCTTGAACCCCAAACCATGCAGCTTGTCCACCATGCCTTTCGGGTCCGGATACAAGTCTGTATCGAACTCGTACGGTCCGTTCACTTTCTGCCAACCGTCTGCAATTACGATGATACCAGAAGGAAAACCCTCTGCCAACAGCTTCTCTGCATAACCGATTATCTCGCTTTCACCCTGTGCATATCCGAATTCGTAAGCAGTTTCATATACCGGCAACGCGAACATCTCTGCATCGGGAGCCTCTCCCGGTGTAAAGTTCTTCAGGGCACATACCACATATGCCTCACGCAGGCTTTTACCACCTTTCTGAACCTCAACTTTCTCCACTGCGGATGTTATAATAAATTTGTCCCCGGCGAAATCCACTTTCATGGGAGCGCTACTGTATATATAACGCCCCGTACTCGAAATCATTACTCCTATGGGCATCTTGAAACCGGCCGGGTCCACAACTACGGTTTCTTCGAAAGGTTTGACCATCGGCTGCTCAACGCTACCGTCATAACTCAGGCCCCACCACTTTTCACCCTTCTGCAATTCCACCTCCGTCACATTTTCTGCTGCGACAGCCCCGCATATGGAGATCAGCACAAATACTACTGACAAGAACTTATGTTTCAACATAACGCTATTCGTGTTCTATCTTTTTCATCAATGTCGTGAACGTCGTAACCCTTTCGCCGAACATGAGACCCGCCAACTTTTCATACTCCGCGAACAACTCGTTCTCATAACGTGTATAACCGCCGATGTCCTCGGCCTCGGTCATCAGCGAGTATGTGAAATGATCGACAGGATCGGCTGAAATAATCCGACTGAAAGAGATTATCCTGCATCCCTCACCCTTTAGGAACGGAATGTATTTGTCTTTCAGTATAGCGAGCCAAGCGTTTTGTACCGCCGGGTCCACAAAAAAAGAAGTATTTACTATGTACATACGGTATAAATTTCCGGTCTAAGTTAATACATTCATTCGGGAAATTAAAATCTCGCCGCCGAAGCGTCTGAAAGTCACAGGTTAAAATTTCGTGCGTACTTTTTGTTTTATACTGAATTATACATATATTTGCAGTCCAAATTGTGTAAACACATTTATTAATTACATGTACGTAATAGTAGAAATTGCAGGTCAGCAATTTAAAGCTGAAAAAGGACGTAAGCTCTATGTTCACCGTCTTCAGGGGGATGAAGGTTCCTCTGTGAGCTTCGACCAAGTACTGCTAACGGATAGCGACGGTCAGGTTAAGGTAGGCACACCTGTTGTAGAAGGGGCCTCGGTTAAAGCGAAAATTCTTAAACACCTCAAGGACGACAAAGTTCTCGTGTTCAAGAAGAAACGCCGCAAAGGGTATCAGAAAATGAACGGCCACCGCCAGTTCCTCAGCCAGATACTCATCGAAGACATTATTGCATAACACTTAAAATTCCAGGGAAATGGCACACAAGAAAGGTGTTGGTAGTTCGAAGAACGGCCGCGAATCGGAAAGCAAACGTTTAGGTGTTAAGCTTTTCGGAGGTCAATTCGCTAAAGCGGGAAATATCATCGTACGCCAGAGGGGAACCGTACATAACCCGGGCGAAAACGTAGGTATGGGTAAGGATCACACGCTGTTCGCACTCGTGGACGGAACCGTGAGCTTCCAAAAGAAAACATCGGGCAAATCTTATGTCAGTGTAACTCCGCTGGCCGAGTAATTTCAAGCCCAAAGTAATAAAAACGCACTCAATCGGGTGCGTTTTTTTGTTCCATACCCCTCCTTAACACATAAGAAAATCGCCCTCGCACATAATTTACAGCTATCAACACCAAACACAGGCAGCTACAAGCGCATTTTACTGTTGCGGGCCGACAACCAGCCCTCCCAAGAGTGTCGAAAAAACCATCTTTACAACCAAACCGCACAATCAGGTAGGGCCGACAAAATTCGGGGCAGGAATCATCAAACACAACTTATAACAAAAAAGTCACGCAGCCCATCAAGAGCCGCGCGACTTTAACTATACGTAAATTAGGCCTACCTAACCGACATGCCTACGCTCGCGCCGACAGTCAGACCGCGTTTAGCCTTGCTCTTCTTTTTGCCGTTAACCTTCTTATCTTTCAGCACGGCTGAAACTACTTTCAACGCCTCCTGCTCCATAACGGTATAACCAGCTTTCACAGGATGCACGCCGTCACGAGTATAGGCGGCCTTCAATGCTCCGTCCGGCTCGCTCATGGGTGTGTAATAATCTATGTAGGCGAACCCTTTTTCTTCAGCGAAAGCCTTAATATCGGCATTCAGCGCCCTTATCTTTTCTGGCACGTTCGTCACCGCTTTGTTCCACCCATACTCCTTAACAGGAAGTACAGAACTGAGAATGACTTTAATCCCGTTGTAATCGGCCAATTCCGCCATCGACTTGATACAACTTAACGTAAGCTGATGATTGTACGGGCCGTTGTTTTCTGCAATGTCGTTCGTACCTATATTTATGACCACCGCTTCGGGTTTAAGGTCAATCACGTCCTGACGGAAACGCAGCAATAATCCGAGACTCGTCTGTCCGCCTATTCCCCTGCCTACAAAGTTATTGTCCTTGAAGAAATCGGGGCTGGCCGACGGCCAACCGTCTGTAATGGAGTTTCCCGCAAATACTACGGTCCCGGCAGGAACCGACTGATTTTGTTTGCTGTAACGCTCCAGACGCACGACACCTTGAAGGTTCGGCCTTTGTGCATACGCCGACACCGCGAATACGCTCAACAACGCGGCGATCAAAATCTTTTTCATTGTTATCGTTTTAGGTTAATAAAGTTTCTCAAGTTCCACTATCGGAATCCGGCGCACCTCGCACTTGCCGACCGCCACCGGCAGTACCATATGAATATCGTCGGTCTCCCTCTTCTTGTCGTGGCGCATGACCTTGACGAGCCGTTTGTTATCTACGCCCGAGTCCAACGGCAACCCCATACGCTCCACAACATTCTTAATGCGCGCAGCATCGTCCGCCCCCATTATCCCGAGACGCACAGACAAATCGCTCGCCATCGCAAGCCCTATCGCGACCGCCTCACCGTGCAGGAAATTAGACGTACTCTTTTCCACCGCATGCCCGAACGTATGCCCCAAATTCAACAGCTTGCGCTCGCCGGCCTCACGCTCGTCACGCTCCACGATGTCGGCTTTCACACTAACGGCTCCCGTTATAGCACGCGTCAACAGGCTATGGTCGTCGTGTATCTCTTCCAACGTATTATCCTCGAACAACGCGAACAACTCCGGGTCCGCGATGATACCCGCCTTGATTATCTCGGCCAGTCCGGCGCAGAACTCGCGTTCGGGCAGAGTCTTGAGCAAAGAGGTGTCGCACAGCACGAAGTCGGGCTGATTGAACGTTCCCACCATGTTCTTATACCCATCCATGTTGACACCGTTCTTACCCCCCACGCTTGCATCGACCTGAGCCAAAAGCGTAGAGGCGACGAAACCGAACCTCAGTCCCCGCATATAAGTAGACGCAGCGAATCCGGCGATGTCCGTCACTATTCCTCCGCCGAAACCGAGAATGAAACACCCACGGTCCGCGTCCATCTCGATGAGCTCGCGGTATATCTTTTCCATCGTCATGAGGGTCTTGTTCGTCTCCCCCATCCCGATGATTATATGGTCGAAACCGTTGATAATGTCCATATAACGGCGATGCACGTTCGCATCGGTTATGACTATCACACGGCGGCCCTCAGGCAGCCATTCGTGCAACTCACCTATCACATCGCCCACCGCGATGCGGGACGGCTCGCGTCCCTCTCTCCTTACTTCAATAATTTCTTTCATAAAGGTTTATCTGGAAGAACAAATATAGTGAAAGCAGGGAGCAATCTAAAAAAATTTGTTCTCTAAGATTGCCGAAGCGCTTCCTATATTCTACAAATATAGTGAAAGCCGAGTGTCAAAGTGCAAACTTGTTTGCAAATTTGTACGAAGCGTCTCCTATATTCTTTAAATATAGCGAAAGTTGAGCGCAAAGCGCCGATCTTGTTCGAAAGATTTACCGAAACACATCGTGTATTAATAATAATAGCATAATTTATTCGTACCTTAGCGCCCGGAAAAAAGAGAAAAATGCAAAAAATTAGAAACATCGCGATTATCGCACACGTCGACCACGGGAAAACGACCCTCGTCGACAAAATGATATACCACGGCAACCTGCTTCGTGAGAACCAGGGCGGCGGCGATCTGGTCATGGACAACAACGACCTCGAACGTGAACGAGGGATAACGATCCTCTCAAAAAACGTTTCGGTAATCTATAACGGATATAAAATCAACATCATAGACACTCCGGGCCACTCCGACTTCGGCGGAGAGGTGGAGCGTGTGCTGAACATGGCCGACGGTGTACTTCTGCTCGTGGATGCGTTCGAAGGAACCATGCCGCAGACACGTTTCGTACTCCAGAAAGCACTTTCGCTCGGCAAGAAGCCCATCGTCGTGATAAACAAGGTTGACAAACCAAACTGCCGTCCCGAATACGTGCACGAACAGGTATTCGACCTCATGTTTACACTCGACGCAACGGAAGAGCAGCTCGATTTCCGCACCATATACGGCAGCGCGAAACAAGGGTGGATGTCGCACAAGCCCAACGAGAAGACCGACAGTATCGTACCGTTGCTCGACGCCATAATAGACGACATTCCGGCTCCGGCCGTCGTGGAAGGTACGCCGCAGTTGCTTATCACATCGCTCGAACACTCGCCGTACCTAGGCCGCATCGCAGTGGGAAAACTGACTCGCGGAACACTTAAAAGCGGTATGCCGATCACACTCGCCAAACGCGACGGCGTGACCATGCAAAAGACACGCATCAAAGAACTTATGGTGTTCGACGGACTCGGCAAAGCCAAAGTCGAGGAGGTACAGTGCGGCGAAATATGTGCACTCGTAGGTATCGAAGGTTTCGACATCGGTGACACCGTATGCGATTACGAAAATCCGGAACCGCTACCTCCTATCTCCATAGACGAGCCTACGATGAGTATGCTCTTCACCATCAACGACTCGCCTTTCTTCGGCAAGGACGGAAAATTCGTGACGTCACGTCATATCAAGGAACGCCTCGACAGGGAGTTGGAACGCAACCTCGCCCTGCGCGTGGAACCGGGAGAGACGTCGGACAGCTTCATAGTATACGGTCGCGGCGTATTGCATTTGTCTGTACTCATAGAGACCATGCGTCGCGAGGGGTACGAGCTTCAGGTAGGTCAGCCCAAGGTGATAATCAAGGAGATAGACGGCAAGAAATGCGAGCCCGTAGAAGAGTTGACTATCGACCTGCCGGAAGAGTTCGCAGGCAAGGCCATCGAAATGGCTACCAAACGTAAAGGCACGCTGGTCAACATGGAGACGGAGAACGACCGTACACGCCTCGAATTCGACATACCGTCGCGCGGTATCATAGGGCTGCGAAGCAACCTTCTTACGGCAACGGCAGGAGAGGCCATCATGTCGCACAGGCTGAAGGGTTTCGAACCGCACAAGGGCGAGATCGAGATGCGCCAGAACGGTTCAATAATCGCCCTCGAAACCGGCACGGCATATGCCTACGCAATCAACAAATTACAGGATAGGGGCAAGTTTTTCGTAGCTCCGGGCGAAGAGATATATTCCGGACAAGTGGTTGGTGAAAGCACCCGCGCGGACGATCTCGGCGTGAACCTCACCAAAAGCAAGAAGCTCACCAACATGCGTGCGAGCGGCTCAGACGACAAGGTCAGCATAGCGCCTCCCGTTGTATTCTCGCTCGAAGAGGCATTGGAATACATCAAGGAAGACGAATATGTGGAGGTGACTCCCAAATCGATGCGCCTGCGTAAGATCCTACTCGACGAGAACGACCGCAAACGCGCCGGAAAGTAAGCACCAATACCATTCAGACACATCCGCTTTTACGCCGAAGTCGGTATTGGGCGATGCTCCGGAATCGACACAACTTCGTTATTACGAACCAAGTGGCATAACCACTCCTTGTATAACCGCAAGTTGCAACGACATAATACCAAGAACAAGCAGGTCATTAAGACCTGCTTGTTCATTTTAACAGTATAGCATCCAATTCCCGAAACTCCACAAGTGCCATCCAGCCGGCAAATAATATTATCTTCAAGCCAATCGTAACCAGCAAAAGACCGACCATTATTATACGGTGTCACGGACAAGCATAATCTCATCGCATGCCAACACTACCAACCTAACAGCATCAGAAACGATTTAATAATACTCCAGAAAAACGAATACAACGCGCCTGCTCTCGATAATACGCAAAGCCTTCATCTACGGCACATCCTCAAAACCGGTTTATTTGATACGGCATGAACGACCACAACAAGCCCACACAGCACATATCGTTCTCCTATATACCGCAAAAAAGACATAGCCTGCCAAACAAACAAGGGCCGTCATAATGACGATCCTTGTTATCGAAACATTATAAAATCGTTATTTATGGCGTTTCGCGAGTTCTTTTTCCAGATCGGCAATAGAACATCCCATCTGTTCGAGCAGCACGAGCAGGTGGTATATGAGGTCGGACGCTTCGTATATGAAATCGCCGATGTTCTTTCCGTCTACCGCCTCGATCACAGTCTCGACAGCCTCTTCACCCACTTTCTGAGCAATCTTATTCACACCTTTGGTGAAAAGTTTCGTGGTATACGAGCCTTCCGGCATGTCTCTGTGACGCTGCTGTATGACCGTTTGCAGGTAACGTATGAACCCTTCTGTGTCGGCCGGATCGCCGTCCGCGGTAGCGAAACAGGTCGTCGTCCCGTT
The DNA here is from genome assembly GCA_944415565.1 of uncultured Rikenellaceae bacterium. GTDB lineage: Bacteria > Bacteroidota > Bacteroidia > Bacteroidales > Rikenellaceae > WRDF01. The sequence goes on from CALYBQ010000005.1 coordinate 31,551, forward strand.
GTGGCACGCAGGTCCGTGCGGAATTACCTTTATAAGCAACGTATCGGCATCGCAATCGGCCGCTACCGACACGATGTCGAGGAAGTTGTTGCTCGTCTCGCCTTTGGTCCAGAGACGCTGTTTGGTCCGGCTATAAAACGTCACGCGGCCCTCTTTCATACTCTTCTCGAAAGCCTCTTCGTTCATGTACCCTACCATCAGCACAGCCAGTGTGCGGGCGTCCTGTATCACGGCGGGCACCAGACCGTCTGCGTTCTTAGACGCATTCAATTCACTGAATTTCAACATATCTCTATAATCTTATGTTTATTCCTTTCTTATCCAATTCGCGCTTCAACACCGGAATAGGGATCTCGCCGTAGTGGAAAATGCTCGCAGCGAGCGCCGCATCGGCCTTACCCACGGTCAATACCTCGGCAATGTCCTCCACGGAGCCGGCCCCGCCGGAAGCGACCACGGGGATCGACAGCATGTCGCACAACCGGGCATACGTTTCGCACGGATACCCGCTCTTCGTACCGTCATGGTCCATCGAGGTAAACAGTATCTCGCCCGCGCCGCGCTCCTGCGCCTCCTTGGCCCAAGAGAAAAGCTCACGCTCCGACAAACGTTTCCCTCCATGCGTCGTTACCACCCACTGCCCATCTATCGTTTTGGCATCTATCGCAACCACTATGAACTGACTCCCGTAACGGCCCGCAATCTCGTCAACGAGTTCCGGACGGCGTACCGCAGCACTGTTTACGGTCACCTTGTCCGCACCGGCCAGCAACAGCCTGCCAGCATCATCTACGCTCGATATGCCGCCTCCTACGGTAAACGGAATATCTATCCCCTCGGCAATGCGAGTAACCAACTCGGCAAACGTTTTACGCCCCTCATTGGTAGCGCTTATATCGAGGTACACGAGTTCGTCGGCCCCCTCTGCCGCATATTTCTGCCCGAGCTCCACAGGATCGCCCACATTACGCAGACCGAGAAAATTGATGCCTTTCACCGTCGTCCCGTCCTTTATGTCGAGACACGGTATTATTCTTTTCGCGAGCATTCTTCCAATTGTTTAAGTGTTATGCGTCCCTCGTAGAACGCTTTGCCTACTATCACGCTACGCATTCCCATATCGTTAAGTTTCAGAATGTCGTCCATGGAACTTATCCCTCCGCTCACGGTTATGTCAATCTCCGGGAAACGGCCCTGCAACTCTTCGTAAAGACCGAACGTAGGTCCCTGCAACATACCGTCTTTCGAAATATCGGTGCATATGACCTGCGAAAGCCCATCGCCGGCGAACTGTTCGATAAGCGTCTCGGCCGATACCTCCGACGATTCCAACCATCCATGCGTAGCCACGAAACCGTTCTTGACATCCGCACCCAGTATGACCTTTCCCGCTCCGAAATCGGACAACCAGCGGCGGAAATCGTCCGGTTTGGTAACGGCTACGCTACCGCATATCGCACGGTTTGCACCGCTGTCGAAAACGGCCTTCAACGCTTCGGCACTCTTTATGCCCCCGCCGTACTGTATATCCATTCCGGTACGTGCGGCAACCTTTTCCAGAACGGCAAGGTTCTTTGGCGCAGAAGCCTTAGCCCCGTCCAAATCGACGAGATGCAGACGGCGTATACCGGCATCGCGAAACCTCACCGCCACCTCGGACGGGTCCTTGAAATAGGTTGTCTTTTGATCGTAATCGCCTTGTGAAAGGCGTACGCACTCGCCTCCTATTATATCTATCGCAGGAATTATCTCTATCATAAACTATCAGGAGAAAAAAGTTATCGACATGGGATACCGCCAATACTCCCCTTTGTTGGCCTTGATCGCGGCTATTATCACGAACACGATCTCCAGCACACCGAGTGCTATGAGAATCGGAATACCGATAATCGCGAAACAAAGCAGGAGTGCCACTACGGCATATATCGCCATGCTTATCATGAAATTAACTATATTCTTACCGTGCCTGTCGATCTCCGCGTTGTTCTTAGCGTTGATCTGCCACAGCAATATCGGCGCTACGAGCCCGGCAAAAGGAATAATCAAACCGGCGAACTGCGAAAGGTGCATCACCATGAGGTAATTCTCCTCATTCAGCCCCAGCATGCTATTGTTTCCGGCAGTCGTGGAGACAGACGCCTCAGACGCCAATATCTTGGCCTTCTCACACTGAAACTCCTCTTCCGAGATGACACCCTTCTGACGAAGGTCCTCCAATTTATTCAGGTCGTCGTATTTGCCCATAGCGTGTTATTTTATTATTTACACAGAAAGTTTTTCAAAATCTGCTCGCCGACCGCCCCGCTCTTCTCCGGATGGAATTGCGTCCCGAAGAAATTACCACGCTGCAAAGCTGCGCTGAAAAGCGTTCCGTAATCGGTGACGGCCACAGTATGGGCGCTCAACTGTGGGGCGTAAGAATGCACGTAATAGACATACACACCGTCCTCCATATCGCGGAAAAGCGGAGAGTCCAGTTTCTCTATCGTATCCCACCCCATATGTGGAACTTTCAACCCTTGTCCGGGCTCCATCTTGACGACATCCGCATCGAATATGCCCATGCACTGGGTATCACCCTCTTCGCTGCCGCGACACATCAACTGCATCCCGATACATATTCCGAGGACCGGTTGCGTCAGGCCCAAAATAACGTCTACGAGCCCCGAACCGCGCAGGCTGGCCATGGCTTGTCCGGCCTCGCCGACACCCGGCAATATCACATGCGAAGCGGAACGTATCACGCCGGCATCGCCCGTCACGACATACTCGCCACCCAGCCTGCCGAGCGCGTTCTCCACCGAACATAGGTTGCCCGTCTTGTAATCTATAACCGCTATCATAACACTCCTTTACTGCTTGGCAGGTCGTACGAGAAAACGTTCCGGCGTATGGCCGCACGCAACGCCCTTGCCAGAGCCTTGAATATCCCTTCTATCTTGTGATGTTCGTTCTCGCCTTTCGCCGATATGTGCAGGTTGCATTTGGCCGCCTCGGCAAAGCTCTTGAAAAAGTGCTTGAACATCTCGGTCGGCACATCGCCTATCATCTCGCGTTTGAACACTACATCCCATTCGAAATCTATGCGTCCGCCGAAATCGAGCAACACCATCGCCGATGATTCGTCCATCGGCAGGGCGAAGCCGTAACGCTCCATCCCCCTTTTCGAGCCGAGAGCCTTCAATACCGCCTCGCCCAACACTATGGCGACATCCTCCATCGTGTGGTGTTCATCGACTTCGAGGTCTCCCTTAACGTCAACCTGCAATGCCACACCGGCGTGGTGCACTATCTGCCACAGCATGTGGTCGAGGAAATTAAGTCCCGTAGCTATATGCGACTCGCCACGCCCGTCGAGGTCCACGAATACCTTTATCTTGGTTTCCGACGTATTGCGTTCGATAAACGCAGTACGTTCGCCGCCACGCAGGAATTCGGCTATCTCGCCCCAATCCTGCGATATAAACGCGCATACGTCCTGCAAACCGTCGGCAGCTACCTTTTTCGCCGCGTCCGAATCCGCAGCGGCAATAAGTATTGCTTTGGCGCCGAGGTTCTTCGCCAACTGTACGTCCGTAGCCCTATCCCCTATGACGAACGAACCGGCAAGGTCGTAATCTCCGCCCGTATACTTACCGAACATGGCCGTGCCCGGCTTGCGCGTCGGTTTGTTCTCGTGCTCAAAACTGCGGTCAATAAGCTGGTCGTCGAATTCGACACCTTCACCGGCAAGCGTCTTGAGCATCTTGTTATGCGCCGGCCAGAACGTATCCTCCGGGAAACTCGCCGTCCCCAGTCCGTCCTGATTCGTAGCCATGACGAATTCGAAATCGAGCGGCCGCAGCGCCTTCAGCGCCGAGATAGCACCCGGCAAGAACTCCAGCTTTTCCAGACTGTCTATCTGGCAATCACTCGCAGGCTCGACTATGATAGTCCCGTCGCGATCAATGAACAGGGCCTTTTTAAGTATCTGTGTCGTTGACATAAATATTCTATTTTTCCGCCGCCATACGGTCAAGGATGGCGAGCATCTTCACGTTCTCTTCCGGAGTCCCGATAGTAATACGGAGCGTGCCTTCACAACCTTTTATACGCGAGCGGTCGCGCACTATAACGCCGCCACGTATCAGTTCATCATACACTCCTTTCGGATCGTCCACCTTTACCAGCACAAAGTTAGCATCTGTCGGGTAAATTCCGCGTATCAAAGGATTTTCAGAGAGTTTTTCCACAACTTTCCTGCGCTGCCCGTTCAATTCCTCCACCTGACCGGCAATATCCTTATTCAACTGTTCGAGAACTATCCTCTGCGTGACGCCATTTATGTTGTAAGGATACTTGACGCGTGTGAACAGCGCGATTATGTCTTCGCGGGCGAATGCGAGCCCCAACCTCAATCCGGCCATGCCCCACGCTTTCGACAGGGTTTGCAATACCACGAGATTAGGATACCTCGCCAGTCTGTATAACCACCCCTCTTCTTCCGAAAAATCTACATACGCCTCGTCTATCACCACGATCCCGTCGAACCCGGCCAACAGCCTCTCCACATCCGATACAGGGAACACATTACCGGTAGGATTATTCGGAGAGCATAGGAACATAACCTTGGTGTTCTTATCTACAGCACCCAACAAGCCGTCCACATCGAGCGAATAATCGCCACGTAGCTGTACCTCGCGAAATTCGACGTCGTTGGTCGCAGCCGCCACTTTATACATTCCGTAAGTCGGAGCTATGGAGACAGCATTGTCTATGCGCGGATCACAGAACACCCTGTATACCAAATCTATCGCCTCGTCACTGCCATTGCCAATGAAAATATTCTTAACGGGTACACCCTTTATCTCCGAGATACGGGCTTTCAACTCTTTCTGGTAAGGGTCCGGATAACGATTATAGCCGTTGTCGTACGGATTCTCGTTGGCATCGAGATACACCCCTATCGGACCCGTATATTCGTCCCTCGCGGTAGAATACGGTGCCAACGCAAGTATATTCTTCCTCACCAGTTCTATTGGATCTTTCATCGTTCTCAAATTTACAAATTTTCAAGTCGTATCTTGACGGCATTCCTGTGTCCGTCGAGCCCCTCCGCCGCAGCCATCGCCATGACCGCAGGCCCTATGCCGCGCAAACCGTCGGCCGATAGCTCCTGTATCGTTATTTTCTTCAGGAAGCTGTCTACGTTCACGCCGCTGAACGCCCGCGCCCAGCCGGCCGTAGGCAGCGTATGGTTAGTACCCGACGCATAATCGCCCACACTCTCGGGAGAATAGTTGCCGAGGAAAATACTCCCTGCGGCCGTTATCTTATCCGCCACTCCCCAAGGGTCATCCATCGAGATGATCAGGTGTTCCGCCGCATAGACATTGGCGAAATCTATCATATCCTGCCTGTCGTCCATCACGACGGCAAAGCTGTTGTCGAGAGAATTAGACGCAAGGCCGCTGCGGCTGAGTACGGCAAGTTGAACCTCAACCTGCTTCAACACCTGCTCTGCGAACGAACGGGAATCGGTAACCAATACCGACTGACTGTCGGCCCCGTGTTCGGCCTGAGAAAGAAGATCGGCCGCCACGAACTCCGGACGCGCGGTAGAGTCGGCCATAACCATAACCTCGGAAGGTCCTGCGGGCATGTCTATACCTACCTCCGACAACGAAACCAACTGCTTCGCTTTGGTCACGTAACGGTTACCCGGCCCGAATATCTTGTCCACTTTCGGTACGCTCTTAGTCCCGTAAGCCATCGCGGCCACAGCCTGAGCACCTCCGGCCATGAATATCTTGTCCACTCCGCAGACCGAAGCGGCGTATAATATTTCCGGCGCGACGTTCCCCGACTTGTCCGGCGGCGTACAAAGCACTATCTCGGGACAGCCGGCAACCTTGGCTGGAACGGCAAGCATTATGACTGTCGAGAACAACGGTGCAGATCCTCCCGGAATATACAGTCCCACACGCTGCACGGGCACATTCCTCTGGACACAGCGCACTCCCGACATCGTCTGAATATCGACACCTTTCGAAAGCTGCGCCTCGTGGAACTTCCTGACATTTGACACCGAAAGCTCTATGGCGTCCTTCAACGACTGTTCTATCTTACCGGCAGCGGCCTCTATCTGGTCTTTTCCTACGTCCACACGGTCGAGCTTAACCCCGTCTATCTCGGCAGCCAACCCGATCAGAGCATCGTCGCCCTCTTCACGCACCCGCGCAATGATCTTCTCGACACGTTGTCCGATAACCCCGTCATCGGGCAACGCACGGCGGGTAATCTCACTCCAGTCCCGCCTTTCAGGATTTACGATCACTTTCATTACAGTATCATCTTTTCGAGCGACAGAACGAGTATGTCCTCGGCGCCTATCGCTTTCAGGCCCTCGATCTTTTCCCACAGCTCCGAATCACGGATAACGACGTGCAGCGAGCACCACCCCTCCTGCGCGAGTGCAAGTATGGTCGGGCTCTTCATCCCCGGAAGTATCTTCACCGCCTCGTCCACCTTGTCACACGGAAGGTTCATAAGCACGTACTTCATACCCTTACTACGCTCCACAGCGCTGAAACGGAACAATATCTGGTCAACGATCTTTTTCTTCTCCGCCGACATCTGCTTGTTGGCGATGAGAACGGCCTCCGAATCCATAACCTTGACTACCTCAACGAGTCCGTTCTTCACGAGCGTACCGCCGGAACTTACGATGTCGAAGATGGCATCGGCCATGCCTACGAGCGGAGCGACCTCAACGGAACCGGCTATCTCGTGTATCTCGGCACTTATACCGTTCTCCTTGAAATAACGCTCCAATATCTTGGGGTACGACGTAGCGATACGCTTACCGTCGAACCATTTCGGTGAATCATACTGCTCGGCCTTGGGCACTGCGAGCGAAAGCCTGCAACCGCCGAAGCCAAGTTTATGTACCACATCGACCTCGTAAGGTTTCTCGGCCACCTCGTTAAGCCCGACAATACCTATGTCGGCGACACCCATTGATACAGCCTGCGGTATATCGTCGTCGCGCAGGTATAGCACCTCGATGGGGAAATCGCCCGACTTGGCAAGCAATTTACGCTTGCTCTCCTCGATAGAGATCCCTGCGTCGGCGAGCAACGCGATACTTTCTTCATTCAACCTTCCTTTAGCCTGTATGGCCAGCCTGATAGTTTCCATAATCGTATTTTTATAATTTTAGAATGTTTTTCTTTCCCTCGTGTCCCGGCCCGCATCTTTCGTTTCATAGACAGGAACCGACAACAAAAAAGGACCTGCCCTGTGAGGCAAGTCCCGTATTATATCACAACGCATATTTTAAAGCACGAACATAACAACACGACCTACCTCGACTGCGAAGTATGATGATGGTGATGTATGTTTGTATATGCAACCATTTTCAACTGTTTCTGCGACAAATATAGTGAAAGTAGCGCGAAAAATGCAAGTTTATCAGCAATTTTTACGGGACACATCCCAGATTATTCGAATCCGCGCTTTTTTACATACCCAGCCATTACATCGCATTCTACATTACGACAACGACACACCAGAAGAAATCTATCGGCTACACCTTTGCAACGGCGACCACATACCCCGACTCACGCAAAATATGTACCGTAACCTTCTCGCCCGCGACAACGGCTCGCAAACCGCTCTTCGACCTACCGATTATCCGCATATCAGCCAGAAAATCGAGTCCCCGCCGCCCTGCGTACTTATACAGCGCCTCCTTGGCGCACCACACAACTACCTCAGAATCCGGCTTGCCCCCCATCAAAGATCGCTCCCCAGCTGTCATGAACCTGCTCGAAACACGCGAACAATCGCGATTAGCCGCCTCTACATCCACCCCGCATCTCGAATCCGACAGAGCCACGCAAGCCATGCCGGCGCAATGCGACACACTCAGACACTGTCCCGAACCGACAATAAACGGAGCCCCATCCGCAGAATAACCGACCTCCGCATCTATCCCCGATGCACGAAGCGCCGCACGCCAAGCCAACCTCTCCCTCCGCCGTGCTGCGGAAATGAAACTCTCGGCCGATACCGCATCTTCCGCCCGCACCAAAGTTTTTAGTTCGGACTCCGTTTCGGTCAACTGCCATAGATATATTTCGGCTCCCGAAACATTTTTCCGCAAAATAAGAGGCATGATTATTCAAAAATTAACAGAAATCCGAAAATTCCGGGCGGCTAATTGTTTTTTGCAACACAAGGTTCCGCATCCTTAGTATTCACGGCTACCTTATCTATACGGCGGCCATCCAACGCTTCTACGGTCAGTCTGACGCCCCGCGCCGTAACGGTCTCGCCTTTCTTCAGAAAATCGCACTTGATCTCCAGCATAAGACCGGCCAATGTCTCGGCCCCATGTTCCAGATCGGCAAAATATTCCTCGTCAAAACCCAACACCTTCTCGACATCTGCAAGAAGCGTCTTACCCTCGAAAATATAACGATATTCATCTATCTTCTGATAGAATGTGGGGGCCTTCACGTCCGACTCGTCCGTAATCTCGCCCACTATCTCCTCAAGAATATCTTCCAACGACACCAGTCCGAGAGTAGAGCCGTATTCGTCCACAACGATGGCTATGTGCACCTTCTCGCTCTGAAACTCCTCCATGAGGTCGTTTATCTTCTTGTGTTCCGGCACGAAATACGCCGGCCTCAAATATTGCTGCCACGAGAAATCCTTTCCCTGCGCGATGAACGGGAGCATATCCTTGACATAGAGTACCCCCTTGATGTTATCTATATTCTCCTCCCATACGGGTATGCGAGAGAATCCCGATTCTATTATCACACGCTTCACCTCGTCGAAATCCGACTCCACATCCAGCGACACTATGTCTATACGGAGCTTCATGATGTTCGTCACCTCGGTATTCACGAACCCGACGATGCCCGACAACATCTGGCGCTCCTCCTCGGAGTGATCTCCGGTTATCTCTATCGCCTTCGAAAGTTCGTCTATGGAAAGATTGCCCTTCTTACCGGCCACACGCTTGTTTATGACACTCGACGAATTTATGAGCATCCATGCGAACGGCCGCATAATATGTTTCATGCCCATCAACGGGCGCGACACCATGCGGGCGAACCTCAACGGATTGTAGGCGCCGTATATCTTGGGCATAATCTCTCCGAAAAGCAGCAACAGAAACGTCACTATCACCGTCTTGACTATAAATTCCCAAGCCGTACCGCCTGCGAACGTCATCAGCCGGTCTATCACATTATTTGCGAGAAGAACTATACAGATATTGACCAGATTGTTAAGTATCAGTATCGTAGCCAACAGATAATCCTGCATACCCAACAACCTCATTATCGTCCCGTCCGCTGCGGAACGCCCTTTCTTGATCTTATCCAGATCACCCGGGGACAACGAAAAGAAAGCCGTCTCCGATCCGGACACCGCTGCCGACACGCACAACAGCAGAGCCAATACCACGAACCAGATTATAGTTTCCGGCTGGAATTGGTTAAAGGTCACTATTTGAAGCAGAGTTGACAATCTTTCCTTCTTTGTTGATGAATTTGAGGCGTCCCATACCCGCATGACCGCGACCGCCACAACGGCAAGCGGAAATTAGGATAAGGCCCTAAGCCTAATCGTCGAACAGGGAACTTCCTTTGGGTTGCGGGGCCGGTTGTTTGCGCTCCTCGTTTTTCAGCTTGACGCGCGTAGCCGTAGCGGTATCTCCGGCAAGCTTCACTCGCCTGCGAACATATGCCGGAGTATTTATGATACCGTCCATATTGGCGTAACGTACCTTCTCCTCCAGCACTATTATTTCCGACTGATTGCTTGCCTCCGGCACTGCCCCTGCACGGCCTATTCCTCGTTTCGTAAACGGGTCCGTCGGCGGAGTCCATTTTCCTCCCTTACTGCCCTTTCCCGACATGGGTGCAACAGGAATAGCAGGATTGTCCGTCTCGACCAGTTTGAAGCCGGTTGCGATAACAGTCAACTCGATGTCTTCACCAAGCAGATCGTTCTGGCCGGCGCCCCATATTATGTTGGCGTTCTTACCGGCACGCGATTGTATATAATCCAAAATACGTGTAGACTCCGCAAGCGTAACCTCTTCTGTGCCGTATGTTATGTTGAAAAGGATGCTGGTAGCGCCATCGACCGAGTTATGGTTGAGGAGCGGCGACGACAAGGCGATCTCCGACACGAGTTCCGCACGGTCCTCGCCGCTGGCACGCCCTGAACCCATAAGGGCCACACCGCTATCTTTCATCACGGTCGTAACGTCAGCAAAATCGACGTTAACTATGCCGGGGCGCGTAATGATCTCCGCGATACCTTTTGCTGCCGTGGCGAGTATATCGTTGGCCCGCCCGAACGCCTCGGTTATGGGGAGTTCGCCATATATCTCCTGAATGTTCTCGTTCTTGATTATCAGAAGCGAATCGACACTCTTTTTCAACTCTTCGATACCCGAAAGCGCGTTCTTCATACGTGCGGGACCCTCCGAGATATAGGGTGTCGTCACGATAGCTACCGTCAATATCCCCATATCCTTAGCCGCACGCGCTATGATAGGTGCAGCGCCCGTACCCGTTCCTCCGCCCATACCGGCCGTAACGAACAGCATCTTCGCTCCTTCGGACTTCAGTATATCCGTTATCTTATCGAGACTCTCTATGGCTGCGGCCTTGCCTTTTTCCGGCTTGTTCCCGGCACCGAGCCCCTCTCCGATCTGCACCTTGATGGGGACCATGCTGCGGTTAAGCGCCTGCTTGTCCGTATTGCATACCATGAACGACACGTCTTTGATCCCAAGGTCGTACATATGGTTCACGGCATTGCCTCCCGCACCGCCGATACCGGCAACCATTATCATCGAAGGCTCGACCTTCTCTATGTCAAACTCTATAAGTTCGTCAATCATCGCCTTTCGTTTTGCAGGTTAAATGGTGCTGTCGTCATCGAGTACGTCGAAATCGAACGTCTTCTCGAACTTATCCTTAAGGGCTCCGAAAAGACCCTTTTTCTTCTTCTTTTTCGGCTTGTACGAATCGTCGTCGAAGAAACCGTCGTCATCGACCTCCGGTTCCTCTATCTCCAACGGCTCGACATGCCTCTTACGTTCGGGAACCTCCCTCTCCACTACCGGAACGGTCTCCTTGGGTTTTACGATATTGCGCGGCTTACGCTCGGCAGCGGATGTCGAAGCCGATACCCCGGCTTCGAGCGCCTGTACGAGTATGCCGACCACGGTCGAAAGCCTCGGATCCGCAACTTTTTCTTTCGACTCCTCGTCTATATGTATGTCCGGACAAGCGATACGTGTTTCGAGTCCCGTGCGCTGTTCCACCATAGTTTTTATGGCGTTCAGCAAGGCGCAACCGCCCGTAAGCACTATCCCCGCGCTCAACTTTCCTTCGTATCCCGAATCCTTTATCTCTTCGGTTATGTAATCCACGAGGTCGAACAGTCGCGCCTCGATAATCGACGCAAGGTTTTTGAACGATATTTCTTTATGGTCGCTCGGGGTACGCCCCGGAACCTTTATGAGTTTCTCTCCGTCTACCATCGAAGGTACTGCACAACCGTACTTAACCTTCAACTCCTCGACATAACGCTCCATGATGCCATACGAACGAATATCCTTGTTGATGGCTTCCGCCCCCATAGGGATCACACCGAGGTAACGCACAATGCCTCCCTGATATATACATATGTCGGTCGTACCCGTGCCTATGTCCACGACGGCCACGCCCAAATCCTTCTCGTCAGGGAAAGTAACCGCTTCAGCGGTCGCCAGAGCATTTATGAACAACTTGGATTGTTTTATCTCGACTTTCTGCAACGCTTTCGTAAGGCGCGAGGTTATATTGTTCTCGCCCACAATAAGGTTGAACGTGGAACCGAGCGTCTTGCCGAACATGCCCACCGGATCGAGAACCTCCTCGTCTTCGTCCACCACGTAAAGCTGGGGGATGATATGCAGCAACGTATAGCCGTCAGGGGCCTTCACATTACGCATACTGTCGTTCAGCTTTCTCACGTCGTCTTCGCTGATCTCGCCGTCCTTACCTGCAACATGCACATAATAAGGATGTTTAGCACACTTCACATGACTTCCCGATATACCTGTAACGGCCTCGGATACGGTGATTCCCAGCCGCTCCTCGATAGCCGCGACAGCCTCCTTCACCGACTGCGCCGCCTGCTCGACATTCTTCACCTCGCCTCGCGAAACGCCCTTGCTTTCACGGATCTCGACATCTTCGACCCTGACCTTACCGTCCGCACCCATAGTGCCGGCAGCTACGGCGACGTTACCGCTGCCAAGGTCGATAGCTACAATGTAATTCTTGTTTTCCACTTTATTTAGATGCTCTTGTTTATACTCAATCTGCCGCACCTCACTTGGTGCACACCACCTGCCCGTCGTACTTCAGGTTGATATACCTGTAATTGTCCCACCCTTCGTAAGGCAGGACGTTGCGGTAGAACAACATGAGCCGGTCGAGCTTTTTCGGAACGTCGGCGAGTGTGCCGAGGCCCACCACGAAATTGCCTATACGGGGAACGATCTCTATTTCGGGTTCCCTCCATCGGCCGTGCGTGCCCTTATCCGTCACAACGATCTGAACGATCTGCGAGTTCCAAAAATTGTCTTCTGCGGTCAATGTTACAAAATTAATGAGATTAAGCATAAAAGCGTAATCCTGACGCCCCTTTTTTTCAGCATCGTCTATCGAATCGTCCAAACTGCCGTAAAAACCCCTCTCGAAAGGCATTTTAAAACTCCCGGTTATCACCGGCACACGCATCGCGCTGCCGAACGGGACCGGCAATATCCAGTTATCGTCCGAATAATAGAAATTATACCCGTTGTCGGTACTGAAACGCGCCACGGGTTTTCGCTGCGAAAGCTCTACATGCAGCACCCCGCGCATATCCGAGAACACCCTAACGTCTTTTACGAACGGCTTACCGGCGATCAACTGCCGTATCCGCTCCGTATTCACGCCCGACATCTCGGTATTCACGAGATCCGAGCCCAATTCGCCCAACCACTCCGACACCATCTTTTCCGACACCACATGCACCTTGTGCGCGTCACGTATCCTCACTTCGACCTTCTCAACACGAAGCTGCTCCTTCTCCTTACGGTTCAGCCCGGAAGCAAAGACGAAGTAAGCCACTATGACACACCACATGGCAACACTCAAGACGATATAGAGCAATCTTTTCACTTCAACGGCGTCTTATATTTATCCGACAACATACGGGCTATCGGGGCACACCACGCGTCAATGTCGCCCGCCCCGAAAGTAACCACTACATCGAGGTCGCGCGACTCGAGTTCCCCCACTATATCCTCTTTACGCACTACCGAAACGGGGACCGTTACGTTACGCGCTATGAGTTCCGAGTCCACCCCCTCTATCGGCAGTTCGCGTGCGGGATATATCGGCAACAGCACCACCTCGTCGGCCATCGAGAGAGATTCGGCGAAACCCTCGTAAAAATCGCGTGTACGGGTGTAAAGGTGCGGTTGGAAAACGGCCGTCATCCTGCGCCCGGGGAACATGCGTTTGACCGAATTAATGGCGGCCGACAACTCCCTCGGATGGTGCGCGTAATCGTCCATATAGACCAACTCGGGCGTATTTATCCAAAATTCGAACCGGCGTTTCACTCCTGAAAATTCAGCGAGGGCCTTTTTCAACCGTTGTTCGTCGAACCCGGCCACCCACAACAGGGACGTCGCAGCTACGGCATTCTCTATGTTCACTATCCCCGGCACGCCGAGCGTACATCCCTCAACCACCCTGTCCGGGCAAACAATATCGAAGCGGTAATGTCCGCCCCCCAGCAGCTCTATATTTCGTGCGTGGAAATCCGCAGGTCCGTCAAGCGAATAGCTGTAAACGCTGACTCCCGCCGGATGCGCGACCTCGGTCCCCTGTTTCAAAATCAACGCCCCACCCGGTTTTATCTGTGCAGCGAACTGCGAGAAAGCCTCTTTCAACGCCGCATGCGTACCGTATATGTCCAGATGATCAGCATCGGTCGATGTAATGACGGCCGCATCGGGAAAAAGCCGCAGGAACGAACGGTCGAACTCGTCGGCCTCCACAGCCAGACGAGAGCCGTCTCCCAGTACCAGATTACTGCCGAAATTCTTCGAAATACCACCGAGGAAAGCGCTGCCGCTCCCATCGCCTCCCATATTCACATGGCCGGTTACGGAGTCTGTGCCGCCCCGTGCAGCGACATGGTTGAGCCATGCGGTCAATGTCGTAGTCGTGGTCTTGCCATGCGTGCCGGCTACAGCCATTACATACTTGCCATCGGCAATGTGTCCGAGCATCTCGGAACGTTTCTCCACCTTGAAACCGTTCTCCCTGAACCATACCAACTCGGCGTGGTCGGCCGGAACGGCGGGGGTGAAAACCACCAGTGTCGTCTCCGGATCACGGAATCCGGCAGGGACAAGGTTCACATCCTCATCGAAATGTATCGCCGCACCCTCTTTCTCAAGTTCTGCCGTCAGCGGGGTCCGTGTACGGTCATAACCGGCCACTCGTCGGCCCTCGTGCATGAAATAACGCGCGATGGCACTCATCCCGATACCGCCTATTCCCAAAAAATATATGTTCTCAACGGGCTTCATCTTCTCTTCTGCAATTCATCTATTATAAAATCGGCTATCCGGTCCGCCGAATCGGGGATGGCCAATTTCAGTATATTGGTTGTCAATTCTTGCATGCGGGCACTGTCTCCCAAAAGCTCGACCGCAGCGGGTATCACCTTTTCGACGGCTTCCGCGTCCCTGACCATCAGCGCAGCGCCTTTGTTGACAAGAGCCATCGCGTTCTTGGTCTGGTGGTCCTCAGCCACATTGGGCGACGGCACAAATATCACAGGTTTGCCTACGAGGCTAAGTTCCGATACGGAACCGGCCCCGGAACGGGATACGACCACATCCGCAGCGGCATAGGCGTAATCCATCCGCTCGATGAACGCCCCGCGCCAAATCCCGGCGCTGCTTCGTTCAGCCATGAAAGCATCCATCTCTTTCTCGTAATACTTACCGGTCTGCCATATCACCTGCACTTTACCTTCGCGCGTTATCTCGTCCACCCAACGTTTCATTGCCTCGTTCAGTGTCCGCGTACCGAGGCTTCCGCCGACAATCAAGACAACAGGTTTCGCCACGTCGAATCCGAAATACTCCAATGCTTCGGCCCTCTTCGATGAGACATCGGAGAAATTCCCGCGCAGCGGATTCCCCGTCATCACCACCTTCTCGGCCGGGAAAAAACGTTCCATTCCGTCATACGCCACGCAAATCTTACGCGCACGCTTCCCCAGCAACTTATTCGTCATCCCGGCATACGAATTCTGCTCCTGTATCAGCGTAGGTATTCCCATCCTCTGGGCGCTCCAAAGGACCGGCCCGCTGGCATACCCGCCGAACCCGACCACCATGTCGGCCCCGAACTCGCGTATTATCCTGCGCGACATCAACAGGCTGCGCCTCAACTTGAAAGGCAGTTTCAAATTGCTTAGGCTCAACTTGCGCTGCAATCCCGCTACGGGCAATCCCTTTATCTCATACCCTAATGCCGGGACCTTCTCCATCTCCATTTTCCCCTCGGCCCCGACGAACAACAACTCCACTGAGTCGCCCAATTTACGTTTCAACGCCTCGGCCACAGCCACAGCCGGATATATGTGACCTCCGGTCCCACCGCCGCTGAGTATTATCTTATATCGTTCCATTAGTTAAACTATTTTGCGATTATTTCCCCGAAACCTCTTCTTTCGCCGTCTGCAACGAGCGTTCGTGCATCTGCCTGCTTATGCCGAGTATCATCCCGAGAGCCAGAGACGTGAATACGAGCGACGACCCCCCCATACTGATAAGCGGCAGCGTCTGTCCCGTCACCGGGAACAATCCGACCGACACCATCATATTTATGAATGCCTGCATCACTATCATTATCCCCAACCCCAGCACCAGAAGGCTCGGGAACACCCTCTCGCATTTGCGCGATATCATAACAGTGCGGAAGAACAGCCACAGATACAACGCCAGCACCACGATCCCTCCCACAAGGCCGTACTCCTCGATTATGAAAGCATATGCGAAGTCGGAATACGAGTGCGGCAGGTTTGCCCTTTGGGTACTGTTACCCGGACCCTTTCCAATGATGCCGCCGGAAGCTATCGCTATCTTAGCCTGCCGCTCCTGCAAGTCATCCACCTCCGTCTGCGTATCGACCTGCTCTATCGGGGCGAAAGCCTTGAGACGATTTATCCACGTTTTGCCTCGGCCGGAACCCGACATCGCCATCACCGATACGAAAAGTATCCCGACCAGCATCACCAACACAACGAGCTTCATAAGCTCCCTCACCTTAACACGCCCCACATACAACATCACGAGACACGTCACGAATATCATCATAGCGGTCGAAAGGCTCGAAAAGACGATTATCCCGCACGCCAGCGCGACAGGCACAAGCAACGGAACGGCCGTATCGCGTATGATCTCGATATTTTTGCGTTTCTGCCTCTCCGACAAACTCGAATAAGGTATGGCGATCACAGGAAAGAGCCGCGCATTAGCGATGGTATTCTGCTTCTTCGCGAGGGCCTTCGCCAACATCATCACCACCGTAACCCTAAGGAAGTCGGAAGGCTGGAAAGTATAGCCGGTCCCCGGAATACGCAGCCAGCGCGAAGCGTCGTTAAGGTCTACGCCCACGAAGAAGGTAAGCGCCATCAATCCGAGCGCACAGACGAACAACAGCCTCGTATATTTGGCATAAGCCTGATAATTGACCCGATGCACGAAAAATATCGTAACGAACCCTATTATCTGAAAAATGAACTGCCGGGACACATAGTGCATCGTATCCCCGCCCGCCTCTTTGTAAGCCATCGAAGCAGTGGAGGAATAGACGACCAACAGCGACACTATGGCCAGAGCCACTATGACCACCCATAGCGCCCTGTCGCCGCCGAACATACTCGCCGACAATCGGGGAATACGAACTGTCTTATTGTCCTCGGTCTCCATCTATTCTATTTATGATTTTCCACCCACTGCTTGAACTGTCGGCCGCGGTCTTCGTAATTCCGGAACAGGTCAAAGCTCGCACATGCGGGCGACAGCAACACCACGTCACCCTCCGATGCCTCCTCCCTCGCAGCGGACATGGCCTCCTCCAACGAATGTGTATCCCTGATTACCGGCACAACTCCGTCGAACGCCTTCAGCAACTTCGCGTTGTCCACGCCCATGCAGACCAAAGCCTTTACCTTCTCGCCAACGAGCCCTTTCAACGTATCGTAATCATTACCCTTGTCCGTTCCTCCGGCTATCCACACCGTAGGACGTACCATGCTGTCCAACGCATACCACACGGCATCCGTATTGGTAGCTTTGGAATCGTTGACGTATGCCACACCGTCTATCTCGCCGGCCGGCTCCAAACGGTGTTCGACACCTCCGAAATCGGTCAGGGCTTTCCGAATGGCGTTATCAGGGACGCCTGCGGCCATTGCGGCCAACACGGCCGCCATGGCGTCGTAAGTATTATGCACCCCTTTTATTTTAAGGTCCGACAAAGGCATCGCAAAGCTCCTGTCGCCAACGACCGCGCAGAAATCATCGCCTGCCATATGCGCTCCCTGCCATTTAGCATTCTGGTGGCCGTACCTCTCCATCAACTCATCGCGACCTTTCACCGTGAACGGCAACGTCCTCATCTGCAACTCACGGCGTTCCAGTTGAGCCCCCGTAACCGGATCGTCGGCACAATACACAAACCAGTCGTCATACTCTTGGTTCTGTATTATCCTCATCTTGCTGTCGGCATACCGCTGCATGTCGTACCCATACCTGTCTAGATGGTCCGGCGTTATGTTCATCAGAACGGCTATATCGGCCTTGAACTCCTCCATGCCGTCGAGCTGAAAGCTGCTCAACTCCACCACATACCATTCGCGGTCGGCCTTAGCCACCTGATATGCGAGGCTGTCGCCGATATTGCCTGCCAATCCCACGTCGTAGCACCCCTCCTTGAAAATATTGTAAGTCAGGGTAGTGGTCGTAGTCTTGCCGTTCGAACCGGTTATGCACACGAACTTGGCGTTGGTGTAACGCGCCGCGAACTCTATCTCGGAGATAACAGGAATACCCCTATCCCTCAGCTTCACTATCAGCGGAGCCGTATCGGGTATGCCGGGACTCTTAACCACCTCATCCGCACACAGTATCCTCTCTTCGCTATGTCCGCCCTCCTCGAACTCGACACCTTCGTCTTCAAGCGCCTTGCGGTATTTGTCCGCAATCTTGCCCGAATCGGAAAGAAACACTTTATGTCCGGCTTTTTTAGCCAGTACGGCGGTTCCGAAACCGCTCTCACCTCCGCCTAAAACAACAAGTCTTGCCATTTCATTCATATTTTTTATTCACACCATATCGTCCCGTTCCGACTTATCGTATCTTGAGCGTCACGAGCGCTATCGCGGCGAGCAATAACTGTACTATCCAGAACCTTACGACTATCTTATTCTCCGGGAAGCCCTTCTTCTGATAATGGTGGTGCAACGGCGACATAAGGAACACACGCCGTCCCTCTCCATACTTCTTTTTCGTATATTTGAAATAGGCCACCTGTATCACGACCGACATCCCCTCAACGAGAAACACGCCGCACAATATCGGCAACAACAACTCCTTGCGTATCAACAGCGCGAACGTGGCGATCATTCCTCCTATCGCGAGACTGCCCGTATCGCCCATGAATACCTGAGCGGGATAGCTGTTATACCAGATGAACCCTATCAGCGCCCCGAGGAAAGCGGCAGCGAACACCAACATCTCGCCGCTGTTCGGGATGTACATTATATTAAGATAGTCGGCGTAAACGACGTGTCCGCCGAGATACGCCAGTATGCCGAGGGCTGCCACCACCGCAGCGGACACCCCGGCCGACAATCCGTCAAGCCCATCCGTAAGATTGGCCCCGTTCGACACGGCCGTAATGATGAATATTGCCGCCAGCACGTATATTATCCATGTCAGCGTATCGCCCCACTCTCCCTCAGCCGGAACCAGCCAGTGGTAATCGAACTCGTTGTTCTTCACAAAAGGTATAGTGGTCTTTGCCGCCTTTTGCGCTTCGCCGAGGTAGACGTCGTGCTTCTGCCCGTTCTCCACGACCTCTATCACTTCGGCACACCCCGTATTCTGCGGCATCTTTTCCTTTATGACAATATCCGAACTCGCACACATCACCGTTCCGACTATCACTCCCAGTCCAACCTGTCCCACGATCTTGAACCTGCCGCTGAGTCCGTCCTTACGCTTGCGGAAGACCTTTATGTAATCGTCGAGAAAACCGATGGCTCCGAGCCATACGGTAGCGACTATCATCAACTGTATGTAGACGTTCGTCAGGTCCCCAAACAAAAGGATAGGGACGAGCACCGAAGCGAGTATGATTATCCCGCCCATGGTCGGCGTGCCTTTTTTCTGCATCTGCCCTTCGAGCCCCAGTTCGCGTATATCCTCGCCTATCTGCTTACGGCGCAACATGCCTATGACTTTTCCACCGACGAGGATGGCCAGCAACAACGAGAAAATAATAGCCATCGCCGACCGGAACGTCAACGCCTGAAACATCGCCACACCGGGAATGTCGAAATGGTCTTTTAAAAAATCAATAAGATGGTAAAGCATCGTCTATTCGTATCTGTTTTTTCGTTAATATTCTTTTTTGTCCGCATGTGGTGCATGAACTTATATTCGGTCCGGCAACCATCGCAATACATGAAAGTTGTCTTCACGGCCAATGCACCGCACCTGTCTCACACCACTTATTTGCCCTCCTTAGCCGCAAATGCAGCAGCCAACTCCTCCCTGTCGTCGAAATGGTGCTTGACTCCGGCAATTATCTGGTACGTCTCGTGCCCTTTGCCGGCAACCAATATTATATCGCCCGGCGAGGCCATCATCACGGCCGTCTTTATCGCCTCGCGCCTGTCGCATATCGACAGATATTTCGCTCCCGGCTCCATATCGGCTTTCATCTCCTCTATAATAGCGGCAGGGTCCTCGCTGCGCGGATTATCCGACGTCAGTATGGCGAGGTCGCCACCGGCCGCAGCTATACGCCCCATCACGGGACGTTTGGTCCTGTCGCGGTCGCCGCCGCATCCGGCCAGCACATATAGTTTCTGCCCCGGCGTGCGAATCTCGTTTATCGTATCTATGGCTTTCTGCAAAGCATCAGGCGTATGTGCATAATCGACTATGGCCGTCACCCCGCTCGCCGAGCGTATGGTCTGAAAACGACCGTCCACCGGGTCGAGCGCACTCATCGCCGTAAGCACCTCGCCTTTTTCGGCCCCGAGAAGACGTGCGGTAGCATATACGGCCAACAGGTTGTATGCGTTGAACCGACCTATGAACTTCACCCATATTTCGCTGCCGTCTATACTGAGAAGCATCCCGTGCATGTGCATCTCCATTATGCGGACGCCGAAATCGGGACGCCCCTGCATCCCGTAGCTTTTGACGGCCGCCTTTGTATTCTGCACCATGACCGAGCCGTTACGGTCGTCCGTATTGACCAGCGCGAACGCCTTCTTGGGCAGACGGTCGAAAAACATCTTCTTCGCGCGTATGTATTCGGCGAAAGTGCCGTGATAATCAAGATGGTCGTGCGTGATATTGGTAAACACGCCGCCTTCGAACGTCAGCCCCGCTATACGCTCCTGTACTATGCTGTGCGAACTTACCTCCATGAAGCAATACTCGCACCCGGCCTCGACCATCTCGGCCAACATGGCGTTGAGACGTATCGGATCGGGCGTAGTATGCGTCGAAACCATGCTCCTGTTCTCTATCCTGTACACTACCGTCGAGATAAGCCCGCACTTATACCCCAAAGCGCGGAACATATCGAACAGCAGCGTAGCCGTAGTGGTCTTGCCGTTCGTTCCCGTAATACCCACCAACCTGAGCTTAGCACTCGGATTGTCATAAAACGCCGAGGCAGCCATACCCAATACTGCATGAGCATCCTCGACCACTATATACGCCACACCATCGGCCGTATCCTCCGGCAGACGTTCGCACACTATGGCCGAAGCCCCTTTCTCGACCGCAGCCGTTATGAAATCATGCCCGTCTACGCTCGTTCCCGGCAACGCGAAGAAAAGAGTTCCCGCATCCGCCGTACGCGAATCGAAAGTCAACGACTCTATACCGACCTCTTTCGGCCCCGTCCACGATACGACCGTGCTCCCCTTAAAAATATCTTTCAGCAACATCATATGAATTAAACTCCCATCGTTAACACTACCGTCTCACCACGTTTTATCTTAGCTCCTGCCTCGACCGACTGGCGTTTGACCTTCCCTTTGCCGGAAAACGATACCCGCAGGCCGCGCTGCTCCAGCAGGAATATGGCATCGTTCAACCCCATACCCACGACCGAAGGAACCAACGCCTCGTCTTCGGGTAACGCAGGAACCGTCACCAGACGATCCTCTGCCTCCTGCACCTTCACCCACTCGCTGTCGCTCCTATCTTTTACCGAAACGGAGAGCTTCGATGCGGCCCGCATCACATCCTTGCCGCGTCCGCCTTTTATGTCGGATGCCGGAACCGGTATCTCATCCACGCTGTTGTCCACGGCCGCATGCCACGAGGGATGCGAAGCGTAGACCCTGTCGGCAATGGCGCGGAACACAGGGCCGGCCAGCGAAGCCCCGTAATAAGTATTGCGGTGTCCCGGCCCGTGATATGTCTTGACGGCCACTATACACGAATATTTAGGATTGTCAGCCGGGAAATATCCCACCAACGTAGCCAGATAATCACGCCCGCCGTAAGCATCCTGATACCCGCCCGAAGCCATCGTCATCTGAGCCGTACCCGTCTTGGCTGCGACCTTGTAGTACGGGTTCTTCAACGCCCGACCAGTACCCTCTTCCGTCACCCCCTCAAGGCACTCCCTCACGAGGCCGAGCGTCTTTTGCGAACAGATGGCCGAATTTATCACCTCCGGCTCGAAAGAGCGCACGGTCTTGCCGTAACTCTGTATCTCCTTAACCAGCAGCGGCCGCATAAGTTTGCCACCGTTCGCCACCGCATTATACAGCGAGAGTGTCTGCATAGGAGTAATCTCCAAAGCATAGCCATAGGACATTTTGACAAGTGTCATACCGTCCCACGCCTTTATGTTCTTCGGGTCCTTGATTGCAGGATCCTTCAGCAACGGCGATTGCTCCCCCGCAATCTGCATTCCGAGCGGTTCGCCTACTATCTTGCTCACGAAGTTCACGAATCTATCGGGTTTATTTCCGTACAAATTGTTCACCGCCTTTGCAAACCCGATATTCGACGACACCTCGAACACCCGCCTCAACGAAATGACAGACTCATTGTGGTCGTCATCCACTTTCACACCTGCGACATATGCAAGGCCGTTCTCGCAATCTATTTTATCGTCCAAAGACATGCCGCCGTCTTCGAGAAGGGCTATCAGCGTAGCCAGCTTGAATGTCGAACCGGGTTCGGCACGGCGGCCTATGCCGTAGTTGAAATCCTCCACGAAAACACCCGGAGCCTTGCGTGATATGTTGGCCATGGCGTGTATCTCGCCCGTAGCCACCTCCATCAGAATAACCGTACCCCAATCGGCATTACCTATATCCAACTGCCTTTTGAGCATCGACTCGGCCACGTCCTGTATATCGACATTCAGCGTCGTCACCACATCCATCCCGTTGACCGGCTCCACATTGAGGGCGCTCGGCACGGGCACTCGGAACGACCCCGACACCTTCTGCCTCAGTTCGAGCCCGTCCTTACCCGTCAGTTGCGTATCGAAAGCCCCCTCTATGCCAACCTTCGTACC
Organism: uncultured Rikenellaceae bacterium; assembly: GCA_944415565.1. Classification (GTDB taxonomy): domain Bacteria; phylum Bacteroidota; class Bacteroidia; order Bacteroidales; family Rikenellaceae; genus WRDF01. The sequence goes on from CALYBQ010000005.1 coordinate 54,476, forward strand.
GCCCTTGTTCACCGAACCTATGGTCCTGCTGGCGAGCGACCCGTGCGGGCGCACCCTGCGGCTCTCCGGTTCGGCTATATAACCGCCCTTATTGGGCCCGAGCCTGAATATCGGAAATTTTTTAAGCTGTTTCTCTTCGAGATAAGACACCCGGCGCGGCCCTATCTGCTTATACCGGTTACGGTTCTTGTTGTTGCGGGCATTCACGAGCATGGATTTATACGCCGCCTTGCTCTTGTCCTTGAAGAACGCCGACAAGTAATAAGCCAACGAATCGACATCGGCGTTGAATATCTCGTCCGTGAGTCCCCCAGCAGCGAAGTCCATCCGAATTGTATATTCCGTTATCGACGACGCCAACAGACGTCCATCGCCCGACAATATGTCACCCCTGTCCGCGGGTATGTTCACATAAGCATAGGTGATCTCCCGTGCCTTCTCGCGCAGCTCCGCCCCCTCCGGCCCATACTGCACCCACAGCACCTTGCCGACTATCATGAAGGTAGCCAACAGGAAGAAGAAGTAGAGCCAGCGCACACGGCGCAGGATAGCCTTACCTATCTGTGAACGTTCCGCCATAACTATTTCTCCGGTATTACCCTGTTCGGTTCCAACGACTCTTTAAGCGGTATCCCGCGACGTTCGATCTCGCGGATTATGTTACTCTGCCTCGTGGCCTGCATACACTCCGAAGCTATCGTCATGGATTTGGTACGCAGCTCCCTGACCTCGCGGGCCAATACGGCCTGCTGCCTGTGCAGGCGTTGCATCGAAAATATGTTCCCTATATAGAGAAACGCAAGGAACGCGACGAAAACGAGATAGGGATACGTCTTCGTAACCTCCTTTTGCGACAATATGTTGCCGGTCATCAAACCCGTGAGGGCTTCGGCCAACTTCGACCGGCGGCGCGGTTCCTGCTGTTCCTGCGATTCCTCGTCGAGGTCACTATGCCCCTCGTCCGCCGCACCCTTCACACGCCGCAGCTCCTTCGCTTCAAGACGGCGCAACTTCTCCTCCAACTTGCGTTTCTTTCGCAGTTCACGCCTGCTCAGACGACGAACCGGCTCCTCCCAAGGAGCTGCCTCCGAATCCTCGCCGTACACACCATCCGGTTCCAAATCATCCGTTTCGTCGTAACGCATCTTTATTTCAAATCAATTATTACAATATCTACCCTCGCGTATCCGTCATATCTTCTCTCCGGCACGCAATTTCGCACTGCGCGAACGCGGATTACGCTCCAGCTCGGCATGTGTCGGCACGACAGCTTTACGGGTTACAAGCGTGAACGGCGTCTCGGCACGACCGAAAAAATCCTTCTCCACCTTGCCGTCGAAATTACCGCTCCGGAGAAAATTTTTCACCAACCTGTCCTCAAGCGAATGGTACGAGATCACCACCAAACGCCCACCCGGTTTCAACACCTTCAGACTCTGCTCCAGCGCCATCTTCAACGCCTCCATCTCACGGTTGACCTCGATCCGGAGCCCCTGAAACAGTTTCGAAAGGAACTTGTTAGGGTCCTTTTTCGGCGTACACGGCTCGACCGCTTCGATAAGCTCGCCTATCGTCCCTATCGGTTTGGCTTCACGGGCGCGGACTATACAATTCGCCACCTTGAACGGAGTTTCCACTTCGCCGTACTCACCGAGCAAACCGGTCAGCGTCTCCGCATCGTAACCGTTCACCACCGCTGCGGCCGTGAGTTTCCCGCGCTGATTCATACGCATATCCAACGGAGCATCGAAACGGAAAGAAAAGCCCCTCTCCCTCGTATCGAAATGATGAGACGAAACCCCGAGGTCGGCCAGCACCCCGTCCACCTGTTCCACACCCAACGCACGAAGCTGCCCACGCATAAAGCGGAAGTTACTTTCGACGAAAGTGAAACGCTTGTCGTCGGGCACGTTCGCCTTAGCGTCGGCGTCTTGATCGAAGCTGAAAAGGCGGCCTTTTTTGCCCAGCCGGGAAAGTATCAGACCGCTATGTCCGCCGCCGCCGAACGTAAGATCGACATACACCCCATCGGGCTTTATATCAAGCAGTTCGACAGACTCTTCGGCCAATACTGGTATGTGGTAGTTTTCCATATGGAAACGGCTCGCGTAATTTAGGCGTAAAGATAGACCATTTATACCCCTTTTCAAAACCGTTTTCGCATATTTATTCGAATATGGACCGCGCCTCTGCCAAATCAAATAAATTTGATTTACCTTACGGCTTTCGCTATATTTGCCAACGAAATATCCGCAAAAACCGATATGGATAAAGTCAGCGTCAAAGAGGTATTACGCAATAAAGCGCCCGGCGTTTCAAGATGGATGCCGTGGTTCGTAAAAAACTACCTGAAACGAATAGTGCACGAGGAAGAAGTGAACTACTACCTCGAAAATTTCTCCCGTCTCGACACCATAGAGTTCATCCGCGCTTCGCTCGGTCACATGGGCATAACGTACAAAGCGGCAGGTCTCGACAAACTGCCTCGCGACGGGCGGTATATCTTCGCATCGAACCACCCGTTCGGCGGCATAGACGGACTGATGCTCGCCGTAGAGATAGCGGGACGTTTCGGCGACGTCAGGGTCGTGGTCAACGACCTGCTGATGAACCTCGAACCGCTCCGCCCCATATTCATACCCATAAACAAGCACGGCCGGCAAAAACCCGAATACGCACAGATGTACAAGGAGGCTTTCGAGTCCGACATGCCCATCGTCACCTTTCCGGCCGGGCTGTGCTCGCGCCGCAGGAACGGCAAAGTGTGCGACCTCGAATGGAAGCCGAGCTTCGTTAAACAAGCCATCGAAACCCGGCGCGACATAGTTCCGGTATTCTTCGACGGCAGGCTCTCCGACTTTTTCTACAACCTGTCGAACCTACGCACCAAACTGGGAGTGAAAGCCAACATAGAGATGCTCTACCTTGCCGACGAGATGTTCAAACAGAAAGGACAGCACTTCGAAATCCGAATAGGCGACCCCATACCGTGGCAGCAGTTGGAAGGGGGCAGGAATGCCCGCAAGACAGCGCTCTCGATACGGGAAAAAGCATATGCCCTCAACAAAAACAACGAGGCAGGCAAGTAAGTAAAAAGACGGATTTTAGATCGCGCCACGCAAAATAAACACCGCCGTCCGATGATTTTGTAGAGTTATTGCTATTTTTGTCATCCAAAACCTTTTTATTAGAAATGAAACTCCTTATAGAGCCGGTATCGAGGGAACTGATAGAGAAAGAACTTACCGAGGAGCGTTTCCTGCGCGACACCAACAATGCCGGCAATAAAATCTATGTCATAACAGCAGCCGACTCACCCAACACCATGCGTGAAATAGGGCGACTCCGCGAACTCGCTTTCCGCGACGCGGGGGGAGGAACTAACGAAGAGGTTGACATAGACGAACTCGATCTCGTAGAGGACGGATACAGGCAGCTCATAGTGTGGGACCCGACGGCTAAAGAGATCGTAGGCGGTTACCGCTATATAGTATCGCGATCGGAATATCCCAAGCACCTCTCTACTGAGCATTATTTCCGCTTCAGCGACCGTTTCCGCTCGGAGATCCTTCCCTACACCATAGAACTGGGACGTTCGTTCGTACAGCCTCATTATCAGGGATCGCGAGAGAACCCCAAAGGCATATACTCGCTGGACAATCTGTGGGACGGACTCGGAGCGTTGATCGTGCAAAATCCGGAGGTTAAATACTTCTTCGGCAAGGTCACCATGTACGGGGATTACAACCGCGAGGCAAGGAATATGCTCATATATTTCCTGCGTAAACATTTCCCGGACAACGAGAATCTGGTCGAACCGATTCACCCGATAGAGCTGGACATAGACAACGAAAGGATGGCAGCCATATTCACCGGTTCGACTTTCGCCGAAGACTACAAGATACTCAGCCGCGAGATACGTGCGCGCGACGAAACCGTACCGCCGCTCATCAACTCGTACATGAACCTTTCGCCTACAATGCGCGTATTCGGAACGGTACGCAACCCCGATTTCGGCGATGTGGAGGAGACCGGCATACTCATAACCATAGAGGACATATACCCCAAGAAGGCGGAAAGGCACGTCAAAAACATTAGGTAATCACACGAAAAATCATTATTATATTCATCGGACCGTATAACACTTTAAATCCGATGGATATGAAAAAGTTGATTCTTCTGATTATCGTTTTGTGTTCGGCGTCACACCTATCCGCCACGGAGCAAGAACCGGAAGTCATCATTTACAAAGGTCGAACGTACAAAATGTACTCTGCGCCGTTGGAGCCGTATTTCGGCACACATCCCAAAGTCCGTCCAACATGGCGCAGCATAGGATATGTACAGCCCGACGGCAGCGTAACATACTACCATGAGTAATGGATAATAGTAAATGGTTATATTTACAGCTTAATGCGCGCTTATATCGGTACGTGCGAAATACTGGACGACCGACTGACGGTAAGGGAGATCAACGTCTATTCCGACAAGTATGACGAAAGCACCGAACGTTTTCTCATGCACAACATAATCCACCAAGTATTCCCCGACACGACACAGGTGCACGCCACTTGGTTTACAGGAGCATTAGTAATACTCAACTGCAAAATGATGGGGCGTCTTATGAATTGAGGCACTAAACACACCGATTATATTATATTTACGATAGAGAAGGTCGTAGGCGAATATGAACTACCGCTTGCCAAAGTCGAAAGGTTCAAAAAAAGCAAGTATTGGAAAGAAGATCGTTCATTCGACCGAATCGGCGAGTTCTACCCATGCCTAAATAAAAAATCGAAATCACGCCGCCGATAATCTTCTGACACAATAACGCATATCGGCCAGCCCGCGCAAAGTATCGGTTCTCACATCGAGCAAAGCGATTAAGCGCATCCCGCTATTTCACAAATTCACCATGATGATTGAATAATTGCACAGCATCCTCGCCCAGAATCAAATAGAACGATCAGGCACAAGGAACGGGCAGAACCTACGGCAAAAGGCTCACACCTCAGAGCGAGAAAACACCACAACTGACATGCAAGTAACATAATAAAATAAGGGGACGATTAAATCGTCCCCTTGTAATATTATTTCTTGGCCTTGGCGTCTTTCTTAGCGATTATCTCACGCGCTTGTTCGAGCGTCAACGCTGCCGGATCGGTACTCTTAGGCACAGGATAGTTCTTACCCTTGAACGATATGTAAGGACCGTAACGGCCCTGCAACACTTGCATCTCAGGTTCTTCGGCAAATGTCACGATAGGCGTCTTGGCCGCTTTCTGCTGCTGCTCCTTCTGTGCTATAAGTTCTTGGGCACGCTCCAACGTGATGGTATAAGGATCGTCGGTCTTGGCCAGCGACGTAAACTTGCCTTCGTAACGCACATACGGGCCGAATTTACCGATGCCCACGATCACCTCGTTGCCGTCTATCTCTCCCAGAGTACGCGGAAGCGCGAAGAGCTGCAACGCGTCTTCGAGCGTTATCGAGGCAATCAGCTGCCCTTTCTTCAATGCGGCATAACGAGGTTTCTCGCCCTCAGCCCCCTCTATCTGCACCATCGGTCCGTAACGGCCAATACGGGCGGTTACCTGCCTTCCGGTTTTCGGATCCACTCCGAGCACCTTCTCCTGATGGTTATACTGCGGAACGCTCTCAAGGGCCTCCTCTACGTGTTTGTGGAACGGACCATAGAAACGGGCTATCATCTTCTCCCAATCCTGCCTGCCCTCGGCAATCTCGTCGAAGTCCTTTTCGACAGTAGCCGTGAAGTTATAATCCATTATGGTCGGGAAATGCTCCTCCAGATAGTCGTTGACCAGCATGCCTATGTCGGTCGGCGACAGCTTGTTCTTCTCGCGACCGGTATTCTCCGTAGCGGTCTTTTCACCTATTTCGTTCTTTTCGAGCGTCAGCACCGTGTACTCGCGCTTCACCCCGTCCTTATTCTGCTTCACGACATATCCGCGGTTGATAACTGTGCTGATAGTAGGCGCATAGGTCGAAGGACGGCCTATACCGAGCTCTTCGAGCCTTTTGACGAGCGACGCCTCGCTGTAACGCGGCGGAGCCTGCGTGAAACGTTCCGTTCCGGTCACAGAAAGCGGCAACAAATCGTCACCGACCTTCATGGCCGGCAACATCCCGCCGTCGGTCTCTGCTGAATCGTCGTCCGTAGACTCCGAATACAATTTCAGGAATCCGTCGAAAAGCACCACTTCGCCGATAGCGGTAAAGTGTTCCGCCGCTGTGCTCACTCCGATATTCACCACCGTCTTCTCGATTCGGGCGGCTGCCATCTGCGATGCGACCGTGCGTTTCCATATCAGTTCGTAAAGACGTTTCTCGGCGGCTGTTCCATCCACCTGAGTCCTGTTAAGATAAGACGGACGTATCGCTTCGTGGGCCTCCTGAGCGCCCTTAGTGCTGGTCTTGAAATTCCTCGGATTGGAATACTGCTCCCCGAACATCTTAGTGATCTCCTCTTTCGAAGCGGCTATCGCCTGCGCCGAAAGGTTCACAGAGTCGGTACGCATATAGGTGATCCACCCGTTCTCATAAAGCTTCTGGGCCGTAGACATAGTCTGTGCGACCGACATTCCAAGCTTACGTCCGGCCTCCTGTTGGAGAGTCGATGTCGTGAACGGCGCTGAAGGATTACGCATGGCCGGCTTGCTCTCGTGCGCCGTTACCGTAAACTGCGCTCCTTTGCACTTCTCAAGGAAAGCATAAGCATCGTCCTTGGTGGCGAAACGCTTGTTGAGTTCGGCCTTGAATATGGTTTGTTTCGGATCGTCCGTATTGACGAACTGGGCCGTCACCCGAAAATAGGGCGACTGTTCGAACGCAATGATCTCCCTCTCACGCTCCACGAGCAACCTCACGGCCACGCTCTGCACCCTACCGGCCGACAACGACGGACGGACCTTGCGCCACAACAGCGGAGAGAGTTCGAAACCTACGAGACGGTCCAAAACCCTGCGTGCCTGCTGTGCGTCCACGAGCTTCATATCCACCGTCCGGGGCGTCTCGATGGCCGACAATATGGCGTTCTTTGTAATCTCGTGAAACACGATGCGCTTCGTGCTTTCGACCGGCAGGTCGAGCACTTGCGTCAGATGCCATGCGATGGCCTCCCCTTCGCGGTCCTCATCAGATGCAAGCCACACGGAATCGGCTTTCGCCGCCGCCTTGGCCAACTCCGAAACCACCTTCTTTTTATCGGCCGAAATCTCGTACATGGGCCTGAACCCGTGTTCTATGTCTATTCCCAAGTCCTTCTTGGCAAGATCGCGGATATGTCCGTAACTCGATTTGACCACGAAATCCTTACCAAGGAATTTTTCTATCGTTTTCGCTTTCGCCGGTGATTCGACGATCACCAAATTATTCTCCTGCATCCTCTGCCTTCTTTTCAAAAAAGAGAAAAACCTAAAGGTACTGGCTTTAGGTTTATTTATGTTCTACTTAATGAGCGTATAGGTTATCTCGAGTCTCATTGGCCGGTCCGGCGTGTTAGCCAGCATCACCTCCCCGAGCTGCGAGAAACCGCTGGCGTTGAACGCCGGCGAGATCCACAACTGGCTCCTCGTCTTGTCCGGATTCGTTATAATCTGCCTGATATATGTCGAAACGTCCATTTCGTAATACGAGCGGCTGTAATTGAGGTATCCGCCGAACGAAGACTCAGTAGAATTCATTATCTCGTCCATATACGGATAGTCAGGCATGCTGACAGGCAGGTCGCCCTTGTATTCGAAATAAAGCCCCAACCTTTTCAGCGCATATTTCAGCTCACTCGGATAGTTCCCAGCCCCATCGTCGGCCAACGGGAGGATAAGTTTCGCACGGTTTATATACAGCGAACTGTACTCTGTCTCGTCATACGTAAGCAAATCCGTCAACTTCTGCTTAAAATCGGCATCGAAATTTATGTAAGCGGCAGCACCGGCCATATCCTGCACGTATACCGTCTCCTCTACCGGTACACCTTCCAACGAAGGCATCTTGCCGCCCTCTCCCGGCTCTTCCGCAACCTGATACTTCAGGAAATCGGCAGGATCTATTCCGTTCGTAGCTGTACTGTAATCGTGATCTATCAACAGAATCGAAAGGTTCGACAACTTATAGTACGATGCAGCCTTATCGTCGAAATAGAACTTGGTCTCCAAAACCTCTGCGTCCTCCCCTTCTCCGGTATGGGTATATATCGAAAGATACGACAGGTCGGTCATGGTATAGCTGTCCGCCATGATACCTTCGTATATGGCGTTACCTTCCGGATCGCCCGGAGCCACATAATTCTCGATATAGAAACCGGGGACGGCTTGATGGAAAAGCCCCTCGCCCTTATCTTCGTCCTCCCAAACCTCCTTTGGCAGGTCCACTATTTTCTGCAAATAAGCCTCGGCACGTTCGTTAAGGGCCACTGTTTCCGGATCGGCGGTCTCACCGTCCGCAACTATTGGCCATATCTTCTTAGGTCTCGAACCTGTGATCTCTTTCTCGAATTTGAACCGGAACACAGGCTCCGCCTCAACGTTGTACGACACATCGTAATTCGGATAATACACCTGCTCGAACGTCATGGTATCCTTGAGCGGATATATGTTGAAATTCTGCGGGATACGCGTATCTCCAGATATATTGTTTATATAGAGCACTATATAAGCCGAATCCAGCACAGCTCCCTCGCCGAAATAGTGTTCGCCTCTATGCTTGACCGATTCCAACGGCATGAACTGATAGACGCTCCGGACCGTAGTAGTCCCGAAATCAGTCTTCATGCTGCCGAAAGCCATCCTACGCAAGTGGCTCGTAGGCAGAGAGTCGGAAAAAGCGGAGTATGATTTGATGCCGTCAATTGTTTTCGTCTGGATCACCATCTTCTGGTCGTCCGGCACGAGGTCCAAACCGATAGTGTCGTCCACGTCCGTACATCCGCCCAAAAACAATCCGCCCGCCGCTGCCAGCAACGATGCCGCGATGAAAGACGCCCTAAAATAACCCTTCATAGAATTTCTGATAATTGTCCAAATAATCGTTCGTCGATTTGTCCTGATACCACAAAGCCGGTTTGCCCGACCGCTTCACATATTCAGCCAATTCGGCATTGGGATTCTCAGTATCCAAAACGACACCGTCGGCTTCGTTTATAACGAGCTTCATCAGGTTTTCGTATGAAGGCTCAGAAAGAATTTGCAGTTTATCCATATCGACGCCCTCGCTCGCTATCTTCGATGCGAAATCGGGACTCAATATCCCCGGGAAACCGTCCTCATAGAGCGAGACTACGATCTTGACGTCGGAAAAAAGCGGATCGTCGTTCATTATCCACTTGAGATATATCGGAACGATAGCGGAGAACCATCCGTGGCAATGCACTACCGTAGGCTCCCAACGCAGTTTTTTCACCGTTTCGAGCACTCCGCGTGCGAAAAATATGGCACGCTCGTCGTTGTCGTCGAAGTGTTTGCCTGCGGCATCGGTAAGTATCGCCTTGCGGCTGAAATAGTCCTCGTTGTCGATGAAATATATCTGCACCCTTGCGGATGGAATGGAAGCGACTTTTATAATGAGCTGATGGTCGTTGTCGTCGATTATAAGGTTCATGCCGGAGAGCCTGATAACCTCGTGCAACTGGTTACGGCGCTCGTTGATGCACCCGTAACGCGGCATGAATGTGCGGATTTCGTTACCCTTTTCCTGCATTGCCTGCGATAGAGTGCGGCACAACAGCGACATTTTAGTTTCCGGAACGTATGGAGTTATCTCCTCACAAACGTACAGTATTTTGCACTTACCCATGCTTAGATCGAACCTGTTTATGTATCTGATAGTCTACAAAGGTACTAAGAAAATGCGAGAAAGCCCAAAATCATATGTAAAATTATATGGAGTAGGTTTTTAGGGCTACGAAAAACCCGTGCATCCGGCAATTATATTGCCACAGGAAATCTCCGTTGACAACCATGTTTAAGATGCACGCAATGCCGCAGCAACTCGCCGAAACAACCATTACCGACAAAAAAAGGGAAGAACATAGTTCTTCCCTGATATAGTATGAAATGTATACCGTTACAGTATCAGCATAGCATCGCCGTAAGTTCCGAAACGGTAGCCTTCCTGCTTTGCGACCTTATAAGCGTTCATAACCATGTCGTACCCGCCGAACGCGGCCACCATCATCAGGTGTGTAGAGTAAGGCAGATGAAAGTTGCTTATCATCGAATCAGCCACGCTGAATTCGTAAGGATGGAAAATAAACTTATTCGTCCAACCTTCATACGGTTTCAACAACCCTTCGGTCGTGACCGAGCTTTCAATGGTCCGCATCACCGTAGTACCAACGGCACATATCCTGCGACCGTCCGCCTTGGCCTTGTTCACCGTATCGGCACAGCAATCCTGTATGAAAATCTGCTCCGAATCCATCTTGTGCTTCGTGAGGTCCTCTACGTCAACGGTGCGGAAATTTCCCAACCCGACATGCAGGGTCACGAACGCCTGATGTACGCCTTTGATCTCGAGACGCTTCATCACATGCTTGCTGAAGTGAAGCCCGGCAACCGGTGCAGCAACCGCACCCTCGTGCTTCGCGTATATGGTCTGGTAACGCTCCTCGTCAATAGGTTCCACCTTCTCACGCACCCATTTCGGCAGCGGAGTTTCTCCGAGACGGAACAGGGCCGCCTTGAACTCGTCATGATCGCCGTCGAACAAGAACCTCAACGTGCGGCCGCGCGAAGTCGTATTGTCGATAACCTCGGCTACCAAAAGGTCGTCGTCACCGAAATACAATTTGTTTCCTATACGGATCTTACGTGCAGGATCTACGAGAACGTCCCACAGCCTCAGTTCGCGGTTTAGCTCGCGGAGCAGGAATATCTCGATCTCGGCGCCGGTCTTCTCCTTATTGCCGTAGAGACGGGCGGGGAAGACCTTCGTGTCGTTGAAAATGAGCACGTCGTTCTCGTCGAAATAGCTGACAACGTCCTTGAACACTTTGTGCTCTATCTCGCCCGTATCCTTGTGCAGTACCATAAGGCGCGACTCGTCGCGGTTATCGGCCGGATACTTGGCCAACATGCTCGGTGTAAAATCGTAGTTGTAATGTGATAATTTCATGTATGCCTGAAGGATATTTATTTTCCTAACAAAAACCGAAAACGCGAAAGCGCAATCTTATATTATACGTACAAATTCGCATTTTGTTTCAATCGGACCAAAATTAACATCGAGCGGAACGCCGCAAGCGCACGGACATACTGCCTGATACACCACCAAAACGTCACTCGCTCTTCGCCAGCGCCATCTCGCGCAATGCGGCCAGACTGTCCGCCACCTCTTCCATCGACATTCCTTCATCGGCCGTAAAACCGCCGCTGCGCGTACGCCTGAGCGACGACAGATAGCCGCCGCTATCCAACGCCTCGCCCAACTCCCTCGCGATAGAACGTATGTAAGTGCCCTTACTGCAACGAATACGCAGCCTTATGCGCGGCAGGTCGAACTCCAACAGCTCCATCTCGTAGATGTTGACGAGCGCCTGACGCAACTCCACCTCCGTGCCTTCGCGAGCGTATTCGTAAGCCCTCTGCCCCTCTATCTTTTTGGCCGAATACAACGGCGGCGTCTGCAATCTTTCACCGGACAACTCCACCAAAGCCTTTTCGACCATTTCGCGGGTGATATGTTCGAACGGATATGTTTTGTCCACCTCGTGCTCCATGTCGTGGCTCGGAGTAGAGGCTCCGAGAATTATATCCGTAACGTACTCTTTCTCTTGCGCCTGCAACTCGTCTACTCGTTTCGTTGCTTTCCCAACGCACACCAACAACACTCCCGATGCCAATGGATCGAGGGTCCCGGCATGTCCCACCTTGATTTTGCGGTAACCGCTTTTCTGGAGCCCGAAACGTATCTTACGCACGACATCTGTCGAGGTCCACCCCAACGGTTTATCTATATTGATGACATAGCCTTCGGCGAGATTCGTATCGGCCGGGATCGTTTTTTTCGCCATCCTAAACAAAACTCATTATGACAGCCGTAACACCGACGACAACGCAATACACGGCAAACCACACGAGTTTACCCCGGTTCACCAGTTTTATCATCCAGCGGCATGCGAAAGTCCCGGTAACGAATGCGGCTATGAACCCTGCGAGCAAAATCCCGCCGGGCATCGACTCGCCTGCCGGCATTTTAACCAATTCGAGCAGGTTGGCCCCCAACACCGGCACGAGCACCATCAGGAATGAGAATTTGGACACCTCCTCGCGCTTAACGCCGAGCATCAATCCGGTGGATATAGTTGACCCGGAACGTGACAGTCCCGGCATCACCGCAAGTGCCTGAGCCAGCCCTATTATGAACGCGCTCTTTGGCGTAACGGGCTTGGTCCGTGGTTTGGCATAGTGTGCGAATGTAAGCAAGGCCGCCGTAACTATGAGCATAGCTCCGACAAGGCGGATATTACTGGTGAACAAAGCCTCCACCTGATCGCCGAACACCAGCCCCACGAACCCTATCGGAACCATTGATATGACGAGATTCAATATAAACACCGTCTCGTCGTTCATCTTGAATTTGAAAAGTCCTTTGAAAAGCCTGAGCAGCTCACGAGCGAATACGACTATCGTACTCAGAACGGTGGCCGCATGGACCGCTATGGTAAACTGCATATTGTTCGGCTCTTCTATGCCGAACAGATAATTGGCCAGTTCGAGGTGACCGCTGCTGCTGACAGGCAAAAACTCGGTAAGGCCCTGAATCATCCCCAGGACGATAGCTTCCAGAATCGACATCTCCTACTCCCCCTTCGATTTGCCTTGTTTACCCTTACTCATTATGCCGTAACCGACGAACGCAAAACCACCCAACACGAGTATCGTAGAGAGGGTGATCCGGCGAAAGCTGAACATATCGTAATTGAACTCCGTCGCGGTAGAACTCCCGCCGCCGGTCATCATTACGAATCCCAGCACTATGACAGCGAAACCTATGAGCATAAGCTTATAATTACGCATGCTGAGAGCCATCTTGGCGTCGGACGCATCGTTCTTCTCTACTGGTTTTGCAGTTTTTTTCAAAGCCATCTTTATATTGTTTTAGTACATATGAATCTTATTCGTCCGCATCTTCACGAATTTATTGACAGCGAACGCGGTGAACAACAACGATATAAGTACACCCAACACCAACATTCCCGCCGATATGTAGATCAACTCCATATTGTTCGCTCCGAACCTTATCTCCGGAAGGCCTTCGTGCAATCCCCACACCAGCGCCCCGAACATCAGGATCGCTATCACGGCGGCATAAACGCCCTGAAGCACGGCACTCCCGAGGAAAGGCTTCATAATAAAGCCCTTCGTAGCCCCTACGAGCTTCATCGTACTGATTATATAGCGTTTCGAGTATATCGACACCCGAATCGTATTATTAAGCAGGATCAGCGATATGAATAATAACGCAACACCGAACAATAATAGTATCAGGTTGAACTTATTAATGTTAGCCCCTATCTGCTCGATCACGTTACGCTGATATACCACCTCCGAGACCTCGTCCCATCCGGCAACCGTAGCCTCGAATGCGGGAAGCGATTCGTCATCGGCCCCGTAAGCGCTGAAATGCACCTCGTAGGAATCGGGCAACGGATTGAAATCGAGGAACTCCTGAGGATCGTTGCCTGAGAACTCCTTGAACTCCTTGACCGCATCGTCTTTCGAGACGAACAACACGTCGCGGACACCCTCCATACCTTTGAGCTTTTCGCCAACGGCCTGCCGGGCATTTTCGTCCGTACCGTCTTTCAGCATCACGTAGACCGCAATACTCTCCTTCATGCGGTCGGTAGCCCCCAGAGCACTGAGTATCAGATAGCCAACAGAACCCAACAGAAACAACACCAGCGATATGCTAACGGTCGAAATAATGTATGAATTGCGGACTTTCCGCTTAAGCTTTTTGTTCTCGTACATCGTTCGTATCCCTTTTCCTGTTACCCATTACAGCGGCCACCGCAGCAGCGACGACCCCGAAAATTATTATCAACGACGCGACAAGCGTCACAGTAGAAACCGTATCGAAATTGGCAGCACGATAGTGGAACTCCACCTTGTGCTGCCCGGCAGGCAGATACAGGCCGCGCAACACATAATCCGCCCTGAAAATCGGCGCTTCCGCCCCGTCCACATAAGCCTTCCAACCCTTATCGTAATATATCTCGGAGAAAATGACCACTCCGGGACTCGACGAGCTTGTCTCATACACCAGATTGTTAGCCTTATAATCCACCAACCTGACATAGGCGAGAGAGTCAACCGCATAACGTAAGCTCTGACCGCTACCGTCGCCTGACACGTCAGACGACACCCCGCTTGGGGCGGTTGTCAAGGCGGAAAGGAAACGTCTGTCCACTACTGCCTGCGTCTTCGTATCTATACTGCCTACGAGCGTTATTTCGGCGTCCGGCGAATCCGCCACTACGACCTCGTTCACGAACCACGCTGCACCGTTGGCATCGGGATTGAACACCGCCATCGGTTGGCCCGTCTGCCTGTTCTGATCTATGAAATAGCGCGTATTCAACATATTGAGCACTCCGCTATGGGTACGGCTCAGATAGTTCTCGATTATATCCTGATAACGCTGCATCTTGGCCCCGTGATAACCGCCTACCGAACGGTGGAAGTACGATGTTGTTCCATCATTGAAAGGACTGACCGTGAGGTTCAGCACCCGGAATCCCAGCGTCGTATCGGCAAGTATCTGCTTATCGGCTTCGGTCGGGACAATCTCGACCTGTTGTTCGTTGACGAAACTGTCTTTCGACAGATAGCGCAGATTCACAGGTATCAAATCGGCACATACCAACACGGCAAGCAAGGCCGCCATAAGCCATTTCTTAATCTTTCCGAGTGCGAAAAGCCACACTGTCCCGGCCGTCAACAGCACGAAAACCAGCGAACGGAACGCATCGGCCCGCATCATCGAGAGACGGTCGGCCGCAAGCGACGGTTGGATCGCATCGGCGAATTGCATGGCCCCATTCTGGTCGAGTCCGCCGTACATTCCGAGCTGTGCGATCATCGCCTTGTCGTTAAGCCCTGCGAAATCGAACATGGCTCCACCGAATACGATGAAAACAAGAGTGATCCCACCTACCACCGCCACGGAGTATTTCAGGGCCTTTACCATTTGCTGTTTCGTAACGCCGTCCCGCCATAATTTACCCAGCAGAAGTGCCGCGATGAAAGGTACGCTCCATTCCGCTATTACGAGAATCATGGCGACGACACGGAATTTATTATAACCCGGGAAATAATTGAAGAACAACTCGGTAAACCACATGAAGTTCCGTCCCCACGCAAGCATCAAGGCGATGAGCGTAATCGCCACCACCCACCATTTGCACCTGCCACGCAGCAAAAACAAACCCAACACGCACAGGAATATTATCACGGCTCCGATATAAGTAGGCCCTGCCGTCCCCGGCTGGTCGCCCCAATACGTGCTTATATACTGGGCCATATCCCGTGCCCCGTACTTCGACAACGCCTTGCCCACATCTCCGTCTTTCTCGAAAGTGGTCCCCGAAGAGCCGCCCATAAAGTTCGGTATGTACATATTGAAACTCTCGGCCTTGCCGTAGCTCCACGCCGTAGCGTAGTCTATATCGAGACCGCCGCCACGTTTTTCGTCCGCCGCCGTCTTAGGTGTCAGCTCGCTGCCGCCCCTTATGGAATCCTTGGAATATTGGTATGTATCATACAACGATGACGAATTTGCGCCGACGGCCAACAACGCCGCCACGACCAGCAACCCGGTAGCTTTCAAGAAGCGCGGCATCGTCTTCTCTTTGAACGCCACTATCCCCTCGTTGATCCAGAAAGCAGCCAGCACCAGTGCGAAATAATAAGGTATCTGCGTATGGTTGGTAGAGATGACGAGCGCGGCGAAAAGCGCCGTCAGAGCCGAGCCGAGCCACAGATTCTTGCGGAAAGTATAAAATACCCCGCCCATCATAAGCGGCGTATAGGCCAACGCCCACATCTTCGTGACGTGCCCCGCCCCGATTATTATGAAAAAATAGGTCGAAAGTCCATAAGCGATAGACGGCACTATCGCCGCCCACGGGTTCAGTCCCCACATCAGCAGCATGACGAAGAATGCGGCCATAGCCAAGAAAATCATCGAAGCCGGTGTCCCGAGGAAGTCTATGAGCGGCTTGACCTTCACGATAAGCATTGTATCGTGCTGCATGTTGGTGAGATTGGCCGGCATACCGGCAAACGTATTACCCAGCCATTGCGGATCTTCTCCGTACTTTTCGCGGTGCTGGATGACCTCTTCCGTCGTCGCCTTATACTGCACCATGTCCGACTGCCGCAGCGTCTTGCCCGAAAATTGCGGCGAAAAATATACCGCCGGAATGATGATAAAAGCCAAAAGCGCTACGATATACGGCGACAGCCGTTTCAACAAAGAGTTCTTCTCCATTCCATCAAGCAATTTATGCAGTTAATACGGAAATCACAAAGTAACGAAAAATTACCGACATAGATGAACGCGCCCCCCAGATTTCACAACATTTACCGAACAAACAGCACCCCGATGATGCGTTTTCATTATCTTTTTCCGTAACTTTGTGACTTATATAATGAATCTATGCCGGGTATCGAAAAAATAAAAGCTCCCGTAGCCGCCGATCTGGAACGCTATGAGTCTTTCCTGCGCGCTTCGCTTCACAGCGGACATCAGCTCACGCAGGCCATGCTCGATTATATTTTCGAAACACGGGGCAAGGGGATACGCCCGCTTCTGGTGCTGCTCAGCGCTGGGATGCACAACACCGCAAGCAGCCTGCCCGAAAAAAGCTATCTCGCGGCCATGCTCATCGAGATGGTACACACGGCCTCGCTCGTACACGACGACGTCATAGACGAAGCCGACATGCGCCGCGGACAACCGTCGGTAAACGCCAAATGGCATTCCAAGCGCTCGGTAATAATCGGAGACTACATACTTGCCAAAAGTTTCTCGGTGGGGATGCAAAGCCGCGCCTACGACGTGGTGGCATATATAACCGAAGGCATAGGTGCGCTGTGCGAAGGGGAGCTCATACAGAGCGAACAGAACGACCTGCTCGAAATGACGCGCGAAATATATTGCGACATCATATATAAAAAGACCGCTACGCTGATAGGCTCGAGTTGCGGGGCGGGTGCGATGGCCGTAGATGCACCGCAGGAAGTGGTAGCAGCGATGAAGCAATTCGGCGACAATATCGGGATGGCGTTCCAGATAAAGGACGACATCCTCGATTACAGCTCCAGCGACAAGACAGGCAAGCCGGCTTGCGGCGACCTGAAAGAGGGCAAAATAACACTACCGCTGCTGTTGCTGCTCGAAAAGGCCGACGACGCCAAAAAAGAGTCTATAAAAAGACATCTTCGCGATGCGTGGCAATCGGCTGAAAGTCTGACATACCTATCCTGCATGGTCGAGAAAGAGGGCTGGCTGGAGCGCGCCGCCGAGGTAATGAACGAATACGTAGCGAAGGCCCGTGGTCTCCTGAAGGCGTTTCCCGAATCCTCATACCGCGATTCACTTGACGAACTCTGCCTGTACATAGCGGAAAGAGACAAATAATCACGTATTCGGCGGCAGCGCTCGTCTCACATTACATTCCCACACATCCGAATACTCATACTCGGTACTTATACCGCCCAACAGCATACGCACAAGCAGTATCAAAAACACGTATGCGCTATCTGTGTACGTACTTAACACGCACATGCCGCGTAATAAAATATCCTCGACATAACCGAGCCGACCGTTTCTGTACAGAATAAACATCCGGGACGATATGCCACGACCATTATAAAAGACTCAAAACGTACATCGCCATTACAAACAGGAAGTCATCTAAGAGCAAGCATGCCTCAAATAAAATCGGCTTCCAGATTAACTGGAAGCCGATTTTATTAAACCAAGTTATCTATTTAGAAATACCGGACTCTCATATCCTTGATTTCCGAAGCTCTGTTGAGCGCCTGCATCAACCTTTGGTCCATATACATCTCGGCCGAAGATTCGAGCATCACCTTTTCGGTCTCCTTGTTCACATCGTTAGGAGTGGTTCCCGTAACAACGAACACATAGACACCGTTGTCTCCTATCACCGGTTTGGAAAGCTTGCCTATCTCGACTCCCGATGTGATGGCTCCTATCAATTTGCTGTCAGCGCCGATTCCCGGAACCGAAAATGCGGTAAAGCGTATGTTCTCGGCAGTCACCACCTCTTTGCCTACGGCCGAAGCAACCTCATCAATCGAGTTGCCGGTCATTTTCGAAGCCAGAAGCTCGCCTTTCTTCTCCCGCGCAACCACCATGCGGATCTCGTCCCTGAACTGATCCATCGGAGCGATACCGTCATCGGTAATATCCGTCAAGATCGCTATTACATAAGTATCTGTCCCGATTCTGATGTCGTTAGAGATAGCACCTTTCTCGTTGGTGAAAGCCCAACGCACGAGCTCCCTCGAATCCGCAAGTCCGCTGACGTTACGGTCAGTGTTCTGTATGCGTGCGACCCTTTGCGAAAGAGCGTTCTCCGACACAGCTTTGCTGAAGTTCTCGTAAGAACCTGCCGCAGCCTGCTGGAACTGGCGCACCTTGTTGAGCACGTCCGTCTCCGTAGCGCTGCTCGGGTCTACATGATAATCTATCATAGCTATCTGCGCTTTTTTCACAGGTGCGCTCTGATATGTCTTTTCAACCACATGAAGTCCCCACTGGGTAGTCACGGTAAATACATCGCCAGTCTCGTGTGCAAGGAGAGCTTCAGAGAATTCCGGAATCATCGTCTCCGGAGTGAACCTGCCGAGGTCACCGGCATTCTGTTTGCCCGACGGATCAACGGAGTACTTTCCTGCCAGTTCGGCGAAATCCGCCCCGTTCTTCAGAAGCGTTATAAGGCTGTCTGCGATACCTGTGCTTACAGGTGCGAGCAGTATATGACGTGCGCCGAGCGAGTCGGGCATCATCTTGACCTCTCCGAGACGGGCCATCGTATAAACGTCGTTGTTAAGCACCGGACCGTACATAGCTTCCGGCTTGTCCCAGATAGCGGCAGCTATTTCGGCCGGAACGTCGCTCTCCTTCTTAAAGCCATTATCCTGCGGCGACTGGGTGTTCAAGTTTGCATACTGCACGGGGGTCGTGCTTGCAGCGAATTCCGATGCCAACTGGTCCACCGCCTTCTTTGCTTCGGCATAATCGTTCTCCGAAGGGAGGACGTTGAACACCACGTACTCAATATCGCGTGAAGCGGTCTGACGGAACGCCTCTTTATGCTCATCGTAATATTTCGCAATATCCGCATCGGTAACCGTCACGAGCGAATCAGGTATATCGTTGAACGACTGGGCTACCACCTGCGCCGTCACCGTCTTATTATCGGCAGCGAACTGCGTATCCACCTCCATATCGGCAACGTTAATGCCTGCGGCTACGAGCGTCATGTATTTAAGCATAGCCCTCTGCTCCACCATCTGCGATTTCAGGTATTCCCACATCATCGCTCCGTTGGGGTTCAGGTCTATCTGGCTCACGAAAGTGGACAGAAGTGTACGGTCGAACATACCCGTCTGCGGGTTCGTAAATTCGCGCTGGATAACGGGAGACAGATAAGTACCGGCCACCATATCGGTCCTTTCGGCAGCGAGCGGAGTGAGTCCGAGGTTGTCGAAACCGGGCATGATAGCGTATTCGTTCACCAGATTGTTCCAAGCCATATCCTGAATCTGGTTCATCTCTTCCGCAGAGAAGTTGCTTCTGCCGTAGTAAGCGGTCATTACGGCATCGAAGTATTCGTTACGGTTGTTATACTCTGTGTAGGACACTTTCTCGCCGTTGATCTCTCCGACTTTGATCTTGTCGGGGTTCATGCCGCCCGAGCCCCTGAAGACTTCGGGGAGAATGAAAGCCAGAAGCGCGATACCGATAACGATAGATATTATCCATCCGCCTTTGGTCCTCAGTGTGTTAAGACTTGCCATAATTTTATGTGATGTTAAAGTTTACTTAATAGGGTTGCTAAAATAAGGCTCAAAGATAATAATTTTCTCTATCAACGGAAACGCCCCGTATAAAAAAGTCTTTCCGACAGCTAAAAAGCTCGATTTCAACCCTATTATCCGCCCAGCCCGACGTCTCCGGACGCCTTTTACGCAGCGCCGGATCTCTCCCACCAATGCCCGCTACAATATCCTCACCCGTGCGAGTTCGAGTTTCGAACCGCTCATTCGCAGTATCTGGATCTCCTTGTTCTCGATATTTATGATCTCTCCCTGCGAAGGGATACCCTCGTAATAGTAAATTATGTAACCGGCCAATGTGTCGTACTCCTCCGACTCCGGGATTCCCAGCCCATACTTCTCATTAAGATAGTCCACCTCCAATCGGCACGAAAGCACATACGTATTGTTACCCATCGGTTTCTCCACCAGATCGTTCTCGTCGTGCTCGTCCTCGATCTCGCCGAAAATCTCCTCAAGCACGTCCTCCATCGACACCATTCCTGCCGTACCGCCGAACTCATCTATCACGACCGCCACCGTATGGTTCTTCTTGGTCAACATCGTCAGTAGTTTTTGCGCCGACAAGCTCTCCGGCACATAATCCACCTCCATCAACACCTCGCGTATCGTCTTGGGCATACGGAACATACTCTTGGTATTGACATACCCTATGATATTGTCTATCGACCCCTCGTAAATGAAGATGCGGGAATAATTGGTATCTATGAACTTATCGGCCAGCTCCCCGATGGTCGCATTTATCTCCAGCGCCTCTATATCAACCCTCGGAACCATGCAGTCGCGCACCCTCAGGTCCGAAAAATCCAGCGCATTACGGAATATCTTGATCTCGTGTTCCTCGTCGCTGAGCTCCATCTCGTTCTCCTTAGCCTCCTCGAGCATATGGGTCAGGTCAATACGGTCGAACCCCTGTATCTTGTGTCCGTTACGCACCTTTAGGCCGAACAGGCGCAATATTCCGACCGCGAGCCACGTAGTGAACTTGGCTACCGGATAAAGCACGACGTAAAACAAGAACAACGGTGCGGCGAATATCCTCAGAAAAAAGTTAGGACTACGGCTGAATATGGCTTTAGGGACGAACTCCCCTGCAAAGATTATGACTATGGTCGATATAACCGTCTCCAACAGTATGTCTGTCGTTCCGCCCACATCGAAGCCAAGTCTGGCGGCCCCGGCACTGAGCAGCACGGACATATTGAGGGAGTAGATGACCAACGCAATGTTATTCCCGACCAATATCGTGGTAATATACTGCCCCGGATCCTTGAGGAATATACCCGCGATCTTACCGAACAGCCTGTTCTGATCCTTCTCGATTTGCAGTTTCAGCTTGTTCGACGATGTAAACGCGATCTCCATCCCCGAAAAGAATGCAGAGAAAACAAGTGTTGTAATTACGATTATTACGACCGAAACCATTTATAACTCTTCATTTTATGCCCTTACCCGCACAAATAGCTTTTACGCGGGACACACATCCCTGCCACCGGACGCATACACTATTTATCCTCGGGAATCTCTTCCACTTCCCCTTGCTCGAGATCGCTCGCCGGCTTCTTATCCCTCGCCTCTTCGCTTACCCGACCGGCAGGCCGATTCTGAACACGAACCGTATCCGTGCCCGCATTCGGCTCCGGTTGCTGGCTGATCTCGTCCACCTCCATAGCGCCGGTCGCATTCCTGAACGACCACTCCCGGAACTCTTCGTCCGACTCGAAACCTTCGGCATTTATGACCCCTCCGTCAGCACTGGTAATCCTCGCATCCACGTTGGAATATATTCGGCCCGTTTTCTCATTCCAGAACAACTGTTGCGTTTCGAGCACCTGACCGCGTGCGTTGGTAGCCACCACGTCGCCCCTTGCCTCCCACAAGCCTTGCTTTTCGAGCACGAGCCCGTAATTGGCGCGAAGCGTAGACTCTATCTCCATCGTGGAATCGTTATAGGTAGTCACGTTCAGCCCCTCACGAAACTCCGTATAGGGCTGGCGGGCATACTCGTAATATTCCATAAGCGGAGCCTCGAACTTGTATTTGATCTTTCCGTCGCGGGACTGATACACCGTAAGAGTATCTGTCTGTTGCGTAATGAGCTTCTCTAAGTTCATCTCATTTTCCTCGGTCGTGTTACCGCCGCACGAGAGAAGCAAGATAGCACTCCCCGCGACGAGGAGTGCTACCGACAGCTTTCTATGTGATCTTTTCAGGTTCACAAAAATATCTTCGCGTTAAACTTACTTGACGGTCCTGACAGTCGTGTTGCCCGAAATCCAACCGCAATTTACCGTATACGCGCTACCCTCCTGAAGTTCGCGGAAGAAAGTCTCCTCCTTCAGCGGGAAGTTATTGCGGTAAGTCACCATCTCCGAGTCTATATTCTTAATCTGGTTATTACCGTCTTTTTCAAGCAATCTGCGGGCCACTACGAGGTTATCATACACCAGCCAGTAAACAGTCTGGCGTTCGAATCCTTCGGCACATGCGTTCGATCCCAAAGCGTAAGCCTGCGCCAGAGTATAATAACCGAGCCCGCTCTCCGGATTTACAGCTATCGCCTGCTTTGCATTATCGGCAGCGGCTTTAGCATTTTTAGATTGCAGATGGTCTGCCGCAATCCTGACATACAGGGATTCTTTGGCTTTCGGATCTGTCTCCTTAGAAAGAGCGTCAGTAAGTATCTCTATGGCTTTGGCAAATTCCTTTTTCTCTTCGAACGAAGCGGCGAGAGCCAATGTAGACTGGGCCGACGGATTGAGTTTGAATAACGCCTCGGACACCTTGGCATAGAACGGACCGTCGCACTTGTTCCGGCGAAGAAGGGCCATCACCTTGGTATAAAGCGTCGTATCCTGAGGATTGGCCTCGAGTTGCGGACCGTAAATAGTCTCAAGGCTACCGCAATCCAAAGCACCGCTGCTCACGGCGAGAGCGTCCAAAGTCTCCTTCGTCTTATCTTTTTCCGGACTGGTCGCAGCGTCTATACGTTCCGCCAACTCTTCATAAGCGGACAAATATGTATCGGCATCGAGCGTCTGGAACAACTTATAGTCATCAGTCAGATGCTGGAAATATACCAACAGTATGTCGGGATATTTCATCGTGGAATCGGCGGCGATAGCTTCTTTGAGCAACTTGCTGATCCCTTCGCGGTCGTCGGCCATCATGTTCATATAATCCACCGCCTTAGCGCGTGTCAAATATGCACGGCCCTGCTCAGGATGAGTGCCGAAATGTTCGATCCATTTATCGTAAACCAACATGAGCGAGTCCATGAAAACTTTCTTCTGAGCGTCATCCGTCGCCGTGTTGAATTTAGTCTTATAGATATTTATGCCTGCATGATATATCTGGGAACGTGCCCCGGGAACAGCTGCCATAAGCTCCTGCAAGTAACCTGCCGCTTCGTCATACAGCTTCATATTGAACGCTTCCTGAAGGAAACCGTAGTTTCTGTAATTATACAACCTCGTAGAGTCGTTACCCCCCCACTCCGGACCAATATTCCTGTTCTGAGCCGCAACAGTAGATGCAGAGAACACAGCGGTCAAACCAAGCGCAAATGTCAAAAGTTTTCGTTTCATATTCAGTTATAGGCTTTTTGAAGTTTATTAGTCGAATTTAGGTTTCACGAACCAGAAGTCGTCCCCGAAAAGGCTTAGGCCGATCGAGAAGCGGAAATAGTTTTCTTTTATAAGGTTATATTTTGTCGTCCCCCTCTGTCCCAGTTCGAAACCGAGGTCTATATTGGAGAATCCAGTCATCTTTATCGGCAACCCTATGCCGAGTGTAATGGCCTTATCCGAAATATTCTTCCCGTAAATGTTCATATAGTAGTCGCTGTACCTGAATCCGGCGCGGTAGGTCACCCTATTGAAGAAGTGCCTGACGTCTCCCCTGTCCGGAGTATATTCCACACCGCCTCGAACAATATTCGTATTACGGAACCTGTAACTGTCGCTGGCCGTTTTTTTATTAGCCCCGCCCCAATTCTGGAACACGTAATCGGCCCCGAGACTGATCTTGTCCGTCTGGTAGAAAAGTCCTCCGGAGATCGACATAGGCATCGTAAGATCATTGTTCTTATACTCCAGCTGTAGTATGTAATCTCCGAAATCGTTACTGTTGTCGCTTGTCGGTATCGACTTAGTGATCTTCGGGCTGAGTTTCACCTCCGGCTGGAACACGGCGCCTATCGTCAATGACCTCCTGTTTTTCTTCAACGGAACCACATACTGCACGCCGAACGACGGTACGAACTTCGAATAACTCTCTTCGATAGCGAGCGTAACATCCTTGTAGTAGGTATTAGGATTCAACTCAGTTATGCTTAACAGCGAGTAGCGGTCTATGCTCCCGAAATAGTACACCAACTCCGCACCCACGGAAAGGTTCTTGGCCAACTCGTAACCCACTGACAATTTAGCCTGCACTACGTCACCCTCGCCCGAATAGGAATAATTGAGCTGCCCTATGTCCGGATCGGTATCGCTTCTATCGATCCTGTACCCGACGCTGCTCAGCGGCGTTACAGATACTCCGAGCCCCAATTTGGCCGCCAAAGGCACTGCAAACGCAATATCCCTGACGTTGAACGTATTGAAACTGCTCTTATTATCGGTCGTCTTGAGGTAAAAATTCTGTCCTTCCAACCCCACGTTGAACAACGCGCTCTTCTGGCGTATGCTGCTGAATGCCGCTGGATTCATATAATTTATCGTGGTCCCCTTCCGGTAGGCTATGCCGGCGCCGCCCATAGCACGCAGGTTGGCCGTTCCCTGTACCGAAAAATCGCCGAGTCCGTAGAACGAATACGGCGAATACGCGTTCAGACTGCTGTTCTGTGCTGAAGCGGCGGCGGGAAGCAACAGCAAACCCGACAAAACCACCCCGAGGAGACCTTTTTTATTTCGCATTATATTCCAGAATTCTGTTTAACCCGTAAACGACCAGGTCATAGGTTGCAAATATCGTATTTTTTAATCTTTTAGCAAAGAAATTACTGTCCCCTCCTGTAAAAATGATCTTCAGATCGTCATAATCTTCCGAAAGCCTTGATATATACCCCTCTATCTCGTACACTATGCCGTTTATCACACCGCTTTCGATCGCTTGGTTCGAATTACCGGCTATCAATGCCGTATCATCGGACAACGAACGCAGCGGCAGCTTGCTCGTATAATCGTGCAGCGCCCGAAAACGCGTCATCGCCCCGGGTGAAATGTTGCCCCCCAAGAACTCGCCTTCGGCCGTCACGAGGTCTATCGTTATCGCCGTACCGAAATCCACTATAAGAACGTTACTATCCGGATAAAGCGCATCCGCACCCACCGCCGCAGCCAGCCTGTCGCACCCTAGCGTTTCCGGAGTCTGGTACATATTCTTAATCGGCACTTTAGTATCTGGCCCGAACTTAACCATCCTATCCACACGCACGGAGAGCATATCCTCCACCTCCGATTCGCCGGGGCCGGACGACACCACTATCGCGGCGTCTATATCGGGATAACTTTCGAATATACTGTCGAAAAAACGTTTGTCCGCCGTTTTCGAACGGAAAGTTTCGACCGCCTGCCCTTCATCGAAGACCGCGGCCTTGACAAGCGAGTTGCCTATATCTACTGCCAGATTCATAATCAATCGGTTAGTGTTTTCATATTCTATTATATTCCGCGCCGACGCCTACACTAAAATTATATTGCAGCTGACACGGCTTACGCAAATCATATACGAAACAAGCTACGCATATACCGAACACCTTATGCGCGACACAAATATCGCGACGGCTGGGAAACGGAGC
The DNA here is from genome assembly GCA_944415565.1 of uncultured Rikenellaceae bacterium. Classification (GTDB taxonomy): domain Bacteria; phylum Bacteroidota; class Bacteroidia; order Bacteroidales; family Rikenellaceae; genus WRDF01. The sequence continues at coordinate 80,393 of CALYBQ010000005.1, forward strand.
GGAACTGTCCGAACTGCGTCCGAATCCCATTCCCTGTTCTTCAAAGATAATCAGAAAACCGTTAATACGGTACACGCAGCCGCTATTTTTCCTTCCCGGCCGGACTATCGGCATCCGCATCGGTAGCCGACAGCATTTCGCCCAGAACCTTCACCCCGCTCTCGACACTTCCTACTTGTCTAACTGTCAAAGCCAGCTTATTATTGTTCTGTCTGAGCACAAATTTATCGGGTTTCTGCGTGACGTAGCGCAACAAGGCCATGAACCGCCTGCTTTTGTAATACGGCGAGTTCTGATCGGCGATGAAATGCAGTATCATGAGCCCGTTCTTGACCTTCGCACGCTCGAAACCGAGCTTCATCATGGCCCATCGCAGACGCACTATATTGAACAGCTCCACAGCCGGCGGAGGCAACTCGCCGAAACGGTCTGTCAGGTCGGCCGCGAACTTCCGCAGATCTTCCTCGCGCGTCATCGCATCCAATTCGCGGTAAAGGCGTATCTTCTCGCCGCTCTGCCCCACATAGCTGTCGGGAATGATCGCCTCCGTATCGGTTTCGATGTAAGCGTCGTGCAGGTAAGCATCCGGCTCTTCTGCCGCCGCCTGCCCGTCCTGCGCCATCAGCACCCCCTCCGAACGAAGTTCGTCCATCGCTTCGTTGAGTATCTTCTGGTAAGTCTCGAAACCTATGTCCGCTATGAAACCACTCTGTTCGGCGCCGAGCAGGTTGCCTGCGCCGCGTATGTCGAGGTCCTGCATGGCGATATTGAAACCGGAACCGAGGTCCGAGAACTCTTCCAAGGCCCGCAACCTGCGGCGCGACTCCGACGAGAGCATCTCCTCCGGCGGGGATAACAAGTAACAGAACGCCTTGCGGTTCGACCTCCCGACACGCCCGCGCAACTGGTGCAGGTCGCTCAGCCCGAAATTCTGGGCATTGTTTATGATTATCGTATTGGCGTTCGAAACGTCTATCCCGTTCTCGATGATGGTCGTGGCGACGAAAATATCGTACTCTCCATAGATGAAGTCCAGCACCTTCTTCTCCAACTCCTGCGGGTTCATTTGTCCGTGACCGACAAGCACGCGCACTCCCGGCACGAGTTCTTTTATCAACGCCTCTATCTTGTGAATGTCCTCGACACGGTTATGAACGAAATATACCTGCCCGTTACGCGCCAGTTCATACTCTATGGCCTCCCGAATTATTTCGGGGTCGAACAGATGCGACTCCGTTGTAATCGGTTGACGATTGGGCGGAGGGGTGGTTATGACCGACATGTCGCGCGAACCCATGAGTGAAAATTGCAGCGTACGCGGAATAGGCGTGGCACTCATCGTAAGCGTATCTACCGCCACGCTCATCTGGCGCAGCTTCTCCTTGGCCGAGACCCCGAATTTCTGCTCCTCGTCTATAATCAGCAGGCCGAGGTCCTTAAATTTGACATCCTTCCCCAATATCTTGTGCGTCCCAACAAGTATGTCTATTTTGCCCGAAGCGAGATCTTCGAGCACCTGCTTCACCTCTTTCGTACTCTTAACGCGGCTCAGATGTTCTATCCTCACGGGGAAATCCCGAAGGCGTTCGCTGAACGTCCTGTAATGCTGGAGCGACAATATGGTGGTCGGCACGAGCACCGCCACCTGCTTGGCATCGGCAACCGCCTTGAACGCGGCACGAATCGCTATCTCCGTCTTTCCGAAACCAACGTCGCCGCACACGAGCCTGTCCATCGGCTGCGGGCTCTCCATATCGGCCTTGACAGCCTCGGTAGCCTTCTGTTGGTCGGGCGTATCCTCATATATGAACGACGCCTCCAACTCCTCCTGCAAATAGCTGTCGTGTGAAAATGCGAAACCCGGAGTCGCTTTGCGGCGGGCATAAAGTGCGATAAGTTCGCGGGCGATGTCTTTGACGGCCTTCTTAGTGGCCGCCTTCATCTTCTGCCATGCCCCGCTGCCGAGCTTGTAGATCTTCGGCGGTTCGGCGTCCCTGTCCTTATAGCGCGAGATGCGGTGCAAGGCATGGACGTTCACGAACAGTACGTCGTTATCGCGGTACACAAGTTTCACGGCCTCCTGAGTCTTGCCGTTCTCCACCGTCTTGACAAGCCCCCCGAATTTCCCCACCCCGTGGTCGATATGCACCACGTAATCGCCGACCTTGAGCTGGTTGAGTTCCGCAATGGTCAGGGCCTCGCTCCGGTCTATCTCGTTTTTCAGGCGATAACGATGGTAGCGGTCGAATATCTGGTGATCTGTATAGAAACACGCCTTCATCTCATGGCTCACAAACCCTTCGTGAAGGGTTAGCGCAAGCGAACGGAAAGCCACCTCCTGCTGTCCGATAGAGTTGAACACGTTTCGCAGACGTTCTATCTGGGCCTTGTTCTCCGACATGATATAGGTCGCATATCCCTGCTCGCCGTTCTGACGGATGTTTTCAGCCAACAGGTCGAACTGCTTGTTGAACGAAGGTTGAGGAGCTGTCTCGAACGCGACGGCGAAATCCGCCATACGCTCTTTGGCCGACATCGAACGAAGCAACATCTTGCACTCTGCGGTATCCCTTATAAAACTTTTGCCCCCCGTGACTTTCTTATCTATCTCAGACGGCTCGTCGAGCTCTTTCAATATCTTAGTACGAATATCGTTGAAGCGCTTTATCGTATAGTCCAGATCGTCTATCCAATAGGCCGCCTTGCCGGCAAATTCGGCGAACGAGACACGGTTTGCGGCAAGCTCCGACCGCTTCAGGTTCGGGACTATCTCTATGCTCTGCAATTTCTCCACCGAAAGCTGCGAGGCCAGTTCGAAGGCACGTATAGACTCCACTTCGTCACCGAAGAAATCGAGCCGGAACGGTCTGTTCTCCGAGAACGAGAACACGTCCAATATACCGCCGCGCACCGAATACTGGCCCGGTTCATGCACGAAATCGACCTTCTGGAAACCGAACTCACGGAGAGTATCCTCCATGAACGAAATGGAAACCATGTCTCCAGCCTTAACACCTACGGTACTGCGACGGAGCTGCTCCATTTCGGTAACCTTCTCCACCAGCGCCTCCGGCCATGTGCATACGGCCAGATAACCGTCCGCGAAATTCTTCAGGGCGTTCAACGTAGCGGTGCGCTGGACTATCCCCGACGGGTCCTCCTGACCGTACTGTATCGAACGTTTGTACCCTGTCGGCAGAAACATCACACGGTCTGGATCGAGCAGCGCATAAAGGTCGTTGCACAGGTATGCCGCCGCATCCCTGTCGGCAGCGACGAATACGTGTATGCCCCCCACTTTTTGCAACACCTCGGCAGCTACCATGGAATAGGCCGAACCGGTCAGCGAATCGAGCTTTACAGTCATGCAATCGTTCCACGACCTTACCAACTCCCTGAAACCGTGCTGGTCCCGCACGAGTACCGAAATCTTCTCAGGCAACATATCCTTAAATTTAATATTCTCCAACCCCGTTCCTTAGGCCACGTATGCAGAAACGACAAAAAGGCGAAATTCGAATTTCGCCCGATTTAAAATCAATACTCCACCGTCCCCTCCGGCACGGCTATATCGCCGGATTACACTCTCCCTATCCGCAATGTCCGCATCATAACACCCTGCATTACTTGATATGCGGCTCATTAGGGAAATCGTCGTTATCCCCGACAAGATGATACACGGCCCACCACACAAGGGCGACCTTACATCAATTCGTTATCCTCCTTGTCGAAATATTTCACCTCTACGAATCCGGTAGTCTGGTCGGTTACGACTTTGATCTTGGCCTTATAGCGCCACTGCCACCTCATCCTCATAGACGGGAAACCTTTGGTCAGGAACGATTTAACGAACGGACTGACCTTCACCTTAATATAACGCTTATCCTTCTCGTTGACGTAATAAGCTATCTGGTTCTCTATCTGTTGGTCGAGTACCGCGCTCGGCGTTATCGTACCCGTGCCGCCGCATGTGGGACACACCTCCGCCATTTCTGTTATCGCCTCAGGGCGCACCCTCTGACGCGTGATCTGCATGAGCCCGAATTTCGAAAGCGGCAGGATCGTATGCTTGGCACGGTCGCCGGCCATCAACTGCGTCATTTTCTCATGAAGGGCATTGCGGTTCTCGGCCTTATGCAGGTCGATGAAGTCTATAACTATAATCCCTCCCATGTCGCGCAGGCGCAATTGGCGGGCTATCTCTTCGGCAGCGGCAAGATTCACGTTCATCGCCGTACTTTCCTGATTGTCGTCCACCTTAGCCCTGTTGCCGCTATTAACGTCCACCACATGCAACGCCTCTGTATGCTCGATAATGAGGTAAGCCCCCTTCTTCAGCGACACGTATTTAGAGAAAAGCCCCTGTATCTGCTTCGAGATGTCGAAGTTATCGAAGATCGGCGTATTGCCCCGGTAATATTTTACTATCTTCTCCTTTTCGGGCGCTATCTGCTGAATGTATTCCTTAATCTCCTTATACAGAGATTTATCATCTACTACAATCGACGAGAACGAGCCGTTAAGCAGGTCGCGGATAATGGTCGTGGCACGGTTCATCTCGTTCAGGAGCAACGACGGAGCCTGCTGCGTCTTGACCTTGGCCAGCACCGATTCCCAACGCTCAACCAACGTCTTTATGTCGGACTGTATGTCGAGGTCGGTCTTGCCTATCGCGGCGGTACGGATAATCACCCCATAGTTTTTCGGAAGCACCTCCGCCACGAGCTTCTTGAGCCTGCGCCTCTCCTCGTTCGACTTTATCTTTTGCGATATGTTTACCTTGTTCGAGAACGGGATCAACACCACATGACGGCCGGCGAGCGATATGTCCGACGTCAGGCGCGGCCCTTTGGTCGATATGGCCTCCTTGGCTATCTGCACTACCACGGGCTGTCCGGTGGCGAGTTGCGACCCTATCTTGCCTGTCTTGCCGATGGCCGGTTCAAGCTTGAGGTTTTCAAACTTCGGAACCCTCTTGCCCGAAGCGAGCTTGTCGGTCAGAGCGTGGAGCGTGGCGAACTGAGGGCCCAAGTCGAGATAATGGACAAAAGCATCCTTTTCGTAACCTACGTTTACGAAAGCCGCATTGAGCCCGGGCATTATCTTCTTAACCTTGCCGAGGTATATGTCGCCCACCGAGAACCCCGTCTTGCACTTCTCCTTGCTCAGCTCGACAAGTTTCTTGTCTTCGAGAAGCGCTATCGTGATCTCGTTCGAAGTTACGTTTATTATCAGTTCCTTATTCATTCTCCCGGAAATATATGAGGGGCCTGTCGCAATATGTATGCCCCTTTCCGTAAAAACCGAAAAACCCAAAGACCTTGCGCGGTGCTTTGGGTTTATTCCTACATTTGGTACATAGACCGGCTACCTATTTTTTCTTTTTGTGCCTGTTCTTGCGAAGGCGTTTTTTGCGTTTGTGGGTAGCCATTTTATGCCCTTTTCTTTTCTTACCGCTTGGCATAACTATCAGGTTTTAAAATGGTTGCTTAAAAAAATTTATTTAGCGCCCTTCACCTTGGCTGCAAAACTCTTAGCGGGTTTGAAAGCCGGAATGTTATGGGCGGGTATCGTTATGGTCGTGTTCTTAGAGATATTGCGAGCGACTTTAGCAGCCCTCTCTTTGATGATGAAACTACCGAAACCGCGAAGGTAAACGTTGTTCTGAGCGATCATCGCGTCCTTTATAGAATCCATGAAAGACTCCACAATCTGCTGTACCTGAGCTTTTTCAACGCCGGTACTTTTCGAAATTTCATTCACTATATCAGCCTTGGTCATAACTGTAATATATTAATATTTAACGATTTTTCCTTTCAAACAGGTTGCAAATATACGCTTTTATTTCGTTAATAACCAAACGGGGTATAAAAAATTTCACGATTGGCTACAAAAAGGAACTTCAGAACAAAAACACTTGTTCCTTAGCGTTATACAAAACCGGGCGGGCAGAAGGCCGGTTCATTACGGCGGCGAATAATCGCCGACCTGCGAGCAATATAAACCTGTCCCCGACGTTATCCGTATGAAATACGTGCGAACCGCATCCGTCATGCCGCCGGCATGGAAAACATCAATGTAATAGATCGGATTGACGTATACTTTATTAACTTTGTAATGATGCCCGCCGCGACACGACGGCACCGCATAACCCGAAAGATTGATTATGAACGCAGTAAGAATACTCTGGGTGGACGACGAAGTCGAACTCCTCAAACCCCACATCTTCTTCCTCCAAGGGAAGGGATACGAAGTGGAAACGTCCAACAACGGATATGACGCCATCGACATGGTCCGGCAAACACCATACGATCTCATCATACTCGACGAAATGATGCCCGGCATGACCGGACTGGAGACGCTTCCCGCGATCAAGGAGATACGCCCCACCACGCCGGTCATAATGGTCACGAAGAGCGAGGAGGAGAACATAATGAACAAGGCCATCGGCTCCAAGATAGCCGACTACCTCATCAAGCCCATCAACCCCAACCAAGTACTGCTTTCCATAAAGAAAAACGTCCACCAGCAACAGCTGGTCACAGAGCAGACCACAGCCGACTACCGCGCCGAGTTCGGCAACATATCTTCGTTACTCGGACAGGCGGACACGTTCGACGACTGGGTCAATATATACCGTAAACTGGTCAGTTGGGAAATAGAGTTGGAGAGTTCGAACGACGAAAGCATCAAGGAGATCTTGGCATACCAGAAGAACGAGGCGAACAACGAATTCGCCAAATTCGTGCGCCGCAACTACGCCGACTGGATAAACCGCCGAAGCAACGACACACCCACGATGTCCCATACGCTGATGCGGACCGACATCTTCCCCGTCGCCGACAAGAACAACAAAACCACACTGCTGCTGATAGACAATTTCCGCTACGACCAGTGGCGCACGATAAGTTCCATGCTGCGGGGATGGTACGACGTAGAGCGTGAGGATTTCTACTGTTCGATACTGCCTACGGCCACTCAATACGCCCGCAACGCCATATTCGCGGGGCTTATGCCGCTCGCCATCGACAAACTGATGCCGAACCTCTGGCTTAACGATAACGAAGAAGGCGGCAAGAACCAGTACGAAGAGGATTTCCTCAAACGCCAACTCCAGTCGAACGGCAAGACATATAAAACCACGTTCGACAAACTGGTGCGCCCCGAAGCCGGCCGTAAACTGATAGACAACATCAACCGCATCTACGATGCCGATTTCTCTGTCATCGTGTACAACTTCCTCGACATCCTCTCGCACGCACGTACCGAAACAGAGATCATCCGCGAACTCACAGAGGACGAAGCGGCATTCCGTTCGCTCACCCGCTCTTGGTTCGAACACTCGGACCTGTTCATACTACTCAAACTGCTTTCGGAACGAGGCCACAAGGTCATAATCACCACCGACCACGGGACCATTAGGGTAGACAATCCGGTTAAGGTCGTGGGCGACCGGGAGACATCGACCAACCTGCGCTATAAGACCGGGCGCAACCTGCAATACAACGAAAAGGAGATGTTCGTAATCACCAAACCCGAAGAGGTGCAACTGCCCAAAAGCAACATAACCTCAACGTATGTATTCGCCTACAACCGCGATTTCTTTGTATATCCCAACGACACCAACCGATTCGTGCGCTACTATCGCAACACGTTCCAGCACGGCGGCATTTCGATGGAAGAGATGATCGTCCCGTTCATCGTACTGAAACCAAAGAACGCATAGACCGGAATTTACAGCTGCTTATACGACACCGATATGTAATTTCGGGCAAACCTGACAAGCATACCGCAAAACTAACGAAGCAAAAACACCCTTGTGCTATGACGGCACAAGGGTGTAATTATTGGCTCCTACCTCCACAAAGCAGCACAACCGCCGCCCATAATAAATTGAAGCGACTCAATTTCTTATTAAGAATTATGAAAAGAGAGAGGTTTTCTTTTTAATTTTGCACACATGGAAACAATCAAACTCGACTCGATAGAGGACCTGCCCGACGCAGCGGAGCATCTGCTCGACGTGATCCGCAAACGCGGCATTTCGGTAGTGGCGCTTTTCGGTCCTATGGGGGCCGGCAAAACCACGCTCATACGGGAGATGGCCTCGCAGATGGGGGTGGAGGATACGGTCACGAGCCCGACTTTCGCCCTGATAAACCAATATATGGATGCCGAAGGCAATACGATAAACCATTTCGATTTTTACCGCATCAATAAGTTATCGGAAGCATACGATATGGGGTACGAAGAGTATTTTTACAGCGGCGACTTGTGTCTCGTAGAATGGCCCGAAAAAATCGAAGAGCTCCTGCCCGACGACGCTTTGCGCGTCACCATCTCTCCGGACCCGGAAGACGAAGACAGCAGGACCATAACGATAGAATAAACTCCGCGACTACACCCCCATTTAAGTTATCGCCAGAATTGTTGTGTCTTAACAGCCGCTTCCAACAACTCTGCGCCCAAACCCGCAGGTATTCTCTCCCCGCTCTAAGAAAAATAGCAGCTGCATAATCGTCAGACAAGCTATGTACATGTCACGACTGGCAATCTGCTAACCCGATTATTTTCTCAACACCTCAGGCGCCTTGTCCTCTCCGGCGGCGGGGACAGAATATTTAACACTCCGGCTACCGTAATGTTTCGAGAGGCTGTTGCCCCATTTATTCAAAGTAACTAACACCTTAACTATAAAGAAACAGGATTTGTGCGTATAAAGCGATGTCGCCCAACGCACCAGACGCGGCATCATATTCCCGACAGACTTGCGATTATCGCGCAAACCATTGCACACAGCACGCGACAACATCTTGTCGCCCAGCCACGGATTACTCAATATACGCACATATACATAATGCCTATATGCCATGTTCACCGCCCGTTCGGGAAGATACATGCCCGAAGTGCGCTCCGCAGCATTGAATATCCCCTCGGTACAATTCAGAAAATCCTCGATATACTCATACTTCACCCTGTCGCGCCGCATCGACCCGCTGCGTTGTATGTAATAATAATATGTATCGCGCACAACGCACAGCCCTTTATACCCCCGCCTCAAAACGACCTGTATGTTTATCAGAAAATCTTCCCATAACGTTATCTGCGGAAACCATACCAGTCCTTCCATGAGCTCTCGCTTGTATAATTTACCGGCTGCGGCGGCGAACACCTTGTCCAACAACAACCCTTCGGCAAACTCCTCCGGCGAGAGGAAGTCAACACCGGGACTCTGTAACACACATCCCGTTGTGCCGCACACTTTCATCAACTCTCCGGTAGCGGAATCACACCCCGACCGCAAGACAGCTCCCACAAGTTTTTCGATATAATCGGGATGAATATAGTCGTCGCCGTCTATCCAACATATGTACTCTCCGCGCGACTCCTCCACACCGCGTTTCCGAGTCAACGGCAATCCTTCGTTATCTTTAGAAATTATGCGTACACGGCTGTCGGCGGCCGCGAACCGCTCGGCAACGGCCAGAGAACCGTCCGTACTACCGTCGTCAACCACAAGTATCTCCAGATTACCATAAGTCTGCCCTGTCAGCGACAGGAGACAGTCGCCGAGATAAAGCTCAAGGTTATAAACCGTTACGATTACAGATACCAGCGGAAACTCTTTCAATTGACGAAATATTTTTGAAACGACCTATCTTCTTTTCTTCAATTTATGCCTGACCGGCAGCTTAGCCGACGGCGGCAACATCACTCCCGTCGGATCGAACTCCAAATGGCGACGGCGCATACTCTGGCGCAAGCGCATCACTGTCCCCATAAGGTTGATGAGCGTCTTGTTCCTTTTTTTGGGGTAAAGTTTGACACTGCTGACCACAACACCCGGTATCATACGCCGCAGTTCCTTCTCGTATAAGCACACTTCATTCCGGACCTCGGCACACAAAGGTGCGTCACCATACCATTCGTTGCGCCCTTTTTTAATATATACATACAGCCTCAACGCCCGCTCGGCTACAACACTCGCCTTCAGTCCCTCCCCATAGTCATTCGGCACGTCGGTAATCTCGGCTATCCGTTTCATGAAGTTCTCCAGATACGGAAAACTGTCCTTCAGCCTTATCATCGACCCGGGTCTCTGGACGTAGAAATAAAATGCGTCGTCAACAAAAACTACCGAAGGCATGGACGGGTTCAGAGCAAGTTCGAGATTCAGCAGGAAATCCTCCCCAAGGCTTATATCTTCGCAATAGATCAACTCCGTCCACAAACTGCGGCGGTACAACTTTCCACCGACGGTTACGTGCCGATGCAATAGCAATATGTCGAGGAACTCCCGGTTGCTCTTCACCCCGGGAACCATGAACCCGTCGGCCGATATGTATTCCTGACGTACACGTACTCGCTGTGCCGATGCCACGTCGCAACCATTGCTTGCGACAGCATCGTACAACTTCTCTACGCAGTCCAACGAAATGTAGTCGTCGCCGTCCAGCCAAAATACGAATTCGCCTGTGGACCTGAACAATCCGTCCCTACGGGCGGACATAAGGCCGCCGTTCTCCTTATCAACCAAAACCATACGGGAATCCCGGGCCGAAAAATCCTGCACGATGGCAAGCGAACCGTCCGTACTGCCGTCGTTAACAACAACTATTTCGAGATTGGAATACGTCTGCGCGCATACGGATTCGAGACACGGCACAAGATAACTTGCGACGTTATACACAGGGATAATGACTGATATTAGCGGTTTGGGTCGTTCCATCAGGTTTATTAAAGAGGTCATAAAGTTAATGAAAAAATACCTATCCGGGCAATCTCCATCCCTTTATAAGGCCCCAGACATGAATTCGGACAAAACTACGGTATGATCTTCTCCAGATGCAGGATATTTTCATCGCCCGGACAGGCAAGACGCAACACCTGTCTGACCGACGCAAAACTTTGCGAAGCACAATCCGGGACCCTCGAAACCGGAACCCACTCCACACGCGTGATGCCCTCCTCCGACTGCGGAACCGGTTCGCCCTCGCCTCCCGACATAGCGAACCACCACGTACGCTTCAATATCCATTCGCCGTTCAGCGGATAAAAATGGTATGTGGTCACGATAGGTTCGCCGGCAACGACATTCCGCAACCCTGTCTCCTCCTCGACCTCCCTTACGGCGGCGGTTATAAAACCCTCTCCCGCCTCCACATGGCCTTTCGGCAGATCCCATCGGTTGTTACGGTATATCATCAAGATTTCGTCATGCCCGTTCACCACGACACCTCCGGCGGCTTCGACCAGCCGGAACTGCAAAGCGAAATCTTTGAACGAGCGCTCCGGATCGTCCGATATTACGCAAATATTCTTGCTATTCTCAAGATTTTCCAGCATCTTTGCGATGCCGATCCGTTCGCCTGCGGCAAGCTTCACAACGCCGTCGCATCCGATAGAGGGACGGTCCGTAAAGTCGATTACCCGATCTTTATAATATACGAAATACATACTGTTGAGCTTATGAAAAACACGGCGCGGGAAATAGCCCGGTCCCTATTACAAATTAAGGCAATTAAACTCAGTCCTGCAAATTTTTTTACGTGGGCATCAGGATGGCACTCCCCCATATATTGCGATAACCGTGCGACGCTTTCGTACCCCGAGGTACGCAAACAGATATACGACGCTTTCGCGGAGCTCATCGCAGAAAAGTATCCGCAGGCCGATGTCATTGCCGGCGTCGCCACAGGAGCCATAGCTCACGGCGTACTCGTAGCCGAAAAAATGGGCAAGCCATTCATATACGTCCGTTCGGCCCCCAAGAATCACGGGCTCAGCAATCAGGTGGAAGGCGTATTCGAGAAAGGTGCGAGGGTGGTTGTGGTCGAAGACCTCGTATCGACTGGCGGCAGCTCGCTCAACGCGGTCGAAGCCCTGCGCGACGCAGGATGCGAAGTGTTGGGCATGACAGCAATCTTCACATACGGATTCCGCACGGCCGAAGAGAATTTCGCCAAGGCCGGCATAACGCTGGACACGCTCAGCAACTACAACACTATGATAGAGTTGGCTGCGGAAGACGGTTACGTGGGCTCCGAAGACTTGGCGACACTGCGCGAATGGCGCACCGATCCGGCCAACTGGAAAAAATAAAGTTCCATTGCAGACAGCCGACGGAAAAGCATACACGACACAGTTTTTTGACAAGCCATTCATGGAAAAATACGAAAGCAAACAGCAGAGGATACTCAAACCCGCGAGTATGGTCTATTCGGTCGTATCGGACTTCTCCAACTTCACCCCTATTCTACAGGACAAGGTGGACGACTGGCAGGCGGATGCCGACACATGCTCGTTTAAGGTCAAAGGCATAACCGCACGCCTACGCATAGTAGAGCGTATCGAAAACGAACTCATCAAGATCGAAGGGGAGGACGGCTCACCTGTCGATTTTACATTCTGGATGCAGCTCAAGGAGGTGGCCGAACACGACACGAGAATGCGTATCGTACTGCATGCACATCTCAACATGATGATGAAGATGATGATAGGCGGCAAACTCCAGCAGGCCGTAGACCAGATAGCCGAGCAGGTTGCCACGACATTCAACTCGATGCCATACTAACACGGCACGAACGAGGATTCCGGGAACAGCATTTTCACCCAAAACAAGATAACCCGTCAACGCATCAGGGGCTTCCGACTGGAAGCCCCTGATGTTTTATGCCGTATGAATACGACCGCTATTTATCTTTCAGCAGTCTGAACGTTAGCTGGAAAGAGAACTGCGGCCAAAACTGCACCTTGCTTATTATCTTGTTGAAATCCTCGGCCCCGTCAACCTTCATAAGATCGCCCTCTACGTTTGGAGAGGTGATCTCCGGTTTGCCATGATACATAGCACCGATGTCGAACCGGAAACCTACACGCCTCTTCGGAATAGCATTACCCCAACCGATGCCGAAGTAGGGCCTCACCGAATTGACCTTCATGTAGGCGTTTGCCGAACCGTTGTCGTTCAGTTTCACCCTAACGTCACCGACCTCGAGGCTGAAATCGGAGGGATCAAGCATATCTCCGTAATTTCCTCCGGGAAACGCATCGTTGATTGCACTTCTGATGCCGTCTACGTCGATATTTCCTTTCACATGGAACAACTTATTGCCACCGGTAAAGATACCGACCGTGATATGGAAAGCTCCGAGCCCGCCCTTGAACGGATTATAGTCCACAAGCACATGGGCTTCCGGTACTTTCAGTTTGGCTTTCAAATCGATGTCATAGTCGAAAGTCTGCTCCCCCAACTCCGGATCTATCGCTGAAAGGTCGACCGTAAGCTCGTCCATCGTGTACTTGTAAGTGTAGGGGACGACCCCGAAACCTGCACGAGCCGTAAATTTCTTTCCTAAAGGAACCGAAGCCGTAGCTCCGACACCCGTGAGTCCTGCATTGACGCTTACGCCGACATTGCTCAGGAACGACCTTTCCTGTGCCACAGACTGCGCCACGAAGACTAAAAACATGAAAAATGAGAGGGTAAAGATTTTGAATCTCATACTCGATTGGTTTGGGGTTAATTATACGAATCGGACAAAACGTCCAAAAAGCTTCGTAAATATAACAAAAAAATGTTACGCAACGACTTTAAAGTCATTGCGTAACAACAATATGCGAATAACGGCACTTTATATACCTACATTCTTTCGGGAACATCGATACCCAACAAACCCATGCCGGACTTGATGATGCGGGCGACCTGACAGCAAAGCTGCAACCTCATACGCCTCACGGCCTCATTCTCCTCGCGCATGATCTGGTGGTCGTGATAGTAACCGTTGTACAACTTGGCGAGGTCGTATACATAGGCAGCAATGAGCGACGGGGAGAAAGATTCTCCGGCAGCACGAACCACCGACGGATAATCGACCAATTGCTTGATGATGTCGATTTCGTCCTGCACCAGCCCTACATTCAGATCGATTGCTCCTGTATAATCTACGGCAGCCTCGTCAGCCTTACGCAGCACCGACCTGATGCGTGCATGTGTATACTGTATGAACGGTCCTGTATTGCCGTTGAAGTCTATCGACTCTCGGGGATTGAAAAGCATGGTCTTCTTCGGGTCTACCTTGAGGATGAAATATTTCAAGGCCCCAAGCCCGACCATACGGCTAACGGCATCCGCTTCCTCTTCCGTACACCCTTCCAACTTTCCGAGCTCTTCCGACATCTGGCGCGCCTCCGAGATCATGGCGTCCATAAGGTCGTCGGCATCTACCACCGTACCCTCACGGGATTTCATCTTACCATCCGGAAGCTCCACCATCCCGTACGACAGGTGGTATATATGGTCGGCCCAATCGTAACCCAGTTTCTTCAGCACGAGTTTCAGCACTTGGAAGTGATAGTTCTGCTCGTTGCCCACCACGTACATCAACTCGTTGAGATTATATTGTTCGAAACGCTGGTATGCCGTCCCGAGGTCCTGCGTCATATATACCGAAGTCCCATCCGAACGAAGCAACAACTTTTCGTCCAACCCGTCTGCCGTGAGGTCTATCCATACGGAGCCGTCGTCGCGCCTGTAAAACACTCCTTTCGCAAGTCCCTCATCCACGATATTCTTTCCGAGCAGGTATGTCTGCGATTCGTAATACACCTTGTCGAAACTCACGCCGAGGTCCTTGTACGTTTTGTCGAACCCTTCGTAGACCCATCCGTTCATCGTCGTCCAAAGCGCGATGGTATCGGGATCCTTTGCCTCCCATTTACGGAGCATCTCCTGCGCTTCGAGCATTATCGGAGCACTCTGCTTAGCCTCGTCCTCACTCATTCCCTGCTCCATGAGCTGCTTGATTTCGGATTTATAATGCTTATCGAACTCCACGTAATATTTACCTACGAGGTGGTCGCCTTTCATTCCGCTGCTCTCGGGAGTCTCCCCCCCGCCGTAACGCTGCCAAGCGAGCATGCTTTTGCAAATATGTATCCCTCGGTCGTTGACCAGATTCGCCTTGATGACATCGTTGCCGTTCGCTTTCAGTATCGCCGCGACCGAATACCCCAGCAGGTTATTCCGGATATGCCCCAAGTGCAGAGGCTTGTTCGTATTTGGAGACGAATACTCTACCATTATAGTACGACCTGTCGGCTCGCCGAAACCGAATTTCTCATTCGCGGCTATTTCCGAGAACCTCTCGCTCCAGAACTTCGGGTCGAGCTTCAGGTTCAAAAACCCCTTTATGACGTTAAAACTGCCCAATTCCGGGTTGGACGCCACCATATGCTCCCCTATCTCGTTCGCCGTCATCTCAGGCGATTTGCGGCTTGTCTTCAGTAGCGGAAACACCACGAGCGTATAATCTCCCTCGAATTCCTTGCGCGTTTTCTGTATCTGTACGAGTTCGTTGCCGACCTTGCCGTAAAGCGATTCGATGCTCTTGGCCGCCAACTCCTGAATGAATTTTTCGATGTTCATTTGTCCCTTGGATTACTAAATCTCGCCAAAGATAGTCAATTTTACAGAATCCGGAGAACAATCCCAGCATTCAAGTCACCTCTAAATCTTTACGAATCCAATCATTCCGCATATGCTGGATCGGTTTTGCCGATTTCTCCATTCAAAACTTCAATGATTATCGCCGCTTTCGTTATCTTTGCTGCACGAATCGAAGCATGCCATGACATGCTTCCAACCACCGATAATTATGAAAATAGCCGGCATAGACCTCGGGGACAAGCCCCTGTTTCTCGCTCCTATGGAGGACGTGACCGACCCGTCGTTCCGTTGGCTGTGCAAACAGTTCGGGGCCGATATGGTCTATACCGAATTCATATCGTCCGATGGCCTCATACGCGACGCTGCGAAGTCGCGGGCGAAACTGAACATATCGGACGACGAGCGGCCGGTCGGAATACAGATATACGGGCATCTCATAGAACCAATGGTCGAAGCGGCACGCATGGCCGAAAGCGCTGGTCCGGACGTGATAGACATCAACTTCGGATGCCCCGTCAAGAAGATAGCCAACCGGGGAGCGGGCAGCGGCATGATGCGCGACGTGCCACTCATGGTCGAAATGACGCGACAAATAGTCAATGCCGTAAAAACGCCCGTCACAGTAAAAACACGGCTGGGCTGGGACGACGAGAACAAGAACATAGAAGAGATAGCGGAACGTCTGCAAGACGTAGGCATAGCCGCCCTGACGATACACGGACGCACCCGCGCACAGTTATACAAAGGAACGGCCGACTGGACACTCATAGGGGCAGTCAAGAACAATCCGAGAATACGGATACCCATAATCGGGAACGGCGACATAGATTCGGGGCAGAGTGCTGCCGAAGCATTTGCCCGTTGGGGCGTGGACGGCGTGATGGTCGGCCGCGCGACATACGGCCGCCCTTGGATCTTCCGCGAAATACACCACTACCTCGCCACCGGCACGGTCATGCCGCAACCATCCGTTACGGAACGTGTAGACATAGCCAAGAAGCATCTGCTCAAATCCGTAGAGATCAAGGGCGAAAAGGTCGGGGTTCTCGAAATGCGACGCCACCTGTCGAACTATTTCAAGGGGCTGCCCGACTTCAAAGCGACACGTCTGAAACTCGTGACCGAAAACGACATCCCGGTCTTACTCGATACGCTGGACTACATAGGCGAACGCTGGGGAGATTTCGATACGTCTGGCATCACTCCTCCTCCACTTTCAAACGACATTTAACCGGGGCCATACGCCGTTCGCATTTTCTGTCTCCGAGAATATCTCAATGCCGGGTAGCTAACCTTGCCCTGCCGGATTGATTATCTTTCGGCATAAGGTTTTGCGTACCCTCATATAGTCATACCTTCAAAATCATATTTGGAGATACGCACCACCAACAAATACGGACACAGTAATGCAGACAATTACCGTAGAATCATGTTACCGCACACATTACGGACTTGGATTCTCTTCAAAGCATCGCTTTATAGCGAATAGATAGTCATATCCGGCAATCCGGAACGCCTAAACGCAATCGCCCCATGCAATGACACCTCCCAAAAAGATACGGTCCGAACCATCTGGTCCGGACCGTAATCCTGAAATATTTTACGAAAGGTTTATTCTTCGTCTTTCCCGTACTGCATTGCAGCGTAACGTTTGTAAGAATTGTAACGCCACTTAGCATTCTCTTCTGCTGCCTTGAACAGCTCCTGAGCCTCGTCCGGGAACGCCTTGAGAAGCGAAGTGTAACGTACCTCTTTTTTCAAGAAGTCTTGGAACTTGCTCCAATCGGGTTCTTTCGAATCGAGCGTGAACGGGTTCTTGCCCTGTGCTTCCAGATCCGGATTGAACCTCCACAGGTGCCAGTAGCCCGAAGCGACAGCTTCCTTACCGACAGTCTGGGTACGTGTCATGCCGCCCTTGATACCGTGGTTGATACACGGAGCATAAGCGATGACGATAGACGGACCGTGGTATGCTTCGGCTTCTTTGAGAGCGTTGAACAACTGGTTCTGGTTAGCACCTATCGAAACCTGTGCCACGTATACGTAACCGTATGTCATGGCGATAGCGCCGAGGTCTTTCTTGCGGATACGTTTACCAGCAGAAGCGAATTTAGCAACCGCACCTACCGGAGTAGCTTTAGACGACTGACCGCCGGTATTCGAGTAAACCTCCGTATCGAGAACGAGGATGTTCACATCAGCACCCGAAGCGATAACGTGGTCGAGACCGCCGTAACCTATATCGTATGCCCAACCGTCGCCACCGATGATCCACTGCGACTTCTTCACGAAGTTGTCTTTCATCGAGAGAAGTTCCTTAGCGAAATCCGATCCGTCGGCTTCGAGCATCTGGACAAGTTTCTCGCTTGCGACCTTGCTCTTCTCGCCGTCGTGACGGCTGTCGATCCACTCCTGCATAGCAGCTTTGAGCTCTGCGCTTGTCGAAGTGCAGTTCTCTATGCAACCGCACATCTTGTCTTCGATCTTATCGCGGAGTTTTTCAGTACCGAGGTACATACCGAGACCGAACTCAGCGTTGTCTTCGAACAGCGAGTTAGCCCATGCCGGACCCTGTCCCTGACTGTTGGTGCAATAAGGAGTCGAAGGTGCAGAACCGCTATAAATCGAAGAACATCCGGTAGCGTTCGCAACCATCATACGGTCGCCGAACAACTGCGTGAGAGTCTTAACGTAAGGAGTTTCACCGCAACCTGCACAAGCTCCCGAGAACTCGAACAACGGTTGCGCGAACTGGCTGCCCTTGACGGTCTTGGTCTTGTCGATAACGGTATCTTTGTAACCTACGACCTTGTTCATGAGGTCCCAGTTCTTCTGTTCTCCAAGCTGGCTTTCGAGCGGCTCCATAACGAGGGCCTTCTCTTTAGCCGGACATACGTCCACACAGTTGCTGCATCCCGTACAGTCGAGCGGGCTGATCTGCATGCGGAACTTATATTCTTTGGTCTGTGCGACACCCGGTATAGCTGTTACGCCTGTCTTGGCAACCTCTTCGTCGGTCAGAAGG
This sequence comes from uncultured Rikenellaceae bacterium, assembly GCA_944415565.1. Classification (GTDB taxonomy): domain Bacteria; phylum Bacteroidota; class Bacteroidia; order Bacteroidales; family Rikenellaceae; genus WRDF01. The sequence goes on from CALYBQ010000005.1 coordinate 98,866, forward strand.
AACGGACGGATAACTGCGTGAGGACAAACGTATGCACACTGGTTACACTGTATACAGTTCGACGAAATCCATTTCGGAACGTGTACCGCGATACCGCGTTTTTCCCATGCGGCCGTGCCATTGTCCCAAGTACCGTCTTCGCGGCCGTTGAATATGCTTACCGGAAGGTCGTCGCCCTTGAGGTTGTTGACCGGCAACACCATCTCTTTAATGAACTTAGGTGCGTTTTCGGGAGTCTGTCCTTCGCCGAGCTGACCTTTCACCTCGATGTTGGCCCATTCTGCCGGAACCTCTACCTTCTCAACAGCCTTACCGCCCATATCGACAGCGGCGTTGTTCATATTCACGATATCCTCACCCTTCTTGCCGTAAGATTTCTTGATAGCCTTCTTCATCTCGTCAACGGCGACGTCGAACGGAATCACGTTAGCGATCTTGAAGAACGCAGACTGCATGATAGTGTTGGTACGGTTGCCGAGTCCGAGTTCGTCTGCAATCTTGGTAGCGTTGATAATATAGAAGTTTATCTTCTTCTCTGCGAGATATTTCTTCATGTGGTCGGGCAGAGACGCCTTAGTCGTTTCTGCATCGTGGATGCTGTTCAACAGGAACGAACCGCCCTCTTTCAGCCCCTTGAGTACGTCGTATTTATCGACATAGCTCGGTACATGGCAAGCCACGAAGTCCGGAGTCGATACGAGATACGGCGAAGTGATCGGGCTGTCTCCGAAACGAAGGTGCGAAGCGGTGTAACCGCCCGACTTCTTCGAGTCGTAGCTGAAGTAAGCCTGACAATATTTGTCGGTAGTACCGCCGATGATCTTGATCGAGTTCTTGTTAGCACCTACGGTACCGTCAGCGCCGAGTCCGAAGAATACGCCTTCGAACGTACCCGGTTTAGCGAGAGACACCTCTTCTCCGAGCGGAAGCGACTTGAACGTAACGTCATCGACGATACCAACAGTAAAGTCGTTCTTCGGTTCGTTGGCCTTGAGGTTGTTGAACACGGCGATTATCGAAGCCGGGGTAACGTCCTTCGAAGCGAGGCCGTAGATCCCGCCTACGAGCAACGGCTGGTTCTCAACGCCGTAGAACATCTCCTTAACGTCGAGGTAGAGCGGCTGTCCCGGAGCACCCGGTTCCTTGGTACGGTCGAGTACACATACGCGTTTAACCGACTTAGGCAATACGTCGAAGAAGTATTTCGAGCTGAACGGACGGTAAAGGTGTACCGAGATAAGACCCAGTTTTTCGCCCTGACCGTTCAGGTAATCTATTGTTTCTTTGATAGTGTCCGTTACCGAACCCATTGCGACGATGATGTTCTCCGCATCGGCAGCACCGTAATAGTTGAACGGAGCGTAGTCGCGGCCGGTAAGTTTGCTGAGTTCCTTCATCGTTTCGGCAACCATGTCCGGAACGGCGTCGTAGAACTTGTTCGAAGCCTCGCGTGCCTGGAAGTAGATGTCGCCGTTCATCGCAGTACCGCGGGTAACCGGATGGTTCGGGTTGAGCGCACGGTTGCGGAATCCGGCAAGAGCGTCCTTGTCGAGGAGAGCTGCGAGATCTTCCTGTTCGAGTGCTTCAACTTTCTGTATTTCGTGCGAGGTACGGAAACCGTCGAAGAAATGCAGGAAAGGAATGCGAGATTTGATTGCTACCAAGTGTGCGACTGCGGCGAGGTCCATAACTTCCTGAACCGAACCGGTAGCCAACATGGCGAAACCTGTCTGGCGTGTAGCCATCACGTCCTGATGGTCGCCGAAGATAGAGAGCGCCGAAGTGGCAAGGGCACGCGCGGATACGTGGAATACGCCCGGAAGCAGTTCTCCCGATATCTTATACATGTTCGGGATCATAAGCAGCAGACCCTGCGAAGCCGTATAAGTAGTGGTAAGCGCACCCGCCTGAAGCGAACCGTGTACGGCACCTGCCGCACCTGCCTCAGACTGCATCTCAACGACCTTCACGGTTTCACCGAAAATGTTCTTGCGTCCGCCGGCCGACCATTCGTCGACATACTCCGCCATTGTAGACGAAGGAGTGATCGGGTAAATTGCCGCCACTTCACTGAACATGTAAGAGATGTGGGCTGCGGCGTAGTTACCGTCGCACGTGATAAATTTCTTTGTAGCCATTGGTAAGATTTACTTTATTTGTTTGGTATTCAAAGTCCGTTAAATGATGTCCGAAATGTCGTCCGCAACGGGGGCACCAGACTCCCAAAGTCCGCATAGACAACACTTTCCTACAAATGACCACAAATATACAGCAATTTTTAATACTGTGCCAAAAAATCACCTATTTTAATTATAGTATAGTTATCAGCTTTTTTTATGCGGCATTAAATCCGGCCTATCCGGAACGGCTGAAACACAGACATATCCCCGCCGCAGCCAATATTCAGCAATTGACCTACACTCCCCCGACCATCCGTTCGCGGCACCGAATTTGCTCTCCCTTCGCACTATAATGCTATCTTTGCACGGAGACAATACGCAAATATGATAAAATATACCGAACATACGCTATCCAACGGTCTGACGGTCCTTGCCCACCACGATGCCGACACCCGCATGGCCGCCGTGAACATAGTCTACAAGGTAGGGTCGCGCAACGAGAATCCGAAACGGACCGGTTTCGCCCACCTTTTCGAGCACCTCATGTTCCGCGGAACGAAACGTATTCCCGACTTCGACATCCCCGTACAGGAGGCTTGCGGCGAAAACAATGCATTCACAGGCAACGACTATACCGATTACTACATAACGTTGCCTGCCGAAAATATCGAAACCGCCCTGTGGCTGGAGTCCGACAGAATGACCGGCCTCGACATCACGGAGCAGGCGCTCGAAGCCGAGAAAAAAGTGGTCATAGAGGAGTTCAACCAACGCTACCTCAACCAACCCTACGGCGATATGTGGATGTTGCTACGCTCGATGGCCTACAAGGTGCATCCATACCGATGGGCGACCATCGGCATGACACCCGAACATATCGCCGGAGCCTCGCTCTCCGAAGTCAGGGATTTCTACCGCCGCTGGTATAACCCGGCCAACGCCATACTGTCGATAGCCGGCGACATCCCCGAAGCGCACGCAATGGAGCTTACCGAAAAATGGTTCGGCGACGTTGCGGGCAAAGAGCTCCCGCCCATGCAGTTACCCGCAGAGCCGGAACAGACCGAAGCCCGAAGACTCGAAGTCACCCGTCCTGTCCCGGCCACGTCGGTAACCGTCGCCTTCAAGATGGGCGGCCGCCTCGACCGTAATTTCTACGACTGCGACCTAATCTCCGACCTGCTGGCCGGCGGCGCATCGGCACGCCTCAACCAAAGCCTCATCAAGGAGCGAGGGCTGTTCTCGGCCGTCAACGCATACATCTCCGGCGACGTCGATCCCGGCCTGTTCATCGTGACCGGACACCTGCTGCCCGAAGTATCAGCCGAACAGGGAGAAACGGCCATATGGGACGAACTCGAAAAACTGAAAAGCGTTCCGGCATCGGATTACGAGCTGGATAAGGTCAAAAACAAATTCGAGGCAGGGACCATATTCGGCGAACTGAACGTGATGAACAAGGCGATGAACCTCGGATTCTACAAGATGCTCGGGGACATGGCGTTGCTCAACGGGGAGATAGACATCTTCCGCTCCATCACCGCAGCCGAAGTAATGGAAGCCGCCCGTTCCACATTCCGCCCCGAAACGAGCTCGACACTAATATACCACCCGGAAAACCGACAGCGATGACAAACCATACACACAATAGGCCCGCAATCGTGGTGCCCGACAAAATATCCATCTGCCAACCCCAAAGTACCGTACTACCCAACGGCGTTACGTTGCACATACTGAATTGCAGCGATCAGGATGTCGCCCGCGTCAGCTTCGTATTCCACGCCGGGACATCATTCCAGACCACGCCGTTTTCAGCCTCCTCCGCAGCCAACCTGCTCGCCGAGGGGACATCGAAATTCACGGCGCAGCAAATAGCCGAACAACTGGACTTCTACGGTTCATTCTACGAGGTTTCACTCGACAGGGACTATGCCGTCATAACGTTCGTGTCGTTGCTAAAGTTCTTTCCGCAAACATTGGAAACGGCCCGGGAGATATTACTGTCGCCCGCTTTCGACAAGAAAGAGATAGAGATATACTGCAACAAGCGCAAACAACGGCTAGCCGTGGAGCGCAGCAAGGCGGCGTTCCAAGCGCGAGAGATATTCAGTCAGGCCATATTCGGCAATGACCATCCGTACGGAGTAAGCTATCCCGAATCATTGTACGATGAACTCACGCGCCGCCAACTCTTCGAATTTTACAATAAGCACTACACGGCCGAGAATTGCTTCGTAGTTTGCAGCGGCAAACTGGACGCATCGGCGCAGGCCATGATAGCGGCGCTCGCAGGCAATATACCGCGCGGAAATGCCGACAGCGCCGCAGGGTTTCCCAAAGCGCACAGCGTACGCTCCAGATACAAAAAGTATGACGGAGCGGTACAGTCGGCCGTCCGTATAGGCAAACTGCTATTTCCGCGCACTCATCCCGATTTTGTGCCCATGCAGGTCGTCACAACAATTTTGGGCGGCTATTTCGGCTCGCGGCTCGTGCACAACCTGCGCGAAGAGCATGGATACACCTACGGGGTATACGCAGCAATGGCTAACCTCGAACATGAGGGGTATATGGCCGTAGCCACCGAAGTGGCCACCGAAGCTACGGAGGATGCCGTCCGTCAGATATTCGTCGAGATGGACCGTATGCGTACCGACCTCGTGGACGAGCACGAACTTGAGATGGTCAAAAACATAATGACGGGCGAGGTGATGCGCGTACTCGACGGCCCGTTCGGCATAGCCGACGTCACCATCGAGAACATTCAGAACGGCAACGACAACGACTACCTCGACAGGTTCCTCGAAACGGTCAAATCGACCACCCCCGAGCAAGTGCGGGAAATGGCCGGCAGGTATTTCGATCCGGAGACATCCACTACCGTCATCGTTGGTGAAGACCCTTCCGGAGGCAGCTTCGGACTGGATCGGTGAACGTATCGCAGGAGAGGCCGTAACGTTTTGGAGAAATAAAATAAAATAGATACTTTTGTCCGCGAAACAAAGGTCCCGTAGCTCAGTTGGATAGAGCAACAGCCTTCTAAGCTGTGGGTCGTGGGTTCGAATCCCGCCGGGATCACAAAGACGGAGAGTGCTCTCCGTCTTTTTTATTGCCCCACATACGTATCTGCTGCAACCTTCATACACTGTTTTTATCCGTCTCCGCCCAAAATCCGGCAACGCAATCTAAAAACTGCCGGCTCTACAACAAGCAGCTATTAAGCAAATCATCGTACAAAAAGTACGAATATCACTACAGCCACTGCCAGACAGACTCGACAAGCACTTTGCTCCACTGCATTTTTCAATATGCGTATCGGCAAATCACATTTTATTATTCATATATTTGCATTGCTGTGAACGCACGGTCGAGAAATACGCATCCCGACCGTAATGACAACAGGCCGGAATCAAGCCGACCAAAATATCAACTAACCAAATACCTAAAAATGAAAAAACTGTTTATCTCGCTATGTCTCGCGCTGCCGCTGTTGGCAGGTGCACAGGACGCAAACCTCAAAAAATGGCCCGACAATGCCGATCCGAAAAAGGTGGGGCTCTTCATCGCCAATCACTTCGTCGAGAGTCCGCATCCGGGCAACGGCCACATATTTTACGCAGAAACGTGCACTTGGCTCGGCGCTTTGCGTTTCGCGAAAGTCACAAAAAACAAGGAACTGCTCAAACAACTCGAAGAGCGTTTCCTGCCGTTGTTCGGCCCGGAACGCCGCTTCCTGAATACCCCGAACCATGTGGACAACAACGTATTCGGCGCGGTTCCGCTCGAACTCTACATGCAGATCGGACAGGCTCCATATCGCGTCATGGGTATGTATTATGCAGACGAACAGTGGAACACGCCTAAAGAACCCCATCCCAACAACGTTGAGAAATACAAGAACTACGACCGCTTGGGACTGTCGTGGCAGACACGTTTTTGGATCGACGATATGTATATGATTACAACAGTACAGTCGCAGGCATACAAGGCAACCGGCGACCGCAAATATATCGACAGGACCGCATTCGAAATGCACGCCTACCTCGACACCCTCCAGCAGGCCAACGGACTGTTCTACCACGCTCCCGACGTACCTTACTACTGGGGACGCGGCAACGGCTGGATGGCCGTGGGCATGAGCGACCTGCTGGCCGCACTACCCGATGACAACAAGGACAGGCCAGCCATCATGGAAGGTTACCTCAAAATGATGAAAACCCTGCTCGAAAACCAACGAGAAGACGGCCTGTGGGGCCAGCTCATAGACGGTCCTGACTCTTGGTCGGAGACTTCAGGGTCGGGAATGTTCACCTACGCCTTCATTATGGGCGTGAAACACGGATGGCTTCCTAAAGATAAATACGCTCCAGCCGCCAAAAAAGCGTGGATCGCGCTTGTCGGCAAAATCAACGAAAAAGGCGACATCGTGGACGTATGCGTCGGCACGAACAAGAAGAACGACCGCCAATACTATCTCGACCGCCCACGCAAAACGGGAGACATGCACGGACAAGCCCCGTTGCTATGGTGCGCTTCCGCCCTATTGGAAAAATAAACACAAACAGATATAATCACCGTCGAAAGAGGGCCGCTTCACAGCGGCCCTCTTTTATTCCGTATCGTCCCGTCCGTAACTTAAACAGGCTAAAATACCATGCCAATGCAACACTTTTGCTTATATTGCGTCTTTAAAATAAACACAAGCAACTGCAACCCGGGCAGATGAAAGAGACAGAATTCAACACAAAGATACTGTGCTTGAGGGACGCCATGTACAGGCTCGCAAGAAGTCTGCTGGGCGATGAGTACGAAGCTCAGGATGCCGTACAGGACATCTTGGAGAAGATGTGGAGGGACCGGGTAAAGCTTGGGAATTACACCAACCTGAAGGGATTCATACTCGTATCGGTCCGGAACAACTGTCTCGACCGCATCCGCAAACGAAAGGTACGCCGCAGTACGGACCTCGACCACAGCAAACAACTCTCTGAAAAGACACCGCGCAACTACGACACCGAGGACCTCGTCCGGATAGCGCGAAAAGCGATGGAACAACTACCTGAAAAACAACGCTCGGCAATACACCTGCGCGACATAGAGGGGCTCGAACTGGAAGAGATAGCGGTAATAATGGACACGGACGAAGGCTCGGTAAGATCGAACCTGTCGAGGGCGAGAAAAAAGATCAGGGACGAAATAAACAAGGTACTGGAATATGGAACGAAATAAAAGATACGACACAGACGACCTGTCGGGCAAGTTCTACGAGGGGAACTCCACGACAAGGGAGGACACCGAACTTCGCGCACTCCTATCCAAAGGCGCAGAGTCAGGGAACGGCGACAGGGCGACGGCAGCGATGTTCGAACTATTCAGGCAGGAACGCGAAGTCAGCTACCCGGGTTCAGTAGTGCCTTTGCGTAGGGCCAGAAGGTTCGGCCTGATGTTCAGATCGGCTGCCGCCGCCGTTGCCGCCATACTCACCGTACTGAGCGCGACGGTATGGGAGCACGAGCCGCAGACGGTATACTGCGTCATCGACGGCAAACCCGTCACGGACTACCACATCGCCATCGAACACGGAGAGAAGGCTATGGAGATAATCTCCGAGTCGATAGAAAAGACCGTCGCCATGCACGATCCGCTCAACGAAGTAGGGCGCGTGCTCAAGGAGTTGGAACAACTGGGCATATTCGACACCGCAGTACAACAGGAAGACAATAAAGCAAAAAAATTATAACCATATAAGCACCCGTTCGCATGAAAACACTCATACACGCAATAGCCATAGCCGCGATACTATTCCCACTATCGGTATTCTCCCAGCCGGAGAGCATACATGCCGACAACAACGGAATGAGCATCGCCGATACCACGGGACGCGACATACTCTCGATCACACCGACCAAAGATAACTCCGACGGCTTCTCTCTGTCGATAAGCGGATACGAGATCCACTTCGGGGCCGGCAGCAGCAGCGACGGCCGGCAATACGACCGCATCGTGAGAAAAGAAAGGGACAGGACGCCAGACTATATAGACCAGACGCTATTGTTCAGCGGACGGGCGCTCAGCAGGCAGAAGAGATACCGTACCCCGCTGCCACTGTTGGAATTCGGGTTCACCTGTTTCCACGAGAGCAATTACAAGATATTCCTGCCGGGGCGCAAGGGCTTCATGGAGCCCAACCTGTCGAAATCCCTGCACATCCAATGGAATGTCCTCAGGCTGTCGGAAAGCCTCAACTACCGCCGCAACCTCGGCATCAGTTCGGCATTCGGCCTGTCGTGGGACCGCTACGTGTTCAAGAACTTCCTGCAAAACGAGCACGGAATACCCCGTCCCGCCGGAACGAGTAAAACCGCAAACCAATCGGAAATGCGAACGTTCTCGCTGCATATACCCATCATACTCGGCTACAACAACAAATCGTTCGGCATTGCGGCTGGCATGTACGGCAATTTGGTGGTTAGCAGGAAAAACAAGATAGAACAGCATATGTTCAAGGACAATCTGGTACTCGCCGTCAACAAACCGCAGGTCGGGGCCACACTCAGATTGAAATTCAAATGGATAAGCCTGTTCGCCAACTACGCTTTCACACACGTATTCGAATCGGGAAGCGCACCCGAAACACAGGCCATAACGTTCGGCATAGGCATATTGTAAGACGCTGGCGACGACAAACTGAAAAACATGAAAAAGTTACTGACCATACTGGCTTTGGCAATACCGTTACTGACGACGACGGTAGTTGCCGCCACGCCTGAGCAGACGACTAAAGCATTGGACGGTTTTTTTGCTAAATATTCCGGCAAGAAGGGATACACCACGATGGAACTTACCAGTGAATTGCTGAAGGCCGCCTACAACAGCCCTTCGAACGACAGTAACAAGGAGTTGGGCGAGATGCTCGAAGGCGTGGAACGGATGCGGATAGTGATAGCGGAAAAAAGCTCGGCCGAGTTCACGGTCGATGTGCTCGACCTTCCGGGCAAGACCGACCTCAAGCTCGTCACCAACGTAAACGAGAACGGGCAGAAGATAAAAATGTACTACAAGCCCGCCGTTACTGCTTCGAAAGGCGGGAAGCAGAACGCCGAGTTCCTTATGTTCATCCTGAGCGTCAAGGATAACATAACGATACACATAACCGGCGACTTCGATCTTAAGAACGTCACGAAACTGGGCGACCTCAGCATAAAAAGCAAATAACCCGCACCGTACAGATACGAACGGCAACGGATTATGCGGCGTGTAAATTCAACGGCCGGACTCTTTAATAGTCCGGCCGTTGTCATTGATTATAAATCCAGATAGAAGAAATCGCTATCGTTATACGGATAATCGTATGCTACCGGCAACTCTTCCTTTTCCAATTTCCTGAATCCGGCTTTCTCATAAAAGTTGTGTGCCCGCTCAGTGTTTTTGGGCGTATCGAGAATTATCTTCTTAAAACCATTCTCGCGCGCAAACTCCATAAGAACAGCATACAACCGGCTACCGAGACGATGCGGCGCACCACGATAAGGTTCGTAGACAAAAAACTTTTTCAATATGCCGATGCCATTCCCCTTGTTCATCAAACCTATGGTTCCGGCCATATTCCCATCTGCTTTCGCCACCCAGAAATTTCCTCAGCCAGCGACGTATTCTTCCCTGATGTAGAATAACTCCGGCTGGTCATCCGCACTCACCAAAGGACGTGTACCGTCGTTCTGGCAATGCAATACGAGCGCTATGATCTCGTCCGTATCCGGTTCGGTGTATTCTCCTATCTTTATCATCATCTCTTCTGCGGCGCAGCTTTCTGCCCTTTCGTCTGCACAAGAAATTGCTGGTACTCCTCCCACAACGAATCCGTAGTCACCGTCTCACCGAATATCGCCTGCATGGCCTTATCGAACGACCAAGGATTCATATATATAGCCGTCTTGTTGAATTTACGCAGGAAATCGGGATCTTTCATAGTGAGCCAGTGCAGGAAAAAGCCAGTCGTCCTGTAACCGTCCATCCAGTGCCCGCCCGGACGGCGCGAACTGTAATCGAAAAATCCGTTATATGCCCTCACCGCATCGGCAAGTCCCTCGGTGAACACCCAATACTCGTCGGCCTTACGCTCTTTCGACGCCCAGCGGTATTCTCCTGCCCCTTTCGGATGAGCCTGATAAGCATGTGTCAATTCATGATAAAGTACACCTCGTGTCTCGTAAAGCACCTTCGACGCACCCATAGATCGCATACTGTGCTCTACCCAACGTGAGCTGTAAAAAATATCGACCACCGGTATTCCACCGCCTTTTGCCGATATGCCTTCCTTGTCCTCGAAGCTGTAATCTATCTTTTCGAGGCGTGGGATGCTGTCACCCGGCGCATACAGCGTCTCCACCACCCACCTCGCATGTTGCTGTATGAAACCGGTCGGTTCCGGGATAAGGCTGTCGTATATCGCCCATCCGCGCGTATGTTCGGCTTTGTTTATAAAATTCACCTCCGGATAGACAAATCCCGGCAACTCAGGCTCGCTCCATTTCTGCCCCGCGAGCGTGAACGGAAACAGCACGACGGCCAATAAAAATCCTCTCATTATTTTCATTTCTGAACTGTATTAAATTTTGGTAACCGCAAAGATAAACAAAAAGGCAAACTATCCATCTGCCCGCGAAATTCGCCCGCCATACAGCATCCGGCCTTGCAGCGGCACAATGAAATAGCTATATTTGAATAACAACAGGAGGCGTCTCGGAAATCTTTGCAAACAAGCTTGCTCCGATTTCTCTCGGCTTTCACTATATTTGTCGTTATTGAATATAAAACGCAATTACCTTTGAAAAAGATCATAACATCCGCCCTGCTGGCACTATGCTCCGTCGTAGCACTATTCGCAGAAGATCCTGTTTCTTGGACCTTCGACCTCACCGGAGGAGAAAACGGAGAAATAGAACTCAGGGCAACCGCCACTATCGAAAAAGATTGGCACATATACGATCCCGGCATCGGTGATGGCGGACCGTTTCCCACGACGTTGGAAATCGAAGAGATCGTCGGCGCTGAAACGATAGAAAGATTCTCCGCTGTTGATTCGAAGCGCATAGACACCTATGACGAAATCTTCGGTATGGACATCAGCTACTATGAAGGCAAGGCTACATTCGTACAGCGTTTCCGCATCACTGACCGCACGGCATTCGCGCTGAAGGGCGACATCCGCGCAAGCGCATGCAAAGAGGGCGTATGTACGCCGCCGATACCGGTCAATTTCTCATTCTCATCGAAGGATCTGCCGGCGACTTTGATCGCAGAGCAAAAGACGGGAGACACGCATGCCGCGAGCGACGACAGTACCGTCGCCCAGCCCGGCAAGTCTGAAAAGAACGGAAGCGAAACACGGTCTTCTACGACACAACCTGTCGTCTTCTCCCAAATCAAATCCGGGGAGAAAGGGCAGAAAACAATCACGACCGCAGAAAACCCTATCACAAGCGCCCCCACCTTTTTGGCTGAAACCATAGCGGCAAATACAAATGACGAGCCGGACCTGTGGAGACCGGTAATAGACGAACTGCGGACATTCGGTGCGGCAGGCAGCACGGCCGACAGGTCGCTCGTATGGATATTCATACTGGGATTCGGGGGAGGACTGCTCGCCCTGCTTACGCCGTGCGTGTGGCCGATGATCCCGCTCACCGTGAGCTTCTTCCTCAAGCAAGGCAGGGACAAGAGATCGGCAGTGAAGGATGCCGTAGTTTACGGCCTATCCATCATAGTGATATACGTCGGGCTGGGACTGGCCGTAACGGCAATATTCGGAGCCGGCGCACTCAACAGCTTGGCCACCAACGCGGTATTCAACCTCATATTCTTCGCCATGCTCGTGATTTTCGCCGTCTCGTTCTTCGGAGCGTTCGAGCTGACACTGCCGTCGCGGTGGACCAACAGGATGAACGCACAGGCCGACCGAACGAGCGGTCTCGCCAGCATATTCTTCATGGCATTCACGCTGACATTGGTCTCGTTCTCTTGCACCGGCCCGATCATCGGGACGCTTCTGGTAGACGCCGCCGGCTCGAAGGCCGTACTTGCCCCCATGACGGGCATGGCCGGATTCGCATTGGCATTGGCCATACCGTTCGCATTGTTCGCCATATTCCCCTCGTGGCTTAAAAATGCACCGCGCTCCGGCGGATGGATGAACTCAGTAAAGGTCGTTCTCGGATTCATCGAGCTGGCCCTCGCGCTGAAATTCCTCTCCGTCGCAGACCTCGCCTACGGCTGGGGAATACTCGACCGCGAAGTGTTCATAGTACTGTGGGCAGCGATAGCGCTTCTCCTCGGAGCCTACCTGCTCGGTTGGGTAAGGTTCAAAAACGACGGCGAACAAAAACACGTCTCTGTGCCGAAGATATTCCTATCGACCGTAGCGTTCTCATTCGCACTGTATATGCTGCCGGGCCTGTGGGGTGCACCGCTGAAAGCCGTAAGCGCCTTCCTGCCCCCCATGACCACACAGGATTTCAACCTTTACGACAACTCGGTACACGCCAAATTCGACGATTACGATGCCGGCATGGAGTATGCCCGCCGCAACGGTAAACCAGTCATAATAGACTTTTCAGGGCTGGGATGCGTCAATTGTCGCGAAATGGAAGCCCGGGTATGGACCGATCCGCGCGTGAAGTCGATACTCGACAACGACTACGTACTCATAACCCTCATGGTGGACGACAGGCAACGGCTGCCGGAGACGATGGAGGTTGAAGAAAACGGGCGTATGGTGAAGCTCAAGACGGTAGGCGACAAATGGAGCTATCTCCAACGCCATAAGTTCGGGACGAGCTCCCAACCGTATTACGTTCTGTTAGATGCCGACGGCAATCCGATAGGCCCGTCGTATGCCTACGACGAGGACATAGATAAGTACATACAATTCCTGAATACGGGGCTCGCCAATTTCAAAAACCGATAGACGATTACGAACCGGTATAAAGTTGTCCTTGATAGGCGTCCAACTCTTCGAGACGCTTATCGAGCATGGCGAGCAACTGCTCGTTACGCACGAGTCCCCAGTTAGGCCCGCTGTGGTAACGCGGCGGGGCCTCGCTCGCGAACCGCTCGACCACTATATCGGGACGCAAACGGCGCAGTATCTCTATGAACAAATCTATATACTCGTTAAGGCACCTGAAAACATACTTTCCGGGGGCGGCGGCATAATCCGTCTCCATAGTTGTCCCCTTGAATATCTGCAACTGATGGAATTTGACCGTCGTCAGCGGCAGGGCGTTTATGAATCTCGTCTGGGCGACGAGCATCTCGTCCGTTTCGCCCGGCAATCCCAATATGAAGTGTGCACCGCAATGTATGCCGCGCTCGGCAGTCTTGCCAATAGCCTCAGCGGCACATGCGAAATCGTGCCCACGATTCACTGCCCCCAGCGTCTCGTCGTAACACGACTCCACGCCGTATTCCACAGCAACATACCGCTTCTTGGCCAACTCGGCGAAATAGTCGAGTTTCTCATCGTCGATACAATCGGGACGGGTCCCCACGATTATCCCGGCGACCTCGGGAAACGCCAAAGCCTGCCCGTAAATCTCCTTCAATTCCGAAAGCGGGGCATAAGTATTCGAGAACGATTGGAAGTAAGCGAGAAACTTGTCGGCATTACGATAACGGCGGCGATGGAACTCTATACCCTCCTCTATCTGTTTGGCGACAGAGTCGCCCCTCATGCAGTAAGAGGGGGTAAACGCCTCGTTGTTACAGAACGTGCACCCGCCCACGCCGACCCGGCCGTCCCTGTTCGGGCAGGTAAATCCGGCGTTTATCGTGACTTTCTGGACACGCCCGCCCATCAGCTTGCGAAAATAACCCGCATAGCTGTTGAAACGACGTTCCGTGCCCCAAGGATACGACATATTTATTTCGCTGAAAGGGCTTCGACAAAGCCGGGAAACAGTTTCCACAGGTGTTCGACCTGTATCCACAGTTCGCGGGCAAGCGCCTTTTTCGATGGGTTGTCCCCACGTATCTCCGTCAGATAGGTCTCGTCAACAGGGTGCTCCGCAGCGACAAACTCATCGAAATAGGGTTTAAAACTGCGCTTGAAGTGGTGCAACTCCCCCTCCGGCAATTTGCCTGTCCTACGGAACTCGCTCCACAACACGAGTATATCCTTATCCGGCAGCCGGTCGCTCACGTCGTTAATCACTTCATCGAAGAGATCCCACTCTTCGAGCGCAACATAAGAGTAGGCCAAAAGGGTGGAAGCGTCGAGATGGTCTTCAGGATCGAGTTCGAGCAACATCTCGAGCATGGCTGCCGACATCTCGAAATCACCGAGCAGAAAATGGTCTATGGCCGAATAATGTATCACCAGCATGGCATCGCGGCTCTCCCGGTCCTCCCACTCCAACTCTATGTCGGTAGAGTCGGGTATAAGCTCCATAAGCTGCTGAAAAGCGGCATAGCGGATATTGCAGGCCTCCTCGATGTTGCCCTGCCTCTCCTTCTCCTGCGAACGTTCCAACTCGAGTCCGAAATTCACACCGATTCCGTCCGCTCCGTCCGCATATAATATCCTGTACGTATTATCCGCAGTGGGCCTAAGCAATGCCTTTTTTCCCATTTCTATTCATCAACAATATGACGGCAACCGTAATCGCCAAAGTAACTATGCCGGCCAGCACGGCGGCAGGCACGGTCGACAACCCGATCATCTCGGCAGACCCGAACAAATGATCGGACGTTATGAAGGTCATGAATATCGCCGGTATCAGCGACAAGTATATGTTTTTCTTTCGCGAATGCAGATAAACCGTTATCGTCCACAGCGTGAAAACGGCAAGTGTCTGGTTAGCCCAAGCAAAATAGCGCCATACGACATCGAACTGCATGAGCGTTATTGCAAAGCCCGCAATGAAGAGAGGAACCGATATATACAGTCGACGGCGTATCGTCCTCTGTTCCATTCCGAGAAAATCAGCGACTATGAGCCTCGCACTGCGGAAAGCCGTATCCCCAGTAGATATAGGCGCGGCTACTACCCCCAATAAGGCGAGCAATCCACCTACCTTGCCGAGCGTGGTGTTGGCGATATGGTCCACAGCCCATGCGGCATCGTTGCCGTGTGCTGCGAGCTCGTCGTTAAGCGCGCCTACGCCGCCGAAGAAAGCCATAGCGATAGCGGCCCAAATGAGAGCTATTATACTTTCGCTTATCATAGCGCCGAAAAATACCGGACGGCCTTCCTTCTCGTTGTTCACGCAACGCGCCATAAGCGGCGACTGCGTAGCGTGGAATCCTGATATAGCCCCGCAGGCTATGGTGATGAACATGGTCGGGATGATCGGGAATTTCGCCGCATCGGTCTTCATATTGGCAAACCCGCTGAATTCCGGCATATCGTACCCGCCGAATATCAACACTGCAAATATGCCCACAGCCATGAATATCAGCGCCGCACCGAAAAGCGGGTAGATCTTACCGATGATTTTATCGACCGGCAACAAGGTCGCCACAACATAATATATAAGTATCACCCACACCCAGAATTTCGGGATCGTCACGCTACCTATGGTCAGGTCTGCGAATCCGGTCAGGCCGTTGAGTATGCCAGCGGGCCCGAGCATGAATACGGCTCCGACCAATACAAGCAACAACACCGTGAAGACCCTCATAAACTGCTTGACGGTCACACCTAAATATTTGCCGACGATCTCCGGCAGGCTTAATCCGTTATTCTGCAAAGAGATCATGCCAGACACGTAATCGTGCATGGCTCCGAAGAAAATGCCGCCGAGCGTGATCCACAAAAACGCTACCGGCCCATAGGTCGCACCGAGTACAGCTCCGAAAATAGGCCCCAATCCGGCAATGTTAAGAAGCTGGATAAGAAAGGTTTTCCATTTCGGAAGCGGCAGATAATCCACACCGTCATAGCACGTTTTAGACGGACATTCCTTTGCCCTGTCAGCGCCTACCACACGCTCCAAATACCTACCGTAGGTGAAGTAAGCACCCACAAGCAGAGCAAGGCATACGATAAAAGTGACCATATATTTTTATTTTTATGTCGCGAAGATAATGATTTTTACAGAATATTTATGATATTTGCACCCTGTAAGGGGAAACCCTCAGGCCGCAATAGCTCAGTTGGTAGAGCGTTTCACTCGTAATGAAGAGGTCGCGAGTTCAAGTCTCGCTTGCGGCTCAGTTTGCAGTAACCTGCGTAATACGCAGGTTACTGCTTTTTTTGCATAAACCATACGAACACCGCGCAACAAACATATATCATTCATTGATTGACAACAAATGGTTTATTATATTTGTGTGTACAACACAAACAATTTGCAATAGTAAAGATTTAAACCAATGGCGGTATTTTTAGTCTCGGGTCTCATTCTCGCTGTTTTCGTTTCGGCTAACACCGACTCAGCAAAAGATGTTTTGCTATCCCAAGTCGAAGCTATCGCTAAATGCGAAGCAACGGTAACATGCTCCGGTGAGACAAAAATCTCATGCGAGCGCAAAAAAGACGGCACATGTTCATCTAACAATGATGAAAAAGGCGCAGGGTATGTCTTATGCTCAGGTGGAGGAGACCCTGATGTCAAAAAGAACTGTAGCTTTTTTAATTCTTAAACCATTTATTATGTATATTTTCAGAAAGCTTCAAAATCTGAAGCGCATCGTTATACCATGTCTATTATTAACAATAACAGCATTCACTTCATGCAAAACCGATAAATTCGATGAGCATATAATTTATCTTACTTCAGACAAAGAAATAGACCAATTATCGGATTCCACATTCTTTAGTTCAACAAAATGCATGGTTGAATATGATGGATATATATATGCATCATTATCTCAACGGATGCAAATTATCTGTATGGACAAGAACCTGCAATTAAAAAAAACAATCGGCAAACATGGTCGTGGACCTCAAGAGTTCATATATATAGACTGTTTTTTCATATACGACAGTATATTATGGGTCGGAAACACAGGACAACTGGCACTTATGAAATTTACTCTTGACGGCAACTTTATCAGCACGGAACACAAAACGAAAAAAAAATACTCTTTAAATGAGCGCTTTGCTGTAGATGATTCTAAAATCTATTTTTCAAAACCGAATATCGACAAAAAAACGTCCTTAGCCGTTATTGATTTAAATAAACCAAAGGATAACAATTATAAGGAATTTGGAGCCTTTACCGATTTCGGTCAATCGTATAAAAATAAAATACAAAACAAAAGAGATGTTTTCATTACAGACGATTATATCATAACCGTACCAGAAAGCATTCCGGTAATTGAAAAATATGACAAAAATTCTTTAGAACTAATAGAGACATACGACCTCCTGACCATCCCCGTCATAGCCGAGGCACTTGAAGCAACTCTCAACCACCCTGATATCGCCGATCCTATCACTACATATTCCATAGCAAGGGATGCCTATCTGCATAACGGCATATTATACATAATGCTTCCAACACCAACCATAAAAATGAAAGACGGTCACAAAGAGTACACAGGCATTATGGCTTTCGACATAAAAGACAATATCAAATATTTACACCGTTATCCATTCAATGAAGACATGAATATTTTCTGTGTAACCGACGAGTATATTTTTACGGCACCGCTTACAGGCGGAGTCATTAAAAGATTCCCGCTAAACCCGGAACAATAATATGAGACTGTGCTTATTAATAATAACCATTGCCACTATAATATGTTCATACGGCTGTAAAAATATAATTGACGGCAACAATCGAGGAACGTCACAAACGACAAAAGCCGTACCGACCAAAAGAGACTCTTTAGCCCGCGAAAAAGACCAACGGTTACTGAGCACACTATACAACAAGGAGGCCGCTGTTTTCAATACGATCATACCTGATCTGAAAAATGAAAACAGGAACATTATCCTCGTGGTCAGTAAATTCGATTGCGTAACCTGTGTCGAGGCCGGATTCGATATCATAAGGCAGATAAAAAAGATCAACCGGGCAGCACATACCTACGTCGTCGGTGTAACAAAAGAGGTTTACATCCCCGAACAGTACAAATACACTGTATACGAAGATATCGACCAAAATGTACAAACCGCGCTAAATTATGCCCCCACACCCGTCATCCTCATATTGAACGGCAATCGCATAATCGACCTATATAGTCCGTATGACTCTAAATCGTTATTCGCCACGGATTTCATCAATGAACATTCATATTAACGGCAGCGATAATAATTTGATAATATACCATTAACACTTACATCAATACCCCCGGACTGTTTAACTCCGGGGGTTTTCACTGCTCGGACAATAACAACAATTATCTTCCACCATTCCACTCGTAGCGCTCCCCATCAATGCCGAGCAACGAAAGGATGCGTTCCACGACCGTCATGCAGAGCTGCTCAATGTCGGCAGGGTGCGAATAAAACGACGGCGACGCCGGAAGCACCACAGCCCCGCATTCGGAAAGCGCCGTCATATTTCGGAGATGTATGGTCCCGTATGGAGTTTCGCGGGCGACCAATATCAGACGCCGACGCTCTTTGAGCATGACGTCGGCGGCACGGGTTATCAGATTATCGGATACGCAGTTAGCTATGCGCCCCAGCGTTCCCATAGAACACGGCACGATCACCATAGAATCATAGGCTGCTGAGCCGGATGCCGGTGCGGCGAACAGATCGTCATTATCGAAGTACCGCACACGCGGATCATCGCCGCCCGACGGGATATTTTGCTTTTCGTACTCGGCCACCGCCAACCCGTTTGTACTGAATACGACGGCCACCTCGGACACCGCGCCTGAACGCAAAAGACACTCCACAAGCAGGCGGGCATATATCGAGCCGCTCGCTCCCGTAACACCCACTACTATCCTGCGTCCTGTCATCTTTGAAAAGAATTATAGTTTCAGACCTCTATCGTCGAACAGCGCAACCCCTGCTCTTTCAGGTATTCCAATACGCGCGGCAACGCATACCGCATATTGCGTGCCGACTTCCACGAATCGTGAAATACGACTATCGAACCCGCCCCGACATACTTCAACACGTTCTTGGTACATTGGCGCGGAGTTATCAGACTGCTGTAATCACGGCTCAACACGTCCCACATGACAAGCGTATAACGCTCCGAAAGAATCCTCGCCTGCACCGGCGTTATGCGCCCGTAAGGCGGACGAAACAGATCACTGTGTATCAACTGGTTGGCGAAATCCACATCCTCCACATAACGCTCCACACTCATACCCCACCCTTTTTGATGGCTGTACGTATGATTACCGGCCTTATGTCCACCCGCAATAATCCGTCCGAACGTTTCGGGATACTGCTCCACATTCTTCCCGAGACAGAAGAAGGTAGCCTTTGCATCGTATTTCGCGAGCGTCTCCAATATCCACTCCGTATTCCCCGGGGTTGGGCCGTCGTCGAACGTAAGATATACATCCGGCTCCCCATCCATATTCCATATGAGGCCGGGCGCTATATGTTTCAAAAATTTAGGAGGCTTAAAGCGCATATCCTGCTAAAATTTACACATTCGACCCCGCAAAGTTACTACCATTATCCGATTTGGCAATAACCGTCACACGGACAACACAGTTAAATGGGCCGTCCGCATTGCAAATCCTCGAAAAAAAGATAACTTTGTATCGAACCACACACATAAATAATACGGCTATGAAACACATACGCATATTATCGCTCGCACTGCTGGCCATAGCGGCGCTGGCATCGTGCAAAAGCACCAGCACGAATACGAAGAAACAGGCATCTCAGGGACAGCCATACGAAATCATAATAGTAGCCGGGAACGACGAATGGGGCAGCGCCCTCAGCGACACCCTGCAATCGGTACTGAAGGAGACTATCCCGGTACTCAACTCGCCCGAACCGCTCTACACGACAAGCAGAATACACCCGAACAGCTACGACGGCATGCTCAGGCTTCACCGCAACATCTTGCTCGTCGAAGCCAACGAGAAGTACGAAGCATCTGCGATACACGCGCAATACGACGTCACGGCAGCCCCCCAGATAATAGTGAGCCTCACGGGGCCCGACGTGAAATCCATGACACAATACGTTTCGGATTACAGAAAGGAACTCCAGACAATATTCGAGGCGGCGGAAAGAAACCGCTCGCTCGCCCTCAACCGCAGCACGGAGAACAAGGCCCTCGGGGCGAAGATATTCGACAAGTTCGGATTCAACATAGTAATTCCTAATACCTACCTCGAAGCCGAGGCCAATGCCCGGGAAGACTTCATGTGGCTCCGCAAGCACTACAACGAAGCGGAGCAGGGAATCATAATATACAAATATCCCTATACGGGCAATGACGATTTCACCAGAGATTCGCTTCTCAACCGCAGGAACGAGTTCGTCGCACGCATAGAGGGCTCCAACGCCGGTTCGCACATGACGACCGCGCCGGTATTCAAGCCCTTACTCGCATACAAACGCATACACGGCCGCAACTGGGCTGAGATGCGCGGCTTCTGGGACATGGAAGGCGATTACTACGGCGGTCCGTTCGTGAGCTACTCCACTCTGGACAGAGCGACCCAACAAGTCATAACAATCGACATGTACATCCTTTCGCCGAACCACGGCAAGATGAAACGCAATTATTACAGGCAATTGGAACATCTGATGTTCAGCGTCTCGTTTCCGGAAGATAAAGCCGTAAAAGTAGAGGCGAAGGCGGACACGACGGCAGTTGCGGCCGAGCAATAAACCGACCGCAGGCAAAACACGACAGGCCGGCCCTCAGAGAGGGTTACGGCCTGTTTTCAATATATACGCGCAAAGGATACGAACCTTAACGACAAATTAATGGCCGACATGCGCGATAACTTCCTGTTTTTTACTATTTTTGCAGTCTCGGCATTATATACTACCAAGCGGTAAGCGCTTGACACGCCGCAAAATACGACACGACGGCCAACGGCCAGCATGTCGGCGGAGCAACGATGCCGAGCGAGAATTTAACATATAAGTAACTGATTGTAAAAAAATGAAGGTAGCAATCGTAGGCGCGAGCGGCGCCGTAGGACAAGAGCTTTTAAAGATCATCGAAGAACGCAATTTGCCCGTTGACGAGCTTTTACTTTTCGGCTCGGAACGCAGCGCAGGCAAGAAATATATGTTCAAGGGCAAGGAGATAGAAGTCAAACTCCTCGCCCACAACGACGATTTCAAAGGCGTTGACATAGCTTTCACCTCGGCCGGCGCAGGCACTTCGAAGGAGTTCGAAAAGACGATAACCAAATACGGTGCGCTCATGATCGACAATTCGAGCGCATTCCGTATGGACAGCGACGTACCCCTCGTAGTTCCGGAAGTAAACCCGAAGGATGCGTTCGACACCCCGCGCAACATTATCGCCAACCCGAACTGCACAACCATACAGATGGTCGTGGCCCTCAAGGCAATCGAAAACCTATCGCACATCAAGCGCGTACACGTTTCGAGCTACCAGTCGGCCAGCGGCGCAGGTGCAGCCGCAATGGACGAACTCGAAATGCAGTACAAGGAACTCGTTGAGGGCAAAGAGCCTACGGTCAACAAATTCGCATATCAGTTGGCATACAACGTGATTCCGCATATCGACGTCTTCACCGACAACGGATACACCAAAGAGGAGATGAAGATGTTCAACGAAACGCGCAAGATCATGCACTCCGACGTAGAGGTAAGCGCTACATGCGTCCGCGTTCCGGTAATGCGCGCACACTCGGAGAGCGTGTGGGTGGAAACCGAACAGCCCATATCGGTCGAACAGGCCAAAGAGGCATTCTCGAAAGCCGAAGGCGTCGTCCTGATGGACAATCCGGCAGAAAAGCAATACCCTATGCCGTTGATGTTGGCCGGTTGCGACCCCGTATACGTAGGTCGGGTACGCAAGGACCTCGCAAACCCTAACGGACTCGCATTCTGGTGCGTAAGCGACCAGATCCGTAAAGGAGCCGCCCTCAATGCTGTACAAATAGCCGAGTACGTTATCAAGAACCGCTAAGCTTCTGGCGAGCCGGGAAGACTACGACGGCAGGCCGGAAACTCCGAAACGCAATAGCAAAACGGTGAACGGGA
This sequence comes from uncultured Rikenellaceae bacterium, assembly GCA_944415565.1. Classification (GTDB taxonomy): domain Bacteria; phylum Bacteroidota; class Bacteroidia; order Bacteroidales; family Rikenellaceae; genus WRDF01. Next base: position 121,111 of record CALYBQ010000005.1, read on the forward strand.
TTTTCCCAATTTTAATATTTTCGAACTTTAACATAAACAATTTATACATGGCAACTACCGCAGATATAAAGAACGGAATGTGTATCGAGCTGAACGGCAAAACGTTCAGCATCGTGGAATTCCAGCATGTAAAACCGGGCAAGGGCCCAGCATTCGTCCGCACGAAACTCAAGAATCTGGAAAACGGCCGTCTTATAGACAACACCTTTTCGGCAGGAGAGAAGATCGAACCGGTACGCGTAGAACGCCGTCCGTACCAGTATCTCTACGACGACGACATGGGCAGCAACTTCATGCACACCGAGACTTTCGAACAAATATCCATCAACAAGGACCTTATCGACAACGCCGACCTCATGGCCGAAGGGCAGATCGTGGAGGTGATGTTCCATACGGATAAAGACATGGTTCTTTCAGCCGAACTCCCGCCGATCATCGACATGGAGGTCACATATACAGAACCGGGCGTCAAAGGCGACACAGCATCGTCAAACTCCCTGAAACCAGCGACTGTAAATACCGGTGCTACGGTAAGGGTCCCGCTGTTCATCAATACCGGTGAGAAAATCCGCGTAGACACCCGCACCCGCGAGTATTACGAAAGGATAAAATAAGACGCAAGGAGTCAATCCTGAGAAGCACAAACGACACGCCCCGGACAAATGTCCGGGGCGTGTCGTTTACCTGTGACCAATGCGTAACACTCTCCCCCAACGCCCCCGCAACAGGCCATTTTATACAAATCTGGTCGCAGAATTGAACGTTTTGACCAATTTTCACATTTATTCACAAAAAGAATTTGTTTTACATTGAGAATGTTTATATTTGCGTTTAGAGCATTGGACTTTTAAGGGAACATTACGACGTCGATTTACATCCGATCAAGGGGAACGGCGTGGTTGTGTTCCATATTAGTGGGTATAAAAAACCTGCACCCATTTTTCCACTGCCGAAATTAACACAACAGGGAAACTCAGAAACGAAAACCAAGAATAACTTAAAACCAATAACCACGATGAAAAAACTTTTACCCTTGTTACTCTTAGGTGTGACTGCGATGTTCTTCTCGTGCGAGTCCTATGACAAGAATGAAGGTAAAGCCAATGCGCCGCAAGCCTCATTCCTCGTCGCACAGCAGACACTCCCGTTCATGGGCGAGATCACTGTAAAAGTAGTCCTCGACAAACCGGCAGAGCAAGACTTAACTATACCTTTCACTGTTGTAGGTAGCGCAACAGAAAATAGGCATTATGAATTTATCGGCCTGCCGACAACCCCGGACGGAGAGGAAACGATACACGAACTCACATTCTTGCGAGGTGAAACGGAAACCTCTTTCGGATTGAAACACATGATGGTCAATGCAGATCCTGTTTTGGCACAAATTGCACTTGACCGAAGCGAGGACGGCAGCTATTCGCTGAGTGACAAAAAGCAAATCCTTATCAGGATCGACCAGAGGGAAAACGTACTGGTAAGTTTCACCCAGAATGAATACCTTACACGCGAATTCTCTAATATTACATTGAATTTTACTCTTACCGGAGAAGTGACGGGAACGGAATATACCGCACCTAACGACTTAAACGTACAAATGACTGTCGTTCCAATATCTACGTCCATATACCAACCACAGATCACCAATGTCCCCAGCAATGCTTATAAATGGCTCGACGGCAGCACTGCGACAGTAGAGTTGGGAGAAAACACGGACTCGCTCGCATTAGGTATCAGCTACATCAACCAGACAAGCCCTAACGCGCCTAATGATCCGGATCCAATCTTTACCAGAGGAGACGATTGGCCGGAAGGATACCACTATCGTTTAGGGGTCACATTTACAGGATTGTCCAACGGCCTTATATTGGGCGATATAGACACTACATATATATATGTAAAAAGGTTGGAAGATCCGATTGAAGAGATACTTATGCAGCATCATTGGATCAACCCGACATGGGGCTTGGATCTGTACGAAGCCCTTTCTAAAAAGGAAGCCCTGTTGAAGAAACTCGACCAAACAGGGGATACCAGTTGGGGAGATATGCCGCGAAACAACTACTATGAGGATGAAATATGGTTCGAAAAAGTTGAAGGAACCGGAGAGATTGATCCGGAAACAGGAGAAATAGACCATAAATACTACATCCACATCGAAACAGCATATCCTAATGATGATATAAACAGGCGAAGCGACTTCGTGAAATTCTTCAAACCCGGCCCGATGGTCAACAGGGACGAACAGAACCGTAAATACGAGAACTTGGAACAACGTAACCACCCGCTCGGATCAGCAGCATACGGTTTGAAGATGAGGGTTCCGGCCAATAAAAAATTCAGTTGGAAAGAGACCAACTTAGTGCCTCCGGGACTTGATACTGTCAACATCTACAAAGAAGGTGTGGAACCGGTAGATGGCAGCAACGTAATCATCATACCTTCGAGTGTAATGGGCGATAACGAGGAATCGTGGATAGATATATGTATCCTGCAAGGTTCGTGGGAAAGGACACCATATAATTTCATGTATGTCTTTGAAAATTGGGAGGACCCTGACAATCCGGGAAACCAGCCGTACTTAGGCTCAAAGAATCCTCGAAACTTCGACATATGGTTCAGGTTGTATAAGAAACAATAACTCTATACGAACATATAAAAATCCGGCCTTGAAGCCGGATTTTTATATTAATACCAATTGATACACCTTATCTTGATTTCGGATAGCTTTTAATGCCACTAAGGTTACGCAACAGATACCATTTAAACATTCAGGCTGCCACCAGACGCCAATATTTCCCTATAACAACATAGCCCTAACGCAATAATCCTATCTTCACAGTACTTGCTTGCATCGACAGGACAAGGTTTATACGCATACCTGACTTACGGACAATTATATTTAAATTTGCATCGATAGGGATGCCATAACAATCGACATAAAGATGCAAAAAGAGAAAACAAAATTAGACGAGCTATCCGCAGACGAACTGAGACAACTGGTTAGGATTTATGCTCGCAACATATATGCGCTGGACGGCGTATGGTTCCAGTCCATAGAAGCGACTGACGGCATGGACACCGCCATGCACCATGACCGTGAAGCATGGCGCAGGTTTACAGTGACCGAGGCTCGCCGTATCAAGAATTTCCTCGGACTCGAAGAACACTCCGGACTCGACGGATTGGAACAAGCCCTCTCCATCCGATTCTCGGCTCTCGCCAACCCTAAAGTCGAACTACTGCGGGAAGGCGACGCATTGACCTACCGCGTCGTAGAGTGCCGTGTCCAAAGCGCACGCAAAGAGAAAGGCATGCCATTCCATCCATGTGCATCCGTTGGAATCATAGAACATGCAGATTTCGCCCGTGTAATCGACGACCGGATAGTTGCAGAAATGGTAAGTTGTTACCCTACCGTATCGGACCAATCGTGCGCTTGCTGCTGGCGGTTAACTCTGAAAAGTTAACCGCTCCTCAAAAGTGCAGAGACATATGGCTTACCATATAAACGACATGGGAGCGACATAGCATAGCACTAACAATAAACCCAATTCCACTCTATTGGTAGAACATCCATACGCCACCTGATTCTCTCCTGAAAAATCCCGCAGACGTATTCCATCCAACATATCGGAAGACATCAAAACCAATACACACAAAGCAGCACAATCAAGGCATAAAAAAGTCCTGCACCCGGCCAACCGGATGCAGGACTTCTACTATACAATTTCTACCGATTAACTAAGGAATGTTATCAATACGCCGGCAGCGACCGCAGAACCGATCACGCCTGAGATATTGCTCGACATGGCATATTGAAGCAAATGGTTGCGAGGATCGTGTTTTACGGCAATCTCATTAGCGACACGCGACGCCATCGGCACGGCACTCAGCCCGGTCGCACCGATCAGAGGGTTAATCTTCTTCTTAGAGAACAGGTTCACAAGTTTCACCATGAAGATACCTCCGGCTATCGAAATGGCGAAAGCGAAGAAACCGCCGGTAACGATACCTATGGTCTTCCAGTTCAAGAACGCCTCGACAGTCATGGTAGCGCCCACACAGAGTCCTAAAAGGACGGTAGCGACGTTCATGATGGTATTCGAAGCGGCATCGAACAGACGAGCGGTACTCGTACCTATCTCTTTGACAAGATTACCGAACATAAGCATACCGATAAGCGGCACGGCAGACGGGACAATAATGCCCACAAGCGTTCCGACCGCAATCGGGAAAACTATCTTGGCGACACGCATATTCTTCACCTCGCTTTTCGACGGAAGCAGCTTCTCCTGTTCCTTCATGTTTATCATCAGCTCCTTCTTGGTGCACGTCAATTTCACCACGAGCGGAATTATCACTGGCACGAGAGCCATATACGAATATGCGGCTATCGCGATAGGTCCGAGAAGATGCGGCGCAAGCTTAATCGTGGTAAAAATGGCTGTCGGTCCGTCAGCCCCGCCTATTATACCGAGCGAAGCCGCCTCCTGCAATGTGAAACCAGCCGCAACTGCAACCAGCAACACGGTAAAGATACCGACCTGTGCGGCCGCGCCGAATATGGCGAGCCGAAGGTTACGGATAAGCGGTCCGAAGTCGGTCATGGCCCCCACTCCCATGAAGATAAGCGGTGGTAGAAGCCCCGTCTTTATCAACGAATAATAAAGGAAGTTCATGATCCCATAATCATGGGCTATCTCCAACAACGTCATATGCATGATACCGTTCTCGTCGGTAGCCTGCACCACCCCCATTTCACCTCCCGGAAAATTAGCGAGCAGCACTCCGAACCCTATGGGTACGAGCAGCAAAGGTTCGTACCCCTTCTTGATACCAAGGTAGAGCAGCACGAACGCCAGTGCGAACATCAGCAATATGGCCGGATTCTCGGCGATATTGCTGAACGCCGTCATTTCGAACAAATTGTCTATTATCCTCATGGTCTATCGTATTTTCATAAGGATATCGTCTTCGTAGACCGTGTCACCGTTACCGGCCACAATCGCCACAACCTCACCGTCGCGATGCGCGAGTATCGCATTATAGGTCTTCATTGCCTCGATATATCCGAGACGGTCGCCCCTCTTGAATTTGTCGCCCACCTTGATCGGGGTCTCGCTGGAATCCTTGGTAAGAAAGAACTTGCCTTCAAGCGGCGACGGAAGGTCTTCGGCGTCTCCGGTTGCAGCAACAGGCGCAGCAGCCTGAGCCACCGGTGCGGCAGCAGCTCCGCCCTGCGGCAATGCAGCCCCTTCCGGAACCACACTAACCCTATATTGTTCGCCGTTCACGTCCACAGTCAGCACCTGCGGAGTCACGATCATACCCGCAGAAGCCGTGCCGGCTCCAGCCTCTTTCTCGCGACGTTTAGCCACGTCGGCTTCGAAGTCGGCCTTGGCCTTACCAGACCTATACGCTTCGTACTGGGCCGGGTGCATGGCATATTCGAACAGATCCTCTTCATCTTGTCCGACATCCCATCCCTTTTCCTGCATCAGCGCACGATATTTGTCCAGAGCATCCGGATAAGCCTCCTGCGGATCGCCAGTATAGAATTCGCGACCCTGTTCCTTGGCGAGGGCCTTGATTTCCGGATCGACCTCGCCCGGCAGACGGCCCGATTTGCCGAGAATCATATCCCATATGTCGTCGGCGATCATCGACCAGCGCTCCTTGCCCTTTATCATCTGCGTAACGTTCATCAGGGAGAGGTTCTTCACATACTGGCTGAACGGCGTCACGAGTGGCGGATAGCCCACCTTTGGCCACACATAGGCCACCTCGTTGAAGAGTTTTATAAGCAGGTCGTCCTGCGTTATCTTCGGCTTGCCGTTCTTTTCGAGGTAGCGATTCACTCCTTCGATGTTGGTTTCGAGATCGGCCATAAGGCTACCCATCATTCCGCCGGGAAGTCCCGGTCCGATCAGGAGCGAATTCATAAGACGGTTTTTCGGGCTGATGTAGAGGCCGAGAAAATCGTCCATAAACTCCTGCGTCAGCGCGCGCACCTTCATATAAGCGTCCATATTGATCTCCGGGACAGCAAATCCAGCCTGCTTCAACATGGCCTGAATTGTCAACAGGTCGTGATGGCCCGTACCCCACGAAAGCGGCTCCATACCGACGTCAACATAATCGCAGCCGGCCTTGCACACCTCCAGCACAGAAGCGACCGAGAAACCCGGACCCGCATGACTGTGATAAGTGACGGGAATCTCCGGATATTTTTCTTTGATGTTCGCCGTTATCTTACCGAGATCGGTGGGCCTTCCGATACCCGCCATATCTTTCAGGCAGATCTCATCGGCTCCGGCTTCGATCAGTTCATAAGCCATCGAAGTGTAATACTCCACCGTGTGTATCGGCGAAAAGGTTATGCTCAACGAAGCCTGCGAGATCATCCCCGCATCCTTGGCATATTTGATAGACGGGATTATGTTCCGCGTATCGTTCAATCCATCGAACGTGCGGGCGATGTCCGTCCCCTGCGCTTTCTTTACCTTATAGAACAACTTACGCACATCTGCCGGCACGGGGCTCATCCTAAGTCCGTTAAGCCCGCGGTCGAGCATATGCGTCTGTATCCCTGCATCATGGAACGGTTTGGTCCATCTGCGGACTGCGACGTTAGGATTCTCGCCGAACAACAGGTTAACCTGTTCGAATCCACCGCCGTTGGTCTCCACGCGTGCGAAGCATCCCATATTAACGATTTCGGGCGCAACCCTTTCAAGCTGGTCCACCCTCGGCACGTACTTGCCGGCCGACTGCCACATATCCCTGTATACAAGGCTGAATCTCACTTCTTTCTTACTCATAGTTCAAGGTTAGTTTTATTTGTTCTTTTCGATCTTAACGATTTTTGCCTTCCCGCCCGACACTATGTTCACTGCGCTCGTAATGGCGGCTATGACACCGGCCGGAATAGTGTCCGACATTTTATCCGCCACTACCGCCGCTTGCTCCGGGAACCAGCGGTTTATCAGCAATATTATGCAACGGCACACGAATATCACCAACAGCAGCACGACGAAGACCGTACCCATGCCTACACTCAGCAACAAAAGGGCTTCATTAATTTGATTCATATTTTTAGATTTAGATTATTACAAAAAACAAAACGTTACAAGATAGCGAAATTTTACGCTAAATGAAACAGCAAAATCCGCTCACGAAAAAAGAATAAACAAAATAAACATCCCGGGTTAAGAATTTAATATACCGCACCCTCACTAAAACACCGAACCGCCGGGCACTTTACGGACAACAACAAGTTCCCTTTCACTTTTCAAAAAAACGACAAGCAGTCCAAAATATCCGAAAATATGAAAAGTAACATAGATTTAATATCTATTGCATACCGAATGTTTGGGGCGATACGTCCTTATTATTACCTTTGCGGCGTCCGCCGGAAACGGCTTTACGCACAGGGCTGCGGACTTTTCGAAAGAGCCTGTCGGCAATGCGAAACAACGCATTAGACAGCAGCGAAATAGACCATACACAGACAGACGGACATAAAGCAACTAAGAAAAAATAATACCAATAATAACTTTTTTAAGAAAGCCGATGAAAATGTTTAAAGACGGTGTTTGGAGCAAAGAGATCAACGTTACCGATTTCGTAAAGAACAATATCACTCCTTACGAAGGAGACGCCTCGTTCCTTGCAGGAGCCACGGACAGGACCAAACGTATCTGGGACCTGTGCATGAAAGCGATAGCAGAGGAACGCGCCAACAACGGAGTACGCTCGCTCGACAACAAGACTGTATCTACCATCACCTCGCACAAAGCAGGTTACATAGATAAGGATAACGAACTGATCGTCGGCCTTCAGACGGACGAATTGCTCAGGCGTTCGATCAAACCGTTCGGCGGTATCAACGTGGTTGCGAAAGCGTGCCGCGAAAACGGCGTGGAGGTAGACGAAAAGGTAAAGGACATCTTCACCCACTACCGCAAGACACACAACGACGGCGTATTCGATGTGTACACCGAAGAGATCCGCTCGTTCCGCTCGTTGGGATTCCTCACGGGGCTTCCCGACAATTACGCTCGCGGACGTATCATCGGCGACTACCGCCGTCTGGCACTCTACGGGACAGACCGTCTGATCGAAGCTAAAAAACAGGACCTCAAAAACCTTACCGGCCCGATGACGGACGCACGCATCCGCCTTCGCGAAGAGGTCGCGGAACAGATCAAGGCGCTCAAAGACATCAAGACAATGGGCGAGTACTACGGCCTAGACCTTTCGCGTCCGGCCACTACCGCACAGGAAGCCGTCCAGTGGGTTTACATGGCATACCTCGCAGCAGTGAAAGAACAGGACGGAGCCGCAATGTCGCTCGGTAACGTATCGTCTTTCCTCGACATATACATACAGTACGAGTTGGATAACGGCACCATCGACGAGACCTTCGCTCAGGAGCTCATCGACCAGTTCGTCATCAAACTGCGTATGGTGCGCCACCTGCGCATGCAGTCGTATAACGACATCTTCGCCGGCGACCCGACATGGGTTACCGAAGCCCTCGGCGGACGATTCAACGACGGACGCACAAAGGTGACCAAGACCACTTTCCGTTTTCTCCAGACTCTCTATAACCTCGGGCCCTCGCCGGAACCGAACCTTACGGTACTTTGGAGCGACGAACTCCCGCAAGGATTCAAGGGCTTCTGCGCGAAAGTTTCAATCGACACGAGCTCTATACAGTACGAGAACGACGAACTCATGCGTGAGGTACGCCAGTCGGACGACTACGGTATCGCATGCTGCGTATCGTATCAGGACATAGGCCGCCAGATACAGTTCTTCGGCGCGCGCGCGAACCTCGCCAAAGCGTTGTTGCTCGCCATCAACGGCGGCCGTTGCGAAAACACCGGAACGCTGATGGTCAAAGGCATACCGGAACTCAAAGGCGAGACGCTGAAATACGAAGAGGTAATGGCCAACTACAAGAAGGTACTCACCGAGATAGCACGCGTGTACAATGAAGCGATGAACATCATCCACTACATGCACGACAAGTACTACTACGAAAAAGCGCAGATGGCATTCGTCGATACCGACCCGCGCATCAACCTCGCTTATGGCGTGGCAGGACTTTCGGTAGCTATTGATTCGCTTTCGGCCATCAGATATGCACACGTTAAGGCAGTTCGCAACGAGATGGGGCTGACCGAGAAATTCGAAATAGACGGAGACTTCCCATGCTTCGGCAACGACGACGACCACGTAGATAAACTCGCCGTGGACCTCATATACTTCTTCAACGAAGAGCTGAAGAAACTCCCCGTATACAAGAACGCACGTCCTACCCTGTCCGTCCTTACCATCACATCCAACGTGATGTACGGCCAGAAGACCGGTGCGACACCCGACGGACGCGCCAAAGGCATTGCTTTCGCACCGGGCGCCAACCCGATGCACGGACGCGACAAGAGCGGAGCCATCGCATCGCTCTCTTCGGTTGCCAAGATCCGTTACCGCGACTCGCAGGACGGTATCAGCAACACGTTCTCCATCGTACCCAAAACACTCGGAGCTACCAAGGAAGACCGCGTAGACAACCTCGTGACAATGATAGACGGTTACTTTACAAAAGGTGCACACCACCTGAACGTGAACGTACTCAACCGCGAGATGCTGGAAGACGCCATGATACACCCGGAGAAATATCCGCAGTTGACCATCAGGGTATCGGGATATGCCGTCAACTTCGTGAACCTCAGCCGCGCACACCAGTTGGAAGTGCTGTCGAGGAGCTTCCACGAAGCCATCTAAGCAGGACCATAAATGATAAGAGTACACTCATATGAAAGTTTGGGAACATACGACGGGCCGGGAATCAGGCTCGTCGTTTTCCTGCAAGGGTGTAACTTCCGATGCCTGTATTGTGCCAACCCCGACACGATAACGTGCGAGGGGGGAACACTTACGGCCCCGGAAGAGATAGTCCGCAAGGCCGTCAGCGAAAGGGCGTTTTTCGGCAAGAAGGGCGGCGTCACATTCAGCGGAGGCGAACCGACGCTGCAAGCCAAAGAACTGCTGCCGCTATTCAGGATGCTCCGAGACCAAAAGATCAACATCTGCGTAGACACGAACGGCAGTATCCTCAACGACGACACGAAGGAGTTGTTTTCGTTGGCAAACCTCGTATTGCTCGACATCAAGGAGTTCAATCCCGAACGGCATCAGCAACTGACAGGAACGACAAACAGCAGAACACTCGAAACGGCACAGTGGCTCGAAGAGCACAATATACCGATATGGCTGCGCTATGTCCTTGTACCCGGATATTCCGATTTCGAGTCCGACATCACCGCCCTCTGCGAGCACTTCAAGGACTACAAAATGATCGGACGCATCGAGATACTGCCGTACCACACATTGGGTGTGCATAAATACGAATCGCTCGGCAAAGAGTACATGCTCGGCGATGTCAAGCATAACACCCCGGAACAACTGGATAGAGCGAGAGAGTTGTTTTCACGCTACTTTCCGGTGGTCTACGTCAACTAACAGCATAAGTTTCACACATATATTTCAATGAGCAACTACAACTGCCCCAAAGATATTACGAACGAATTTTGCGCCTCAGGCATATACAAAGCGTCATTACCGACATTGAAATTCATACTGATAGCCGTACTGGGAGGAGCTTTCATAGCGTTAGGAGGACTATTGTCGGTCATGGTCGCAGGAGGGATGCCGGGCATCGGGGCCGAGAATCCCGGAATCGTCAAGTTCGTGGCCGGAGCGCTGTTCCCCGTCGGGCTCATAATGGTCTCAGTTACCGGGGCCGACCTGTTCACGAGCGACTGTACGGCCTTCACGCTTCCGCTGTTGGGCAAGAAGTTGCAGCCCGTGTCGTTCCTCAAGATGCTGCTGTTGTCGTATGTATTTAATTTTGTAGGAACGCAGATAGTGGCCTACTTCCTCTCCGCCGACCTCGGATTCTTCGCCAAAGAGCCATGGCAAGGATACCTCCACCACTATACGGAGGCGAAGGTATATCAGGATTGGGGCAGCGTATTCATCAAGGGAATAGGGGCCAACTGGTTGGTATGCCTCGGAATGTTCATGGGCTATGCGGCCAAAGATATAATGGGAAAGTGCATCGGAATATGGATTCCCGTCATGACATTCGTCACCTTGGGCTACGAACACTCTATTGCAAATATGTTCTTCGTCCCCGCCGCAATATACTCCGGTGCGGCGATAAGTTGGGGCGACTTCGTATTCAACAACCTGATACCGGCCACGCTCGGCAACCTCATCGGAGGCGGCGTCTTCGTCGGCTGTGCATACTGGTACCTACACTCATACAAGGCCCAGCAAACACTTTAGCCCGTCAGTTCGGCCGGACATATTAGCCCCCAAACGGTATACGATTTAGGGCCTTTCATCATCTGGACTTCCCGAACCGGATCCCCAATGCGAATTGGCTTCGCGTATCTCGCGGTCCACGACCTCTTTCGCTTTACGGGCATAAATTATAAGGCGTAACGAGTAATCGTAGGTTATATAGTTCCACACCCAATTTATCAAGACCAATATCTTATTGCGTATGCCCAATATAGAACGCAGGTGTACAAGCAACCACATCGCCCATGCGAACCAACCGTGCATCTTAACTGCGCCGATGTCGGCAACGGCCTTGTTTCGGCCTACGGTGGCCATGGAACCGAGATCCTTATAGCGGAAAGGACGCATCTTCTCTCCGGCCTCTAAACTCACGAGGTTCTTAGCCAACAACTCGCCTTGCTGTATGGCGACCTGCGCCAACTGCGGATGCCCGTTCGGAAATGCCTCGTCGGTAGTTTGTATGCACTGGTCGCCTATCGCGAACACGTTTGACATGCCCCGCACACGATTGAATTCATCGACCACAATCCTATTGCCCCTTCCGAGCGCGTCCCCGCCGATGTTACCGACCTGCACTGCCGTCACACCGCTAACCCAGATGAACGAACGCGTAGGAATCACTTCTCCGTCAGCAAGAACCACCTGATGGTTCTTATAATCCGATACCCTCCTGTTCAGCAACACCTCCACCCCCATATTTTCGAGGAAGCGCCGGGCATTCTCCGAAGCCTTTTCCGACATACCTGCCAAAAGTCGGCTGCCAGCTTCGACCAGACATATATGAAGGTCATTCTTATCCATCTCCGGATAATCTTTGGGAACGACGAATTTTTTCATCTCCGACAATGCACCGGCAATCTCCACACCTGTCGCACCGCCGCCTACGATCACGATATTAAGCAACTCACGCTTCTCCTCCTCGGTAGCGCACGTCACCGCACGTTCGTAGTTAGCCAGCAATGCATTCCGCAAACCCATCGCCTCCGAAACGTTCTTCATTGGTATGGCATACTCACGTATGTGTTCGTTGCCGAAAAAATTAGATGTCGTCCCCGCAGCGAATACTATATAATCATAGTAGGCTTTCCCGATAGAGGTCTGTATCATATTCTGATCGGGAGTTATTGAGCGCACCTCGGCAAGCCGGAAGAAAAAGTCACGACGTTTCTGAAATATCTTCCTGAACGGGAACGAGATCGACGTCGGCTCCATACCCGCCGAGGCCACCTGATAAATCAACGGCAGGAACTGATGGTAGTTGTTTCTATCCACCAGAACCACCTGAAATCCTGCGCCTTTCAATTTATTCGCCAGTTTCAGGCCGCCGAAGCCGCCGCCGACAATTATAACCCGTTTCTTCTTAGATGTCGGGATATTGAAACTCATGGTTCCAAAGCTTATTCGTCACGCCGCCGAGTCACTTAATATTATAGAGTGTTTCCGGCGGCGGCAATAAACCGGTATGACACTTTACTGCTCCGAATCACGGGTAACGAGCACCTTGTCTATACGGGCGCCATCCATATCCACGATCTCGAACATGAAATCATTCCACTTTATTCGGTCCCCGGTCTTCGGTATGTTACCATACAATTCAAGAATCAGGCCACTCAACGTGTTGTATTCATATTTCGAATAAAGGTCAGACAATTTAAAGTAATCGAGGAAATTATAGAACGAACACTGTCCGTCGACAAGGTATCCTCCATCCTGCCGCGCTATTATATCAGGCTCGTCGTCCAATTCCGGAATATCCCCCACGAGGGCCTCCATTATATCCTTGAGCGTAACCATGCCCTTTATCGTCCCGAATTCGTCGCTGACGAGCGCGCATTGGCCGTGATTCTCCTTCATCCTCTCAAGCGCCGCATAAACCTGCATGTTCTCGTAGAAATACTCGGCCGGACGAAGCAGCGTCTTTATGTCGAAATCGGCCGAATCTATGGCCATAAACATATCTTTCAGGTATACAATTCCGAGCGTATTGTCGAGATCCCCATCGCAAACGGGATATTTATCGAACGGATTGTTGTGTATGGCCTCCTTCACTTCGGCCTTGGTCATCGCGACATCTATCCACACTATGTAGTTCCGATAGGTCATGATCGACTCCAAATCGCGATCCCCGAGCGTGAAAACCCTCTCCATTATATCCTGCTCAACCTCCTGCACCTCTCCGTCCTCGGCCCCCTCTCTGATAAGCGACTTGATCTCCTCCTCGGTGACTTTCGTTCCACGATCTTTGATACCCAGCAGCTTGAACATCCCGGACGTACTCTTCGCCAGCACCCACACGAACGGCATAGCTATCATCGAGAGCCACTGCATAGGGCGGGCGATTATCTTCGACACCCGCTCGGCCGAGGTCATACCGATACGCTTCGGAACCAGCTCTCCGAATATGATGGTCAAATAGGTAACAATGATGACTATGGCGGTCTGTGCCACCGGATAGGCATACTTGGCAGCCATTCCCCATTTCACCAACACCGGAGAGAGCTTGGCCGCAAGTACGTCGCCGGAATATATACCCGTAAGTATACCGATAAGCGTTATCCCCACCTGCACGGTTGAAAGGAAACGATCAGGGTTACCGGCCAGTTTCAGCGCCGATTTGGCGGCCTGACTTCCGTTGCACGCATCGACGTTAAGGCTGGTCTTACGCGCAGAGATCACAGCTATCTCGGACATAGCAAATACGCCGTTAAGCAATATAAGTCCGATTATGATCGCAATTTCCATCTGATATTTTTATGTATTTATTGCAAATATAATCAAATCACATTATCATAAGGTTAAGACATGCAATCAGCCGCCCGAAAGTCAAAAAAATATATATCGCTGCCGACAGATTTCCCGTCAGCAGCGATATATCGACATCAAAAACAGAATGAAAAACAAACCGGATCCGAATATCCGGTATTTCAAAACACTGCCGTACCGACGACGGCGTTAGGTCAATAGCGCCTGCATCTTCTGCTTGCGCTCGCAAAACCGCCGGGACTGCTTCGTAATATCGTACCCGAGCATGGCTCCGAGCATAAAATCCTCCTCGGGCGAAAGCTCGTTCAGGCGTTTGTGCACGAAATTAGATACAGCGTCCAGACATGCCTGCTCCCCGAAAAACAAGTTTACGTTCCGGTTCCCGAGCTCCTGCGTAATATATGCTATCCCCTGATTGCCGAGCCTCTCCTTGACCATCTCGGCACAGGTCGGGCAAAGCGTACACAGGACCAGACTGCGGATGCCTTTTTTGAACTCATAGATGAGGTGCATAACCATTTTCATCTCACCGAAGCGGGCATAATCCTGCGGGGCCATAGTTTAAGACTCCTTTATTACAGCCACCCACGCCTTCAGGCGGCCTTCGGTTTTGTTAGGTTCGTCGTCATCGACAGCCAATCCGAGGACCTGACCGCCTTCAAAGGCTTTAGAACTGTTATTCGGATAACCGGAAGCATCCATCTGACCGATGAACGTACATCCAGTATCGGACAACTCTTCGTGAAGCAGACCGATAGATTCGCAGAACGTATCGGGGTAAGATGCGCTGTCGCCGCAACCGAACAGCCCCACTTTCTTGCCGGAAAGGTCGGCCTTCTTCAGCTCCTCGACGAACGAATACCAATCGTCCTGCAATTCGCCCAATCCCCACGTAGACGATCCCAACAGCAGGGTATCGTAGCCTGCCACCTTGTCGATAGGAGAACCGCCCACGTCATACACGTCCGCAGACGTCACACCCAACGCAGATGCAATTTCCTTTGCCAGCGTTTCCGTATTGCCGGTAGTACTGCCATAAAATATTCCCGTCATGATATTATTTGTTTAGTTAATAAATTATCCTACCCGTATTCCGCACGTTCGGTAGTCGATACCGAAATCATCGAAAGCAAAAATATGCCTTAACACCATAGAAATCCATACCTTAAAATTGGGAAATATGCCGCACGGCATACCCACTCTGTTAACAGGGGGCAATAACCGGGCCATGCTCAAAAACTACTCGTAAACCGGGCGGCCAGCCGAATACCTCCGCGAAACGCCTTATGAGGCAGCTCCGGATACCTTATTTATATACAGGCAATGTAATCGCCATAATTTATGCTTCCTGACGGCACTAAAATCTACAAACAGTTTGAAAAATGGCAAAAATGATTATATTTGTAGAATAACCGCGAGGCGCCGGATCGCAGCGACAAAATGGCATCTCGGTTTCAGCAACTTAAAAACATTCTGATTATGGAAATATGGTGGGATTCGTTGGATTTCTTTATGAAATCGGTATGGTGCGTGGCAATATTCACAAGCCTCACATTCGTAGTACAAACCGTCATGACATTTCTGGGAATGGATTCCGACGGGGGAATGGATATTGACGCCGACGCATCGGTCGACGGGCATGACGGGCCTTTCCAGCTCTTCACGTTCAGGAACTTCATCAACTTCTTCCTCGGAACATCGTGGGCGCTCATAGTGTTCGAGGGCACATTTCCCAACAACGCTCTCTGGATAATCGTATCCGTCATTACGGGAGCCCTGTTGGTGACCGCCGTCATGCTGATATTCTGGTTCATGAGCCGAATGGAGCAGAGCGGCAACATAGACATAGCAAACGCCGTCAACTGCAAGGGCAACGTCTATCTGAAGATTCCCGGGAACAAACAGGGTGAAGGGAAAGTACAAATATCCATTAACGGAGCCGTCCGCGAATATAACGCCATCACCAACGGGGAAGGCATAGAGACCGGCGCGCCGGTAATAGTCAAAGAGGTGGTGAACGAAAACACCCTGATAGTAGAAAGATTTTAAATGCAAATAACTAAAACACGACTCAAATGCCCCAAAGTTTCATTCTCATCGTACTCATCGTTGCGGTACTCTTCGTGACCATAGTCGCGATTTTCTCGCGTTACAAACGCTGCCCCTCGGACCGGATACTCGTTGTATACGGTCGGACCGGCAAAAACAAAGCGGGCGGGATCAGCTCGGCCAAATGCGTACACGGCGGTGCGGCCTTTATCTGGCCTGTATTTCAAAGCTACGCATTCCTCGACCTCACGCCAATCTCTATCGAATGTAACCTGACGAACGCCCTCAGTAAGCAGAATATTCGCGTCGACGTTCCGAGCCGTTTCACCGTCGGCATCTCCACCGAACCCGAAAGCATGACCAATGCGGCCGAACGTCTTTTGGGACTTAATCTGGAGAACATACAGGAGCTGGCACGAGACATTCTGTTCGGACAGTTGCGCCTCGTCATCGCCACCATGGACATCGAGGAGATCAACTCGGACAGGGACAAGTTCCTCGCCAACGTCAGCAACAACGTGGAAGCGGAACTACGCAAAATCGGTCTGAAACTCATCAACGTCAACGTGACCGACATACGCGACGAGTCGGGCTACATCGAAGCATTGGGAAAAGAAGCCGCAGCCAAAGCCATAAACGAAGCGAAGAAAAGCGTAGCCGAGCAGAACCGTTTCGGAGAGATCGGAAAGGCCGAAGCAGACAGGGATAAGGACATACGCATAGCGGAGACCGTCAGGGATACGCGTATCAACACATCACAAGCTAACGCATTGGCCGTAGAGGGGGAAAACAAAGCGAAAGTCGCCATTGCCGATTCAGATGCCATCCGCCGCGAACGCGAGGCCGAGGCACAGCGCAAAGCTATAGCCGCCGAAAAAGTACAGGCCGCAAAGGCACTCGAAGAGGCCTACCAAGCCGAACGTGAGGCAGAAATAGCCCGTGCAGAACGTGAAAAGGCGACTCAGCAGGCCAACATCGTCGTCCCGGCCCAGATAGACAAAGAAAAGGCCATAATAGACGCAGAGGCCGAGGCAGAACGTCTGCGCCGTCTCGCAAAGGGCGAAGCGGACGCCATATTCGCGAAAATGGATGCCGAAGCCCGCGGTATACTCCAAATCCTGACCAAACAGGCCGAAGGTTACGACCGCATAGTACAAGCCGCAGCCGGCAATCCAGACAAGGCCGCCATGCTTCTCATAACCGACAAGCTCCCCGAACTGGTACGCACACAGGTCGAGGCGGTCAAAAACATCAAGATCGACAAGATAACCGTTTGGGACGGCAACAACGCCGGGAACGGCAGCACCTCAACGGCGAATTTCATATCGGGGCTAATGAAATCGGTTCCCCCGCTCAACGACCTATTCAGCATGGCCGGCATGAACCTGCCCTCGTACCTTAAAGGCGAGGAGGCTGCAAGTCAAGCTACACATGAAGAAGTCGCCAAAGAGCCTGAAACGGATAGTCCCGAAGTTGAAATAATAGAGCCCGAAAAATAGGTATGGACCATCCGGCTACTACGGAATCCTAAGATCGCGATAGAGCCTGCTTCCTTCAGAAGCAGGCTATTTTTTATATCACCATTTCAAAACATATATCATCGCCGCCCAATGCAAAATCCCGCATCGGTTGCCTCCTGCATCCGGCACTTTCGCACGCCCAAACGCCCTTCACAAAATGGTTTTTCCGCATAAAAACAGTTTCCCACAGTAGTAGAAAATGATAATTTTAGCACTTTCTCGCCATTGCGCCGAGCCCGCTTTTTACGCACAAAAAAGTGTAAATACCTCACAAAAGGGCGGTTATTAGCCCGAAATCCTTGTTTTTAGCTACAATGTTTTTTAACTTTGGGCTGTTTACTACAAGCTAACCTACTAAAATGTCCAAACGAATAAAGATAGGCCTGATCGGTTTCGGCAGGATGGGCCGTAAATTCTTCACAGAACTAATCAAAAACGACAAGTGGGAGGTCGCCTACATTTGCGACATCTCGCCCGAGGCTCGCGAAGACGCGGCATCGCTTGCTCCGAACGCTAAAATAACATGCGACGAGGACAAAATCTTCGCCGATCCTGAAATAGAGGTGGTGGGTCTCTTCACACTGGCCAATTCAAGGGCAGGACAGATCAAAAAAGCCATCGCCGCTAAAAAACACATCATCGCCGAAAAACCCGTAGCCGACAACCTCGAATCAGAGCAGGAAGTCGCCCGATTGGTAGAAGGGTCGGGGCTAATGGTAGCCGTCAACCTGTTCAACCGCATGGCATGGTATCACAAAGAGATCATGGATTTCATAGCCGCCGGAGAGATCGGGGATCTGGCCATCATACGCATCTGCCACATGACACCGGGCCTCATTCCGGGCGAAGGGCACGAGTACGAAGGCCCCCCATTCCACGATTGCGGCATGCACTATGTGGACGCAGCGAGGATGTACGCCCGCAGCGAATTCGCCACATGGCACTCGCAAGGCGTGAGGATGTGGGAATACAAGGACCCGTGGTGGGTTCAGGCTCACGGCACGTTTAAGAACGGCGTAATTTTCGACATTACACAAGGGTTCGTATACGGACATCTGTCGCTCAACCAGACCCACAACAGCTACTTCGACATAATCGGCACGAAAGGAACGGCGCGCATGACACATGACTTCAAAACAGCGCGAGTAGAACTGCGTGGCGTAACAAAAACACTTACGCTCGAAAAGCCTTTCGGCGACAAGAAGATAGACGTACTGTGCGACGTATTCGCCGACTCGGTGAGAAGCGGCCGCAATGAGGGTTTTCCGGAGGTCAAGGACAGCGTCATAGCGTCGGAGTTCGCATGGAAGATGCTGAACGACGCCATGTCGAACGAACTGCCTGTGATCGGTACTGCCGAGGAACTCGAACAGATACGCCGTAGGCGTCAATCGCTGACGGACGGTTACGGCCTGTTGAAACGCCCCTCCGCTAAAACTTCGAAAAAGCAGACGATAGCATAAGTTCGGAGCGGAAGCAACTGACGGCAACCACAACAAACTAACACAAACGATCCCGGAATATTACGAAGTCAAATTCGGGTTACACAAAAAATGGAGAACGGAACAATTCACTCTCCATTTTTTATCTAAATTGCATTATCATAGTCCCTAAGGACACTTATTGTTCGGATGCCCGGCAGCCGACAAAATAATCGCGTCAGCTACTGCAACGCGGAATCAAAATCCCGCAAAACCAAGAACCATACCCTAAAACTACAAAACCTTATACAATGAGAACCATATACTTGCTAATAGCGTCGTTATTATTTTCGGTGCTCCCCGCATGGTCGCAGGGCGATTATTACAGCCGGCTGGAAAACGACACGCTCGTTATAGGCAACGCAGCGATAGAACGCAAATTCGTCTGGAACGAAGGCAACCTCATAACGCACAGCCTGACCGACAAAACGTCGGGCAAAGTATGGAACAACAAATCGAAATCACCCGACCTCGTAATTTCACAGAAGATGGGTAAGGCTTCGAGTCCATCGTACTCATCGCGCGAGATAGCCGAAACCGTGATACACCCTGCCTATCTGGAAACTACGGTATCGTTCACGTTGGGACAGCTCGACATCAAGCGGATATTCCGCATATACAAGGACACTCCGGCCATTGCGTGCGACACATGGCTCAAAGGAAATGCAGGCGTCATACAAGCCGGTAAAGCAGTCAACGCCGCCGACATGAAGAACATCGAATTCACCGAGGATATGCAGTCGGACCAATCGACCGCCGTCCTCGACCAATTCAAGGCCGAAGGTGCGCATTGGCAGACCAGAATCGTAGAATTCTACGACGTGACGGACCGCAACAACAACCTCGTGTTCGAGACCGACATAATCCCCTACCGCAAAAGCACCTACCGTGGCAATCTGCTTTTCGCCCATAACACAGAGGTCGGCAGCGGACTGTTCTTCCTCAAAGAAGCCCCGTGTTCGAGCGTTCAACTTGCCTATGCAGGTTACGACTTCTCGACCGAGTTCGGCCATTTCGCAGTCATAGGGCTCGGCATGTCGGGCAAAGACATAAAGCCGGACGAATGGCGCCGGACATACGGTTGCGTGATCGGCGTATGCGGCGGCAGCGAACTGGAACAACTCTCCGCGCTCCGGTCGTATCAGAAAAACGTACGCAAGCTCGTTCCGGGACGTGACGAAATGGTTATGATGAACACATGGGGCGACCGCAGCCAAGACTCCAAGGTGAACGAAAAGTTCAGCCTCATAGAGGTAGAACGCGCCGCACAGCTTGGCGTCACACATTTCCAGATAGACGACGGATGGCAGATAGGCAAGAGCCCGAACTCGGCCGTCGCACGCGGTTCGTTCAAAAACATCTGGGACAATCCGGACTACTGGCGTCCCGATCCGGCAAAATACCCCAACGGACTGCACCCGATCGTAAAACGAGGCAAGGAATTGGGCGTCGAAATATGCCTGTGGTTCAATCCGAGCATACAGGACGACTTCGCCGATTGGGAAAAGGACGCACAAGCTATGATCGGCCTCTACAACGAATACGGCATCCGCACATTCAAGATAGACGGGTTGGCCATTCCGACGAAGCAGGCCGAGATCAACCTGCGTAGATTGTTCGACCGCGTCCTCGAAAAGACAGGAAACAACGTGGTATTCAACCTCGACGCCACAGCAGGCCGCCGGGCTGGCTATCATATGTTCAACGAGTACGGCAACATATTCCTTGAAAACCGCTACACCGACTGGAACAACTACTACCCTTACAAAACACTGCGAAACCTGTGGCAACTGTCGCGATACGTCCCGGCCGAGAAATTGCAGATCGAGTTCCTAAACAAATGGCGCAACGCGTCCAAATACGGCGACGACATATTCGCACCCGCCAACTATTCGTTCGAATACCTCTTCGCCATTACGATGGCCGGACAGCCGTTGGCATGGTTCGAGGGGAGCGGCCTGCCCGAAGAGGCGCTTGCCATCAGCGGCACTATCGCAAAATACAAGACGATACAGCACGAACTTCACTCGGGTACGATCCTCCCCATAGGCGAAGAGCCATCGGGAAGGTCGTGGACCGGCTTTCAGTCCATAAAAGACGGGCGTGGGTACTTCATATTCTTCAGAGAAAACACACCAGACAGTAAAGGCGTGATCGAAACGTGGCTTCCGGAAGGGACAAAAGTCCGACTCAAACCCGTGTTGGGACACGGCAAGGCTGGAACGAAAACCACAGGTCGTAACGGAGCGATCGAGATAACGTTACCGTCGATAAACGATTTCGCGATGTACGAATACGAAATCATCCAAAAATAGCGGACAGACTCCGTTATGTCCGTATTGCCCTCACTTAAAAATGCAGAGGAATACGGTTATCGCAAAATACGATAACACACACGCCGCTATCCGTACATTAGATATGTCCACAACAGGACAATGTAGACCGAACAGGAAGAGGCTCACCAAGAGTCTCTCCCTGTTAACTTACAATCGTCTAATTATAATTACGCAAATGGGGAACGCCGCACCCTTACTCCCAAACACGAAACAAATCCACTCAAGACAAAACACTTTACTTCCGTCCGAGCCTGTACTCCTTGAACGACATTCCGGTTTTCCGCCTAAAATAACGGCACATATATGACGTATCGGGGAAATGCATCACGGCAGCAATCTCCTTCAGCGGCAAAGAGGTCGTATTGAGCAGAGTCTTGATCTCCAGCATGATCTGGTCGTCTATGATCTGTTTGGGCGATTGCCGCGTATACCGCGCAGTTATCGACGACAAATAGTATGGCGTTATCATAAGTCGGCAGGCATACCACGTAACGTCGTGATGTTAGCGGCAATGGTCGGTCACAAGTCTGTAAAACCGGTGCAGGATTTCGTACCCTTTGTCGAGAAATACCCTCTGCGGCGTCACCGTCATCCGCCTCAATTCGTTGTCTATCGACAACAGCATATTTTGAACATGATTCTTGACCATCTGTTTAGCGTGTATGCCTCCACCCGCCGAACACATCCACTCGAACTGTCTTACCCACATATCCAACATATGCCGTTGCTCTCCCGACGGGGTCAGAACAGGCGTCGCCGCAAGCATCTCGAAGTATGAAGGCGGAATATCGAACCAAACCTCGTTGCCAAAGTCGTTGTCCATAACGCAATAGAAACACTCGAAATCGGCAGAGACCGAGACAAAACGGGGAAGCATATCGCGATAAAGATTCGTCACATCGCCTTGGGCGAACACCCGGTCGGTCGAATAGATCGAGACCACCGCACTGCCGCCGAGACATACAAGGACCGTATTACCGCACGGGTCCAGCATACGCCCCAGATGTCCCCGCATATCGGTACGGCCAACAACGAAATCTTTCCTGTCACGCAATAATGCGGGTTCGACTATAACCATGATTGCAATTTTGAAATAAAAATAATGCTAATAGAGCACAATTCCCAATTATACTTTCGATAAATACCCAAATACTATCCCTTTTGTAAGTAATCGCAGGCCGGAAGTCCCTACCTTTGCGGCGGATTTAACGACAGAAACGGATTTCTTATGCAAAGAGACAGCTTGGATTTCAAGAACATGAAGATCAGCAGCCTGTTCTTCAAACAGCTTTTCCCCACATTGCTCGGCATGATCTCGTCTGCCCTGTTCGTGGTTATCGACGGTATATTCGTCGGTCAGGGAATAGGCAGCAACGGCATCGCGGCCGTCAATATCACCATGCCGCTCTTCATGATAGTCACGGGCCTCGGATTGATGTTCGGCATGGGCGGCGGGATTCTGGCGTCAATAAACATATCTCGCGGCAAACACAAGGTGGCCAACATCAACGTCACGCAATCGACCATTGCCGCCCTGACTGTCTCCACACTGGTAGCCGTCGCCATGATGACGCTCACTCCGCAACTGGCCGTACTTCTCGGATCGGACGCGCTGCTGCTCGATCAAGCCGTGGAATATATGTTCTGGGTGGGTACGGGTATGCCGGCGGCGGCCCTGCTCGCATCCCAACTATTCTTCGTTAGACTCACGAATCCACGATTCGGTATGTGGGCCATGATAATATCCACCGTCATAAATATCGTACTGGACTACGTATTCATATTCGTTTGTGAATGGGGATTGTTCGGGGCCGCCATAGCCACCGTAATAGGTGAATACGCAGGTGCAATCATGCTGTTCATCTACCTTTGCAGGACCAAGACAGCGGTACGGTTCGCAAAACTCAAGCTCAGCTACAAGAGCATGAAACTCACGCTGCGGAACATATGGTACATGGCGAGGCTCGGCGTATCCACCTGTCTGAGCGAAATGACCATATCGCTCATGGCCATATCGGGCAACCTCGTCTTCATGCACTACATGGGGACCGACGGTGTGGCGTCTTTCAGCATAATATGTTACCTTTTTCCAGTGATATTCATGGTGTTCAACTCGATCGTGCAATCGGCCCAACCCATTATAAGCTACAATTACGGGGCGGCCGTCATGGACCGTTCCAACAAAGCCCTGCGGCTGTCGCTCCAGTCAGCAGTCACATTCGGCATCACGATAACGCTCGTATTCGTATGGTTCGCGTCCGACATAGTGTCGCTTTTCGTGCCGGACAAGACGAATCCGGCGTTCCAGTACGCCGTCTCCGGCCTGCCACTCTTCGCGACAGACTACATATTCTTCGGAATCAACGTCATAATCATAGGATATTACGCCAGCATAGAGAGGGTGAAACGGGCGTTGGGCTTCACACTGTTGCGCGGCGTACTGCCGGTAGGGTTCTTCATTCTTCTCCCGCTGCTGATGGGGAATACAGGAATCTGGCTCGCCGTCGCGGCATCGGACATAACGACTACGATAGTCATAATCGTATTCTTCCTGCGGGACAGGGCCAAACGCAAAAGAGCCCGCCGGGTTTGAAACTACCTCGGCAGGCCCTCAAACAGGAATACCAATCGGTTCCGGCGACATCGCGGTCCCTCCTGAAACTTTTTCAGGCCCCGGACATTCGCCTGCGCCCAATCGGTATCTATACCGGCAAATGTATTATGAACTCCAAGCCTCCGCCGTCACGATTACGGGCGGCAATGTCGCCGCCATGTATGAGCACCGCATTCTTGACTATGGAAAGTCCCAACCCGGAACCGCCATTCTCCCGCGTGCGCCCCTCGTCAATGCGATAGAACCGCTCGAAGATACGCGACAGCCCCTTCTCGTCGGCTATGCCCCGGCCCGTATCGGCAAACGACACGGCGACAGTTTTCCCTCCGTCGGCAATCTTCCCGACCACCACATCTATATCGCGTCCAGCATGTTTTACGGCGTTGTCGACGAGGTTTCGGAAGATGGAATAGAGCAGGCTTTCATTACCCGACACCGTAGTCCCCACAGGCAGGTCGTTGCGGAAAGTTACGCCATTGGCCGCAATATCGTCCTTCAGATCGGTCCGGACCTTTTCAACAACATCATGCAAGTCCACACTCTTGAAATCGAACTTATCAGGCGTCTCCTCTATCTTCGTCAGAAGCCCCATATCGCGTATCAACTCCGAAAGCACCAATGTCTGATTATAGGCCTTCTCGGTAAACTTTCGCTGCTGCTCGGCATTGAGCGGCGTTTCGAGCACGGTTTCGAGGTAGCCGCGTATGCTGGTTACCGGAGTGCGTAACTCGTGCGCGATGTTGCCCGTCATCTCCCTTTTCAACCGGCGCGTTTTCTCCTGCTCCGAGACGTCATTGAGCACTATCTCGAAACTATTGTCGTCGAAACGGTTCAAACGCAGCAAGAACTCGCGGTCGCGTTCACGAATCGTATACTCATAATAGTTATCGCCCGCCCCGCCCGCGATGAAGTCCTTTACCGGCGCAAACGCGTCCACCGAAAGGATATTGTTCAAATCCGGATCTGGGCTTATGGCATTAAGATATTGCAGGAACAGCCCATTATAAAAGGCGACCTTCCCGTCATGGGCAAAGAAGCATATGCCTTCGGCCGAGATGTATATGTGCTGGAGAAGCTTCTCTCTCTCGCGCGCAAACTTCGATTCGCTATCCTTCAGACGCTTATAGTTCCCGGCTATGCTTTTGCCTATCTCGCCCAATTCGTCATTAGGGAACAGCGGAACGGCGATATTCTCGCCACCCTCTAACTCCAACGCTGCCGAAAAATCGCGCAGTTTCTGTATGGAATTCCCGAAACGGCCGCCCACATAACGTATCAGCAGCAACCCTATAACAAACAGGACGACTATGAAATAGAGGAACGCATTGTCAGGCTTCAGAAAGTGCTGTACCTGTATGTCATACGGCAATGCCGCACGCATCACGGCGTTGCCGTAATATTTCGCGTAATACAGATACGGCTGGCTGTTGGACGCCGACTCCCTTATATCATACCCTTGGCCGGCCGATGCGGCAGCCGCTATCTCCGGACGGCCCGAATGATTCTCCAACTGCCCCGGGTCGGGGAAAAGATTATCGTACAATACCTTTCCATCGGCCGCAATATACGTCAACCGCAGATTGGCTGGCAATATCGCCAGCAGGCTGTCCATCTCCGTACCCGTAACCGCCGCACCTCTTTCCGAAATATAGGCATAAACTATGTCGCAATACGCATCGAGCCTCTCTTCGAGAGCCTCTGTCTTGTATCTGCGTGCCCCGTACTGTTCGAAAACGATTACCCCAGCCGTGAACAGCGTAAATATAAGTATGAAGCTCAGCGTGAGCTTCTGTTTGTATGTGATTTTCATTCCTCTCTATGGTTAAATCTGTAGCCGTACCCCGGACGGCTCGTTATATACGACGACCTGTCGCCCAACTTCTTCCTCAACCGCGTTATATGCACATCGACCGTCCGCTCGGTAACGTATGGATTGTCCTTCCACAGGCGCTCGATTATATCGTCACGCGAAAACACCCTCGACGGATTAGTAGCCAGCAACACCAGTATCTCGAACTCGGTCCTCGTCAAAGGGACCGACTGACCGTCCACCACGACCTCTTTCGTGTCGAGGTCTATGCTCATACCGTCGAAATCGAGCAAATCCTTCGCTTCGGACCGTTGCGACGAAGAACGTTTGAGCACCGCCTTGACACGCGCCAAAACCTCCTTGATCGAGAACGGCTTGGATATATAATCGTCGCCGCCGACCGAAAATCCCGTGAGCATATCATTCTCGGTATCTTTGGCCGTCAGGAAGATCACAGGAATACGGTTGCCATCCTTACGCAGTTTCTCGGCCATCTTATAGCCCGACATCCCGCCCATCATCACATCGAGCAATATCAACTCGTGGGCGGAAGACAGTATCTCCAACGCTTCCTCGGCCGAATTGGCCGTATCGACGGCATAACCCTCGTTGACAAGGTTGAATTCGAGTATCTCGCATATGTCGCGCTCGTCGTCCACTATAAGTATTCTCCGTTCCATTGCAAACAGGTATTGGTCGTTAAGGCAAAGATAACTATTTCCCCTTATTGTGTTTCAGTATTTTGGCGTCGATATAAAATACTATCTCTTCGACTATATTGCTGCAATGGTCTCCTATGCGCTCTATCTTGCGGACAACCAACAGCGTCTCCAACGCACAGCGTGCATGCTCCGGCTGCACGGCCACATACTTTGCGAGCACGTCCAGCGCACCGCGATAAAGAGCATCAACCTGCTCGTCCTGCTGCATGATCTTGCCTGCAAGCTTGGTATTTTCCGATTCGAACGCCACGAAACTGTCGGACAGCATAGATATGGCCATGTCGAACATATTGCTTATCGACAGTTTATCTTTCAACTCCTGCGTTATTCCGCGGCAACCGTCCATGACCACATGGCGCGCGATGCTTTCGGCGAAATCGCCTATGCGCTCCAGCGTACCCCCTATCTTTATCATAGATAGTACGAGACGCAAATCGACGGCCACGGGGCTGAACAGCGCTATGTAATTCTCGCAATCGCTCTCTATCTTGAGCTCGAAGGTGTCCACGCGTTTCTCGCGGCTTATGACCTCGCGGGCAAGCTCTTCGTCGTTATCGAGATAGGCCTGCTTGGCTTTCTCCAACTGCGACAGTACGAGCTGCCACATCTGAGTCACCTCCTCGCGCAATGCCACCAACTCTTTTTCCGTATGTTTCAACTGTTTTTCCATTTAATTCTCGTTTAAAGTTCTCTGCATCTCATCTAACTCCGGCCGAACCGGTCCGAAGACTATCCGAACCGACCGGTTATATAGTTCTGCGTCTGCTGTTTCTCCGGATTGAGGAACATCTTCTTAGTGTCGCTGTATTCCACCAGTTCGCCGAGCATGAAGAAACCCGTTTTGTCGCTGATACGTGCGGCCTGCTGCATGTTGTGCGTCACGATGACTATCGTGTAGTCCCTCTTCAACTCGTGGATAAGCTCCTCGACCTTGGATGTCGATATGGGGTCGAGTGCCGAGGCGGGCTCGTCCATCAACAGGACCGAAGGCGATATGGCGAGGGCTCGGGCTATGCAAAGTCTCTGCTGCTGACCACCGGAGAGTTCGAAAGCCGACTTTTTCAACTTATCCTTCACCTCGTCCCACAGCGCCGCACCCACGAGCGACTCCTCTACACGCTGCTTTATGAAATTACGGTCCTTCACCCCGTTTACGCGCAGACCGTAGGCCACGTTCTCGAATATGGACTTAGGGAACGGATTCGGTTTCTGGAACACCATCCCCACCTTCTTACGCAACTCGTCCACCTGCACCGACTTGCCATAAATATCCTGCCCGTCGATCAGGCACTCGCCGGTAAGTTTCGCACCCGGGATCAGGTCGTTCATACGATTGAAAAGCCTCAGGAACGTCGATTTTCCGCAACCCGACGGCCCGATCAGCGCCGTCACCGTATTGGCCTCCATTTTCATGCTTATATTCTTCAGTGCATGAAAATCGCCGTAATAAAAATCTATATTTTTCGTCTCTATCATAATCAGTTAACTTTATTCTTTCCTCCGAAATACCGCCTCATCATAGAGGCCAGCAGATTCATGACCAATACTATCGCGATGAGGACCAACGCCGTACCGTAGGCTATCGGCCGCGTGGCTTCGAGATCCGTACCGCTGGTGGCTATGACATACAGGTGATACGGCAGAGCCATCACCTGATCGTATATACTTGCCGGAAGCTTCGGAAGGAAGTAGGCCGCCACCGTGAAAAGTATCGGCGCCGTCTCGCCCGACACGCGTCCGATGGAGAGTATCAATCCCGTGGTTATATTCGGGAACGCGGTCGGAAGCACGACCCGCGTTATGGTCTGTAACTTAGTCGCCCCGAGAGCGAGACTACCGGTACGGTACGAATCCGGAACGGCTTTCAGCGCCTCCTCGGTCGTGCGTATGACGAGCGGGAGCACCAACAGCCCGAGCGTGAACGAACCCGCAATTATCGAATCACCGAAACCGAGCGTATTGACGAACAGCGACATACCGAATAAACCGAATATGATCGACGGAATGCTGCTCATATTATTGGTCATCACGCGGATGAACCGCACAATTTTACCGTTGCCGGCGTATTCGGTAGTATATATGGCCGACATGACACCTACCGGGAAGGCGATTACCATACTGCCGATTATCAGACAGAACGTACCCACTATCGCAGGGAATATACCTCCGCCCGTCATGCCGTCGGTCGGGGCGGTCGTCAGGAAATCCCAACTTATGACGCCAACGCCGTGCCATACGATGAATCCGAGTATCCAGAACAGGATAGCCACCACCAGCAATCCGAGTATGCGGAATGTCCAGAACGCTATCGACTGGTTTGTCTTCTTACCCATATCAAAGTCCCCTGTTTGGTTGCCGTTTCGAGATAGCTTCGGCAGTTACACTTATTATCATCGTTATCACGAACAATATACATCCCAGCAGGAAAAGCGCCTGATAGTGTGCCCCTCCCGCAGGAGCCTCGCCCAACTCGGCCGCGATGGTGGCAGGTATCGTCCTGACCGGCTCGAACAATGAATGGGGCATCACCGCCGCGTTGCCTGTAACCATCAGCACGGCCATTGTCTCGCCGATTGCACGTCCTATACCCAAAACCACGGCCGCGGATATTCCCGACGCAGCATAAGGTACTATGACCTTATAGATAGTCTGCCAGTTCGAAGCACCCAGCGCGAGGCTGGCTTCGCGCATAGCCCGCGGGGTGTTTCGCATCGCATCTTCCGCTACCGTAATGATTGTCGGCAGAGCCATAATGGCCAAAATAACGCTGCCGGCCAACGCCGTCTCACCGACAGGCAGGCCGAAAACCTTCTGTATCAACGGCACGAGAACCACGAGTCCGAAAAAGCCGTAAACGACCGAAGGAATCCCCGCCAACAGTTCGATTGTCGGTTTGAGTATCTTACGCATGCGCTCGCCGGCAAGTTCCGAAAGATATATAGCCACCCCGAGTCCCAAAGGGAGTGCGATGATGATGGCGAACAGGCTGACCCACAGCGTCCCCATTATTAGCGGGAGCACACCGAACTGCGGTGCGGGCGTAGCGGTCGGTATCCATTCGCGGCCGCCGAGGAAATCGGACAGCGTTATGTCGTCGCTACGCAGGACCTTGATACCCGGCACGTTCTCCGGCATATACTGCTTAGGGATAAACGCGATGATACCGGGCGTGGAAGATATGACCTCGCCGAGCTTCTCCGGCAGCAGTTCGTAATCCGCACCGAGCTCCTCGTCGCTATAACGGGAGAATATCTCCTCGAACCTGAACACCACGATCTGCTGGTCGCGCCCGCCGACATCCTTCCAGTTCTCTATCTCCCAGTCGAATATCTCCTTTATCTGTTTGGGGCCCAGATGCGTCACCGTATTCCCGGCGTCCACACAAAGCACATACCCCTTCTCGACCGCCGGACTCCGAAACAGCCCCGCGCCCTCGCGGAAAAGGAATACGACGATGAGCAGGATAACGATAGTCGTCACGGCCCCGCTAACCGTCAGTATGCCCTCTATGAGCTTCTCTATTATTCGTTTTAATCGTTTCATGTCCTATTCAAAAAGGGCGGCAGGCCACAAACCCCGCCACCCTTTCAAAAAAGTAAATGATTATTTAACTGTGATGAATCCTATTTCGCTAACTATCTGCTGTCCGGCAGGAGAGAGTACGTAATCTACGAACGGTTTCACGCTGCTCTCCGATTTCGCCTCGTAGTAGTAATAGAGCGGACGGACGATAGGATAGGTCTCGTTCTTGGCGTTCGCGACAGAAGGCTCGGTAAACGTCTTGCCGTTATCGTACGATACGTGTATGGCTTTCACCGTCTTGTTCAGGTATGCAAGCCCCACGTAACCGATACCGCCCTTGGTCTGGCTGATAGACTGTATGATAGCTCCCGTAGCCGGCATGCTCATGATACCGTTCATGTAGTTCTTGTTCTTGAGTACGCTCTCTTTGAAGAACTCGTATGTTCCCGAAGAGGTTTCGCGCGAATAAGGCACGATCTTCATATCTTCACCGCCAACCTCTTTCCAGTTGGTGATCTTACCGGTAAAAATGCCTTCGAGCTGTTCGCGGGTAAGGTTGGTCACCTTATTGCCCGGGTTAACGACTATTGCAAGCGCATCGTAGGCGACTATCACTTCCTTGACGCTCTTACCGCCGGCCTGAAGTTTCTGTTTTTCGTCGAATTTGATGCGGCGCGATGCCTGTGCTATATCGGTAGTGCCTTCGAGAAGTGCCGAGAAACCTACGCCCGACCCACCTCCGGTAACGGTGATCGTCGCCGACGGATTTGCCTTCATATAGCTCTCAGCCTCTTTCTGCGACAACGGAAGAACTGTGTCAGAACCTTTGATTTTTTGTGCCGATGCGGCCGTGATACCCATTACTACCACCATTGCCGTCAAAATAACTTTTTTCATCTTTTTTATCCTCTTTAAACTTACGTTGCAAATTTGGTTATGTGTTATTACACCCTATTCAAGAAAGTGTTACGATCCTGTTAATATTTGGTGCATTCCGCTTAGAACTTATACTGCATACGGAGCGTGAAGACATTGTCCTTGCGGTCTTTGTCGAAACCTTCGAGATTGGCCGACTTTTCATTGCTGTTCACTTCGTAGTAAGCGGTGAGTTTGAGGCTGGAGGTCATGTTCCATATCGCTCCGAAACCGATTGTGTTGACCGCTATATCGGCGTCGCCGGTTCCCGAATCGACCTTGCCGATCTGGTCCTTCTTTACCTTCGTATTCGGGTCGTACCAATCGTATTTGGCTACCACCGACACCGGCAGTTTTCCGAGGTCCTGTACGAGCATCGCGTAACCGCCATTGAATTTCCTTACATAGGTAGGCGATTCCGGACGTTTATCCGAGTTAGGGCTCTTCGTACTCGCCTGAGTACCGGGCTGCTGTCCGAAGAGATATTCGGCCGTAAGTTTGGTCATACCTGCCGCAGTGGAGATACCCAACTGTGCATCCACGCCCATATATTCGCGTTTGGCATATTTGCCGAGATTCGATTCGCTGTCGTCGAGGACGAAAACGTCGCCGTCCATCTTGTATACCTGCTGCGTTCCCTGATAAACCTTTCCGTAGTAATACGATACTCCGGCTCCCAAGGTCACGACTTCGCCGAGAGGTTTATTGAACGAAAGGTGTCCGATGAAATCTTTCTTGTTGTCCGTCTCAGGCTTAACGCCGTTACCGGCGAAGAGTCCCGCTTCGAGTTTCAACGCGCTCCAAGCCGAGCTGCCCGGAGCCTGAAGAACAAGCATACCGCCGAGGTCGCGCTCGTCCGGGAAAAGCGTCTGGAAGACGGTCGAACGTTCGGGTGATTCGCGGCGCGAAGAAGAATAGCTGATCTCATAACCGAAAGGACGGTCGAAGATACCGGCACGCAGCGCCATAGATTTGATCCACGGGTCTTTAACGTTAATGTAAGCGTCCTTGAATTTCACTCCGTTCTCCGTTATATCTAACTGGAATACACCGGAAGCTATTCCCTCTTCGTAAACGAACTTGATTCGGCCGCGCCGAATACCCATCCTGTTGAAACCCTTGTCGTCGTTCTCGTTACTCTTGTTACCGACCTTCAGCGAGGCATCTTCCTGCCCGTACTGATACTGGCCCTGAATATATCCTGATATTTTCAGCTTTTTAAGTTTCTGAACGTCTTTTTCGAGGGACGAAACCCTATCCTCGACATTCCCGGCGTCGGATTTGGACGCCTCCTGTGCAGTTGCGGTCAACGCAGCGAGCGCTGCCCATAAACATAGTAGTTGTTTTTTCATCGTCATAGTTTTTTATCCATTTTGTCGATGCAAAACTATGTAGACGTATTTACCTTACATTTAAGGGCTTGTTACAAATAGGTTACGTTTTTTCGGAATGCCGTTGCAGCGATTTTTATCCACAATACGACTATTGGCCACGCCCCATTTGGAGGCATCGGGAATGTATAGCGTAGACTACATGATGCCGCACAACTTTCGCCTGTCCTTAGATCATGCCCCCTCCACCGCTCAGCAATCGCAGTTCAACTTATACGGTCTGCACCATAGCAGATTAGTTCACAGCTCGTTTTCACTCCTCTGCATAGCAAAGCTTTAGTCCTCCGAGAACAAAATCCGGATTCGCACGATCTTGTGAACACAGCTTTTATATCATAAGCATCAACGAATCACCACGAACTACAACAGCATCAGCCCATTACGACACATAATCCCTCAAGCCATAATGAGTGTACATATGCTCGTAACAGATCCTTAACACATCGTTTACACCCTTGTAATCCATGTAACATACTTTCGTGCCCGAAAAATCAAGTATTATTACGATGGATTCTGCTACACGAAACCGGAAAAAATCCGATTTACTTTTCATCCTTTGGGCAGGAGGCGCCGCATTGCTATCCTACGCTTTGGTTTATGCACTGCGAAAACCTTTCACCGCGGCGACCTTCGACGGACTCGAAGTGTTGGGCATGGACTACAAGACGGCAACCAGCATCGTCCAGATCGCCGGCTATATGATCGCAAAATTGCTCGGCATCAAATTCATCTCCGAACTCAAACGCGAGAACCGGCTGCGCTTCATTATAGGTTCCGTCGCCCTTGCAGAGTGTTCCCTGTTCCTATTTGCCGTGTTGCCCGTACCGTTCAACATCCTCGCTCTCTTTTTCAACGGCCTGTCGTTGGGCTGCATGTGGGGCGTTATCTTCAGTTTCCTCGAAGGACGAAGGTTAAGCGGAGTACTGGCCAGCATCATGGGCCTTAGCATCGCCTTCAGCTCTGGACTGGCAAAATCACTCGGGATGTTCCTTGTGCACGATCTTGGTATCGGCGAATTTTGGATGCCGGCGACCATAGGTGCCGGAGCCTTCCCCCTCCTCATCCTCCTGGGCTTCGTGCTGAACCGGCTTCCAGACCCATCCCCTGAGGATATCGCATCGTGTACCGAACGGATTCCCATGGATGCCCGGCGACGTAAGAATATCTTTTTGCGTTTCGCGCCGCTACTCTGCATGCTGTTCCTCGCCAATCTCTTCATCACGGTAATGCAGGATATAAAAGAGGACTTTCTCGTGAAACTCGTCGACACCTCGCAACTCTCCTCGTGGGCATTCAGCGGCATCGACGGCGTCGTCACACTGATTATACTGGGCGTATTCTTGCTCATCTCCCTAATCCGCAACCACCGCACCGTGCTCGTCACACTGTTGATGCTCGTGACGGCCGGCATGACAGGGCTCGCGGGAGTAGCCTATTGGTACGACAGCTTGCAATTGTCGCCCGTACTTTGGCTTTTCATCCAAAGTCTCGGCCTCTATACGGCTTACCTGAGCTTTCAGACACTCTTTTTCGAACGATTCGTATCATGCTTCAACATTCACGGCAATGTGGGATTTTTCATAATAACCATCGACTTCGTCGGATACCTCGGCACCGTATGCGTACTCATTTTCAAAGAGGCTTTCGTATCGGAGCTCAACTGGATCGAATTTTACAATACTATGGTTACGGCACTCGGCGCAGCATGTTGCCTGCTTTTCATAGGCAGCATTGGCTGGCTGGCCCGCAGAGAGGAACGCAAAGCCCGTCGTGTCTCTTACCAAAGGCCGCAAACCGCACTCTCAACAGCAAGTAATTTATAAACACATACGACAGACATGAAACAGATACAATGCGTCATTATGGACTGGGCCGGAACCGCCGTAGATTACGGTTGCTTCGCTCCCCTGAACGCTTTTCTGAAAGTATTTTCGGAAGAGAAAGGAATCGAAATCACCCTCAGGCAGGCCCGCGAGCCTATGGGAATGCTCAAAATCGACCACATCCGTGCCATTCTATCCATGACGGATGTCCGGGAGAAATTCACGACTCGTTACGGCCGCGATTGGAACGAGGCTGATGTCGAGGAGATGTACCGGAGTTTCGAGAAACACCTTTTCGCATCTCTGACCGAGTTCACCAATCCGATTCCCGGAGTAATCGAAACGCTCGAAACTCTCCGCCGGCAAGGTGTCCGTATCGGCTCAACGACCGGCTATACGACACAAATGATGGAAGTCGTCCGCCCGGGAGCTGCACAAAAAGGATATGTCACTGATTTTCTCGCCACACCCGACGGCCTTCCGGCTGGACGTCCGGCCCCTTACATGATCTTCCGCAATCTGACCGAGTTGGCCGTCCCCTCTGTGCAGGAGTCAGTCAAGGTCGGCGATACGCTATCCGACATCAGAGAAGGTGTAAACGCCGGAGTATGGAGCGTCGGTATCATTACGGGCAGCAATGAAATGGGTGTGACCGAGGCGGAATACGCCACGATTCCTGCCGAAGAGTTGACCCGCATGAAAAATGAGGTACGGCAGCGTATGCTCGGCGCCGGCGCCCACCACGTATTGGACAATATCACAGAACTTCCGGCATATATCGAAACACTGAACGAACGACTGAACAAATAAACGAATACAAGCGATGACAAGAAACTATCTGTTACTGACACCGGGTCCTCTGAGCACCTCGGCAACCGTCCGCGAAGCGATGATGCAGGATTGGTGTACTTGGGACAAAGACTATAACGAAGGAATCGTCATGCCGCTGCGTCGCGGCCTGTTAGAGGTCGCCGGCCTCGACGAGGAACGTTACACGACAGTGCTGTTGCAAGGCAGCGGAACATATTGTGTCGAGGCGACCATAGGTGCGTCCGTGGGCCCGCAGGACAAGTTACTCATCCTCGCGAACGGCGCTTACGGTAAACGCATGGCCCAGATCGCGGATTACTACAACATCTCTTACGCACTCGTTTCCCTAAACGAAACCGAGCTCATTACCGGCGAAGTAGCCCGTAAAGCCTTGGAAGAACATCCGGACACTACACACCTCTCGATGGTACACAGTGAGACCACAACCGGCCTGCTGAATCATATCGACGAAGTAGCCGACGTGCTTAAGGGACGCGACATCACCTTCATTGTCGATGCCATGAGCAGTTTCGGCGGCGTACCCATCGACATCGAAGAATTGGGGATAGACTTTTTAATCAGCAGTGCAAATAAATGTATTCAAGGCGTCCCGGGGTTCGGATTCATCATTGCCCGCAAGGACAAGATGCTCGCAACTAAAGGAAATGCCCGTTCGCTATCGCTCGACATTTACGCCCAATGGGAAACGATGGAACAGGGCAAAGGCAAATGGCGCTTCACATCGCCTACTCACGTCGTTCGAGCCTTCTATCAAGCTTTGCAGGAACTGAAGGAGGAGGGCGGTATCGCAGCCCGTCACCACCGCTATGAAGAGAACCACAGCGTGTTGGTCAAAGGAATGCGCGAATTGGGATTTACGCCTTTGCTCTCCGACGACAAGCAGGGGTGCATCATCACATCGTTTTACTACCCATCTCAGAAATTCGATTTTCAAGATTTCTACAACAACCTCAAAGCGAAAGGGTATGTCATTTACCCGGGAAAAATTTCCGAAGCCGACACATTCCGGATCGGCACTATCGGCGATGTATATCCCTCCGATATAGAAGGATTGCTCTCCGCCATCCGGACAGTAATCTAAATCGGAATCGCAACATAGCATATAACCGTCGCGCCCTTAATTGGTACAGCATATGGGCATATGGTATCTAATCTTAGTATTAGATACCATATTTTATTCCGGAACACGAATACCTTTCAGCCCTGCCTACAGCTATAATAATATGAAAGGATGTTGGGAACAACAAATGCGGAGAGCCTTTCACGCATAAAATGCTGATAGCGACACCTTCTTAGACATCATTTCCTCACGGAGAGAACAAATAGTAACGCGATAAGTCCATCTGACAAATTAATCGAACCTCGCAATAATTATTTTTATGTAATTTCCATAACCGTCATTTTCATCAATTATCCAACGTCCTAACCCATGAAATAGCCTGACGTTTTCAGCTGACACACAAGGATATATCTGAGTCAGACATATTTACAAAAACTGCACACACAATAGAAATCATAAATTACTTTAAAATATTTTCCAGTCCCGATTGTCTTACTAAATAGGGCGCTCCGTAAAATTTTGAAACGTAAAATGTAAAACAAGAAGATAATCATGCTAAGAAAAATCTGGGACTTGGGTGCCGTCAAGAAAACGAAACCGGATAGACGGCAGTATATAGTGAACGTAATGAATGCGAACTGCTGCGGATGCCGCCAATGTATAAACATATGCCATCGCAATGTGTCGGAACTGACTGATGCCGACGAAACTTACCGCATCGTCGTAAAACATCCTGAGAGATGTACCGGTTGTGGAAAATGCGTCGCCACATGCAAGCATAATACCTTAGGTTTGGCCAGCCGAAAAGCAGTTTGATTATATATTGCCACGCATGTGCCATCTACAAAGATGTATCCGATCTGTTAGGTCGGCTCGGCATACCGCCTCGAGAACAGAGCATCCTATGGGATAACGCCAACAAAACCATATCTTGCACTAAGTTTAAGAAACTGTTATCTACGCTTATTAAGCACAGCAAACGAAATATCCACACAATAGTAGGTAGCACGACGTAAAGCCATAAAACACACTTCCTTTGTGGCCAGTAGCTGTACACATCTTCGTCAGCCCCGCCTCATGATGGATGAATTACAATTTGTTTATATATTTGTTCTCTAAACTTCATGATATGTCGAAAATTCTTATCATAGATGACGAGGTAGAGTTGAGGAAATTACTGGCACGCATCATAGGGCTGGAAGGATACGACGTGGCCGAAGCATCGGACTGCGTGGGTGGGATGAAAATGCTCGGACAATATGCTCCGGATGTGGTGTTGTGTGACGTGAAACTCCCGGACGGCAACGGGGTGGAAATGGTCGGACGGATTAAAGAGGCCGCTCCTACTGCCGAGGTCATACTACTGACGGCATACGGCAACATCCCCGATGGCGTCCAAGCCATTAAAAACGGAGCGTTCGACTACATTACCAAAGGGGATGACAACAACAAGATACTTCCTTTATTGAGCCGTGCAGTCGAAAAGGCACAAATGCAGAAACGGCTGGCGCGTTACGAGTCGAAATCGTCCGAAGAACATTCGTTCGACCGCATCATAGGATCGTCCGATGCCATGAGGCAGGCTATCGACCTCGCACGAAAAGTAGCAGGAACTGACACGTCGGTACTCCTTACAGGAGAAACAGGAACAGGGAAAGAGGTTTTCGCCAACGCCATACACCATGCCAGCCAGCGTGCCAGAGAGGCATTCATAGCTGTCAACTGCTCTGCGTTCTCGAAGGAACTGCTCGAAGGCGAATTGTTCGGACACAAAGCAGGCAGTTTTACCGGGGCGACGAAAGACAAAAAGGGCCTGCTGGAGGAAGCGGACCGGGGCACGTTGTTCCTCGACGAAATAGGAGAGATGCCGGTAGACCTTCAGACGAAATTGTTGCGTGTACTCGAAAACGGCGAATTCATCAAGATAGGCGAAACCCGCCCGACAAAAGTCGATTTGCGTGTGATTGCCGCAACCAATCGCGATCTTGAAAAAGAGATCGCCTCAGGCAATTTTCGTGAAGACCTATATTTCAGGCTTTCAGTTTTCCATATACACCTGCCTTCGTTGAGTGAAAGACGGGAAGACATAGAGGAATACATACATTTTTTCGTACGTCAGTTCGCCGACAAAATGGGTAAACGGGTAGATACGATAGACGAAAGGTATATGTCCGCCATGAAACAGCACGTCTGGCACGGCAATGTCAGGGAACTCCGCAATGTCGTGGAGCGCAGCCTGATCATGTTAGACGGAAACACTCTATCGGCAGACGCACTGACGCCCGAATTTAAAGTCGGCGGTTGCGGCAATGAACAAATCGACTCTCTCTCGCTAGAAGATATAGAAAGAAACCACATCTTGAAGGTATTGGAATATACGAAAGGCAACAAGGCGGAGGCAGCACGCTTGCTGGGCATAGGGATCGCTACACTATACCGCAAGTTAGAAAACTACGGCATGAAATAATTTCCATCCTTATCATTTTGAGAAGGGAGGCTTATCATAACGATAAGCCTCCCTTCTTTCTTTAATCCCCTCACACACATTATCTACCTGACAACAAACACATTAACACAATCCGCCTTTATCTGGCATATCCTTCGTAATAATGTGGCACGACATAAACGAGAATGGATATGAAAACAGTACTTCTTTGGGATGCGAACCGCAACACGGCCGCTCGAATGGACAAAAAGCTATTTAACGATACATAATAACACCGTGAAACAATGGACGAAGTATTTGAGATAATCATTGTACTGTTTATGTCGTGCGGTCTATTGTATCTCTTCGCCCGGATGGTGGAGAGTTATGTCGGAAAAATGAACAATCATAAAAACAGCAGAAAAAAATGGTGAATTTAAAAATCAGAAAAAAATGAACGGAATCCTGTTATTCGTAGTGCTACTGGCCCTGGGCGGCCTGTGCTATTGGTTCTATTACAAATGCGTAGATTGGTTTGAAAAGATTTAAATTCCAGAATCATGTTCATAGGACTTTTAATACTGAGCATAGCGATATTCGGATACCTGATGTACGTGCTCGTAAAACCCGAGAAATTTTAAGTGTGTAGGACTCTTTACAAAAATGTAAATAAATGAATACCGAAATTTTAGGCGTAATTCTACAATGGGTAGCCTTAGTGGTTCTCTGTTATCCGCTGGGGCGTTATATCGCCAAAGTATATAAGGGCGAGCGTACATGGCTCGACTTCATGGCGCCAGTTGAAAAATGGATTTACAAGTTGTGCGGCATCCATCCCGAACAGGAAATGAATTGGAAACAGTTCCTAAAGGCATTGCTGATGGTGAATCTTTTCTGGTTCGTATGGGGTATGGTATTGCTCGTATGCCAAGGCTGGCTTCCGCTCAACCCGGATGGAAATGCGGGACAATCTCCCGATCTGGCATTCAACACCTGTATCTCTTTCATGGTAAACTGTAATTTGCAACACTACAGCGGCGAGTCTGGCCTTTCTTACTTCACGCAATTGTTCGTTATCATGCTGTTCCAGTTTGTTACGGCTGCTTGCGGTATGGCTGCGTTGGCCGGAATCATGAAAGGTTTGGCTGCAAAGACTACAAAAACTATTGGGAACTTCTGGGTATTCCTGACTAAAAGCGTGACCCGTATCCTGATGCCGCTTTCGCTACTCGTAGGTATACTTCTGGTAATCAACGGAACTCCTATGTCGTTCGACGGCAAGCAAACGATCGAAACGCTCGAAGGCAGCGAGCAGGTTATCAGTCAAGGCCCCACGGCAGCCATCGTCCCTATCAAGCAGTTGGGAACCAACGGTGGCGGTTATTTCGGAACCAACTCCTCGCATCCGCTCGAAAATCCCAACGCCTTCACCAACATACTCGAATGTTGGTCGATACTCATCATTCCGATGGCAATGGCATGGGCGTTCGGATTCTACATAAGGCGTAAGAAACTGGCCGGTTGCATTTTCGGCGTCATGCTCATAGCATTTACCATAGGCGTTTGCATCTCGGTTCCTCAGGAAATGGGCGGTAATCCCAACATCGACAAGATGGGTATTGCACAGGACCTCGGATCCATGGAAGGCAAGGAGATACGTATCGGATCGGCCGCATCGGCCATGTGGGGTATGGTGACGACCGTTACTTCCAACGGTTCGGTAAACTCGATGCACGATTCACAGACCCCTCTGAGCGGGATGCTCCAGATGCTCAACATGCAGATAAACTGTTGGTTCGGCGGTGTCGGCGTGGGATGGATGAATTATTTTGCATTCCTTATAATCGCCGTGTTCATCAGCGGGCTTATGGTGGGACGTACTCCCGAATTTCTCGGCAAAAAAGTAGAGGCGAGGGAGATGAAGATCGCCACGATGGTGGTGCTGATGCACCCGTTCCTGATACTTGTCGGAACCGGTATCTCGTCCGCCATAGCGGCCATAAATCCTGAAATAGGCTGGCTTAACAATCCATCGTTCCACGGATTGAGCGAGATGCTCTACGAATATACCTCTTCGGCGGCCAACAACGGTTCCGGATTCGAAGGATTGGCCGACAACACGCCGTTCTGGAACATATCGACGGGCATAGCCCTTATCATGGGACGTTACTTCCCGATAGTTGGGCAGGTTGCCATTGCAGGATTGCTCGCATCGAAGAAATATGTTCCCGAAAGCGCCGGAACTCTCAAAACAGATACGGCGACTTTCTCGCTGATGACATTTGCCGTAATCATTATCGTAGCCGCACTTTCGTTCTTCCCCGCATTGGCCCTCGGCCCGATCGCAGACTATTTAAGTTTCTAATTCTGGAATGAAGATGAAAAAGCAAATAAATAATGCGCTGTTCGACAAACAGCTTTTAAAAACGAGTTTCGCAGAATCTTTCCGCAAACTCGCTCCACGGAAGATGATCAAGAACCCGATCATGTTCACAGTCGAGGTCGTGACGGC
Organism: uncultured Rikenellaceae bacterium; assembly: GCA_944415565.1. GTDB lineage: Bacteria > Bacteroidota > Bacteroidia > Bacteroidales > Rikenellaceae > WRDF01. The sequence goes on from CALYBQ010000005.1 coordinate 162,261, forward strand.
CGTCATGCTGCTTATGCTGTTCTATATAGCCGTAACGGGAGATCAGTCTCAGGGTTCGTTCTGGTATAACCTGATTATATTCTTCGTGCTGCTGCTGACGATCCTGTTCGCCAACTTCGCCGAAGCTATAGCCGAAGCGCGGGGTAAGGCACAAGCCGACTCGCTCCGCAAAACACGAGAGGAAACTCCAGCCAAACTCACCCTCAGCAGCGGAGCTACCAAAGTGGTAAGTAGTTCCGAATTGAAGAAAGGCGATGTATTCGAATGCGTAGCAGGCGATACTATACCTGCCGACGGCGAGATAATCGAGGGACTGGCGTCGATAGACGAAAGCGCCATCACGGGAGAATCGGCTCCGGTCATCCGTGAGGCCGGCGGAGACAAAAGCTCGGTAACAGGCGGCACTAAAGTTCTCTCCGACCGTATATTGGTCAAGGTAACGGCACAACCGGGCGAAAGTTTTCTCGACAAGATGATAGCTCTCGTAGAAGGTTCATCGCGCCAAAAAACACCTAACGAAATAGCGCTCACCATACTTTTAGCCGGATTCACACTGGTATTCGTTATAGTATGTGCAACGTTGAAACCGTTCGCGGATTACGTCGGAGCCAACATTACCATCGCAGCTTTCATATCACTGTTCGTTTGCCTGATCCCGACGACCATAGGCGGTCTGTTGTCTGCCATAGGTATCGCAGGTATGGACAGGGCATTGCGCGCTAATGTCATCACGAAATCGGGGAAAGCAGTAGAAACTGCCGGGGACATCGACACGCTGCTGCTCGACAAAACAGGTACGATCACTATAGGCAACCGTAAGGCGACACGCTTTTATCCTGCACACGGAATGAATCCGAAAACGTTTGCGCACCTATGTGTCCTATCTTCGGTCGCCGACCAGACCCCGGAAGGCAAATCCATCGTCGAACTCGGCGCCGCCGATGGGATCAAGATAGACCCCATGGAGATGGTAGGCGTTCGCATGGTAAAATTTACGGCCGAAACCCGTTGCTCGGGTGTCGATATGCCCGACGGGACACGTATCCGCAAGGGTGCGACAGAGGCCATCCGTAGTATCGTGACGAAGGCCGGACACGACTTCCCCAAAGATATAGAAAAAGTAGTATGCGAAATTTCGGGGAATGGGGGTACACCGCTCGTAGTATGCTCGAACGAAAGCGTATGCGGTGTAATCGAGCTTCAGGATATTATCAAGACCGGTATCAGGGAACGTTTCGAACGCCTGCGTAAAATGGGCGTTAAGACAGTAATGGTTACCGGCGACAACCCACTGACTGCTAAATACATCGCAGAAAAAGCAGGTGTGGACGACTTCATCGCTGAGGCCAAACCTGAAGACAAGATGGAGTATATCAAACGCGAACAACACGCCGGGAAACTCGTAGCCATGATGGGCGACGGTACGAACGATGCTCCGGCACTGGCTCAGGCCGATGTGGGTGTGGCCATGAACAGCGGAACCCAAGCTGCCAAGGAAGCCGGCAATATGGTCGACCTCGATAACGACCCGACCAAACTGATCGAGATAGTGGAAATAGGCAAACAGTTGCTCATGACACGCGGTACGCTTACCACGTTCTCCATAGCCAACGACGTAGCCAAATATTTCGCCATCGTTCCGGCACTGTTCATCACTTCGATACCGTCGTTGCAGGCCTTGAACATCATGCACCTGCACTCCCCGGAAAGCGCCATACTGTCGGCCGTGATCTTCAATGCGATAATCATTCCATTGCTGATCCCGCTGGCCTTGCGCGGCGTGACATACAAACCTATCGGAGCGTCGGCCTTGCTGCGCCGCAACCTCTTCATCTACGGTTTGGGCGGCATTGTAGCCCCGTTCATAGGAATCAAGCTGATAGACATGTTGATAAGTGTATTTTTTTAATTGAATGACAATCATGAAAAATTTATGGATATCCCTGAAGATCACGTTGGCGATGTGTGTCTTGCTGACCGTAGGCTACGTCCTTGTGCTGCGGTTGACGGCCGCAGTGGCATCCCCGAACGACGGTGAAGCCGCACTCGTAGAGCTCGACGGCAAAATCGTGGGTGCAGCCAACGTAGGGCAAATATTTACCGACAGCATCTATTTCTGGAGCCGTCCGTCCGCCGTCGATTACAATGGCGGCGGATCGGGCGGAAGCAATAAGGCAGTTACCAACCCTGAATATTTGGCCGAAGTGGAAGAACGTATCGACGCTTTCCTCGCAGCCCATCCATACCTTTCGAGGGAAGACGTTCCGTCAGAAATGGTAACGGCGAGTGGTTCGGGACTCGACCCAGACATCTCGCCACGCGGAGCCGAGGTGCAAATCCCGCGTGTTGCCAAAGCGCGTGGAATGTCGGAGGACGAAGTGCGCAGGATAATCGACGAGGTTACCCAAAAACCATGGCTCGGTCTGTTCGGAACCTATAAGGTCAACGTCCTGAAATTAAACGTAGCACTCGATGCCGCCCAAAAATAGTAAGGTTGCCGGCCTGTGGAGACGGATGGACAGGCCGACGAGAACATGGTTATTTTTTCTTGCTCTGCTCCTTATAACAATAATTATAGCGGGCGTATGCAAATAATAAACAGACTATTAAAACCAGAACAAAAAATGAAACGTTTTGCAATTTTCGCGACTGCATTGGTCGCAGTATTGACTGCCGGAACGGCCGCAGCACAGGAAAAAGGAGTCGTATTCAGCGGTGGCGCAGACGTAGCCAGCAACTACGTATGGCGCGGTGTTACGCAGGCAGGGGTAAGCCTCCAACCGACATTGACCATGACACTCGGCAACTTCTCGGCCACCGCATGGGGTTCGGTAGATTTCGCAGCCACCTCATACAAAGAGATGGATATAACGCTCGCCTATGCGCTCGGTCCTGTCACGCTTTCCGTAGCAGACCTTTATTGGGAGGGTTCGTCAGCTGACCGGGGGCTCGTCAACCGCCATTATTTCCACTTCGGAAGCGATTCGCCGCACCGTGTCGAGGTCGGAGCCAACTGGTGTGTTTCCCGAAAAGTTCCGCTTACATTATCATGGTACACCATCGTTTTCGGTGCAGTAGACGTCAACTCCAAGGGTGAGCGGGCATATTCCTCATATTTCGAGGTAGCCTACCCGTTCACCGTAAAAGGGATAGACATGAAAGCCGGTGTCGGCGCAGTGCCATGGAACGCATACGGCACATACGGGATAGACAAGGATTTCTACGTGCAGAACGTTTTCCTGAACGCCGGGAAAATGTGGGAAATAAAAGGTGCGGAATCCATGCAAATAGGATTTTTCACCAAACTGATATGGAATCCGGCCATGGAAGATGTTAACTTTGTAGGAGGCATTTCCTTCAGAATGTAACGAATGGGCGACAATACCAGACAGAGCGCACAGCATTTCCTCGATTTGATAAAGCGCTCGCATCGAGGTAAGTTTAAGGTCTACATCGGCATGAGTGCCGGTGTAGGCAAAACTTATCGTATGCTACAGGAAACCCATCAATTGTTGGATGCCGGTGTCGATGTACAAATAGGATATGTGGAAACCCACGGACGCACGGAAACGGAAGCCCTCGTCGCAGGGCTTCCTGTTATTCCGCGCCGCAAACTTTTCTACAAAGGCAAGGAGCTCGAGGAGATGGATACGCAAACTATTATCAACTTGCATCCGGAAATAGTCATAGTGGACGAACTGGCACATACCAACATCGAGGGCAGTACGAACCCGAAAAGGTGGCAGGATGTCATGCAGATACTCGATGCGGGCATAAGCGTGATTTCCGCCATCAACATCCAGCACATAGAAGGCATAAACGAACAGGTACAGGAGATAACCGGTATCGAGATACAGGAGCGCGTCCCGGACAGCGTTCTGGCCATGGCCGACGAGGTGGTGAACATCGACCTTACGGCCGACGATCTGATAGACAGGCTCAAGGCGGGCAAGATTTACAAGCCGGACAAAATATCGGCGGCACTCGGCAACTTTTTCACGCAGGACAACCTGCTCCAATTGCGCGAGCTCGCCCTCAAGGAGGTCGCAATGCGGGTGGAAAAAAAGGTCGAGACGCAGGTTCCTGCCGGTGACAAACTGCGGCACGAGCGTTTCATAGCGGTCATAGATTCATCCGAAAAACGTGCCCGTCGTGTAATACGGAAGACGGCGCGGCTGGCAACTCACATGAACGCTGCATTCACGGTGCTTTACGTACAATCCGACAGGGAAAATACCGACCGAATCCCGTTGGCAAACCAACGCTATCTTATCAACAACTTCAATCTTGCGTCGGAATTGGGAGGGGAGATATTACAGATACATTCCAACCGTTATATAGAAACGATAATAGACGTGTGCGTGGAACGCAAGATAAGTGTAGTATGTATCTGCAAACCGAGATTTTCCATATATTCGTTATTGGTAACGGCGGTACGGCTGAGAAGATTACTGAACAGACTGGCCCGCATGAATGTGGATTTAATTATTTTATCGTGATATGAAACTGCGAAACAGACTGACGTTAGGTATCGGAATACTGTTTGTCATGATTTTACTGCTCGGAATCCAATCGGTCAGATATGTCAGGCAGCTATCCGTTTCATCGAAAGACATATTGGCCGACAACTATAATTCGGTACGCTATGTAGGCGATATGCTCCGCTCGCTCGACCGTCTGTCCCAAGATTCCACCTCGCATGCTGCATTGATAAGCAGCCTTGCCCTCCAGCAACAGAACATCACCGAGGTCAACGAGAAAGAAGTAACGGGCGCTTTAGTAGAGAAAATAAAAGAGTTAGCCGACTCGGTGAACATGCCCCAAATACAGCAGATAAGGGACGACCTATACCGGATCATGGAAATGAATATGGCCTCGATCAGGGCGAAAAGCTCCGAGATGGAGTCAAGCGCGGACGATGCGGTGCAATGGCTGACGATAATCGCCGTTCTGTGCATAGTCCTTGCAGCAATATTCTTGGTACGTTTCCCGTCGATAATCCTGCGCCCGATAGACAAGCTTAAACAAGGGATCACCCAGATCGCCAACCATAATTACGAGGAACGGCTCGATTTCGGGAATAACCGGGAGTTCGGCGAGGTGGCGAAATCGTTCAACGACATGGCACGCAAACTGTCGGAATACAGGCGTAGCTCGCTCGACAGACTCATGGCCGAAAAAAAACGCATAGAGGCCATAGTCAACAGTCTACACGAGCCTATCATAGGGCTCGGCCCCGACCGGACCATTCTGTTCATGAACGACGAGGCATTTTCGATACTCAACCTAAAACGCGGAAATGTCATAGGACGCAACGCGACAGATATAGCATTGAACAACGACCTGTTGCGGCGTCTCATACGCGAACTATACTCAGAAAAGAAAGAAGACGACCAGCAACACGAACCGCTGAAGATATATACAGACAATAAGGAGAGTTATTTCCAGATGGACAACATCCCGCTGTACATAACCCCTGTCGGCGAACAAAACCAGCAGTTCGTCGGCAATCTGATAATACTCAACAATATAACCAAATACAAGGAATTGGATTCGGCGAAAACGAACTTTATTTCCACGGTATCGCACGAAATGAAAACGCCCATATCCTCAATATTGATGAGCCTGCAACTTTTAGGAGATACACGTTTAGGAACCCTCAACGAAGAACAACAACAGCTTATAGGGAGCATTAAGGACAGCAGCGACCGCCTGCTGAATATAACGGGCGAATTGCTCAACCTGTCGCAGGTCGAATCGGGCAAATTAAAACTGATGCCTAAGATCGTAAAACCTATCGAGCTGATAGATTATGCCGTAAAAGCCACACAAGTATTGGCAGAGCGTTTCCACTGTTTTATCGAGGTAGAATACCCAGAAAAGATCGCGAAACTGTTCGTAGACAACGAAAAAATAGCATGGGTGATCACGAACCTGTTATCCAATGCCATACACCATTCTCCGGAAAATTCGCGTATAATCATAGGTGCGTCACAGCATAACAAGCGTGTGGACATATATGTACAGGATTTCGGACGCGGCATCGACCCTCGATACCACAAGAGCATATTCGACCGTTACTTCCGTGTCCCCGGGACCAAAGTGCAGGGAAGTGGGCTGGGACTCGCCATTTCCAAAGAATTCGTGGAAGCACATGGAGGGACGATCTCTGTAGCGAGCGAAATAGGGAAAGGAAGCCGATTTACAATATCGTTGCCGTCTTAAATTAAGCACTCTCTTTTAGGCAATTACATAAAGGGTAAGGCAAAATAAGTTTTGGATGGGCGTCCGTCACGATATGGAATTGATGGTAAAACAGCAGGTAGCGGGGATTCATAACGTAATAAAGTGAATGGAATTCGATCCGATTTAATACGCATTTTTAGGGTTAAAACCAAGCAGATCGCCCTCCCCCCCTTCATTGATGTTAGTATTTCATGATCCTGCACAGAAGAAACTCCAATTGGCTTCCAGTCAATTGGAGTTTCTTCTTTTTTGTGCCTAAAACGAGGCTCGCAGAATCAAAAATAGCCCAATTATTAAAAAATGTTTTTATACCAACCACTATATAAATAAAAAAGGCTCAATTTTTATGTACATATTTATGAACAAACAGGCAAAATAAAAATCGCAGCTAACTGTTTTTCAGTTAGCTGCGATTCATCAAGAGGTCTGAAGCGGATTCGAACCGCTGTACGAGGTTTTGCAGACCTCTGCCTAGCCACTCGGCCATCAGACCTTTCGATTTCGAGTTGCAAATATAAGGATTTTTAAATACTATCCAAAATAGAACCAACACTTGTCAGTAACTTACGGCTTTTTTATATCTTTACGACTCGGAAACACCCGCTCCAATGATCGTAGACGACATAGCTCTTACCTTGCAACCACGTATCGGACCGCGTACGGCGGCCCATTTGCTTGCATGTTTCAAAAGTGCCGAAAACATATATTCGGCATCGGTCGAAGAGTTGACAATAAAGGCCGAACTTAACCCCGAACTAGCAAGACAAATCGCAGCAAAGACATGTCATCGCCAAGCCGAAGCGGAGCTATCATACTGCACGAAACACGGGATAGTCCCTATCGCTTCCGATTCGGGACAATACCCTGCATTGCTAAAAGAGTGCAACGATTTTCCGCACGTTTTATACTACAAAGGCGACATCTCCGCACTCGGTACGCGCCGGATGTTATCTATGGCGGGTACACGCAAAATGACATCGTACGGACAAAAGACCTGCGACCGCATAATATCCGACCTGTCGACTGTATGTCCTGACGCCGTAATCGTCAGCGGCCTCGCCTATGGTGTAGACGGAGCATGTCATAGGGCCGCATTGGCATACGGACTCACTACTGTAGCCGTCCTGCCGAATCCCGTGACGACGATATACCCGTCGCAACACACGAGGCTGGCGGAAGAGATCATGGTACGCGGCGGCGGTATCCTGTCGGAATACCACTCCGGCATGAAAATGAAAGGAGTTACGTTCATCGCCCGCAACCGCATAATAGCAGGGATGGGGGCCGGCACTATAATAGTGGAATCCCCAGCCAAGGGCGGCTCGATGATAACTGCAAGATTAGCACACGGATACGACCGTAGCGTAATGGCCATCCCCGGACGCATCGGGGACACATATTCCGAGGGGACGAACAAACTGATAGCCTCCGAAATAGCACGCATGGTATGCTCAGCCGAAGACATCACGCGTGAATTGGGATGGGAGACGTCGGGAATGGCCGCACCTGCCGAGCCGGACACATCGTCCCTGAGCAAAGACGCGGCGGCACTGTTATCCAGATTTCCCGACGGAGAGGCCGTTACGATAGATATTTTAGCGGATATAACGAATTTGAGCATGGCTGAGCTTACGCCCCTGCTTTTCGAATTGGAATTCGAAGGCATCATCCGCGCACAGCCCGGCAAACTTTACGAAAAAGCCTGACGATGTTACTCACCGACACTCATTCACATATATACGATGAGGCCTTCGCCTCCGACAGGGAGGAGGCCATACAGCGCGCTTTGGACGCAGGTGTCGTCCGCATGCTGTTGCCGGCAATCGACTCCGAAAGCCACGAAGCCATGCTCGAAGTATGCGGTAAACACCCAGCCATCTGTCTGCCCATGATGGGGCTGCACCCCACATCGGTCAACGACAATCCGGCATGGCACGACGAACTCGCATTGGCCGAAGAATACCTTGCCCATCCGCCGGTGGAACGCTTTTACGCCATAGGCGAGGTCGGGCTCGACCTTCATTGGAGCAACGATTTTCTACAAGAACAGACCGAAGCGTTCGAACGCCAAATAGAGCTTTCGCTCGAATACAACCTGCCGCTCGTCATACATACCCGCGACGCATGGCCTGAGATGACAGACGTACTCGGCAAATTCGCCGGCCGCGGCATACGTGGTGTCATGCACTCCTTCTCCGGAACCGTAAAGGATTACGAGGCAATACGGCGGACGGGCGACTTCGTTTTCGGTATAGGCGGCCCCGTCACGTACAAAAAAAGCACATTGCCCGAAACCGTCGCCCGAATGGATATAGCCCACATCGTTCTCGAAACGGACTGTCCTTATCTGCCGCCCGTTCCCTTCCGCGGCAAACGCAACGAAAGCTCCTACGTTACTTACGTATGCGAAAAAGTCGCCGAGGCGACAGGCAGGACACCCGAAGAGATAGCCGAAATCACCACCGCCAACGCCCGGCGCGTATTCGGCTTCTAAACCTCGGACATCTGAAAACGGCACGACGCTACAAGCTCTATCCGGCACCGAGAAGAGACAGTTTCACAACCTCGGCAAAAGCCCAACTTTTACCTTTCGACTGTTCGCGCTGACCCTCACGCTATTAATAAATTCGGACGCATAATTGTCGATAAAATGTTCTTAACTACATAAACTTTTCACCGATACTCTCTGAAAAGTTGCTTAAACTTGTAACTGATGTTCGGGCCTTGTGCGGCGGAAACAAACTTCCCTTTACCTTAAACAACACTGTTTTACAGGCACATATTGACAAGTATGCCTGCGGCTTCGGCCGGAAACAGTCTTACAAGCAGGACAAGGGCGGGTTTTCTGTCAGATTACGCAAAGCACAAGGAAAACCCATAGGCGAGCGGAAAGAATTAAAATACATAAATAACGAGTAATATGTCTGAAGTCAACAACAAGAAAAATCCGGGGCCCGTACCAGAGGGGCTGAAAGAATACAAGTATTCCGAAGCAGTGGACGGCGCACGCGATTATTTCAAGGGTGACGAGCTTGCCGCCACCGTATGGGTCAGCAAATACGCACTCAAGGATTCTTTCGGCAGGATTTTCGAAAGTTCCCCCGAACAGATGCACTGGCGTATAGCCAACGAAATAGCCCGCATCGAGAAAAACTATGCCAATCCGATGAGCGCCGACGAAGTTCATGCGCTCCTGCAAGGGTTCAAATACATCATCCCGCAGGGCGGTCCGATGACAGGCATAGGCAACAACCTCCAGATAGCCTCGCTCAGCAACTGTTTCGTGATCGGACATAAGAAACCCGCCGACTCCTACGGCGGAATCATCCGTATAGACGAAGAACAGGTGCAACTCATGAAAAGGCGCGGCGGCGTAGGGCACGACCTCTCACACATACGCCCGACCGGTAGTCCGGTGCTCAACAGCGCACTGACTTCGACAGGTATCGTCCCGTTCATGGAGCGTTACTCAAACTCCACCCGCGAGGTGGCTCAGGACGGACGCCGCGGAGCCCTAATGCTCTCGCTGTCCATCAAGCACCCCGACGCGGAGAATTTCATTGACGCCAAGACCGAGCTCGGTAAAGTTACGGGCGCAAACGTGTCGATAAAGATAGACGACGAATTCATGCGGTGCGTCGCCGAAGGCAAGACATACCACCAGCAATTCCCTATCTCGGGCGACAACCCGATGTACGAGAAGGACATAGATGCCAAAGCTCTGTGGAACAAGATAATCCACAACGCATGGAAATCGGCCGAGCCGGGTATTCTGTTCTGGGACACCATCATACGCGAATCGGTTCCGGACTGCTACGCCGACCAAGGTTTCACCACCGTATCGACCAACCCCTGCGGCGAAATCCCGCTCTGCCCCTACGACAGTTGCCGCCTGCTGGCCCTCAACCTTTACGGGTACGTGGACAAACCGTTCACCAAAGAGGCCAAGTTCGACTTCGACAAATTCAGGGAACACGTAGGCAAAGCCATGCGTATGATGGACGACATCATCGACCTTGAACTCGAGAAGGTGGAAGCTATCCTGTCCAAGATCGAAGGCGATCCGGAAGACGACGACATCCGCAGCGTAGAGCGTAACCTCTGGCTCAAGATCCGTGAAAAAGCCGAACAGGGACGACGTACCGGACTCGGCATAACGGCCGAAGGCGACATGCTCGCCGCACTCGGCATGCGCTACGGCACGGAAGAGGCTATCGCATTTGCGGTCGAGGTACAGAAAACACTCTGCATCGAGGCATACCGTGCATCGGTAGCGATGGCCAAGGAGAGGGGAGCGTTCCCGATCTTCGATGCTAAGAAGGAGAAGAACAATCCGATGATCGAACGCATCAAGGAGGCCGATCCGGAGCTTTACAAGGAGATGGTCGCAAACGGCCGCCGCAACATCGCCATGCTTACCATAGCTCCTACGGGAACCACCAGCCTCATGTCGCAGACGACCTCCGGCATCGAGCCTGTGTTCCGCCCGGCATATAAGCGCCGCCGCAAGGTCAACCCGAACGACAAGGACGTCAACATAACGTTCGTGGACGAAGTGGGCGACTCGTGGGAAGAATACAACGTATTCCACCACAAATTCGTGACATGGCTCGAAGCCTCCGGTTACGACACGTCGAAACTGGAAACCATGCCGGACGATGAACTGGACAAACTCGTTGAGGCATCACCGTATCACAAGGCTACGGCCAACGATATCGACTGGGTAAGCAAGGTCAAAATGCAGGGAGCCATACAGAAATGGGTGGACCACTCCATCTCGGTTACGGTCAACCTGCCTAACGATGTGACAGAGGAACTCGTGGCCAACGTATACCGCACGGCATGGGAATACGGCTGCAAAGGCGTAACGGTATACCGCGACGGATCGCGTGCCGGCGTTTTGGTCGAGAAGAAAAAGGCCGAAGAGAAGAGCGACGGCACATACAAACCGCCGTTGCATCGCCCGATAGAACTCGAAGCCGACATCGTACGCTTCAAGAACGGATCGGAAGAGTGGATAGCTTTCGTCGGCATATACAACGACCGTCCCTACGAAATATTTACCGGTAAGATGGAAGAGGACGCCATGTTCATCCCGCGTAAGATCACCAAAGGGTCGATAATCAAGGTGGTCGAACAAGACGGCGTAAAGCGTTACGATTTCCAATACAAGGACAAGTACGGCTACACCAACACCGTCGGCGGCATTTCGCGTCTTTTCGACGAAGAGTTCTGGAACTACGCAAAACTCATCTCCGGGGTGCTCAGGAACGGTATGCCTATCGTGGACGTGGTAAACCTCGTCGAAGGCTTGCATTTCAACGACGAGTCGATCAATACGTGGAAAAACGGTGTGGCACGCGCGCTTAAACAGTATGTGGCCGACGGGACCAAGATAGACAAGAAATGCCCGAAATGCGGCGCCACCGAGATCGTCTACCAAGACGGCTGCCAAGTCTGCATGAACTGCGGAGACTCCAAATGCGGAGGCGCATAGAGGAATAGCACATGAAAGGGAGATGCCATGTGCATCTCCCTTTCATAAAAAAAAAAGTCGCGGCCATGCTGCGGCGGATTATGAAAAACTATATATCACCGAGGGCGGCGGGACGTGTAGCGATAACCTGCCGCTCCTCCTGTTTTTAGATTTTTTTGCTGCCTGCATACTTACCGGCCCCTCGCAACGTTAAAAGAAAATATAGACACACAACAACCAACACTCCGACAAATGCGTAGGACAAAGAGATACCCCACCATACAGATAGTATTGTTCGCCATCGCGGCGATTGCCATAGCCGTATATATTTTGATCTCGTGCAAAGGGGAGACAAAAAATGCCAGCGGTACGACAGAGGCAACAACGGAAACAGAGGCACAAAAGGAGGTCCCTACACTTTACGGCATAGATTACAGCGAGCTTATCGTGGAACAGGGGACCATAGGGACAGGGCAGACGGCAGGTGCGCTGTTCGCCAAATACGGTCTCGATCCGGCGATGACGGATAAGACCGACAAAGCGTGCCGCAGCGTATTCGACCTGCGGAACATGCGTGCCGGCAACAACTACACGGTGTTCATATCGAACGATTCGCTGTCGCAGCTCAAACATTTCGTCTACGAACAGAACAAGACCGAATACCTCGTAATATCGTTCATAGGCGACTCTGTATGCGTGCGACAGGATTTCAAAGACGTATCAGTCAAAAGGCGCATGGGCGAGGCCGTCATAAAATCGTCGTTGTGGAACGCCATGGTCGAAGCCGACATGTCGCCGGCACTGGCAATGGAACTTTCCGAGGTATATGCTTGGACCATCGACTTTTTCGGACTTCAGGAGGGCGACAAGGTGAAAGTAATATACGACGAACAATGCGTCGACAGTACACGCATAGGCAACGGGCGCATCTGGGGGGCGATATTCAACCACGGAGGCAAGGACAACTATGCGATACCTTTCAATCAGGACGGACGCATAAGCTACTGGGACGAAAAGGGGCAAAGCCTACGCAAAAGCATGCTGAAAGCCCCTCTGAAGTACAGTCGCATATCATCCAAGTTCTCCAACTCCAGAATGCACCCCGTACTTCGTATTCGCCGCCCGCATCACGGAGTCGATTACGCCGCACCCGCAGGGACGCCGGTAGTAGCTGTAGGTGACGGGACCGTCGTCTTCAAAGGTTGGCAGAGCGGTGGCGGCAACGTCATTAAGATCAAGCACAATACACAATATACGACCGGTTATCTGCATCTGCGAGGTTTCGCCCAAGGCATAGCCACAGGTAAGCGTGTGAGTCAGGGACAGGTCATCGGTTACGTGGGAAGCACGGGAGTTTCGACAGGTCCGCACCTCGATTACCGGGTATGGCGCAATGGAACGCCTATCGACCCGCTTAAAATGGTGGCAGAACCGGCCGAACCTATCTCGAAAGAGAACATGGCACGGTTCGAGTTCGTGCGCGACCGCATCATGGCCGAGCTCGCAGGAACGCTTCCGGCCGACCAGCGCATCACACAGCTCGATTCGATAACAGTAGCCAACGACACGCTGAAAACGGACAGCATACGATAAGGAACACATGGAAACGAACTCTCCCGATCCGCGCATCATCCGGTTCATACGAAAGCACCACGTCATGACGATAGCTACGTGTAGCGACGGGCAACCGTGGTGTGCCAACATGTTTTACGCTTACGACGATGCCAGCGGCTTCTTAGTATTCACCTCCGACGCACATACGCGTCACGTCGCAGAGATCGTGGCCAACGGAAAGGCGGCCGGCTCCATAGTGCTCGAAACGAAGGTGGTCGGCAGATTGCAGGGCTTGCAGCTTTCCGGGACCATACGCAAACCCGCACAGCACGAAGAGGGCTCGATGCGTAAAGCATACCTGACACGTTTTCCATATGCCGCTATGGCCGACCTCAACCTATGGATATTCGCCCCAGATTACCTGAAATATACGGACAATACGCTCGGTTTCGGCAAAAAACTATTCTGGGAAAAAGAAAAGGGCGAAACAAAAAAAGCTTAACTTTGGGCATGCCACGTATCGGAATCATAGTAGTCGCAGGCGGAAGCGGGAGCCGTATGGGTGCTTCCGTACCTAAGCAGTTCCTTCCTCTGGCCGGGAAACCGATACTCGTACACACCGTCGAACGCCTGTTGCAGGCACTTCCCGATGCACAGATCGTAATAGCGCTGCCGCAGGAAGAAACCGATAGGTGGCACGACATATCAGGGGAATACGGCCTCGATGGCACACACACCGTAATACATGGCGGAGCGACACGTTTCGAATCTGTCAAGAACGCTTTGGCACACATAAAAGAATGTGACATAGTAGCGGTACACGACGGCGTAAGACCGTTCGTTTCGGAAGGGCTCATCGAACGGGTGATAAGCAGCGCATTATCGCACGGGACAGCCGTTCCGGCGATAGCCCCGGCCGACTCCTTCCGGACAATAGCTCAGGACGGACATTCACAACCTACGGATAGAACGGCATTGCGCGCGATACAAACACCGCAGGCATTTTCATACGAATTGCTGCGTAAGGCGTACGACGCGGCCGAATACGCAGCCTCATTTACGGACGACGCATCCGTCGTGGAACATTACGGCAGCCGTATCCACCTGTGCGAAGGAGATCCGGCGAATATAAAGATAACCACCCCTTTCCACATGACGCTCGCACAAGCGTTACTCGACATCGAGAATGGCACGAAGATTTAGACATAACCGGAATAAGCGAACCACGGTTCTGACCGTTATATGGAGCCTTTTCATCGCCGCCATAGCAGCGGCCATACTCATATTCGTACATGGAGGCTACCTGCACGCATGGTTGCTCTCCATACTCGTCGGGATCACAGCACTCTACATACTCTCAATCCCGCGGCGCATAACGGTTGACGAAAGCAACCTCGAAATACAATGCGTGGTGGAACTGACACGCATCGACATACGCGACATTCGTTCCATCCGCAAGGTATCGCCGAACGAATACCACTATCTATTTCCCGTATTGGGCAGCTTCGGGTTCTTCGGCTTTTACGGCTACTATCTGAACTTCAAGGGCTGGGATATGGTCAAGGTATACGCCGGAGAGTGGGCCCATTTGGTCGAGATAATCGACATATACGAGCAGACCTATATCGTATCATGCAGGGAAGCCGACGAGCTGATAGAGTCGGTCATGCAGGTAAAATTACTGCATACAGGTAAAAAATCCGAGAAAATATTGTCCGTATAAGGACCTTTCGACACCAAACACCAGATATACGCTTCATTCGACAGCCCGCTATTCGACCAATAGAGCGGGATTGAGTATTTTCTACCCCACGATAACACAACCATTGCAAAATAAAAGCTTACATGCAGATGCGTTGTCAAGCTAATCGCCCGACATAAGTCTGTCCCCAAATTATCTAATTAAAGCCAGCAAGCTGTTCGAAGTTATTTCTGGGCTTTTTTACTATCTTAAGGAAAGACTAAACACCTCAATTTGTCTTACCTACTATGAAGCATCTTGCTACGATACTGCTAATGTTTACCGTACTTGCCTGGAACGCCAAGAACGAACCTCTCCCGATTAAAATCTCGATGGTCCATCCCTCTGAATTAAGAGCTGAAATAAAAGAAGCACGAAAAGATCTGGAAATGTTAGGGTTATACTCTTTCAAATACAATTTGGAGTCGCAGAATGAGTATCAAATAAAGTTGACGGTAGACGAGTACAAAAATGGCGAATTGACCAAAGAGCGTACGCTCATGTCACAAAATATGGAGCGAATCAGTCTGGGATGACAACGGCGCACTATCAGGACGGAAAAACATACAGTCGTTTCGAATCGTAGTGAATGAACAAGAAAACGGGAAGATCGTCATACGATCTATTTTAGGCAATCTCTACACATCAACCAACACGATCACAAACAAACATGCAGAAGGCGAGAGTCATTCTTTTTACACATTCTGGCAATTCAAATTACCCGAAGAGTGGGAAATGGGACAGAAAACCCCTCTCATCGCATATGCCGCGGTATATTACAATGCGAAGGCCAATATTTACCGTTTCTGCGGCTCGACATATCCGGAAAATCTCGAAGACGAACTGTATAAACAATCCCCACACTATTTCATAATCAACATTACGTTCCTCGAAGCACCGAAACGGAAATAACAATACAAATCAAGGAGCCTTTGAAAAAGGCTCCTTGATTCTTCAATACTAATATAACTAAGGATTATTCTGCCCCGAACTCCATCAGATAGGCTTTAATGAAGTCTCCCAGATCGCCGTCCAGCACTGCGACGGTATCCGAAGTTTCGTGCCCTGTCCGATGGTCCTTGACAAGTTTATACGGATGCAACGTATAGCTGCGTATCTGCGAACCCCATTCTATCTTCCTCTTCTTACCCTCCAATTCGTTTTGCAGGGCCATCCGCTTCTCAAGCTCTTTCTGATAAAGTTTCGACTTGAGTATTCGCATGGCGTTCTCTCGGTTCATCAATTGCGAACGGGTCTCACTATTCTCTATTATGAACTCTGTAACCTCACCTGTCGCGGCATCTTTATGATGGTAACGCAAGCGCACGGCCGTCTCCACCTTGTTGACATTCTGGCCTCCCGCCCCACTACTGCGATACGTGTCCCACTCTATATCAGCAGGATTTATTACGATCTCAATCGAATCGTCTACCGCAGGAGACACGAATACCGACGCGAAGGTGGTTTGCCGCTTGTTATTGGCATTGAAGGGCGACAACCTAACCAGACGGTGTACACCGTTCTCACTCTTCAGGTATCCGTAGGCATATTCTCCCTCGAACTCCAGAGTAGCCGATTTTATACCGGCCTCGTCACCATCCTGCACATCTATAACACGCACCTTATAACCGTTGCGCTCTCCCCAACGCATATACATACGCATGAGCATGGAAGCCCAATCGAGGCTCTCCGTACCGCCAGCCCCGGAATTAATATCCATGATAGCACCCAGACGGTCCTCCGTACCGCGAAGCATGTTACGCATTTCGAGGGCCTCGATCTTTTCGAGCGACAAGGCATACTGTCGGTCAAGTTCTTCTTCCCCGGCCACTCCTTCGCGCACGAAATCGGGCATAAGTTCGAGGTCATCGACAGCCGAATGTACGGCATCGTAATCCTCCACCCAACTTTTGATACCGGCCACTTTTTTCAACTGCACCTCGGCTTTCGCCGGATCGTCCCAAAAATCCGGAGCCTGCGTCAAACCCTCCTCTATCTCAAGCTCTTTTTTACGGCTGTCGATGTCAAAGATACCCCCTCAGCGCATCCCGGCGCCTTATAAGCTCTTTGATCTGTTCGTTAGTTACCATTTCCTATCGTTTTATTTGTTCTTTTATCTCTTTTCTCAGCCTGTCGCTTTCGGGCAAGTCAATCTTCAGAACGAAGGCATTGTCCGGTCCCCGACCGGGATACCATACGTGGAGCGCAACAAGAAATCTCTCGGCCTTGCTCTCGAAATTGATATTCTTATAGTCATACATGTACGAGTTAGAAACCACGGATATGAAATCGCGGGTCTGCCTGAGGCTCTCGGCCGCTGTGTTCCAGAACGGATTCTGTTTGGCTACTTTATCAATAAAACCGAATGCACCGTCTTTAACCCTAAACCTCCAGCCGCCACGTATATACCATGGACTCACAAATGAATTGGGCTTAAGGTCGCAAATAAAATAAAGTAAAAATGGGAATGATTGATCATACGATGGTTCGAACAGACTTGGATTTCTTTTATGATCCGGCCATCTTTCATCAAAAAATGCCTGATATGCCTCGCCAATCGAAAGGCCCGGCGCGGTATTGGCTATCACCAAACTATCGTAGATTCCCACTACCTCGTCTATGAATTCCATGTCCCATCTCGACAGACCGGACAATGGGTCTGCATTCTTACATGTTGCTACAATGTCCCGCCCAATATATCGCTCCTTAATGATGACCACAAAAGCGACCACATTTAATAAGAGTGAAACGACGAGTACGATTTTAAGCTTTCCCATAATCATTATGCCTTTTAGCCGGCAACCGAGCACGGTATGCCCAATGCTTCCACCCGCGCCGCAATCTGTTTCAATTCGTCGACGGACACTTTTTCAAGGGTTTCGCAAGGCGTATCACGGTCTATGGTGTATATCATCACCTTCTGGGGACGAATCTCGGGCAACAAGGCCAGCCATGCGGAAACCTCGCTCTCGGTCGCATTGTCCACTCTCTTCCCACCACATTCTCCACGCAGGAACATGGTCTGGACTATCAGACGCCCATCGAACAATTTCATGTCCTCCACTGTCCTCGCAACCGAATACTCCCCCTGCGGATCGTCTATCAGGCGCACCGTATCATCGAAAGCAGAATCGAGCTTCAGTATATTGTTATCGACTTTCAGCAACGCTCTCCGGACGCTTTCTCGGCCTATCATCGTAGCGTTGCTCAATACCGAAATTTTCGCCGACGGACATATCTCGTTACGCGCAGCGATAGTATCGGAAATGATCTCATCAAATTCCGGGTGCAGCGTCGGTTCTCCGTTACCGGCAAAGGTGATGACATCCGGCGGCGTACCTTCTGCAACCATCTCTCCGAGTTTCTCTCTCAGCAGACGGTTCACATCATCACGTTTATTGAAACGCGGTTTTGCTCCCTTAATGTTCCACCCGCACTCGCAATATATACAGTTGAAACTACACAACTTGCTGTCGGACGGAAGCAGGTTCACACCCAACGAAAGCCCCAACCTGCGGCTGTGTATAGGCCCGAATATTATATCGTGATATAAAGACGTCGCCATCCTTCTATATTAAAGATTTATACAAATATACGGAGAATATTCGACGAAAAGAAATAGCGAATGTCGGCCCAAAGCCGGTTTGCGGTAGCGAAGCCAATTTCTTGAGTCAAATATTAAGCATTATCCGTTCCATTCAAAAACGGCTTTGGAATCGCTTGGCAATTTATCTCGAAAACAAAGGAGAGACCCGTTTAGGTCTCTCCTTACATTGCTTATCACAAGAGATAAATCCCTTATGAAGCTATTCGCCTACAATTATTTCTTGTAGATTTTGGTATATCCGTAGATAGCTTCGTCGCCGAGTTCTTCTTCGATACGGAGGAGCTGGTTGTACTTAGCCATACGGTCCGAACGGCTCAACGAACCGGTCTTGATCTGACCGCTGTTGGTAGCTACCGCGATGTCGGCGATAGTAGCGTCTTCGGTTTCGCCCGAACGGTGCGAAGTAACTGAAGTATAACCTGCACGGTGTGCCATTTCGATCGCGTCTAGTGTTTCGGTAAGCGAACCGATCTGGTTAACCTTGATAAGGATAGAGTTACCGCAACCGAGTTCGATACCTTTCTTCAAGAACTCTACGTTGGTTACGAACAAGTCGTCGCCTACGAGCTGGCAACGGTCGCCGATCATATCGGTCAACATTTTCCAACCGTCCCAGTCGTTTTCGCTCATACCGTCTTCGATAGAGTCGATAGGATATTTTTCAACGAGACCTTTCAGGTATTCAGCCTGCTCTTTAGAGCTGCGTTTTGCACCGGTAGCGCCTTCGAACTTGGTGTAGTCGTAGATACCGTCTGCATAGAACTCAGAAGAAGCGCAGTCGAGACCTATCGCAACGTCGCCGCCTTCAGCCTTGCGGCCCGGTTTGTAACCAGCTTTCTTGATAGCCTCGATGATCGATTCGAGAGCGTCTTCAGTACCTTTGAGTACCGGAGCGAAACCACCTTCGTCACCTACAGCAGTGCTGAGACCGCGGTCGTGGAGCACTTTCTTGAGCGAGTGGAACACTTCAGCACCCATACGGAGACCTTCGCGGAACGAAGATGCACCCACCGGACGGATCATGAACTCTTGGAACGCGATAGGAGCGTCAGAGTGAGAACCGCCGTTGATGATGTTCATCATAGGAACCGGAAGCGTTTTGGCGTTAGTACCGCCGATGTAACGATAAAGCGGCATTCCGAGCAGGTTTGCAGCGGCGTGAGCAACTGCGAGAGATACGCCGAGAATAGCGTTTGCACCGAGGTTGCTTTTGGTCGGGGTTCCGTCGAGGGCGATCATAGCCTTGTCGATACCTACCTGATCGGTAACAGGCATGCCGAGGATCTCTTTCGCGATAACTTCGTTTACGTTCTGAACGGCTTTCAAAACACCTTTACCGAGGTAACGGCCTTTGTCGCCGTCGCGAAGTTCGAGCGCTTCGTTTTCGCCGGTAGACGCACCGCTCGGAACTGCAGCACGACCGGTAGCACCGCTTGCTGTGATTACTTCAACTTCGATCGTAGGATTGCCCCTCGAATCGAGGATCTCCCTTCCGTGTACACTTACAATCTGACTCATGATTTCTGTTTTATTTTGAGGTTAAAATCTTCTCTGTCCAAGCATATGCGCCCGTGAAAACACACCGGGCGAAAAACGTTCCAAAGATACGATTTTATGCCCGATTTCACAAATAAAAAAAGGTTAAGCTGGGCCGCACCCGACTCTTTTCAACGGCCTTACTTGGATTCCCCGAATGTCGAACGTATGAAATCCTCCATCGTAAAGGTCTTTTTACGTTCGGGCCTGCCGACAATACGCACTTCGGTATCGATCATCATCGGATTTCTGTTAAGCGACAGAACACGATAAAAATAGATAACATCCTCGCGCAATTCCACTATGGTCTTATACCATGCAACCTCATGGGCCGTATCGACAACCGTATAAAACAAATATGGCGACTGTTGTGCGCGAAGCGTGGCCGCTATGTATTTCGAGCCGAAAAAGCCGCCGTTGGCAGGCAGCCTGAGAGCATCATAAGGGACCGTATCGTCCGCATTGCCATGAAACATCATGATAGGACAAGGCTTTTTTGCCCAAGTAATATCATCCGGAGAGTATATCGCACCGGCAAAGGCACAGATCCCAGCATAATTGAACCCGGCCGGTAATTTGGCCGCAAACCGATGGCCGTTGCAGATATAATATTCGCTCTGCAAAACGGTAATCGCCCCGGCACTCGTCCCGCTCGCAATTATCATTTTCGGATCGACCTTCCACTCCGCAGCATTCGCCAATATGAAACCGGTAGCATCGAAAAGGTCCTCTACCGCCATGTCGATCGTTCCCGACAGCAGCTTCTCCATTTGGGCCAGATCGTATACCTGTGCGTTTTTCACATCGACACCCTTAAACCCGAGACGATAGCTTATTGACACGACCGTATAGCCGTTACGGGCCAGATATTTGAAATAGCCGCTCCCGTCACCGCGATCTCCAGAAGAAAAATGCCCTCCGTGAATAAATATAACACACGGTTTCAACTCCTGTTGTCCGATCCCGTCGTATTTATCCAGATAAAGGCTGTCCGTTCCCTTGACCGAATAAAGGAATGTCTCTTTTTCTACCTCTTGGGCTCCGGCCGCGATAAAAAGAGCCAAGCCAAGAAACATCATTATAATCTTCTTCATAATCATTACATTATAAGAGTCGCATCTCAAGGTACGGAAAAATATGAGACGGCCGCCTGATTAGGCGGCCGTCTCATAGAATTATAGACATTTTGTCCTTTCGGACAATCTGCAAACTTAATTATGCACCCTTCTTGCTCGAAACACGGGTAGCACCAACCTTAGCACCCGAAGTCTTTGTAGCTACATTTTTGTTGGCTGCCGGCTTCGGAGCAGCTGCTTTTTTAGGAGCAGCCTTCTTTGCTGCCGGCTTCTCTGCTGCGGCTTCTGCAACCGGAGCCTCAGCACCTTCTGCTGCCGGAGCTGCGGCTTCTTCCTTCTTAGCACCGCTGCGTCCACGACGGGTACGAGCCTTGCTGGTAGCCTGAGCTTCCTTGCCGTAAGTTTCGTTGAAGTCTACGAGCTCGATGATACACATATCAGCAGCGTCACCGAGACGGAACCCGGTTTTGAGGATACGGGTATAACCTCCCGGACGTTCGCCTACGGCCGGAGCTACTGCACGGAACAATTCCGTAACCGCCTCCTTGTCGCGCAGGTAGCTGAAACAGATACGACGCGAGTGAGTAGTGTCTTCTTTCGAACGGGTGATCAATGGTTCGACATATCCGCGGAGGGCCTTAGCCTTTGCGGTTGTCGTGCTTATGCGCTTGTGGAGGATGAGCGAAGTTGCCATGTTAGCCATGAGGGCCTTACGGTGTGCGCTCTGCCTTCCGAGGTGATTGACTTTTTTGTTATGTCTCATGATTAGTCTTTGTCAAGTTTATACGGTGTAACATCCATTCCGAAGTGGAGGTTCAGTGACGTAAGTAAGTCGTCGAGCTCCGTGAGCGACTTCTTGCCGAAGTTACGGAACTTCAGCAGGTCGTTGCGGTTGAAACGCACGAGGTCGCCGACAGTGTCCACCTCAGCCGCTTTGAGGCAGTTGAGAGCACGGACAGAGAGGTCCTGGTCAACGAGCTTAGTCTTGAGGAGCTGACGCATATGCAGTGCATCCTCGTCGAACTCTTCGGCAGCGTTGTTGTCCTCCATGTTCAGTGTGATCTTTTCGTCAGAGAAGAGCATGAAGTGCTGTATAAGTATCTTAGCAGCCTCCTTGAGCGCCTCTTTCGGATGGATCGAACCGTCAGTAGTTATCTCGATATTGAGCTTTTCGTAGTCGGTCTTCTGCTCCACACGGTAGTTCTCGATCGAGTACTTAACGTTCTTGATCGGGGTGTGGATAGAGTCCACCGGAAGAACCCCGAATTCAGCATCGGCAACTGCGTTCTCTTCAGCCGGAACGTAACCGCGCCCCTTGTTGATGGTCAATTCCATCTGGAGTTTGGTTTCGGGCGTGAGGCGGCAGATCACCAGATCGGGATTGAGAACTTTGAAACCGGTCAGGAAGTTCGAGATGTATCCTGCGGTAAGCTCGCTCTGTCCGGCAACGTTCACCGTCACCTTCTCGCTGTCGGTGTTGTCCACCGTACGGATAAAGCGCACCTGTTTGAGGTTCAGGATTACATCTATCATACCTTCCATCACACCGGGGATGGCGGCAAACTCGTGATCGACGCCGGATACCTTGACGCTCGTAATCGCGTAGCCCTCGAGCGAGGACAACAGGATACGGCGCAAGGCATTTCCGACCGTCATGCCGAAACCGGGTTCGAGCGGTCGGAATTCGAATTTCCCGAACGTCGAAGTCGATTCGAGCATGATAACCTTTTCAGGCTTCTGGAATGCTAATATTGCCATACGTTTATTCGTTTGCAGTTATTTACTACTTCGAGTACAATTCGACGATGAGCTGTTCCTTGATGTTTTCAGGAATATCCTCACGTTCGGGTTTAGCCATGAACTTACCGGTCATCGAGCTGCCGTCCCACTCCAACCAAGAGTAACGGTTGCGGCGTCCTGCCAACGATTCCTGTATAGATTCCATGCTCTTCGATTTTTCGCGTACAGAAACCACGTCGCCGATTTTCAGGCTGTACGAAGGTACGTTGACAACCTCGCCATTCACCGTAATGTGGCGGTGAGAAACGAGCTGGCGTGCACCTGCCCTTGTAGGAGCGAGTCCCAGACGGTATACAACGTTGTCGAGACGGCATTCGAGAAGTTTCAAAAGGTTTTCACCAGTGATACCTCCCATACGGGCAGCCTCTTCAAAAGTTCTGTGGAACTGTTTCTCGAGTACTCCGTAAGTCGATTTTGCTTTCTGTTTTTCGCTCAGCTGAGTACCGTACTCCGATACTTTTTTGCGCTTGCGGGCAAGCCCGTGGTGTCCGGGAGGATAGTTCTTCTTTTCGAGAACTTTGTCCGCCCCGAAGATCGGTTCACCGAACTTACGCGCGATTTTACTTTTTGGTCCTATATATCTTGCCATTGTCTTTTTTTATTTATGTTTTTAAAAATCACAGGTGGCTTTCGTCAGATGTCGGAGCCGGTCCTTCATCTCTGCCTTCCCTGCCCGTGTCATTCGCACCATGTACGCCGACCGGACCGATCACGCTGCCGACCTGCAGCTACGCTGCGTTAAAGTTTACACGCGGCGGCGGTTAGGCGGACGGCATCCGTTGTGCGGCATTGGAGTCACGTCGATGATCTCGATGACCTCGATACCTGCACCGTGGATGGTACGGATAGCTGATTCGCGTCCCGCACCCGGTCCTTTAACATAAACTTTTACTTTACGCAATCCGAGATCGTAAGCAACTTTAGCGCAATCCTGAGCGGCAGTCTGGGCAGCGTAAGGAGTGTTCTTCTTCGAACCCCTGAAACCCATTTTACCTGCAGAGCTCCAGCTTATCACGTCGCCGTTACCGTTCGTGATCGTAACGATAACGTTGTTAAAAGTCGAGTGAACGTGAGCCTGACCCACGCCGTCAACCTTAACGACTTTCTTTTTAACTGTTCCTGTTTTCTTAGCCATAACTCTGTCTTATTACTTAGTTGCTTTTTTCTTGTTAGCGACTGTTTTCTTACGTCCCTTACGAGTACGAGCGTTGTTCTTGGTGCTCTGTCCCCTTACCGGCAGGCCGATACGGTGGCGGATACCACGGTAGCAACCGATGTCCATAAGGCGTTTGATGTTGAGCTGTACGATAGAACGCGCTTCGCCTTCCACTTTGATACCGCTTTCAGCGATAGCGCCACGGATCGCGTTAACCTGCTCGTCGTTCCACTCCTGTACTTTCTGGTTCGGATCAACACCGGCCATTTCGAGGATCTTGCGCGACGTACTGCGTCCTATACCGTAAATATAGGTGAGGCCTATTTCGCCCCTCTTGTTCTTTGGTAAATCTACACCTACTATACGTGCCATAAATCTTTTTCGTTGTTTTTTGGTTTGAGGGATTAACCCTGACGCATTTTTAATTTAGGGTTCTTCTTGCAGATAACGTAGAGCTTGCCTTTACGCTTTACGATCTTGCAATCCTCGCTCCTCTTCTTAATTGATGCTTTTACTTTCATTGTTTTGCATTTGTTTTTTCCGGGACCTCCATCCGAAACGTTCTCTCCTGCGGACAAATCCGCTTACGCGTTGCCGATTTCTTACGAATAGTCGGCTTTCGCTCGAACACCCCGCATTGAGCCCCCGTCTCTCCCGATTTATTTGTAACGGAACGAAATACGTCCTTTACTCAAATCATAAGGAGACATTTCAACTTTTACTTTATCGCCGGGAAGGATTTTGATGTAGTGCATCCTCATCTTTCCGGAGATGTGGGCGGTGATAACGTGACCGTTGTCCAACTCGACGCGGAACATCGCGTTCGACAGCGCTTCGATTATCGTTCCGTCCTTTTCAATAGCAGTCTGTTTTGCCATAGAGTTCCTTTGTTGTTTCTTTTGTTACTTACTCTTTTTCGATGATATCGAAATCCGTCAGCACGTCCGGGCCGTCTTTCGTAATCGCTACCGCGAACTCGAAGTGCGCCGCAGGCTTGCGATCGCGTGTACGGACCGTCCATCCGTCCCTTTCGAAAACGACGTGGCGGGTTCCCATGTTTATCATCGGTTCGATACAGATGACCATGCCCTCCTGCAAGACCGGCCCCCTGCCTTTGATTCCGAAATTGGGTACTTCCGGGTCTTCGTGCATGTTGCGACCGAGACCGTGTCCGGTAAGTTCCCTGACAACCGAAAATCCGTTCGCTTCGGCATACCTCTGCACGGCCGAGGAAACGTCGCCTATGCGGTTTCCGACTTTGGCCTGCGCCGTACCTTTACGGAGAGCCTCTTTGGTCACGGTGAGCAGCCGCTGCACATCTGGTGCAATCTCACCTACCGCGAAAGTATATGCGGAATCACCATAGAACCCCTTCATAACGGTACCGCAGTCTACCGACACGATATCGCCTTCTTTAAGGACATGTTTATCCGACGGTATTCCGTGGACTACCTGCTCGTTCACCGATATGCAAAGCGTAGCGGGGAACGGCGGATTACCATATCCGAGGAAGCCGGGAACCGCTCCGTGGGCACGGATGAACTCTTCAGCCACCGTATCCAACTCTTTCGTCGTCACCCCCGGCTTGATGTATTTCTTCACCTCTGCCAGAGTTTCCGACACGAGAATGTTATTCTCGCGGAGCAGTTCTATCTCTTCCTTTGTCTTTAAGTATATCATCGTAAAGAACTCCTAACCTAAAACTAACCGTTGCGTCCTTTGATACGGCCGGTCTTCATAAGTCCGTCGTAGTGGCGCATCAAAAGGTGGCTTTCGATCTGCTTGAGAGTATCAAGGACTACACCTACCAAGATCAGCAACGACGTTCCTCCGAAAAAGAGGGCGAACTGCTGGTTGATGCCGAGCCTCGTCGCGAACGCAGGCAGGATAGCCACGATAGCGAGGAAGATCGAACCCGGAAGGGTGATCCTTGTCATCACGGCGTCGATATAGTCAACGGTCTTTTTACCCGGTTTGATTCCCGGTATAAAACCACCGTTGCGTTTCATATCTTCCGCCATCTGATTGGGGTTGACCGTAACCGCCGTATAGAAATACGTGAACGCGATTACGAGCAGTGCGAATATGAGGTTGTACCAAACACCGTTAATATCGGCGAAAGTCGATACAAATCCCTGAGCCCACTCGAACTTGCCGAAGAGCATAGGGATCATCATCAACGCCTGAGCGAAGATGATAGGCATGACGTTAGCCGCATTTATCTTCAACGGGATGTACTGGCGCACACCGCCATATTGTTTGTTGCCTACGATACGTTTAGCGTACTGCACAGGGATCTTACGCACGGCCTGCACCAGAGCGATACTTGCCATGAATACGAGGAACCACATCACGATCTCAACGATGAACATGATAAGGCCGCCTGCACCTGCCATACGGGTATTCCACTCGGCGATCAGAGCGAACGGCAGACGTGCCACGATACCAACCATGATGATGAGCGACACACCATTACCGATACCCTTGTCTGTGATCTTCTCTCCGAGCCACATCACGAACATCGTACCTGCCATAAGCACCATCATCGCCACAGCAATGTAGAGCGGGTTTTTAGGCCCGAGGATGAATGCCGATTCGGGTATACCGAATGCCGACGGCAGCGATGCCAGATATGCGGGAGCCTGCAACAGCAGGATCACGATCGTCAGATACCTCGTAAGCTGGTTGATCTTGCGTCGTCCGCTTTCCCCTTCTTTCTGGAGCTTCTGGAAATAAGGAACGACTATACCGAGCAGCTGGATCACGATCGATGCGGAGATATAAGGCATCACACCGAGAGCGAATACGGAAGCGTTCGCGAAAGCTCCACCGGAGAATATATTGAGCAGCCCCAACAGGCCGTTTCCTTCAACCGAACTGGTAAGGCTCGAAAGCGCTTCAGGGTTGATCCCGGGGATTACGACGTGACATCCGAACCGATAGATAAGAATGAGGCCCAGCGTATAGAGTATCCTCTTACGCAGTTCCTCAATCTTAAATATGTTCTTAATAGTTTCGATTAGCCGTTTCATAAGCCTTGAAGGGATTATAATTTAACGGCTTTCCCGCCTGCTGCTTCGATAGCTTCGCTTGCGCTCTTGCTGAACGCATGAGCGGTAACTTCAACCGATTTGCTCAGTTTGCCGTTGCCGAGAATCTTGATCCTGTCGTTTTTCGACACGATACCGGCTTCAGCCAGAGTCTCCGGAGAAACTACGTTAAGCGATTTCTTAACTGCGAGGTCTTCTAGAACCGAAAGGTTGATCGGTTTGAACTCTACACGCTTGTGGTTCTTGAAACCGAATTTAGGCAAACGCCTCTGGAGGGGCATCTGTCCGCCTTCGAAACCGAGCTTGCTGGAGTATCCCGAACGCGACTGGGCTCCTTTGTGACCGCGCGTAGAAGTACCTCCACGGCCCGAACCCTGTCCGCGGCCGATCCTCTTTTCGCTGTGAGTCGCGCCTTTTGCGGGTTTCAGATTATTTAGTTCCATCTTTCTTTTCAGTTGCTGGTTTTACACTTTTTTTAGCTGCCTCTTTAGCAGGAGCTACCACCACAAGGTGCTTCACTTTCTCTACCATGCCCATTACGATTGCCGAATCTTCGTGGGTAACGGTCTGGTTGAGTTTGCGAAGGCCGAGTGCATCGAGGTTCTTCTTCTGCCTTGCAGTGCTACCGATGCGGCTTTTTACCTGAGTTATGTCTATTCTTGCCATCTCTTTCGCACTAATTATCCGTTGAACACTTTATTAAGAGATATACCCCTTACTTCAGCCACGCTGCGTGCATCGCGCAGTTCAAGAAGAGCCTTAACCGTTGCTTTTACAAGGTTGTGCGGGTTCGACGAACCTTTGCTCTTCGCGAGCACGTTGTGAATGCCGACGCTTTCGAGTACGGCACGCATAGCACCACCGGCGATAACTCCGGTACCGGGTGCAGCCGGACGGATCATTACTTCCGATCCGCTGTAACGCGCTTCCTGCTTGTGGGGGATGGTTCCGTTGAGAACCGGGATTTTCACGAGGTTCTTCTTTGCGTCCTCCACGCCTTTTGCGATAGCTGCGGTAACCTCGCTGGCTTTACCGAGACCGTAGCCTACGACGCCGTTTTCGTTACCGACCACCACGATAGCGGAGAAGGTGAAGGTGCGACCTCCTTTGGTTACTTTCGTAACGCGCTGGATGCTCACGAGCCTGTCTTTCAGCTCGAGGTCGCTCGTACGTACTTTCTTTATATTCGTATTGCTCATATCCGCTTAGAATTTAAGGCCGCCTTCGCGTGCGGCGTCAGCCAACTGTTTAACCCTTCCGTGGTAGAGGTAACCGTTACGGTCGAAAGCAACTTCGCTAATACCTTTAGCCGCTGCCTTTTCCGCTGCGAGTTTACCTACGAGGGCTGCAACTTCGGTCTTGTTCTTACCAGCTACGTTAGCTGCTATTTCCTTGTCCTTAGAAGATGCTGCCGCGAGGGTTACACCGTTAACGTCGTCAATAAACTGTATATATATCTGCTTGTTGCTGCGGTATACGCTCATGCGGGGCTTTTCAGCGGTTCCGCTAACCACTTTGCGGATACGCATTTTGATCCTTGCCCTTCTTTCCAACTTAGTCAATGCCATAATCTTACTGTTTTACTATTTAGCATTTGCAGATTTTCCGGCCTTGCGCCTTAACTGTTCGCCCACGAACTTGATACCTTTACCCTTGTACGGTTCGGGTTTACGCAGCGAGCGTATCTTAGCAGCAACCTGACCTATCAACTGTTTGTCAGTACTCTTGAGAGTTACGATAGGGTTGCTTTTTTTCTCAGAAACGGCTTCCGCCTTGATTTCGGGCGGCAGCATGAGCCATATATCGTGCGAATAACCGAGTGAAAGCTTCAAGATGTTGCCTTCTACTTCGGCTTTGAAACCTACACCTACGAGCTCCTGTTTGATCTCGTATCCTTTCGACACACCTATCACCATGTTGTTGATGAGAGAGCGGTACAATCCGTGCATCGACCTGTGGCGGGGTTGGTTTGTGGGGCGCTCCACTGTCAGTACGCCATCCTCTATCTTAACTGCGATGTCCTTATCGACTTTCTGCGACAGTTCGCCAAGAGGCCCTTTCACGCTTACCGTATTGTCCGGTGCGACCGTTACGGTCACCCCTGCCGGCAAGTTTACAGGTGCTTTTCCAATCCTTGACATTATTTACTTAAGTTTAGATTAATAAACGTAACACAAAACTTCGCCGCCCACATTCTCTTGGCGTGCTTTCTTATCGGTCATAACACCCTTGCTGGTCGAGACGATCGCGATACCGAGACCGTTCTGCACGGTCGGCATTGTCTTCACGTCAGCATACTGACGCAGACCCGGACGGCTTACCCTTTTGAGGCCTTTGATTGCGTTTGCCTTCGTTTCGGGGTGGTACTTGAGGGCTATTTTTATAGCAGGATGCCCTTTTTCGTCTGCTTCGAACTTGTACGCGAGAATGTAGCCCTGGTCATACAGGATTTTGGTAATTTCCTGTTTGATTTTTGAGCCGGGAGCTTCAACCACCCTGTGGTTGGCTTTCACCGCGTTTCTAATCCGTGTTAGAAAGTCCGCAATTGGATCAGTCATTTTTGTTCAGATTAAAAGTTAAAAATCAAAAAATTATTAAAAGTGTTTCTTGTAAAGCTTTGTCGTTAAGCGTTTTCGAGTTCTAAAGTTCGATGCGTCCAAACCGCCTTCACTCTCTCTTCTCCTCACCTTCCCGGTTTGCAATCGCCCTTTCTGCGCTTATATTTCCCCGCCTATCTCGTGCATTCTCCATCTCACATACGCACACACCACACCCGGAGAAGCGGGCAAATATACGCTTTTTTTCTCAAAAACACGAACTTAGAGAGAAATAATGTTCCGAAAAACATTATTCACTCTCCAAGTCGACGTTTTTGTTAGCTATGTTTCAGTAGCAATTAAGCGGTATTTTCACAAGATTCTACCCTCAAACCGTTTAGTCTTGCCGGCGAATCCCACACCGCTCGTTTACTACCAGCTTGCTTTCTTCACTCCCGGAATAAGCCCCTTGGAAGCCATTTCGCGGAACTGGATACGACTGATGCCGAACTGACGCATGTAACCTTTCGGACGTCCGGTCACCTTGCAACGGTTGTGCATACGGATCGGGTTCGAGTTACGCGGCAACTTCGAAAGACCTTCCTGATCGCCTGCAGCTTTCAGCGCAGCGCGTTTTTCAGCATATCTTGCAACCAGTTTCGCACGCTTTACTTCGCGGGCTTTCATCGATTCTTTTGCCATGTCTTATGCTTGTTTTTTCTTAGCGTTTTTGAATGGGAGGCCGAACTCACGGAGGAGTGCATAAGCTTCCTTATCGGTATCTGCCGTAGTCACGAAAGTGATCTCCATACCGAAGATCTTGCTGATCTTGTCAATGTCGATCTCCGGGAAGATGATCTGTTCCGTGATACCGAGAGTGTAGTTGCCACGGCCGTCGAACTTCTCGTTGATGCCTTGGAAGTCACGCACACGCGGAAGAGCGATAGCAACGAGCCTTTCCATGAATTCGTACATCTTGTCGCCGCGAAGCGTAACACGCGCACCGATAGGCATGCCTTTACGCAGTTTGAAGTTCGAGATGTCCTTCTTCGATTTGGTCGCTACTGCTTTCTGACCGGTGATCAGAGTAAGCTCGTCGATAGCTGTTTCAAGGAGTTTCTTATCCGCAACGGCCTGACCCATACCCTGATTCACAACTATTTTCTCCAGCTTCGGAACCTGCATTACGCTCTTGTAATCGAATTCCTTCGTAAGGGCAGGGATTATCTGCTCCTTATACTGTTTTTTGAGTGTCGGTACGAAATTTGCCATTACTTGATTTCCTCCCCTGACTTTTTAGAATAACGAACTAACTTGCCGTCCTTTTCTTTACGTCCTACTCGGGTAGCCTTTCCCGATTTCGGGTCGAGCACCTGAAGGTTCGAAAGGTGGATCGGGGCTTCTTTTTTCTCGATGCCGCCCTGCGGGTTCTTCGAGTTGGGCTTCGTGTGTTTGCTCACGAGATTCACTCCCTCTACGATAGCGCGGTTGTCCTTAACAAGCACCTTGAGTACTTTCCCGGTCTGGCCTTTGCTGTCGCCGGCGTTCACGTAGACGGTGTCCCCTTTTTTGATATGTAATTTAACTGACATTGTTCTTGCGTGTTAAGGATTAAAGCACTTCGGGCGCGAGTGAAACGATCTTCATGTAGCCGTCGCGGAGTTCGCGGGCTACCGGGCCGAAGATACGTGTTCCCCTCATTTCACCCTGGTTATTGAGGAGCACCACAGCGTTGTCGTCGAAACGGATGTAAGATCCGTTCTGGCGTCTGATCTCCTTTTTAGTTCTCACAACCACCGCTTTGGAAACGGTACCCTTCTTCATGTCGCCCGAAGGTGTTGCGCTCTTTACAGTCACTACGACTTTGTCGCCGATGCTCGCATAACGTTTCCCCGTGCCGCCGAGTACGCGGATGCAGAGAACCTCTTTTGCGCCGCTGTTGTCGGCTACGACCATTCTGCTTTCCTGTTGTATCATGACTATTTAGCTCTTTCAATGATTTCTACTAACCTCCAACGCTTCGTTTTGCTCAGCGGGCGGGTTTCCATTATCCTGATGGTGTCGCCCTCGTTGCAGGTATTGGTGTCGTCCGCAACCACGAATTTAGTGGTCTTGTTGACGAATTTTCCGTATATCGGGTGTTTCACCTTACGCTTCACGGCAACTACGACGGTCTTATCCATCTTGTTGCTAACGACAACCCCTATTCTCTCTTTTCTAAGATTTCTTTCCATGTCGGTAATTAGTTAAGGGTTTCTTTCTGGCGCAGGACCGTTTTCATACGGGCAATATCCCTGCGGGCGTTTTTGATTACGTTCGAGTTTTCCACCGGCGACACAGCATGTTGCATTTTCACGCGCACCAGGTCGGCCTTTGCAGCTTCGATACGTTCTTTGAGTTCTGCTACTGTGAGCTCTTTGATTTCCGTTGCTTTCATTTCCGTGCCTGATTAGTTTGCTGATTCTGTGTAATCGCGACGAACGATGAACTTAGTAGTGATAGGGAGTTTCTGTGCTCCGAGGCGCAGAGCTTCCTTAGCCACTTCCATTGGTACACCTTCTGCTTCGATGAGGATACGTCCCGGGGTAACAGGAGCCACGAATCCTTCGGGCGAACCTTTACCCTTACCCATACGTACCTCAGCCGGTTTTTTGGTGATCGGTTTGTCAGGGAATATCCTGATCCATATCTGCCCTTCACGTTTCATATGACGCACGATAGCCTGACGGGCAGCTTCTATCTGGCGGCCGGTGATCCAGGTGGATTCCATTGCCTTGATTCCGAACGATCCGAACGCAAGCTGGTTCCCTCTCTGAGCGAGACCTTTCATGCGCCCTTTCTGCATTCTGCGGAATTTGGTCTTTTTTGGTTGTAACATTTTCTTTTCGCTTTATAAAGGGTTCCTACCTGTTGCTGTCTTTACGCGGTCCGCGTCCTCCACGGCGTTCGCCACGTCCACCTCCACGACGATCACGGTCGCCGCCACGGTTGCCACGGTCGTTACCGCCCTGTGCTGCCGCCGGTGATCCTGCCATTTCGAACAGGTCGCGTTTGCCGTATACTTCGCCGGTGCAGATCCACACCTTGATACCGAGGATACCTACCTTGGTAAGAGCCTCAGCGAGGTGGTAGTCAACGTCCGCACGGAAAGTGTGAAGCGGAATACGTCCCTCTTTGTAGGTTTCGCTACGAGCCATTTCCGCACCGCCTACACGGCCCGAGATCTGGATCTTGATACCTTCCGCACCCATACGCATCGTAGACGCGATAGCGGTCTTTACTGCGCGGCGGTAAGAGATACGGCCTTCGAGCTGACGTGCGATATTGTTCGCTACGATAACGGCGTCGAGTTCCGGACGTTTCACTTCGAAGATATTGATCTGAACTTCCTTGCCGGTAAGTTTCTTCAACTCTTCTTTCAGCTTGTCCACTTCCTGTCCGCCTTTACCGATGATGATACCGGGGCGAGCGGTTGCGATAGTTACTGTAACGAGCTTAAGCGTACGTTCGATAAGGATTCTCGAGATGCTCGCTTTAGCAAGACGGGCATTCAGATATTCACGGATCTTAGCGTCTTCAACAAGCTTATCAGAAAAATCTTTTCCGCCGTACCAGTTGGAGTCCCAGCCCCTTACGATACCGAGCCTGTTTGATATCGGATTAACTTTCTGTCCCATCTGCTATTGGTTTACTTCTTGTTTAACTTCTTTCTCAGCGATCTTGTCTACCACGATGGTAACGTGGTTCGAACGCTTGCGTATGCGGTGAGCGCGACCCTGCGGAGCCGGCTGGATACGTTTGAGCATACGTGCGCTGTCTACGTAGATCTCTTTCACGCAGAGCGGAGTGT
Source organism: uncultured Rikenellaceae bacterium (assembly GCA_944415565.1). Lineage (GTDB taxonomy): Bacteria > Bacteroidota > Bacteroidia > Bacteroidales > Rikenellaceae > WRDF01. The sequence goes on from CALYBQ010000005.1 coordinate 195,890, forward strand.
CTTCGAGCCTGAGGCCTTCGTTCTTCGCTTCCCAGTTGGCGATAGCCGAACGGAGGAGTTTTTCCAGACGGATAGACGCTTCTTTCTTCGAGTAGCGGAGCATACCCAGCGCTTTGTTTACCTCCACACCGCGAACCATGTCGGCTACGAGCCTCATTTTGCGCGGAGAGGTCGGGCAGTCACGCAGGATAGCGAAAGCTTTCTGCTTCTTTTCGGCTTTTCTCTGTTCAGCCGCAATATGTTTTCTCTGTCCCATTTCCTACCTATTTTTTACGGTTGCCCGCGTGACCACGGAAATTACGGGTGGGGGAGAACTCGCCGAGTTTGTGTCCCACCATGTTTTCTGTTACATACACCGGGATGAACTTGTTCCCGTTGTGGACAGCTATCGTCTGGCCTACGAAGTCAGGCGATATCATACTTGCACGCGACCAGGTCTTAATCACGGCCTTCTTCCCGCTTTCATTCTGCGCGATGACCCTGGCCTCGAGTTTGGGCTCAATATATGGCCCTTTCTTCAGTGAACGACTCATTTATGCTATTTTTTTAATTATTTCTTCTTTTTCGAAATTATGAATTTCGAAGATGCCTTTTTCGGGCTGCGGGTCTTGTAGCCCTTAGCAAGCAGACCTGTGCGCGAACGTGGGTGACCACCAGATGCACGTCCTTCACCACCACCCATCGGGTGATCTACCGGGTTCATCACGACACCACGGTTGTGCGGACGACGACCGAGCCAACGGCGGCGACCAGCCTTACCGTGCTGTTCGAGGCTATGGTCGGGGTTCGAAACGACACCGATCGTAGCGCGGCACGAAGTGAGCACCATACGTGTTTCGCCCGAAGGCAATTTGATAATCGCATATTTGCCTTCGCGTGCAAGCAACTGGCAATAAGTACCGGCGCTACGTGCCATCACGGCACCCTGGCCCGGGTAGAGTTCGATCGCGTGAATAACCGTACCGAGCGGTATTTCGCTAAGAAGAAGCGTGTTGCCGACTTCGGGAGCTACACCAGCACCGCTCATTACCTTCTGGCCTACTTTGAGTCCGTTTGGAGCGAGGATATAGCTTTTCTGGCCGTCAGCGTACGTAAGCAACGCGATACGTGCCGAACGGTTCGGGTCGTATTCGATCGTTTTTACAGTAGCTTCCATGCCGTCTTTAGCCCTGCGGAAGTCAACCTCGCGGTACATCTGCTTGTGGCCACCGCCACGGTAGCGTACTGTCATACGGCCACTGTTGTTACGGCCGCCAGAGCTCTTCTTAGGCGAGAGCAGCGATTTTTCGGGTTTGTCAGTCGTAACGTCGTCGAACGTACCCGCTATCTTATGTCTTGTACCCGGTGTAATGGGTTTGAATTTCTTTACTGCCATCTTCCGTTAGATATTACTGTAAAAATCAATCTTGTCTCCTTCTTTCAGCGTCACGATCGCTTTCTTGTAGTTATCGGCGCGGCCCGAGAGAAGTCCTGCTTTTGTATAGCGGCTTTTGGCCTTACCCATGTAACGGATCGTGTTCACGTCAGTGACGGTAACATCGTACAACTGCTCAATGGCAGCGCGGATCTGAGATTTGTTAGCTTTCGGATCCACAATGAAACCGTAGCGATTCAGCTTTTCGCCCTGAATCGTCATTTTCTCGGTCAATATAGGCTTAATTAAAATTTCCATCTTTTTGCAGATTTACGAATTATGCTAACAGTTCGTTAAGTACGTTTACGCTTCCTTCGGCCATGAGGATCCTTGTAGCGTTCATCACGTCGTAAGTATTGACGTTAGCAGCCGGAACCACCTTCACGTTGCCGAGGTTGCGGGTCGAAAGGATAACGTTGTGATCCGATTCCGGAAGTACCACAAGAATCCTGCGGTCGTCGAGCTTGAGGCTGTTAGCCATAGCGATGAACGACTTGGTCTTCGGAGTTTCGAAAGTGAAATCTTCTACAACGGTAATCTTTCCGTCCTTAGCTTTATAGCTGAGCGCGCTGCGACGAGCGAGCTGTTTGAGCTTCTTGTTGAGTTTGAAGCTGTAATCGCGCGGCACCGGACCGAATACGCGGCCTCCGCCTACGAATACCGGGCTGAGGATGCTACCTGCACGCGCTCCGCCCGTACCTTTCTGGCGTTTAAGCTTACGTGTAGAACCTGCCACTTCGTTGCGCTGCTTGCTCTTGTGCGTACCCTGACGCTGGTTAGCGAGGTACTGTTTTACGTCGAGGTAGATGGCGTGGTCGTTAGGCTCGATGCCGAACACCTCTGCTTTAAGCGTAACCTTCTTGCCGGTTTCCGCTCCCGTAGTGTTGTATATACTCAATTCCATGGCTTAGTCTTCGATTAAAAGGTAAGACCCTTTAGCTCCAGGTATAGAACCTTTCACGAGGAGCAGGTTGCTTTCCGGAATCTTCTTGAGGATCCTGAGGTTCAAAACTTTTACCTGAGCGCCGCCAGCCTGTCCAGGAAGCCTCTTGCCTTTGAATACGCGCGAGGGATAGGACGAAGCTCCGAGCGAACCCGGTTTTCTCTGGCGGTTGTGCTGACCGTGAGTCTGGCCGCCTACGCCTGCAAATCCGTGACGTTTCACAACGCCCTGGAAACCTTTGCCTTTCGATACACCCGTAACGTCGACCCAGTCGTCGTCAGCGAAAATATCAAGCGTGATAACGTCGCCGAGGTTCACTTCTTCGTCGAAGCTCTTGAACTCTGCGAGTTGACGCTTAGGATTAGTTCCGGCCTTTTTGAAGTGGCCTAACAAACTACTGCTGGTGTGTTTTTCGCTCTTATCGTCATAGGCAATCTGAACCGCAGCGTAACCATCTTTCTCTACGGTTTTGATTTGCGTAACAACACAGGGACCAGCTTCGATAACGGTGCATGGTATGTTCTTACCATCGGCACCGAAAACGGAAGTCATTCCGATTTTTTTTCCAATTAGTCCTGACATTTTGTCAATTAGTTTGTTGTTAAGTGTTAGGGGCCGTGACCGTTCTGTCCTTACTCCTGCCGTCCGGGCGGTTTCTGTCGTTATGGGTAACCATAGCGATGCCGCCTCCCTTGCTTAGCTTCAGAGACCTTTCCGATCCCTCCACCCCCTTGGTTATTTTGGTTTTGTATTGATCTTTATTTGGCTGTGTTATTTGCTACCCAGCTTGTGCATATTTCAAACTGCGGGCCGCCACGAGACGGCCGCAGCCGTAAATCACACCTTGATCTCTACTTCGACACCGCTGGGGAGTTCGAGCTTCATCAGCGCGTCGATAGTCTTGGGAGTCGACGAATAAATGTCGAGGATCCTCTTGAACGTGCAGAGCTGGAACTGTTCCCTCGCTTTCTTGTTAACGAAAGTCGAACGGTTAACCGTAAAGATTTTCTTGTTGGTCGGAAGCGGAATAGGACCGCTAACTACCGCACCAGTACCCTTCACGGTTTTCACAATCTTTTCGGCCGATTTGTCAACCAGATTGTGATCGAATGATTTGAGTTTAATTCTGATTTTCTGACTCATATCGTTTTTTGCTATTTATTTTTCATTCTCTTTCAGGCCACCTTCCGCCGAGGTCGCGGATTCTCCGCACCCCGGCTTCGGGCATTCCTTAAATTATTCGTCAACGCCTCTTCTGCGTCCGCTCGATTTTTCAATAATTTCCTTAGCGAGGTTCGCAGGAACTTCATCGAAGTGGCTGAACTCCATCGTAGACGTCGCACGTCCAGAGGAGATTGTACGCAGAACTGTTACGTAACCGAACATTTCCGAGAGAGGTACTTTAGCTTTTACGGCACGGGCGTTACCCTTCTGTTCCATACCGGCGATCTGTCCGCGACGTTTGTTAAGGTCGCCGATGATATCACCCATACTTTCTTCCGGAGTAACAACTTCCACACTCATGATAGGCTCCATGATGACCGGGTTCGCCTTGAGGGCAGCGTTACGGAAACCGTTGCGTGCCGCGATCTCGAACGAAAGCTGGTCGGAGTCAACCGGGTGGAACGAACCGTCGATAAGACGCACCTTCATGCTGTCGAGCTTGTAGCCTGCGAGCGCACCGTTAGCCATAGCGTTTTCGAAGCCTTTCTGTACAGACGGGATGAATTCCTTGGGAATGTTACCGCCCTTAACTTCGTCAACGAACTGCAATCCGGAGAATTCTTTGTCATCTGCCGGGCCGAGTTCGAAGATAATATCGGCAAACTTACCACGACCACCGGTCTGCTTCTTGAACACCTCGCGGTGCTGAACAGAACTTTTGAGGGCCTCTTTGTAGTTAACCTGAGGTGCACCCTGATTGATCTCTACGCCGAATTCGCGCTTCAGACGGTCAACGATGATTTCGAGGTGAAGCTCACCCATACCGCTAATGATGGTCTGTCCGCTGTCTTCGTCGGTCTTAACCGTAAAGGTCGGGTCTTCTTCAGCAAGTTTCGAAAGGCCTACACCCAGTTTGTCGAGGTCCTTCTGAGTCTTAGGCTCAACCGCGAGACCGATAACGGTTTCAGGGAAAGTCATAGATTCGAGAACGATAGGAGCTTTCTCGTCGCAAAGGGTATCGCCGGTACGCACGTCTTTGAACCCTACGCAAGCGCAGATGTCTCCGGCGCTTACATACTCAATAGGATTCTGCTTGTTGGCGTGCATCTGGTAGAGACGGCTGATACGTTCCTTCTTGTCAGAGCGCGAGTTGTGTACGTAAGAACCGGCATCGAGTTTACCCGAGTAAACACGGATGAACGCGAGACGGCCTACGAACGGGTCGGTAGCGATCTTGAACGCGAGAGAGCAGAAAGGATCGGCTTCACTCGGCTCACGCTTAACCTCTTCGTTGTTTCTGGGGTCCGTACCTACCACCGCACCGATATCGATCGGAGAGGGAAGGAACGCCATAATGCTGTCCAGAAGAATCTGCACACCTTTATTCTTGAACGAAGAACCGCAAAGCATCGGCACGATAGCCATTGCCATAGTAGCTTTACGCACACCTGCGACCAACTCGTCAGCAGTGATAGAGTTGGGATCGTCGAAGAATTTCTCCATAAGAGCGTCGTCCTGAGCAGCAACCTCTTCGATAAGAGTGTTACGCCATTTTTCGGCTTCAGCTTTCATGTTTTCGGGGATCTCCTCGTAGGTGTAGTTCACCAGTTCGTTTTTCTTCTCCTCGTGGTAGATGATAGCCCTATTATATATAAGGTCTATAAGGCCCACGAATTTGTCTTCAGCACCGATCGGGAGAACGATAGGAAGTGCCGTAGCTCCGAGGCGTTCTTTCACCTGCGCGCAAACCGCAAGGAAGTCGGCACCGGTACGGTCCATCTTGTTCACGTATCCGATACGCGGCACGTTGTACTTGTCAGCCTGACGCCATACGGTTTCAGACTGCGGCTCAACACCACCCACTGCACAGAAAGTAGCTACTGCGCCGTCGAGTACGCGAAGTGAACGTTCCACTTCGACAGTGAAGTCAACGTGCCCCGGAGTGTCGATGATGTTGATCTGGTAAGTAGCATCTTTGTAGTGCCAGAAAGCGGTGGTTGCAGCAGACGTGATAGTGATACCGCGTTCCTGCTCCTGCGCCATCCAGTCCATAGTCGCCGTACCCTCGTGGGTTTCGCCGATCTTATGGGTCTTACCGGTGTAGAACAATATACGTTCCGAGGTAGTAGTCTTACCGGCATCGATGTGGGCCATGATACCGATATTCCTCGTAAATCTAAGATCTCTTGCCATTGTTTTAATCTCCTTCTACTACCTTGTATTATACTCTGAAATGTGCAAATGCTTTGTTGGCTTCGGCCATACGGTGCATTTCCTCTTTACGCTTGAAAGCAGCGCCTTCCTGATTGTATGCAGCCATGATCTCTCCGGCCAGCTTTTCAGCCATGGAACGTCCCGCGCGCTTACGAGAATAAAGGACAAGGTTTTTCATCGAGATAGATACTTTGCGCTCGGGTCTCACTTCCATTGGAACCTGGAACGTAGCTCCACCGACGCGGCGAGACTTAACCTCAACCTGCGGGGTGATATTTTCGAGAGCTTGTTTCCAGATTTCGAGAGGAGCCTTTTCTGCGTCTTTCATCTTCTCGCCCACGATGTCGAGTGCATCGTAGAAGATTGTGTAGGCGATACTCTTCTTACCATCCAGCATGAGGTTGTTAATGAACCTAGTCACAAGTTGGTCACCAAACTTGGGATCCGGAAGTAGAATTCGCTTTTTAGGCTTTGCTTTTCTCATTTCTGTAAAAGTCTGTTAAATTGATGTTTTCTGATGTTACTTTTTCTTTGCAGTAGTTGCTGCTCCCGGTTTCGGGCGTTTAGCACCATACTTCGAGCGGCGCTGACGGCGTCCGTCAACTCCAGCCGAGTCGAGAGCACCACGCACGAGGTGGTAACGCACACCCGGAAGGTCTTTCACACGACCACCGCGCACGAGCACGATCGAGTGTTCCTGCAAGTTGTGTCCTTCACCCGGGATGTAGGCATTCACCTCTTTCTGGTTTGTCAGTTTCACACGGGCCACCTTACGCATAGCCGAGTTAGGCTTCTTAGGCGTTGTGGTGTAAACACGCACACAAACACCCCTGCGCTGCGGACAAGCGTCAAGTGCCGGAGCCTTGCTCTTATCCTGTGCTGCAACCCTTCCTTTACGTACTAACTGTTGAATAGTTGGCATTGGTTTTTGTCCTCTTAATTAGTTAATTACAACTGTATTATCTCGTTTTTGTAGCCAAAACGGCTTGCAAAGATACGTAAAATTTCGAAAACACAATAGCTTGCCGCAACTTTTTACGGTATTTTTCAGCGATTTACATGTTTTTTATCATTTCACACTGCCGCACACACCTATCGTTTTATAAAAACTATAATTTTATCTTATTACAAATAACCCCAAACAACAAAAACAACGCCGCATAAAGCTGAACTACAGCCCTATGCGATGCTAAAGACTACAATCAAAAAAACAGCAATTTATGCAGCCAGCAGCGCCAGCCCCGCCACTCCCGCGAACACGACCAACAAGAGGACGATACCGATAAGCGAAACGACGAATCCGGCCACGGCAAATCCCCTCGGCGACCGGAACAGTCCAGCAAACGAGAAAACCAGCCCCAAAAACCACAAGACAAATCCCAATACGGGAATCCACCCCAAGACTATTGCGACGATAGCCAACACGAACCCGGCCACCCCTATGCCATTCGACTTACGGACCTCTTGCCGTATGATAATCGTCCGCGGTTCCCCATCCCGATTGTTTACCTCTTCCATAATTTTCGATATTAAAGTTTTACGCCTAAAACAAAGATAATTAATGTTTCACAATAAAGAAACTAAGGCATCCGCACACTTTGTTTTTCGGAGTTTAATACGTATTTTTGTCGGCGTTTCACTTTTGATAAAACCATCCGGCTATGGAATACAATTTCAGGGAGATAGAAAAAAAATGGCAGCAGCTTTGGAAAGAGCGCAAGACATATAAGGTCGAAACAGACCCTGCACGCCCCAAATTTTATGTTCTGGACATGTTCCCTTATCCATCGGGAGCAGGACTGCACGTAGGCCACCCGCTCGGATACATAGCATCGGATATATACACCCGCTACAAACGCCTCAGCGGCTTCAACGTGCTGCACCCGATGGGCTACGACGCATTCGGACTGCCGGCAGAACAGTATGCCATCCAGACCGGCCAGCATCCGGCCGTCACTACGGCACAGAACATCAAGCGCTACGAGGAGCAACTCGAACGCATGGGCTTCTCGTTCGACACCGACCGCGAGATAAACACGAGCCGTCCGGAATATTACCACTGGACACAATGGGCATTCCTGAAAATGTTCGACAGCTATTACTGTAACGACAAGAAACAGGCACGCCCCATTTCGGAACTCATAGCAGCATTCGAACAGAGCGGGACCACAGGGCTGAACGTAGCCTGCACCACAGAACTCAACTTCACGGCCGCAGAGTGGAACGGCATGGACGAACATAGAAAGGCAGAGATACTCCACAACTACCGCATTGCGTTTCAGGGCGACACCATGGTGAACTGGTGCGAGGCCCTCGGAACGGTACTCGCCAACGACGAAGTCATCAACGGCTTCTCGGAACGCGGCGGGCATCCCGTGGTACAGAAAAAGATGAAGCAATGGCAGCTCCGTGTCACAGCGTATGCGGAGAGACTGCTCGAAGGTCTCGACACCATCGATTGGAGCGACTCGCTCAAGGAGATACAACGCAACTGGATAGGACGCAGCGAAGGCGCACAAGTATTCTTCGACATAGACGGACTGGACAAAAAGATGGAGATATTCACCACACGCCCCGACACTATTTTCGGCGCCACATTCATGGTGATAGCCCCCGAGCACGAACTCGTGTGCAAACTGACGACTCCGGAAAATGCCGAAGCGGTAGCCGAATATCTCGAACAGACGAAAAAACGTTCCGAACGCGAACGCATAGCCGATGCCAAACGCGTCAGCGGCGTATTCACGGGCGGACATTGCATAAATCCGTTCAACGGCAACAAGATTCCGATATATATCAGCGATTACGTACTTGCGGGTTACGGGACAGGAGCCATCATGGCAGTTCCGGCACACGATTCGCGCGACTACGCCTTCGCTAAACACTTCGGACTGCCGATAATACCGGTGGTAGAAGGCGGCGACCTCAGCATCGAAAGTTATGACGCCAAAACGGGTAAGTTGATAAATTCGGAATTCCTCAACGGCCTCGACGTCAAAGAAGCCATCAAAAAGATGTTCTCGGAGATAGAATCCCGCGGACTCGGCAAAAAACACATCAACTACCGTCTGCGCGACGCCATATTCAGCCGCCAACGCTACTGGGGCGAACCGTTCCCGATATACTACAAGGACGGCATAGCCACACCGTTGCGCGAAGACCAGCTGCCGCTGGAACTGCCGCAGGTAGACAACTTCCGCCCTACGGAACAGGGAGAACCGCCACTTGCCCGGGCGAAAAACTGGTGCACGCCCGAAGGTTATCCCTACGAGACCAGCACCATGCCGGGATTCGCCGGTTCGTCGGCCTACTACCTGCGCTATATGGACCCTCACAACAACGAAGGCCTTGTCAGCAAGGAAGCGGACGAATACTGGCGCAACGTAGACCTATACGTGGGAGGCATAGAGCACGCGACAGGACACCTCATGTACTCGCGCTTCTGGAACAAATTCCTCTACGACCTCGGCTACGTGGTCGAGGACGAACCGTTCCGCAAACTGGTAAACCAAGGCATGATACAGGGCCGCTCGAATTTCGTGTACCGTATCAGCGGCACGAACAAATTCGTATCGCTCGGACTCAAGGACCAGTACGATACGCAGGCAATACACGTAGATGTCAACATCGTGAAGAACGACATACTCGACCTCGACGCATTCCGTAAATGGAGGCCCGAATTCGAAACGGCAGAGTTCGTGCTCGAAGACGGGAAATACGTATGCGGATGGGCGGTAGAGAAAATGAGCAAATCAATGTTCAACGTAGTGAACCCCGACCTCATAATAGACAACTACGGGGCCGACACGTTGCGTATGTACGAAATGTTCCTCGGTCCGCTCGAACAGAGCAAACCATGGGACACAAACGGCATAGACGGCGTGCACAAGTTCCTGAAACGTTTCTGGCGCCTCTTCACGGAGCGCGACGGGGATTTCCTCATTTCGGACGAGAAAGCGACACCGGCGGAGCTCAAGACTCTGCACAAGACCATCAAAAAAGTGACCGAGGACATCGGCAACTTCTCTTTCAACACATCGGTAAGCGCATTCATGATATGCCTCAACGAACTCGGCGACTGCAACAAGCGCGAGATACTCGATCCGCTCGTGAGGTTGCTCTATCCGTTCGCTCCCCACATCACAGAGGAACTTTGGACGACAGCCTTAGGACACGACACCTCGTTGTTCGACACCGAAATGCCGGTATTCAATCCCGACTTCCTCGTCGAGAACAGCTTCGAATACCCCGTTTCGTTCAACGGTAAACTGCGCTTCAAGAAAGAGCTTCCGCTGGGCATATCCAACGCTGAGATAGAGAAAGCCGTACTGGCCGATGAAAACGCAGGGAAATATCTCGAAGGCAAGACGCCGAAAAAGATAATTATCGTCCCCGGAAAGATCATCAACGTAGTGATCTAACAAATAATATTGCTTAAAACAATAAGGCGCTCCGAAAGAGCGCCTTATTGTTTTAAATGGTCATCGTTACCGAAACCCTATCCACCTTACCGCCCAACGGCGGAGCGAGTTTCGACACCTTGGCCGTCACTCTCAGACAATCGGGGAAACGAGCGTAAACGGCATCTATTATCCGTTTGGCGACATTCTCCAGTATATTCGACGGTATCCTCATCTGTTCGCGCACCGTCTCGTAAACAGCCAAATAATTCACACTCTTAGTCAGATCGTCGTGCTCGGCGGCATCGGCGACCTCGGCATCTATCTCGACGTCTACAAGGAAACGGTTTCCGACCACCTTTTCCAGATCATAACATCCGTGCGATGCACGGAACTCCATATTCTCAATCTTAATCGTCGCTATCATAATTCTACACAATAATTAGAACAAGCATCTATCGGCACGCACGCTATCCGCCAAAGCGTTTACCTCTTCCCACACCGACTCATCGAACGTGGTCCCGACAACCTCTATGACCTTGCCCGCAGCGATAGAACCCAACGTGCCGCATTTACGCAGAGAAAGCCCCTCGCACATACCGGCGAGAAATCCGGCCGCATAAAAGTCCCCGGCCCCGGTAGTGTCCACCCTTACGGCCTCGGACATGATACCAACATGCAGCGATTCTTTTCCTTGTCTGATATACGCGCCCTCCTTACCTACCTTGACCACGGCGATCTCGGCCAATCCGGCAATCTTATCCAATGCACGCACCGGATCCTTTTCACCAGTAAACGAATGCGCCTCCTGCTCGTTGGCGAATATTATATCTATATAGGCATCCGCCAGATCGCGCAGGAACTCACGGTTCTCCTCCACAACGTTATAACTCGCAAGGTCTATCGCCACCTTCAGTCCATTTTGTTTGGCTTCGGCGACCGCACGTTCGATAAGGTCATGATTCTGCACCAGATAACCCTCGACATAAAGGCAATCGCATCCGCCGAACATACTGCCGTCGATCTCGTCAGGACCCAATTCCAAGGCAGCCCCCAGATACGTGGCCATAGTCCGCTCCCCGTCTCGCGACACGAGCGACATACACACGCCCGATGGGGCCGTTCCGCGAAAAATGGCGGGTTTGATACCCAGATTCTCCAAAGCGGCCACGAGGAAATCGCCCGTTTCGTCGTTTCCGACCTTACCGATAAAGCCGGTATCGGTTCCCAGTTTAGCCATCGCACGTATCGTATTGCCGGCAGACCCGCCCAACGACATCGCAACGGGCAGACCCGCCGTACTTTCCGATATTCTGCGCTGCAATTCCGAATCCACAAGGCTCATACTCCCCTTTGGCAATCCGAAGTTCTCCAGCACGTCATCACCTGCGAGCGTCACCAGAACATCGGTAAGCGCATTTCCTATACCAATGACATTTTTCATCCCAAAACAAATTTAACACACCTGCACGGCCGGTATATCCGACAAAAGCAGGTTATTCAATATAAGATGGGGAGCGTACCTCAATGCCCGCTCCCCATCGTCAAACTATTTCATATCCGGCAGATTGCCACCGAAAATTGTCTTATTTTTTCCTGATGGCAGCCACACCCGGAAGCTCTTTACCTTCCATGTATTCGAGAAGGGCTCCACCACCTGTCGATACGTAGCTTACCTTGTCGGCCATGCCGAATTTATTGATCGCCGCAACCGAGTCGCCGCCGCCGATCAACGAGAACGCTCCGTTAGCGGTAGACTCCACGATAGCTTCGGCCACAGCTTTGGTTCCGGTAGCGAATTTGTCGATTTCGAACACGCCCACAGGACCGTTCCAAAGGATGGTCTTGCATTTGAGGATATGCTTCTTGAAGCTTTCCTTTGCGGCCGGACCTATGTCGAGACCTTCCCAACCGTCGGGTATTGCGTTCGACGGGCATATCTGCGTATTTGCGTCTGCGCTGAAAGCGTCTGCACAAAGAGCATCCTCAGCCATGACGATCTCGATACCTTTGGCCTTCGCTTTGGCAAGAATATCGAGTGCGGTCTGGTACTGATCGGGTTCGTTGATGCTGCCGCCGATCTTACCGCCCTGTGCAGCCATAAATGTATAGGTCATACCGCCGCCGATAATGAGACTGTCAACCCTCTCCATCAATTTTTCGATAATGGTGATCTTGCTCGATACTTTCGAACCGCCTACGATAGCAACGAACGGACGGTTCGGATTTTCCATAACCGAGTCGATAGCCTTGAGCTCGCCTTCCATTACATATCCGAACAACTTGTCGTTCGGGAAGTAGTCGGCGATAAGCGCCGTAGAAGCGTGTGCACGGTGAGCCGTACCGAATGCATCGTTGACATATACGTCTGCGTAAGAAGCGAGTTTCTTCACGAAATCTTTCTGCGACTCCTTAACAGCCTTTTTGGCCTCTTTTTTCTGTTCGTCGGTCGCATCTTCGGCAAGGCCGCGCGGTTTGCCCTCTTCTTCTGCATAGAAACGAAGGTTTTCGAGCATCATCACCTCACCCGGTTTGAGGGCCTTAGCCATTTCGGCAGCCTTTTCACCCATGCAGTCGCCTGCGAACATCACTTTTGTCCCGAGACGTTTTTCAACGGCCGCAACGATATGTTCGAGCGAGAATTTGCTGTCGTTGTTCTTCTTCGGACGGCCGAGGTGCGACATGAGTATCACAGAACCACCTTTTTCCAGCACCTTCTTGATAGTAGGGATAGCCGCACGGATACGGGTATCGTCTGTCACCTCGAAATTTTCATTGAGGGGCACATTGAAATCGACGCGGATGATAGCGCGTTTTCCTTTGAAATCGTAATTGTCGATCGGGAACATAATGCTAATATTTTAAATTGTTGAACTTTTTGGCTGCAAACCCATGTCACGCATATCGCCCGCCACCGCCGGATCGCGCAAGGCGATGCCATCACGGCCGGGAAATTTCACGCGTAACGGTCCCAAAGTTACGAAATTGGCGAATATTTACGCCCGAAATCAATATTTTTTGCAGGAAAAAAGTACCTTTGCTAACAATATGTAAGTAAAAGTCGCCAAAAGCCGCACTTATCGCATGACCACGGCACGGCAGGATTAAGAAATGAAACCGGCCGCATGCACGAAAATCATCCGCAAAATTGCGTGAGGCGGCAGCGGGACACTGCCGGTCACGCCGGCAACCGATACGCATTAAAACTAACGCCATGCCAACAGTCATAGACGAAGTAGACAAGAAGATCCTGCACTACCTGATCGACAACGCACGGATGCCGTTCCTCGAAATCGCGCGCGAATGCGGCATCTCCGGAGCCGCCATCCACCAACGCGTCAAAAAGCTGGACGAGGCGGGAGTTATCCTCGGATCGCGGCTCGAAGTCAATCCCAAGAGCCTCGGCTTCGACGTGTGTGCCATAGTCGGCATCCGCATCACCGACCCGGCCCATTATCAGGACACGGTAGAAAAGCTGCGCGACATGAAAGAGATCGTCGAGTGCCACTTCATAACCGGCAAATACAACCTTCTCATAAAATTGTACTGCATCGACAACGAGCACCTGATGAACGTCATATTCAAAGGCGTGCTGGGTATTCCGTGGGTATCGAACACGGAAACGTTCATATCCCTGAACCAAGCGTTCTCCCGTCAGGTAGATGTCCAAATAATAAAAGAATAAACGCCATGAGCACCATAAGGCTGACCAAAGAGTTTTCGTTCGAGATGTCCCACGCCCTCGAAGGGTACGACGGCCTGTGCAGCCAGATACACGGCCACTCCTACCGCATGTTCGTCACGGTCATAGGCGAACCGATAGACGACCGCGACAACCCTAAATACGGCATGGTGATGGATTTCGGCGAGTTGAAGAAAATAGTCAACCGCCTCGTCACGGATAAATACGACCATTCGCTGGTCATGCGGCGGACGGAGGCCAATGCCGAAGTAGTAGACATGCTTGCGGATAAATTTTCGCGAGTAATAATATCCGAATACCAACCGACTTGCGAAAACATGATTGCCCATTTCGCCGAGATGATTTCGGCAGAACTGCCACCCCGGGTGAAACTGCACTCCATGCGCCTGCATGAGACCGCAACGTCGTTCGCGGAATGGTATGCGTCGGACCAAAGGTAACCTCCCGCTACATACGACCACGCAACATTGACAAACAATAACTAGGCTCAAGAGGATAATTACGAAATAAAATAGGGACGGGCCTTGTTCGGCCTATCCCTATTTTTTATCTACTGAAACCGTACTATTTCACACTCCAGTCGTAGCCGTCCTTGCGGTCGCGCACTTCAATGCCTATACGCGTGAGCCCGTCCCTTATTTTGTCCGACGTAGCCCAATCCTTATCGGCCTTAGCCTGTTGGCGCATATCGAGCAACATCTCGACCAACGGCCCTACGAGATCGTTTTTCCCCGTACACATATCGTCCCTCAAACCGAGTATGTCGAAAGCGAAACGGTGAACGATCCCCCGAAGCGATTCGAGGTCCGCCGCCGAAATCGTCTGCGTCCCGTCATGCAACTGATTGATTATACGCACCCAATCGAACAATGCCGAAATGACCATAGGCGAATTGAGGTCATCGTCCATAGCGTCGCAACATCTCTTTTCAAGATCGGCAACATCTACGGTCGATCTCTCACCCGGCACGATCTTGTCAATGGTCTCTATCGCAGCGATAAGCCTGTCCAGACCCTTCTCGGCGGCCTGTAACGCCTCGTTGCTGAAATCGAGGGTCGAACGATAGTGAGCCTGAAGGATAAAGAACCGGATCACCATAGGCGAATACGCCTGCACGAGCATCTTATGATTGCCGGAGAACAACTCTTCCAACGTGATGAAGTTGCCCAACGATTTACCCATCTTCTGCCCGTTGATGGTAATCATATTGTTATGCACCCAGTATCGAGCCGCACCGTGTCCGCTCGCCGCTGTATTCTGTGCTATTTCGCACTCGTGGTGCGGGAACATCAGGTCCATGCCGCCGCCGTGTATGTCGAACTCTTCACCGAGATATTTCACACTCATCGCCGAGCACTCCAAATGCCACCCCGGAAAACCTACGCTCCACGGAGCTTTCCAACGCATTATATGCTCTGGCGACGCCTTTTTCCACAATGCGAAATCCAAAGGCCGGCGCTTATCCGACTGCCCGTCCAGATCACGCGTATTGCTTATCATGTCGTCGATCTTGCGGCCCGACAACTCCCCGTAACCATGACTCTCTGCATATTTCTCCACATCGAAATATACCGACCCGTTGCTCTCGTAGGCATAACCTTTGTCGAGAATCTCCTGCACGAGGTCTATCTGTTCCATGATATGCCCGGATGCGTGCGGTTCTATCGAAGGCGGCAGTACGTTCAACTCATCCATTGCACGGTGGTAGCGGTCGGTGTAGAACTGTGCCACCTCCATCGGCTCAAGATTTTCGAGGCGAGCCTTTACGGCCAACTTGTCCTCGCCGTCGTCGGCATCGTTCTGGAGATGCCCTACATCCGTTATATTCCTAACATAGCGCACCTTGTATCCCTGTGCACGCAGGTAGCGGAACAGCAGGTCGAACGTGATGGCAGGCCGCGCGTGGCCAAGATGCGGATCGCCGTAAACGGTCGGACCGCATACATACATACCCACGAAAGGCGGTTTTATGGGCTTGAAAAGTTCCTTCTTGCGCGTAAGCGTATTGTATAAAACGAGTTCGGATTTCATTACGACAGATGGTTAAAACAGCGTAAAATTAGCAACTTTATCAATAATACGGAGCACTATTGAAAGGCAAGTCAGTAATTTTTTTAAATTTGCATCAACTTTGCCTGCTCCGGCGGGCAAGGTACAGACAGTTTTTCCACACTAAACAACAATCAAAGGGCAATAAAATGCGTATTTTACAGTTAACCAATTGATAGCCACGAGCCGAATACGGGAAAGGGTGCGTTTCGGGGAGAAGCGTACACGGACTGTAAAATTGCATACTATTCCCCAACTAATCATATGCAAATGACCGATTTCAAGAAATTCAATCTCATTACCGGATGGGTGGCCTTCGCGGTAGCCGCATTCACGTACATAATGACGATGGAACCGACAGCCAGCCTGTGGGACTGTGCCGAATTCATCGCCACATCGTACAAACTCGAAGTAGGGCATCCTCCCGGAGCTCCGCTGTTCATGATGATCGCGCGTTTCTTCACCATATTCGCGCCGTCGCCCGACAAGGCGGCGATGATGGTCAACCTCATGTCCTCGCTGTGCGGCGCGTTCACGGTCCTGTTCCTCTGCTGGAGCATCACCCACCTCGCACGCAAGGTATACCAGAAAAACGGTAAAGAGATGACCAAGGGCCAGATGTGGACGGTTCTGGGAGCGGGTCTAATAGGCTCTCTCGCATATTGCTGGACCGACACCCAATGGTTCTCGGCCGTCGAAGGCGAGGTATATTCGATGTCCTCTATGTTCACCGCAATGGTGTTCTGGGCGATCCTGCAATGGGAGAACGTGGCCGACCAACCGCACTCCAACCGCTGGCTGATACTCATAGCCTACCTGATGGGATTGTCGATAGGCATACACATCCTCAACCTGCTGACCATTCCCGCACTCGTTTTCGTCTATTACTTCCGCAAATATCCGGAGGTTACGGAAAAAGGCATCATGTGGGCCACTTTAGCCTCGGCTGCTATCCTCGTGGTCATCAACTACATCATCATACCGTATTCTGTCTCCATCGGCGCATTCTTCGACCGTATCTTCGTAAACGGATTCGGGTTGCCGGTCAACACAGGGATCACGTTCTTCGCGATAGCCTTGTTCACATTCTGCGCGTGGGGAATATACTACACACACAAGAAGGGCCGCTCGTTGGCCAACATTCTCATACTCTGCACGACGGTCATACTGCTCGGATACGGCTCTTACGCGTCCGTACTGATACGCGCAGCATCCAACCCGCCGATGAACAGCAACGCCCCGAGCAACCCTTACTCACTGCTTTCGCTGCTCCAGCGCGACCAGTACGGTAGCCGTCCGCTGCTGTACGGACCGTACTACACCTCGCCCGCAGAAGAATACGAATACAAGAAGAGCTACCTGCTCAACGACAAAGGGGACAAATATCTGGAGAACAACATATTCGTAAATTACAAGTTCCCCGACCAATACATGTACTTCTTCCCCCGCATGTACTCCCAGCTACACGAGCAGGGCTACAAGAACTGGGTGGACATAAAAGGCAAGAAAGAGATCATCGACAACCGTGCGGTAATTGTCCCGACGTTCGGCGACAACATGAAATACTTCTTCAACTACCAGATGAACTTCATGTACTGGAGGTATTTCCTGTGGAACTTCGTCGGCCGCCAGAGCGACGTCCAATCGACAGGGCAGATCACCGACGGCAACTGGCTATCGGGCATCGACTTCATTGACGAGATGTACCTCGGCCCGCAGAATGACCTGCCGGAAGAGATGGCCAACAACAAGGGGCGCAACACATATTTCTTCCTGCCGTTCCTGCTCGGCGTAATAGGGCTCGTATTCCAGCTCATGCACGACAAACGTAATTTCGGGGTAGTCTTGTGGCTATTCCTGATGATGGGTATAGTCCTCGTACTCTACTTCAACACCACGCCGGGAGAACCGCGCGAAAGGGACTACGTATACGCCGGATCGTTCTACGCCTTCTGCATATGGATAGGATTCGGAGTACTCTGGCTACGCGACATGTTGCTCAAAATCACCAAAAAAGACAATGTTGCAACGGCGGCCATCGCAACGGCGATATGCGCGGTCGTGCCGGGCATACTCGTCGCCCAAAACTGGGACGACCACGACCGCTCGCACCGCTACACGGCACGCGACACAGGCCACAATTACCTGCAGGCGACACTGCCCAACTCCATCCTCATCTGCTCGGGCGACAACGACACATTCCCCCTCTGGTACAATCAGGAAGTCGAAGGCGTGCGTACGGACGTCAAGGTCATGAATACCAGCTACCTTGCGGCAGACTGGTACATCGACCAGATGAAGCTTAAATCGAACGAAGCAGACCCAGTTCCGTTCTCATTGCCGCGCAGTAAATATGTCGGAAACGTAAACGGCAGCATACCCGTAATAGCACAAGTCCCGCAGCTCGACATCAGGCAAGCAATGCGATTCATCAATATGGAATCGCAGGAAAGCAAGGTCCAGCTCGCCGACGGACGTATGCAGGACTATATGCCGACCAAGAAACTGCTCCTGCCTGTGAACAAGGCCAATGCCATCGCCAGCGGAATAGTAAAACCTGAGGACGCCCATCTGATGGTGGATACCATAGAGATCACGCTCGAAAGGGACTATCTGGCCCGTAACGACCTCATGATACTCGACATGCTGGCGAATTTCGAATGGAAACGCCCGATATACGTCACGCAAATCCATGCACTCATGAGCTTCGGCCTGCAAAACTACATGCAGTTCGACGGATCGTCATACAGGCTCGTACCTATATATACACCGGCCGATGCGTATTCGGCAATCGGACGAGTAGATGCGGAATATCTCTATCCGAAACTCATGGAAGAGTTCCGGTGGTCAAACATAAACGACCCGAGGGTATACTGCGACTATTTCTCGCGTTACACGATGAGCTCTACCGGAGCGCTGAACTCCTTCGCAAGACTTGCCAGCCAGCTCGTACAGAAAGGAGATACGGCCCGTGCTGTTGAAGTTCTCAACAGGGGTGTAGAGATGCTCCCGATAAAGCAACTCGGATATGCCAATACGAATGTCTCACCGGTGATAGAAGCCTACTACCAAGCCGGCGAATATGAGAAGGGTAACGCGATGCTCGAAGACTTTGCCCGGAACTGCGAGGAACACATAACGTACTTCCTCGGCTTCCCCACACCGCAAGCCAACGGAAAAAGAGGATTGTTCCAAGGCCCCACACAGGACGCAGTGGTTCCCGAACTACAATTCCACTTCTCCCGCCTGCACGGGCTCTCGCTGTTAGCCGCCGACTACGGGCAGGAGAAACAAGCTAAAGACATCGACAACTTTTTCCGGTCGGTCGGAGTAAAATAGAAGACAATACACAGGAGTGGCCGCACAGGTCGCTCCTGTGTAAAATAAGAGATAACCTCCACATGCTGTTAGACGTCTCATTCCAACACGAACTGCCGGAGGCAGGATGCGACGAGGCCGGACGGGGGTGTCTGGCCGGACCTGTATACGCCGCAGCCGTTATCCTGCCGAAAGGGTTCTCGCACCCGTTGCTTAACGATTCGAAGCAAATGAGCGAAAAGAACCGGGAGACTTTGCGGCCGATAATCGAATCCGAAGCAGTGGCATGGGCCGTAGCCAGCGTATCGCCGGAGGAGATAGACCGCATCAATATCCTCAACGCCTCTTTCGAGGCCATGTGCAGAGCCGTATCGGCGTTGCAAGTGAGGCCAAAGATGCTACTCATAGACGGCAACCGTTTTCGATCGACGCTCGACATACCTTACAAATGTATCGTAGGCGGTGACGGGAAATACGCCAACATAGCGGCGGCCTCGGTACTGGCCAAAACGCACCGCGACGAATATATGAGGCGGCTCTCCAAGGACTTCCCCCAGTACGGGTGGGAGCGCAACAAAGGTTACCCTACGCGGGAGCACCGCATCGCGATAGCCGAGCACGGCGTAACCTCGGAACACAGATTGAGTTTCAACCATGAAATAAACCAGCTACGGCTTTTCTAACCACGCACACACGAAAAACATTACTTACGACGATGGGATACAACGAAGAAAAACAACGCCAGCTCGACATACGCTATATGCGTATGGCACGCATATGGAGCGAGAACTCATACTGTGTACGCCGACAGGTAGG
The DNA here is from genome assembly GCA_944415565.1 of uncultured Rikenellaceae bacterium. Lineage (GTDB taxonomy): Bacteria > Bacteroidota > Bacteroidia > Bacteroidales > Rikenellaceae > WRDF01. Next base: position 215,911 of record CALYBQ010000005.1, read on the forward strand.
CGCATTGATCGTCAAGGACAAGATGATAATATCGGACGGCTACAACGGCACTCCATCTGGCTTCGAGAACATCTGCGAGGACGACATGGGCAAGACGAAACCCTATGTCCTGCATGCCGAAGCGAATGCCATCACCAAGGTGGCGAAAAGCGCGAACAGCAGCGAAGGGGCAACTCTATACGTGACAGCATCGCCGTGTATCGAATGTGCCAAACTCATCATACAAGCAGGCATCGTCCGCATAGTCTACTGCGACGACTATCACTCCGAAGATGGGCTGGAGTTATTGCGTAAAGTCGGCATAGAAACCATTAAGATTCCGGCCGAAGATTGCAGGTCATAATGCAAAATAATAAGACCTGACTATTATGGGTGTTGCGCTTTGCATCGCACCTAATTTCCCATCACAGTTGGGCTCAAAAAGACTAAGCAACCTCGGCATATGGTAATTGTGTGGCTACCGTTTTTGCCGAACTATAAATTCAGAACTTGCGACCCAAAGACAATATAAGCACGCTTTCCCAAGCGTGCTTATATTGTTTGAATAGCTATCTTATTTTCCTCTTGCTATGGATACCTATGTCGCGCGACCTTACCGCCAACATACCACACCGCCTGACAACGAATACGACGTCCCTCCAAACGAGCTCCCGACACAACTTGCTGAAGACGCTCCTTACGCCAATATGTCGTTTATCCTCGCGATCTGGCTTGAGGGGAAGCCTGTATTCCCCAGTGCCTTCAGGTTGCCGAGAAGTTGTTCCACCGAACTGGCCCCTACGAGTACGCTCGTAACCCGCGAATCTTTCAGCAGCCATGCCAACGCCATCTGTGCCAACGACTGTCCGCGTTCTCGTGCTATCTCGTTCAACGCCCTCACCTGCCTCAACTTCTCTTCGGTTATCTGCTCTTTTTTAAGGAATATACCGCGCGAGGCACGCGATCCCTCCGGAATGCCGTTGAGATACCGGTCGGTCAACATTCCCTGCGCGAGCGGGGAGAAAGCTATCAACCCGACGTTCTCCTCTTCGAGCGCATCGAGCAGCCCCTCCTCCGGTGTACGCTGAAACATAGAGTATTTAGCCTGATGTATAAGGCACGGCGTACCGTTGCGTTTCAGTATCTCGACAGCCCGGCGAGTCTGGTCAGGATTGTAATTGGATATGCCGACATAAAGCGCCTTGCCCTGCCGCACTATATCGGACAAAGCACCCATAGTCTCCTCCATAGGCGTAGCCGGATCGGGACGGTGCGAATAGAATATATCCACATAGTCGAGCCCCATACGCCTGAGACTTTGATCGAGACTCGCCATCAGGTACTTCCGGCTGCCCCAGTCCCCGTAAGGCCCCGCCCACATAGTGTAGCCTGCCTTGGTCGAAATCACCAATTCGTCGCGGTATGCACCCAACCCGTTGTGCAGTATGCGTCCGAAATTGGTCTCGGCGCTTCCCGCCTCAGGACCGTAGTTGTTTGCAAGGTCGAAATGGGTAATTCCATTATCGAAAGCGGCGAAAGCTATCTTGCTGTAATTGTCGTAATCGTCTACACTCCCGAAGTTATGCCATAATCCCAAAGATATGGCCGGAAGAAGCAACCCGCTCCCACCGCAGCGACGGTAGGACATGGATTCATATCGAGACTCAGAAGCCGTATACCCTTCCATAAGATCAATATTTTGCAAGATAATAATTCTCCTTGGCTCTCATCTGCTCGGCCTCGCTGTCGCTCTTGTCTTTATAGCCGCAAAGGTGCAGCACGCCATGCACGACCACCCTCAGCATCTCTTCGCGTGCCGTAGCACCGTATTCCGCAGCGTTAAGGGCCACCGTCTCCGGATCGATGAAAATATCTCCGCTCACCACGCCGGATCCGCCGAGGTCGCTGTAATCGAACGTTATGACATCCGTATTGTAATCGTGATTCAGATATTGACGGTTGATCTCGATATGACGCTCCGGCGAGCAGAACACATAAGAGATGTCCCCTGCCTTGAAACCCTCCTCTGTAATGACGCTGCGTATCCACGCCGATATACGGCGCTTTTCAGCCAAACGGAAACTGCAATCCTGATTATGAAAACTTATAGCCATAACACTGTCGAATTAATAATGATTCCCTCTTACCGGTGCAGCCACAATGCAGGATTGAGGTGCGTGGCCGGATCGCCGGCCGTATTCAGGCGGCATATCTCGAAATGGAGGTAGTGGTTGTCCGAATCGCCGCCGGCCGGAATAGTGCCGAGTTTCTGGTTCAGAGCCACCTTGTCTCCCATCTTCACACTGACCGTCGTAAGATTGGTGTAGACCGTGAAATAATTACCGTGCCTCACGATGATGCCGTTGTTCATACCCGGCAGGGCGAACACGGATGTAACGGTCCCTTCGAACACGCAATTTACCTGACTGCCTGCCGTTGCAGCGATCTTCACCCCTTTGTTGGGATTTTTGAGCTTACCGTCGGCCGAAGAGCCGAAACTCTCGATTATCACCCCTTTGCCGACCGGATATGGTAGCTTGCCTTTGTTCTGGTCGAAACGCCCGGTCAACTGGATATTATACTGCACCTGAGTGTCGGACAGCGTTTCGCTACGGGCTTTGCGAGCCTCTGCCGCAATCAAATCCGCAATCTTCTGCTTCGCGGCGGCTATCTGCTGCTCTTTGGCTTTCTTTTCGCTCGACAGCGTACGCTCTTTCTTTTTAAGCTCGTCAGCCACCACGCGATGCTCCTTCTCCACCTTTCTCAATGAAGACAATTCCGAGGTTCTCGTCTGCTTAGTCTTGTCGAGGTCGGCCAACTCGCCGCCAAGGCTCGTCACCAACACCGCCAAACTATCGCTCACCCCTTTAAGCTGTGCGGCTTTATCCTCGCGGTGTTGATTGTAGCGGCGCATGAAATATACCCGTTTCGTAGCATCGTTGAAATCGTCGGACGCAAAAAGGAACAGCAGGAAATTGTTGAGTTTATAATTCTTATACGCGGCATATACCATATCCGCATATTCCGCCCTCAGCTTCTTCTGGTCGCCCTCAAGCCCCCTGATCCTGCCGTTCAGTATCCCTATCCTGCGGTTACGCTCGGAAATCTGCCTGTCGAGCGAGGTCACTATCTTGCGGCTGTTGTCTATGCGGACGAGCGTCATCTTGAGCTGGCTCTCGGTAGTCTGCCGCTCCTTGCGCGTGTCCTTCAGGTATCCGTCGATTATGCGGTTCTCCTCCTGATAGCGGAGCATGATTTCGCGCCACTGGTCGATGGTCTGCCCCTGCGCCGCACAAGCGGCAAGCAACAGTATCAACGGTAACATATATTTTCTTATGGCTGCCATCATTTCTGTTCGAGTTTTTTTATTCGTTTTTCCACCTGTTCCTTATCGTAACCGGCTTCGAGGGCCTTCTTCCAGTATATCGGAGCGAGGAAATCGTCGCCGAGGGCGTGAAGCACATCGCCGTAATGCAGGAATATCTCGTCGCTTCCGGTAGCGTCCAACGATATGGCCCGCAATAGCTGCTCCTTGGCTTCGCCGTAGCGTCCCAGCTTGAATAATATCCACCCATACGTATCTATGTACGTGGCGTTGCCCGGCTCCGAATCCATCACCTTTTTGGACATCTGCAAAGCACGCTCCAAATCGTCCCCGTGTTCGCTCAGGTAATACGAATAGTTGTTAAGTACCTGTATGTTATCCGGCCAAAGCAACAACGCTTTTTCATAACATTTCGTACTCTTCCGCATATCGCCGCCGCTTTGGTGCGTGTCGCCCATAATCCCGTATATGACAGAACGCGCCGAATCGGTCTGCACCAATTTCAACGCCTTTTCATACGAACGCATGGCAGCCTTACGGCTCTGCATATAATATGCGAGAGCAGACCCCTGCCTGATATACAAATCGGGATCGTCGGGAAAATATTTCTGCGCCATAGCTGCGTACTTGGCCACGGAATCTACTCGGTTCAAGTAGGCTTCCATATCCAATATCATATTGAACACCCTTATGTCGGGCAACGTATCGTTCAGATTGTTCTTATAGAACGCCAGCGCTGTTTCGAGGTTCCCCGCATCTATCTTGCTTTGGGCGTAGAGACGCATGATGTCGAAGTCGCCCGGATACTTCAGCAGAAGCAACCCGGCAAGTTCCTCGACACGCGGAAAATTCTCGCGATAGAACTTGAGATTACGGACCATATTTTCATAAAAGCTGACCTTCGTCTCACGGGGTATCTGGTCGCTCATAATAAGCTGTTTCGCCGTAGCGAAGAAATTCGGCATATCGCCGCGCGACATATAGTAATCGTTCATGGCGCTGACCACATCCATGCCGGCAGGGTTGAGCGACCGCGCCGCCTCGAAATTAGCCATAGCGAGCGAATCCTTGTTCGTAGCGGCATATATCTCGCCCAAAGCGAGATAATTCTGGTAATCGTAAGGATTGTCGCGTATCATGGCTTCGCTCTCGGCTATAGCCCTGTCGTAAAGCCCGACACCCATCAATATTTCACGCTTATATGAAAGCAGCACATCGGTGCGTCCGAGATAAGTTTCGGCCGAATCCAGCAACATGACAGCCCTGTACGGCTGGCGGTTGAACTGGTATATCATCGCGAGCATGCTATAATTGTCCGGATTGCGCGGGTTGCGCTTCACCTCTGTCTCGTAAAGCTCTCGCGCATCCTCCACCCGGTTTGTCATCAGATAAAGACGACCCAACTGGGTACGAAACCATTCGTTCGTACTGTCAATGCGGTTGGCCGTGAGGCTGTACTTCAACGCACGAGCAGGGTCGGCCTGAGCCAAAGCATTGGCCGCCTCATAAAATGCCGGGGCATACGATGAATCGACCGCGATGGCCGCGTCATAGAACGAGAGTGCCTCGGTCGTATCGCCGTAAATCCTGAACCGTTTGAAGCCTTCGGTAAACAGATACGGCGCGATGAAACGCCCTTCATACCCCTCGCTAATCGCCGCCGTCGAATCCGCTTGTGCCGGCCGTGTCCCGGCTCCACCGCCGACAGCCGCCACACCCGCCGTCGAAAGGCAGGCGAAGAGCATAAGCGATATGGCGGTCCGGAACTTCATACGCACTTTAAAGGGCCGAGTCGAACTGGTTCAGGAACCTAACGTCGTTCTCGAAGAACAAACGGAGGTCCTTGACTCCGTATTTCAGCATAGCGCTGCGCTCGATACCCATACCGAACGCGAAACCCGTATATTTTTTCGGGTCGATGCCGCAAGATTCGAGTACGTTGGGATCGACCATGCCGCATCCCATTATCTCGAGCCAACCGGTATGCTTACATACCTGACAACCTTTCCCTCCACACAGCACGCACGAAACGTCAACCTCGGCGGACGGTTCTGTAAACGGGAAATAGCTCGGGCGCAGACGTATCACCGCATCCTCGCCGAAAAATTCCTTCACGAAATACTCTATCGACTGTTTGAGGTCGGCAAAGGAGACATTCTCGTCTATATAAAGCCCCTCGACCTGATGGAACATGCAATGCGAGCGGTAGGAAATGGATTCGTTGCGGTACACACGGCCCGGGCAGACCACCCTGATAGGCGGTTTGTGTGTCTCCATCGTGCGGACCTGTATCGAACTGGTATGGGTACGCAGCAATATATCGGGACTGCGTTGTATGAAGAAAGTATCCTGCATATCGCGTGCCGGGTGTTCTGGCGGAAAGTTCAACGCCGAGAAGACGTGCCAGTCGTCCTCCACCTCCGGACCGTCGGCAACGGTATAGCCCATGCGTTCGAATATAGCCAGCATCTCGTTCTTCACAACGGCTATCGGATGACGGCTGCCTATCGTGTCGTTCGTACCCGGACGTGTCATATCACCTATGGAGGAAGATGAGGCCGGAGTATTTTTGAACGAAGCCTTCAACTCGTTGACGCGCTCCATGGCACGCGACTTCAACTTATTGATTTTCTGTCCCAATTCACGTTTCAATTCCGGAGATACGGTCTTAAATTCCTCCATCAGGGCTGTCAGCTCCCCTTTTTTTCCGAGGATACGTATACGGAACTCTTCTATCTCAGCTTCCGCCTTCGGCTTGAACTCTTCGACCCTACGCAAAAGGTCATTAATTTTTTCGGTCATCCTTTGAATTTTATTGCTTTAATGCCTACTTTTACACACTATCGCCGCCATTGCGGCACATGACCACAAAGTTAAGAATTATTTGTGTATGGCGCGCATCAAATGGCTTATTCTCTCCCTCTTTTTACTGGTTCCCGCCGCTTCGCAGGGACAGAGCGTCGGCTTGGTACTCAGCGGCGGCGGCGCAAAGGGGCTCTACCACATAGGAGTAATCAAAGCACTCGAAGAGAACGGCATACCGATAGACTACGTATCCGGAACCTCGATGGGAGCCATTATAGGGGGATTATACGCCACGGGAATGTCGCCCGACGACATGAAAGCACTATTCGAATCGGAGCAGCTAAAATACTGGCTCACGGGCCGTATCGAGAACAAATACAAGTTCTATTTCAAGCAGATGCGCGAAAATGCCGCCATGCTCACCCTGCGTTTCGACCCCAAGCACAGCAAAAAGATAGCAATGCCGCTGAGCCTGATAGCAACTAACCAACTGGACATGGCGTTCATAGAGTTCTTCGCACAGGCGACGGCGGCCAGCGGCGAGAACTTCGACAACCTTTTCGTCCCATTTCGATGCGTAGCGACCGACGTGGTGGGCCGTAAAGCCGTAGTGTTCAGCAAAGGAGATGTCGGTGAAGCTGTCAGGGCGTCGATGACCATACCGCTCATGTTCAGACCGATACATAACGACTCACTGACATATTACGACGGCGGCATCTTCGACAATTTTCCGTGGAAACCACTCATGAAGGATTTCGCACCGGACATACTCATCGGCAGCAAAGCCGTCGGAGGAGGGGAGAAACCGGGGGACGACATAGTAGAACAGGTATTCGCCCTCACTACGCTGCACACGGACTACCAGTTGCCGCGAGAAACCGACATCATGATCGCCCGAAACCTCAACAACTACTCGATGATGGACTTCGACAGAGCCGCACAGATCATCGAATTAGGTTATCAGGACGCCATCACGAACATGGACGCCATCAAGGCAAAAATAAAACGCCGCACCGACACTTTGACGATGCGCGAACGGCGTGAAAGGTTCGAAAGGCAGTTGCCGCCGCTTGATTTCGAGGACTACATAATCGAAGGACTCGACAAAAGCCAGACCAACTACGTAAGAAACATGCTCGGCCTCAACGATAGGGAGAAAACCTACGATTTCGACCGATTCCGTTACGAATACTTCAAGATACTGGCCGAAGGCGAAATAGAAGCGGACTATCCGACGGTGGACTACAATCCGCAAACCGGTAAATTCAGCCTGCACCTGCCAGTAAAGACCAAACCGAGCCTCAAACTGATGCTCGGCGGCAATCTGTCGTCCACGGCGCTCAACCAAGCATACGTCGGGTTGGAATACAGAAGCATAGGACACAGCGACAACAGCTATAACTTGGACGGTTACCTCAGCACATTCTACTCGTCCGCCTCGCTGATGGGCCGCCACGACTTCATCAAAAAAATCCCTCTGTATGTCGATTACGGCGGCTCGGTCAATTCGTACAACTATTTCAAGTCGAACATGGGATTCCTTTCCAAAGGGAACGACATCTCGTACTCGAAGTTCAGGGATTACTACCTGACATCATCGGTAGGCCTGCCCATTTCGCGCCACTCGGTACTGAACCTCAGGATCAATGCAGGCATGACTGAGTACCTGTACCTGCAACAGCTTGGGTACGACTCGAACGACAAGATGGACCGCACCCAATTCCGCCACGTCGGTGCGAAGATAGAACTGGAACGCAAGAGCATGAACTTCTCACAATATCCGACACGCGGCATCTACCAGCAGATCTCGATCATCGGAGTTCGCGGAGAAGAGAAATACATGCCCGGCATCAGCGGCACCAACCTCGGCCAGCCGCGGTCGAAGCACGACAGATTCTGGGTGGGCGCAAGATTCTGCCGCGAGCACTACTTCTCATCCCGCCCCATCAAATGGCTGTCGATGGGGTACATGATAGACCTCGTTGCCACCAACAAACCGGATTTCAGCAACGAATACGTGAGCAACATGTCATCCCCGGCATTCACGCCCACGCCGCACAGCAAAATAATATACATGAAAGAGTTCCGAAGCAACATGTATGCAGCAGCCGGAGTGATACCGATATTCCACGTAAACGAGAACCTGTACTTCCGCACCAGCGCATACGCTTTCCTGCCCAATAAACACAAGCAGAAAATCGACAACATCAAACAGGACATTCGCTACATATTCGACGGCACGCTCGTATATCAGACCATATTCGGGGCTGCGAGCCTATCCATCTCGAAATACGACACGCGGAGCAACAATTGGTTCCTGACATTCAATTTCGGATACGCCATCTTCAACAAAAAGGGTATCTTCTATTAGAGCATAACGCCCCCGCACCGCAAGCCTAAACTTACGGCACATTACTCCGCCGCACAGTTTTGCCGATTCCGCTATAAATGATAAATTTGCGTGGAAAATCCATAACGCTATGAATACGAAAGAAAAAAAGACCGCCATACTCCTGATTCACTGCCCCGACCGGGCCGGCATCGTACACTCCGTAACCGGATTCCTGTCGAGCCACGGCGGAAACATCCTATACCTCGACCAGCACACCGATTCCGACCAAAAGGTATTCTTCATGCGCGTGGAATGGAGCCTCGACGAATTCTCGATACCCGTAGACGAGATAGAAGAGCGCTTCAACGAGTCGTGCGGGCTGAAATACGAAATGTCGTACAGGCTCTACTTCTCGGACTATGTACCGAAAATGGCCATTTTCGTATCGAAACTGTCGCATTGCCTCTACGACCTGCTGGCTCGTTATGCGGCAGGAGAATGGAAGGTCAAGATACCTTTGATAATCAGCAACCATCCGGACATGAAAAGCGTAGCGGATATGTTCGGCATACCTTACTACGAATTCGCCGTAACGAAAGATACGCGCGACGAATTGGCGCCCAAGATGCTCGAACTGCTGCGTGAAAACGAGGTCGATTTCCTCGTACTGGCCCGCTACATGCAGATAGTACCGGAACTCCTGATAGACGCTTTCCCGAACAAGATAATCAACATCCACCACTCGTTCCTCCCTGCATTCGTGGGCGCGAAACCGTATCACGCCGCATACGAACGCGGCGTGAAACTCATCGGGGCTACCAGCCACTATGTGACGCCTGTTCTCGACGCAGGCCCTATCATAGGACAGGACATAGCCAAAATATCGCACAAGAACAGGGTGGAAGATTTGGTACGCAAAGGCAAGGACCTCGAAAAGATAGTATTGTCCCGAGCTGTGGAAAAGCACCTTGCGAGAAAGATACTCGTCTACCACAACAAGACCATCATATTTAGCTAAACAACGTACGATACCCATAAACATATTTACGCCGGTATTCCTGCTCGGAAATACCGGCGTAAATATTACAAGTCCAAACTACTGCCCCATTCCGAGGAACTTGAACGGCGGAGTAACCACAAATTCGGCCGTAATATCGCCACCGTAAGTTTTGCCTCCCTGAAGATCCAATTTCTTTACCGACGCCCCTTTCGCAAAATCGACATTCTTGAAATTAACCCAAAACACATTAGGATAAAGCGTAGATTCAAAATAATACACCTTATTTTTCTGGTCAGCCACAGTACGCCATCTCGTCGAAGATATATTCGGCTCGTCAGGAGTAGATATACCTAGAGGAACCGACGTATTACGAATCACACTGAACACCCCAGCCAATGCACTTCGCGTGTCATCCGTCCGGGGCAACGCATTCACATAGAACGATGCACGCACAAACCGGTCGGCCGCACGGTTAGTCCCCGGCAGAAACGTAAGGCCGCCTATAGCCTTCCAGTAATCATCGAGAGCCAACTGTTTCTCGAATACAGGCGAATTGGTCATCACCTGATAAGACCGGTCGTGATGTATTTGCAACTTTCCATCTACATATTCGAAAACAGCATTGTCTCCGGTCGAATCGGACAACGAAAGGTGCAGTGTAGCTAACCTAGTTCCGTCAGGCATCATATCGGAAACCACATCGAAAGTCCCTCTCTCTACCTGTCGTACCGCCTCGTCAACAGTTGCAAAATTATCTAACATATACTGCACCCAAACGGCTATACTCAAAGCCGGCTTCGTCCCGTCCCATTGCGGATAAGACGACTCTGCAAGCCATAGCAAATTAGCAACCAACCCAGCCTCGTTCATACCGTCCGTACTGCAAATATCATATGCGGCCGCTACCACGCTGCCATACTTCGACGTCCACGTCATCGGATCTTTCCCTATCTCTCCGCTACGCATCATTCCTCGTGGAAATATCCACAGATTACTGGCAGGATCCTCTTTCCAGTCCATCGTGCGCCCAGTTATTACTGTATTACCGGGGCCTTGATACACTACCCTCGTACATGCTTCCGCGTAATTATAAGCGACAATACCCAATGCGACCAGACATACGGCCGACATCTTTCTTTTCAATTTCTTCATAATGTGAACATTTTGCATCACCATCATCCAATACCATGCCAAACAGAACCTTTAAACCCTTTATACCACTCACACACAACATATTCTCCAACAGCAAGCGGGAGGCCGTAACAGACCTCCCGCCAATATCAAAAACGACATGCGTCTCCCGCTTAAAACTCGTATGCCTGTGACGATATGTCGTCCGGGTTCGCTCCATAGAAATACAGCGCCCCGTAGCTCCAACTATTGACTTTGATTCCGGGGAAATTAGGCCGGTCCATAGTAAGCAGCACATAACGATAGGGATACCCCTCTGGCAAGGGGACCACGCTCGCCCACACACGTCCGGCGGGCTTCGGCCAATGAGGTTGCAATTTCAGTTTAAGTTCGCCCATTTCGGCGAGGTCGGGATAACTATGTATCCTGAGATTTCCAAGCCCTCCCATCAAAGCGTAATATTTCCCTCCTATACGTTGAATTGAAGTTCCGGTGGAGTTCATCTTGATAGGCGGAACTATAATCGAGAACTTGCCGTTCCATTCGTCCGATTCGAATGTACGCGACGTGATCGTACCGTTCACGAATGCCGACGTCAGCAACCTCCATTTGCCTGCATCCGTATCATAGAATATGCACGGGTCTTCGTTGTGACCGTCTATCGACGAAGGCTCCACACGCACAGCTTTCATGACAGAGAACCCTTTGCGGGGGTCTTTTGGCGAAGTAGCCGTTATCAGACCCGTCCCGGTACGCCCCTCTTTGTTCGCACTTCCGCCGAAGTCACACACATAAGCCCGCCACTCCTTCGCATTGCGGTCATAAAAGAGATGCGAGGCATAATCGTTCCTCAGCAATCCGTCCGCATGGTCGAAAACGATCATACCCTCGAACCGTATATCGAAAACCGAAGGATCAAGGCTCAGCACACCCTGCACCGACTGAGGCGTATCTATCCCGCGGCAGCTGAACGTAAACCACAACCGCCCGCCGTCGATATACGGACTAAGGTCCTCGTAAGAGATCAGGCGTATGTCGGCCTGCCCGATACCGGGCGAGAGGAACGAGCGTGCGCCCTTCACCACGACCTCACCCTGAAGATTCGACACAAGGTTGAACGTACAATCGCCTGCCGTCTTCACATTCCTCGGGTCCAAGATGTCGGCGAAATGCTCCTTCACAGGAAGATGCCACAGGTATTCCGTCTCACCGTTACGGGCGACGAAAACACCGAACGTGCGTCCGTACAACTGGACACGCAATGTGAACGGACCATCGGTCTTGAAATCTCCGCAGCCCGACTCCCTTACTAATTTGCCGTCCCGATACAACCGCATAAACACATCCGCCTGCCCTTCGGACAACCTGCACACCACCTGCACCCTGTCCTGCAATCCCAGCCGGGCTATCTCAACTCCTATTTCAGGCGCAGTGCCATCCGCAGAATACGAATCAACCTCGACCTCATATGTCGCGTAAGGGTTCACACCTCCCATATAGACACTCGCCGCCACGTTGCCGTAGGAGTGCCCGAGTACCAACTTACCATCTTCGATACGTGCCTTGAAATTTTCGTCTACCTTAGGAGTATCGCTGTCCGACACGGCAAAAGCCGGATACATCGACTCGAAAGCGACTATCTCGGAAGGGACAAACTCGTCAAGGGTTATATTGTTGGAGAATATGAAACGGCGCACAGCCAGTCTTTGGAACGACAATTCCAAAGGATCGACATCGGGATAATCGTGCGGCGCGGCCGGCGACGACACCGGAACGGCCAACACATACAACAGTGCGAAGAGCAGGAATCTTTTCATGTAGTTATATTGTTCGCATTAATTTTTTCGCTATAAATTTCCGAATAAGAAGCATAAATAGCAAATCAGCACGCCTCATATCATATTGACAAAGACAAAAGATACGACCGAACTCCACCTGATGCGAACGGGACAATTGCCAAATCGCGCCCATAATTTATCCTTTGAAATATTTACCGGTACACTCCAGCACGTCAATCTCGATCACGGAAGTAGCGCCAAGCATACGCGCAGGAAACTCCCTTCCCGACAGTGCGGGGGCATATTTCGCCACGACCAGCCCAAGAACCTCGATTTTTCTCCGGGTATCCTCCACCAATCTCGCCTCACCCTTAATTACCACACTACGATAAGCCGTATTCACATCGCAAGGCTCTTCGGCCATCACAAGCCCATACATGCGATCAACCTCGAAACACACATGCGGTGTGGCAAGAATATTCGCAATCTTTTGCCCTTTGATAAGGCCGTGAATATAAATCTTCCCGCCGTGATACACGAAATGTACCGGTACGACATACGGCGTCCCGTCCGGATCCAACGTAGCCAGACGCCCGACCTGTTCGCTACTCAACAACTCCGCTATTTCGTTCGCAGTCAACTGGTGCTGCTTCATTCTTCCCTGCATAAAACCTGATTTGATGATTTACAAAGATACGAAATACACTACGCCAAACAACTGCCGAGGTATAACTGCAAAAACATTATTAATACGACTGCTGAAACGTCCATGCACAAAAACCTGAGTCATTGCTATATCCCAAACATGCTATACTGCAATTAGCTATCAATCAGCAATATCGCAAAAAAGAAAATGGTCAAATCTGTGATTTGACCATTTTAGTAGCGGGAGGAGGACTCGCTTTAATTATGTAAGTGTCTTGTTATTTGGCTGTTAAGAGATAGGTTTAGGATTGTATTACAGAGAGGTGGTTTTGTTGGTTTCAATGCCTTTCAGTTATGGCAAGATAGATAATGATTAAGAGTAGCATTGCTCAAGGGCTTTTAACACTTTCAACCTTGATACTTTAATTGTGATTTTTTGCTGTTTCATACTATTGTGATTTACGTCCTAGTGGGGAATAGCCCCCAACCAAATCAAAGGAGGGGTGGCTTGCTCACAATATATCAACCTCTTGAAAAAAAATTACATTTTTTGTAAATTTCAAATGAAATTCTGCAATACTTGCACATTTGTTTGATGGTATATTACAGGGAAGATATGTGTAATAGTCAAGAAGTGGTTCTTATGGTGCTTAACAACCTGTTAAAGTATAGTTAAAGTATTATAGGACTATGAGGAATACCCTCATTACATCAACTGAAAGAGTTGAAATGTAAGCACTCTAAATTATTTTCATCCTTGAATGCACAGTTACTTAATGATTATAATAGCAAAGTTGCAAAGTAAGTGTGCAAAACATGCTCATTACACTATTTCATTTTAACTCCAATACTATATCATTTTGCCTTTGGGCTGCATCTATAATCTGCTCTATGATTAGCTTATACTGATTATCTGTTCGATGCTTCTTAAGCAGTTGAATACACTTGTCGAAGTGACCTAATTCCCTGTTAAGTTCTGCTTCCAAAATAATACCTGCCAAACCTTTCTCCTTAAATACATCAAGAGATAAAATCTCATTGGCATTATCAATAAAAAACTCCATATGTGGAAATGATACCCACTTATTCCTATCCAAAAGCATATCATTATAGTTGTGCCACAACTCTATGAACCAGAGTAGTTCATTACCATCATAAACATAAGGTTTAGCCTCAATTAATTCATCAAAAGAAAGATGCCTTGTATAAGGCATACTCTCCTTATCTGGAACATCATTAGTATTTGCCACTTCATTACTACTGCAACTTAAGAAATAGCTACTGCATTCAGGGCATTTTATGATAGGGGTTACTTTAGGATGCATAGGGGCTTTGACCTTGCCATCAGACCATCTTCTAACACCTAAAGTATTTCCACTCCTTAGCCTCCTTTCAAGCATCATAGTTCCACATTGGGGGCATTTCATTATTGCAGGTTCAGCAAGTGTCATAAATTAATCTTTTGAGGGTAAGTTTCCATTATATTTGAGTGTCATTAACTTATTGCATTTAGGGCATACAGGCTTGTTCTTAGACCATGCTGTTGAGCTTGGTTTGCTACATTTCAAGCATCCTGTTCCAATGTGATGAGGAGATAGGCTTAGTGCCTTAGATAGGGAGACAGGGTCTTTACCATTAAGTATGACCCATTCTATGGGCAGATCATACAAGTCCTCAAATAGGGTTTTGCAGCCATTACAGACCTTAGTCTGCATCACCTTGTAGCTACCCTCATCAAAATACGACTCTCCCTGTACTTGAGCTGAATAGCCACAAAACAGACATTTGAAAATGCTATAATTCATCTTAAATGTTTTGAGTTGCTATCCAATGATTGATAACATCTATCATATTATACTGGGATGCATTCATGGGAAACCCAAAAGTTTTAGAGGCTATTTTAGTTTGGTGCAAAAAGAACCTAATCTTAACAGATACTTGGTCTCCATTCTGGATTATAAGAATAGCTGCAACATAGTTTCCATACCTATCATTGATTGTTATTGAGTCTTTCTTTTTCTCTACTACAACAGCATTCTCACTATCAAGGAAATGACTTATTAGAACAGGATAAACTGCTCCCATTCCACCTTTAGCCTCTATCTGATTGGCTATTTTCTCTTTATTCCTATAGCCTGCTATGAGGAATATTAGAATAAGAGCTAAAATAATAATTATCCACATGCACTTCTATATTAATAGTAAGTCCTTACAATTTTCATAATTACCGGTAACATATTTTTATATATAGAAACAATCTGTGCCTTAAGCATTAATATAAGAGTGAGGTCATTGCTTTCAGTGGAAATCGCTGTTGATAGTGGCTTAGAATACAAAGCTGTTGCTGCTTTAGATGGCAGGTGCTCAGAGTTATTGATTTCATTGCTATAAAATGCTAATCTTTCATTTATAAATTCAGGTCTTATTCTACTTCTAAATAAAGCTTGATAATGATCTTGTATGTAAGCAATCAGTATTTCTCCAAAACTATCTTGAACCTCATTAATGGCTTCATTTTTAGAATCATGTGCCATTGAAAACATTAAAGATGAAGCCAATAGCAATGCCTCGAATGAAGTAGCTTGCTTGTCATTATGCTTATTATTTTCATCTATAATATCCTTAATTTCAATTACTGCATTTAATAATAACAATGCTCCTCTTTTTGCATTCGTATCCATACTACCCACAAAAGCATCTGTGTGTAATGTTTGTTTCTTAGTTAAAAAATCAAATACACCCATAACAAAACAATTTAATGTCCTGTCAGCCCCTAACAAGATGATTTAAAAATAAGAAAGTGTGGGACTGTTAACTTATTCCATCCAACAGGCTCTGGTAAACCCACACAGTGAAACAAGCAACAGCCCACACCTAGAATAGATGTGAGAGAGGTTTACTTGTTCTCCTGTTAAAATTTACCAGATTTCGTTGGAGAGAACTAGTCAAACACTTTCATTTTAGAAAGCTATGTAATGTCCACCTTTGCAGACACAACAAAGATACAACTTTTCATAAGAAAAGAAGAGGCTTACTAAAAGGCTGTTGCTTGGAGATTATTTGTTATGATAGTTTAAGATACTGAACAGTTAGTTTGGTATTTTAATAAGGAAATACTCAAAGTAAGTGTGCATTTATTCTGTGCTGAATTTTATTAGACCCTTGACACTCTCACTTGCAAGGATGACTGTTTTAGGAGTACCCACAAGATTTAGTGGATTGGCAGACAAGATTTTATAGTCTTTATAGGCTGTACTTCTTACCCTCTCTGTGTCAAAGAAATCATTGAGTGTTTTTGTTGCAACTATCTCATTTGTTATAGGATGGTTACAAAATAGGCTCATAATCTCATTTATGTATTGCAGTCTCTGGGCTGGATTGTATTGTTGACCTACAACAAACTTTTCAAGCATCTTTTCTTTAAATGGATGCTTAGATGAAAGTGCCCAAAAGATAAGAGAGTTGTGAAGTCTCCTGTATTGCTGTTCTTGGGCATTTGCCTTAGCCAATTCACTCAATTTTCCAGTTAGAACTTCAATGGATATATAAGGGTATAATGGTGTAAGCCTTTTAATGAAAGTTTTACCTTTATTGCTTGCACTCCTATGTAGCTTCTTTAAAACCTCATCATTCAATCTCTTTGTGGCATCTAATCCTTTCAACTCTTCTATTAATTTCAACAACTGCTTATATTCAAGTTCTTGCCTTGTCTGAATAGCTGCTTTCTCAATCCTTTCTTGACTATCAGACACAACCTTATCTATGACTTCAAAAGATTGGATTGTGTTATCTGCTTCTAACCATTGCTGCAACTGTTCTGGCTTCACATACAAGTCCCTCTTGAGTCTGAAGTAGTCAAGAATTGCATCTATGTTAAGATAGGCCACTTGAGTTTTGCCATTAATATCATTCCTTATAAGACTAACAGGAGTACTGCCAAAGAATGATTTCTTAGACTTTTCCACCAACTCATCAACTGCTTTTACAAAGTCATTGCCTATCTGCTTAGGGTGCTTCTCTGCTAATTCCTTTAAGGCATTACAGGCATTTGCAAGTCTCTCCGCAAACTTCTCCAAAGAATCCTTAATATTAGAGCTATATGATAGGTCTGTGGCTTTATCTTTAGGCTCTTTGGTATTGTAGACTATTGTTTCACTCAATACACCATCCTTATCTCTGCATCTGCCTGCTATCTGTTTAAGCCTTTCAGGAGTCAACAAAGTGTATAGTTTTTCAGATTCGGATATTGATATTAGATGAAACCTTTCATTGAAATCAACTCCAACAAAGTAAGCACTTGTTATAAAATTTATTCTCTTTGGCAGGATTGCTTGAGGAGATAGTTTGCTATAATAATCCCCTGCTTCTGAAATGCTGTTTTCACCACAAAGAATAGCACATTCACTCTTTAGTTCACTTGGCAATGCTTCTATGATTTTAGTCATTCCCAATACGTGATTATAGGCAACTACTATCTTATCATTAGGGGTATCTTTAAAGTGCTTCTCAATCATATCTTTGACTATTGCTCTGGGGTTGTTAGAATGTATCAGTTTATTAATTACCCTGCCTTCTGATTCTTCCTCATAATGTAATTCTATTACAGGTTCATTGTTGATTCTGGGGTCTGAAAAGGGCCTCATAGTGGCTGATACAAGACTTCTGGAATGTGGGTCAAATAAGAAATAGTAATCAATTACTTTTCCCAGATTTGGCCTGAAAGCACCATCACTCTGATACATATCAATCTCATCAACCATTAATCTCCAGTTTGAGGAATAATGCTTTTTCTCTTTATCATAGGGGATTTCAGCCTCTATCATTAACCTGTCAAGACTGTCAGACACACAGATTATCTTCTTCCAAACAATATCATTGTCTTTAAGATAGTCTTGTATTTGACCCATAGATGTACTGTGTTTAAAATCTCCAATCTCACTTCCTACATACAGGTATTTGTACTTTTGCAGGCTCTCATCCCATCCAGTCTTATACTTCTCATAAGCCAGATTTTTAGTAGGTACTACTATAATACTGTTGGCAAAACTCCTTAATTCCAAAGTAGTAGCACCTATGCCTGTGATATTCTTCTTAATAACTCCCCAAGGAACTGAATTAAAGATATGCCCCATCTTTCTATTAGCTCCTGAACTATCCTTTTTAAGGGTAATATGAAAGGTTTTTATGATACCTTTCTTGTCTGGATCAACCCATTCTATATGACATTTGACTTTATCTTCATCAGCCTTAACAACAGCACCATTGGCATAAAGTGTAACCCAATCACCTGACTGCATGAAATCATTAAATTCATCAGATAATAGATAAGTATCTGGATTTGTTAAAACCCCTATAAAGTATCTCTCATCCTCAGGACTAATGGCTTGAATTTCAGAATTAAATAAGGCTTTACTGGCCTCATCAGTATATTTGGTTAATACTTCAAGTACAGACTCTCTTTGCTCCATAATGCACAGTTAGTTTGGGTATTTGCTATTAAAAATATAGAGTAAGTGTGCAGGAGCTTCCTCCCACACACCTACCAAAGATATGAATAATACCCTACATAGATATTAGTTTATCCTCTAATCTTTTCATGTGATTACTGATATTCTTATTCACCACCTGTGCATAAGACCTCTGTGTGACTGATATGTCAGAGTGACCCAAAAGCATACTCACCACCTCAATAGGAACGTCATTATAGAGCAGGATTGTAGAGGCAAAAGTTTTTCTTGCTGTGTGATGGGTCAGTTTCTTATCAATGCCTACAATGTTGGCTATCTCTTTCAAGAAAGAGTTGATTTTTTGATTGCTTATTCTTGGGAGTAGGAAGTCATCACCCTCTGGGAGATATGCCCTTAGATGGGCTAAAATTGCCTCTGCTTGGGGTAATAGAGGTATTGATACTTCCCTGTCTGTCTTTCTCCTTACAATAGTAATCCAGTTCTTTCCATCAAAGCCTTTTGCAATATGTTTTGATTGAAGTGAATGAGCCTCATTGTAAGCAAGGCCTGTGTAAACTGAGAACAAGTAGAGATATTTTGCCTGTTCTAACCTCTCTTGGGCAAAGGTGTAGCTTTCAAGTTTGGATAGTTCTTCCTGAGTTAAAAACACAAGTTGTTTTCTCTCCTTGAGTGGCTTGTATTCTACAAAAGGGTCTTGGGATATATAACCACACCTGACTGCAAAAACAATCATCTGCCTTAACCTCTGGATGATTTTATTGATGGTTATAGGCTTTAACTTCTTCTCAAGTAGATACTCCTCATACCCTTTGATAAATGAGTAGTCAAGTGCTTTCAGGGTTATATCCTGCTGTTTGAAGTGATGATTGAGGAATTGCTTAATATGGGCATAGACTTCCTTGAACTTCTTGAAAGTGGCATCCGTGTATTCTATGCCTACAAGAGCCTCCATCTTTAAAAGCCTTTCCTCAAATACCTTGCATAGTGTATGCTCTGTTATCTTGCCTCTGAACCTGTTGTAAATGGTGTCCAAGGTTATCTCTTCCCTTGCATCATAGAGTTGCTTCTCTATCCTAATTAACTGTGAATAAATCTCCTGCAACTTGTGGTTGACAAGCATTGCATCATCTGATATGCCTTTGACTCTTTGGGACTCCTTATCCCATTGTGCGGGTGATAGATAGATGCTGGTTGAGAACTGTTGCTTCTTCTCTCCAACTACTATTTTACAGTAGATTGGAGCTTCTCCTTTTGAATTGGTTTTATAAAGGTACTGGTAAAAGGTGATTTTTAACTGTTCAATCATAATGAGCCTGTTTAAAGTAGTCAAACAAACTCTCTGTATTACAATTAGATAAGAATTACAGAATACTTTTTTGTGTTATTAGCATTGTATTCCAGAAAGTATTCTGATAATCCTTAAAATCTAACCTATTTCTTAAACAGCCATTTCTGGACTAAAAACATCAAGTAATTCTAAATCAACGACTTAACCCAGACACAACTACACAAAAAAGAGCCAAAACCTTAGTTTTGACCCTTTTAGTAGCGGGAGGAGGACTCGAACCTCCGACCTTTGGGTTATGAGCCCAACGAGCTGCCAACTGCTCCATCCCGCGATATAGTGGCACAAAGATAACACTTTTTTGTTAGCATTCAAATTATTTTTCAAAATAACATAAATATTCACTTCCACCAATGATATAGTTACAACTATATAAAGCCTATTGAATAAATCATGTCATTTATTACTATCTTAATTCACTTAATTATTATAACTTTAGGAAAACAACTATTATGGCAAAACTTTTATCCATCATCTCTTTATCATGCCTGCTTTTCGCCGGTTGCAAACAGGTATCGGATTCCGAGAATATATCCATCGACGTAAACCAAAAAGGCAAAATGGCCGACATATTTTGTTCGTATGAATATATTCCGCTCGAAACTTCTTCCAAAGAAGACAATATAATCGCCGGAATAGACAAGATTATCATGCAAGATGACAGAATATACATATTGGACAAAGAACGGGCATCCGTATTAATATTTTCCCACGACGGAAAATACATTAACAAAATCAACAAACGAGGACGCGGCCCACAAGAATACCTTGAAATAAAAGATTTCGATGTCCGCAACTCAATTATTTACACCCTATCCCGCAGCAACAAAACCATATATGCTTACGACATAAAAGGTAATTTCATACAATCATACGATCTGAAAGACTGGTATAACAATTTCCACATCGTCGACGACAAGACAATGTTTCTATACTCCGAACGTTCCAACGACCAAAAATACAATTTCATAGTATTCGATTATATCAGTGGCGAAATAAAAAAGAATTCGACCCATTCAAAGAGAATTGCAGTTACGGTTTTTCGCTCTCTCCGTTCAACATCACGGAAGATGGAACAATCCTGACAACACAACAGTTCGACAACACCGTATACAGCCTGACCGCAGACTCATATATTCCGCAATATGTATTCGATTTCAACACCAAAGATCGTATCCCCGAAGACCAGCGGAATTTAAACTACGACGAACTCTCCAAAAACCTTCAAGACAAGAATGTCGTAAAAAGAATCGATGCAATAACCCCAAAAGACAGTATGCTCTATTTTGTATATTCCCTATATGACCCGGAATATGCGATGCGGAGTATCATCGCATCTGTCAATCTGAATACAAAGGAGATAAAGTCTGTAAGGATCGGGGATGAATTCGACCCCCAATACCCATTTGTTACTAATGCCGCCTTATCGTTTGCAAACGGGGAAATGATATGCTACCGTCCAGCGATACGAATAGTAAACATAGCGAAAATACACTCTTTCGATATATCCGCCTACAATATCACCGAATCGAGCAATCCGGTGATTCTTAAATACAAACTACGGTAAACCTAACCTTTCTTTATAATCTTTATATAACATCATTATGCCACACAAAAAACAGTGTACTTATATCCAAACAATACTAAAGCGCAATGGGTTATTCATTGCGCTTTAGTATTGTTCCAATTTCATTACTACATTAATCAGGCTTGCTGCCGCCCGCCTAACCGTGCCGAAACTATCTCTGCAATATCGGCGACCGGAAGCGGTGTATTCCGGGCGATAGCTTTCTTACACAGCGGACAAGCCGTAACCACCTCCTCAGCCCCCGTCTCGGCAAATCGATCTGCCAACGCCGCGCTGATTTTATTTTGCCCTCGGTCGTCGATCGAGATGTTCGCCAGCCCGCTGCCACAACAGAATGCCTCTTCGCGGTTCTGCGATACCTCGGCAAGTCGGCCTACCGCATTTATCACGGCACGCGGCTCGTCGTAAATACCGCTACCTCGGCCGAGCTCGCACGGGTCATGATACGTAAACAATCTACCGTCGGACTCCTCCATAGAAAGGCGTCCCTGTTCCATCAGGCGCAATATGTATTGAGAATGGTGCAGTATCTCGATACCTTTCAGATCATACTCTTCGCGGAATACGCGCAGGCATATCGGACATGATGTTACGAGCGTGGTTATATTATGCTTCTCGAAGAGAGACTTATTGAACTCCATCATCTTAGCCGCAGCACTGACCTCGCCGGCAAGTTTAAGCGGACGGCCGCAACATACGCCGCCATCCTTATCTGCCCACCACACATCCTCGCCGGCAGCCTTAAAGATGGCCTCCATAGCTCGCAGCGTTTTCGGATTAAGCAGCGTCATACATCCGGCGAAGAACCCTACCTTGCCCTCTCCTTTCGAAGTGTCCATTCCCCTGACATACGCATAACGGCCGTCAGCGGGGACATCGAACATCTTGGTGCGGCTATTCAATCGCAACGTATTGAGCTCTATCCCGACAGGACATTTAGTTTCGCAACGGCCGCACATGAAACAATTCTCGGCCACAGCCCCCGACAGTTTATGATAACGGCGGTCGCGCAGGAAGTAAACCGACTGCACGTTAGTAATCCCGGCATCCGCCTGCAACTGACACGGGTCGATACATATTCCGCAGCGTGAACACGCCTCTATCTGGAAATGGTCGTATGTTTTATGCCGCTCCGTACTACGCAACCTGTAACGGCGGAGGAATATCAGCGGAATCTCGGTGAAGATATGCATGTAACGCGAGAACGGCATCGACACGAAGAATACGGCCAGCAATACCGAATACGTCCACCACATCACACCGGAGAACTGCTCGATGTTATATACACCAAATACCGACACCATCCAATGGCCTATATTGCCTGTCAGGAACGACTCCATCCCTTTGAGCCCGCTCGTCGCACTCTCTGCCAGCAAGCGGACCGGAAAAATAAACCAAAGGGCGAACAGCGCTATACGGTCGCCAGCGGTATGCTTGGTAGCACGCTTCATCCCCATGGCACGGGAACGCATACGCTTGAACCAAGCCAACGACACGCCTGAGAGAACGAATAGCAACAACAGGTCCATGACATTAGCCAAGACCTGCCCCGAAACGCCGTAATCCGCATTCGGATCGGCGAAGAATTTATAGAACACATGCGCGTGGAGGGGCACTATACCCGTCAGGTGCATCGAAGCCTCGACCCACCCGACAGCTATCAACAGGAACCATCCGAAAGCGAGGCTCATGTGCATGTAGCCCAGCTTCGGGTTCACCTTGAATATCTTGCGGTGCAGAAGCGATTCGGAGACGACCTCCACACACGCCCCCAACGTTGAGCGTGTAAACAATCCTTTACGGACCAGATGCTTGTCCGCTCCCGGAAGTTTAACGAACCAACGGACGTACTTATATATCACGACAGTGAACAGCACTATGACGCCGACAGTGAACGGCACTACGAAATGGTCGTAATAATGCAATATTTCAGTTCCGATATTCTCCACTTTCGTCCTGTTTAATATTCGCTCAGAAGCCGTTTTATCATCATCACCACACCACGGGTATTGATGCCGCGCGGGCACACGAGGCGGCACTTCCCGCAGAGCATACACTTATTCATCTCCTCGTAAGCTCCCTGATAATCACCTCGGCGCACAAGCGTGTGCACCTTGCGGAAGTTGAATTGCGTCAGGTTGCCGGCCGTACACGTAGCCGTACACCCCCCGCATCCTATACAGGCCTGCCATTCGGGCATCTCCATCAAAGCCTTGCGAGAGACGCTCAGGTCGTTCTTGTCGAGATCTACGGCCCTCGGACGGTTTATGCTGAATCCGAAATCCATTACCGCCTGTTTAGATAACGGGCCACCTGCTGAGCAGCAGCAACCCCTTCGTTTATACTTTCTCCCAAGTTCTTAGGGGCGGTCACGGTCCCTGCGTAAAATATATTCGGCACACCCGAGCATGTGTTCAGCGTAAAGCTGTCCGCCGGAGCCACGAATCCGCTCGGCTGCAACTCGACACCTTTCGTTTCGGCAAACCTTCGGTTGCTCTCGCCGGCCGTCATGCCTACGATAAGGATGAGCATATCGACCGTCATCTTCAGCGGCCTTCCGATAAGCGTATCCTCGGCCTTTATCTGCACACGACGGTCTATGGTCTCGCTCGCTTCGGAGATACGTCCGCGCACGAAATGTATATTGAATTCCTCCTGTGCACGGCGGTACATCTCCTCGTACCCCGGCCCGAACATACGGATGTCCATATAGAAGTTATAAACCTCCGACTGCGGGAACATGGCCTTGAGCTCCATTGCCTGCTTCACACCGGTAACGCAGCACACTTTGGAACAATGGCGCTGGTTGACCTTCTCGTCGCGCGACCCCACACAATGCAGGAAAGCGATGCGCTGCGGCGTCCGGCCGTCCTTCATGGCCACCTTGCCATCGTTGAGCATATGCTCTATATCTACCGTGGTATATACGTTATCGTATATCGTATACCCAAGCTCCTCCTTCAATTCGGCCCGAAAAAGATTGAAACCCGACGCTACAACGACTGCATCGGCCTCCATCGTACTGCCGTCGCTCAGCGACACACCATCCTTGCCTATGGACTCCACCGCCGTACCCGTTATGACGCGGGCATCTTTCATACTGCCCTTCAACTTAGCCAGCACCTCGTGCGCCGGGGTGAAAGTGGGAAAAAGCTGATGCCAGTCGTTGAGCTTGCCGCCTATACGGTCGGACTTTTCGATAATGACCGGCTTGATGCCCAAATCCAACAGCGAAGCCGCAGTCTGCATTCCGGCAGGGCCTCCGCCTATTATGATAACTTTCTTTGTCATAAAGTACGCAATATGGGTGTAGGAGTACAATTCATGTTGACGGCAGCCGGATCAGGCTGGCCGATAAACTTACCGTTGGGACCGAGGTACTTGGCGGCAGGATCGTATGCAATGCCCATCTTGTCGAGCAACGGCTCCACATCTACTTGGTGCATCTGCATCCCCAGCGCCCAAGGATCGTAGCCGAGCACCAATCCGGCCATCTCTTCGTATGTCAACACCGGAATACCGCGTCCGTCCTGACCATAGGTGTCGCCCTCCATCTCGGCTATGGTATACTGCCACTTATCGAGGAACATGGAGCACCCCGGACAGTTCGTCACAATGAAATCCGGCTTATATGGCTTCATCGACTCCAATTTCTTATGCGAATTGGCAACCGAAAAACCTCGGTTGGCCTGCACCAGATAATTGCGGAAACCGAAACCGCAGCAATGTCTGCGCTCGGGGTAATCAACAACCTCTCCGCCCCACGACTCTATCATACCGGCCAGCACATAAGGAAATTCCGAACCTCCGACACCTTTTTTCGGGAAAATCTTAGCGTAATGGCAGCCTATATGCTCCACGACACGCAGCGGCCGACCCGTAAATACGTTCACCAACGGATGTTTCATCTTTGCCGCGATAGCCCCCCTGTGCTTGAACATCACGTCCGAGGTATGGGCGAGGTTCTTCGGCTTGTTGAATTCGCGTCCTGTGGCTTTATACAGGTATTCGCGCGTGCGTTCCTCAGTCTCCGGGAATTCGTGCCACGTTTCGAGCATCTCGGTATATATCCCGAACGATGTGATGCACGAACTCGTGAAGTTCTCGAACCCGGCCTCGGTCATCAGGGCGAACTGTCGCGCCACAACCGTCATTATAGTCTCCATCGGCACTATATCCGAATGGTAGCCTATGCCGGTACACGAAGTGTGCATCGGCTCCTCTATTATATTCTTGCCGACATCGTTACGCAGGATGTCGAGGAACGCCTTCTCCGATCCCGGAAAAAAGTTCTGGCGTATGCAACTGCGGACATAATAGTAATCATCGTCCGCTATCTCTTTCTGATATTCCTGCCAACTGTTTCGTTTCATTGTCATTTTCTTTCGCTCTCCTGAAAAAGCTGTAAACCGCCGTCCTATTGCAACGAGTGATTGCCCGAATTGGCGGTATATGTGTCGTGAAAATAGTCGTCATTCGCGCTTTCGTATCCCATTTCGCGGGCTTTACGTTCGGAATGCTCCTCTATAAGGTCGAAGAATTTCTTCCCTCCGCTGACTTCGAAAATGCGGTGTAATTCACCCATCGTATCGTCGTCCAACTTCCTGAGCGCACCATTGCCGAGCGTCCTGTATGCGGGTGAAAATTGCGGATATACGCTTTGATCGTTCTCATGTATCCATTTCCATACCGGCCCCTGCTCCGGATGCATCTTCGGCGAGACGAGTTTCGGATACAGGCAAAACCCTGTTTCCAATATGCTCTCCCCGATAACCCTTTTAAGCGCAAGTTGCTGACGTCCCTTCTCCGATTCGACGAAAAAGCCGAGCTCCTGCGACAACCTGCGTAACGCCTGTATCACATACCCCGGGGTATTGCCGCGCGGACAACGCGGCCTGCACGACATACATTCGCCGCAATACCACAAAGTATCGCTACGCATAAGCTCCTCTATCGCGTCGTCGTCCTTGGTCTGGACAATGCTTACTATCTGGCGCGGATCGTAGTGATAGAACTCGGCGGACGGGCATACTCCGGTACATATACCGCAGTTCATGCACGAGGTGAGCCCCTCCCGCATACGCACGTCCTCCATCAGTTTGTCGAAATATTTTCCCATTTCCGTCTATTCGCATACCTCGGTGCGCTACGGTTTAGGCCTTATACCTTACCAGCCACGCAGGGCACACCATTTCACAGAACAAAAATAACCCATGCCCGCAAGAGCATGGGTAGTGGGAATTCGTATTTAATATAGGTATTTATACCTATTTTTACTGTACTCCGACAGCGCCACTTGAGCTTATAGAGATAAATCACCGAATTACCCTTGTACATATCCATCGCCACCACTCCCGCTATTATCGACTTGGGACATGTCTCAAGGATCACGATTTCTCGGTCTTTGAATATTACCGAATCTGGAGTCGTCCGCTTGGGGTTATATCGACAGCCAATATCTCCGCATCACTTGCCTTGGAGCATGCAAACAATACGGATATGCAACCAACGATCAATAGGTTTGGATGTTCATTTGCTTGCGAAATATCATATGCCTAAGCATATAAACAATAACTTTTTATCCATGGTAAGACACCCCTACCTGTTAGATTATTTTACGCTACATCGTCATTTCGTCGTACTCCGGATGACGGCGCACCCACATGGCTGCATAGGAGCAGGACGGTATAACTTTCAAGCCGTTCTCACGGGCATATTCGTATGCAGCCTTGACCAGAGCGGCCGCCACGCCGCGCCCCTCGATCTTCATCGGCACGATGGTATGTATTATATCCAACGTACCTCGGCCCGCAACATATTCCACATACCCCGTATAGCCGTCTACCGTCGTTTCGAAACGGTGCCTGTCGGCATCGTGCTTTACCGTATAGTCCATAATCGAAAAGTTTTTGCGTTCGTATTTGATATCAAACACGAACGCAAAAACCATTCCGAAAAACCAACGACACTACTCCATATACACCAGCACCCTGCCGGCTATCTGCATAAGGGTTATCTCGCACAGTTTAGTGTCATATTCAGCAGTTACGAGGCGCTCTTCCGCATCGAGCAAAGAAACCTGAGCCGCCCTCAACTCGTATCCGGAAAGCTGGCTCTCCTTGTAATTTTCCATCGTTATGCGATAGTTGTCGCGGGCAAGCTCTACATTTTTACGCTCCAAGCCGGACAGGCTCATATTATTGGCATACGCCATCCACGTATCAGACAAGTCCTTCAAAAGCCCTTGCTCCGTCTGCTGATAACTCAATTCACTTATCTCAATCTCTTTCTCGGCATTACGCACCTGTCGCCGCTGATTCATCCCGTCAAAAAGCGTAATTCCGAGCGATACGCCGTAATCGAGCCCCATTGTACGCTGACGCTTGTTCGTTCCGCTACCATACCAATTCTGGGTATACCCGTATCCCGTATTAACACGCAGGTACGGATAACTACGGCTCTTCGCCAGTTTCAGGTCAAGTCCGCTTACGTCCTTCTGCCTGTCGGCCACGAGGAGGTAAACGTTATCCTTCAACATGCTTTCATGTATCTCCTCCCGATGCAACTTGGTGTCGAAATATATGGCCGTATCGGCAGGCATCACGAGATTCTCGACCTCGTTTACACCCATAAGCTGATTCAGAAGGGTACGCAGTTCGTGAATGGTTTCATACTGCCTGATAAGCGTCGATTCGTCGGCGTTCAGGTCGAGTTTAGCCTGCTGGTACTCCTGACGCGAGAACACACCTATCGAATAGCTCAGCTCGGCTATCCTGACCCTTTCGCGCGACAGTTCGACCGAACGCTTCATGTTCTTGAGCCTTATCAACTGGTTGATATAGTTGTAATAGGCAGCCGTCAGCGACGAGACGTAATTCTCCACAGTCATCCGCGTATTCAACTCGCCGATAGCCTGCAACTCCTTCAATCGCTTATAGGTAGTTTGCACGCTGAAGCCGTTGAAAGCTGTCCAGCTAAGATCGACACCAGCATTAAAATTATTGTTGTTGACCCCGTTCGTAGACGACGAACCGCCCTCGCGCCTCTCCTGCTTCACATCGTTCAGCGTACCGCTATACGATGTAGCGAGGTCCACAGTAGGCAGGAAACCGGCGTTTCCGCGCGTGGCATCGTTATCCGTAATCGCCTGTTCCGCCCTTACTATGCGAAGGTCGTAATTGTTTTCGAGTCCCAGCGCCAGACACTCCTGAAGCGTCATAGGGGTCCCCTTGCCGGCATTCTCTGCCGCACCCGGAGCTTGAGCCTTTCCAAGCAGCGGGAATAAAAGTAAAGCCGTTCCGAATATTATTACACGTCTCATGCTTTCGTAATTTTGAGCCGCTCATTGCGACGTTGTTCCTTAGCCTCCATAAGTTCCTCCTTGCGGCGTACTTTCGTCCTGTCGGTAGATATATACATATACATTGCCGGCACGATATAAAGGCTCACGAATGTCGAGAATACGAGTCCGCCGATAACCGCGACACCCATAGCTATACGCCCGTTAGCACCGTCACCCGAAGCAATAGCCAACGGCACAAGACCCAAGATCGACGAGAAGCTCGTCATCAGGATCGGGCGAAGACGCTGTACCGCAGCGCCCTGTATGGCCTCGCGTTTAAGCAGACCTCCCTCCTGACGCTGGTTCGCGAACTCGACTATAAGGATACCGTTCTTCACCACAAGCCCTATAAGCATTATCATACCGATCTGACTGTAAATATTAAACGTCACACCTTTCAGGTACATGAACAACAGAGCTCCTACAAAGGCGAGCGGCACTGTGAACATTATTACGAACGGATCCTTGAAACTTTCGAACTGTGCCGCGAGAATGAGGAAGATCAGCACAAGTGCAAGCCCGAACGCGAACGCAAGGCTCGACGAACTCTCCCGGAACTCCTTAGATTCTCCTGCAAGCGTTGTTTGGAAACCGTCGCCCAACAATTTAGCCGATATACGGTCCATCTCGTCCAATCCTTGACCGATAGTATACCCGTCGTTCAAGTTGGCCGACACGGTCGCTGAGGACATCCTATTGTAATGGTACAGCGTAGGCGGAGCTACTGTTTCGTGCAATTGAACCACATTGTCCATCTGTATCATATCGCCGTTACTATTCTTGAGGTATATGGATTTCAGATCGACAGGTGTATTACGCTGCTGACGGTTGATCTCTCCGATTATCTGGTACTGTTTGCCATTCAGGTAATAGTACCCCATACGCTGACCGCTCAAAGCATACTGAAGCGTCTGACCTATGTCAGTAGTGCTAAGCCCGAGCATCGTCGCTTTCTCACGGTCAATATCTATCTGCACCTCCGGTTTGGTAAATTTCAGGTTCACGTCAGCGACTTGGAATATGGGGCTCGCATTCACACTGTCCATGAATACCGGAAGCACACGCTCCAAATCCGCCATACTATTGGCCTGCAATACATACTGCACAGGGAAACCGCCCCTCCGGCCGCCGAACGTTGACTGCTGCTGTATGAACGTTCGAGCCGCAGTTTCGTTCTTCACAGCGGCAGAAAGCGCCGCAGCAATCTCCATCTGACTGCGTTCGCGATCCTTTATATCCGGAAGGCGCACGGTGATGTTACCCGAACCGGAACGTGCCATCAAGGCGTTGACGGTACGTTCCGGGACCACCGAATCGACTATGCTGTAGATATGTTCCGTATAGTCTCGTATGAACTCGAAAGTAGCTCCCTCCGGCCCTGTAATACGGGCGCTTAGCTGCGAGCGGTCTTCAAGCGGAGCCATCTCGGACGGAATCCTGACAAACAAGAATACTATGAAAACGCCCGTAATTGCGATTATGGGCCAAGTCATCCACTTGTGCGACAGGAAGAAGTTCAGAGAACGGCCATAACCACGGTTCATGCCATCGAAGAAAGGTTCCGTGACGCGGTAGAACCAGTTTCGTTTCTCGGTACGTTTGAGCAATTTTGTCGCAAGCATCGGCGTAAATGTCAACGCCACGAGTGCTGATATGATGATAGCACCTGCAACCACGATACTGAACTCCTTGAACAGTTTACCCGTAGTACCGCTGATGAAGATAATAGGAAGGAACACGGCCACGAGGGTAATAGTCGTAGACACGACTGCGAAGAATATCTCTTTCGCACCCTCGATACCGGCATCTAAAGGTCTCATGCCTTCCTCTATCTTCACATATATGTTCTCCGTCACCACTATGGCGTCGTCCACCACCAAGCCTACAGCAAGTACCACGGCAAGCATCGAAAGCACGTTTATGGAGAACCCGAACAGGTACATGACGAAGAATGCCCCCACAAGCGAAACGGGTATCACGACAATCGGGATAAGCGTTACGCGCCAGTCTCGCAGGAATAGGAAGATGATGACCACAACCAATATGAAAGCTATTATAATGGTCTCCTCCACCTCGGCTATCGACGACCGCACGAATTTGGTATTATCCATTATAATGTCGAGTTGGACATCTTCCGGCAGGTCTTTCTCCATCAACTTGACCCTTCGCTGCACCTCGTCCGATATTTCTATCTGGTTGGCCCCCGGCTGTGGAACTATCACGACATTGACCGTCGGAAGCCCGTTAACGAGCGAAAGGTTGCGGACATCCTCCGGACTGACCTCGGCTGTACCAATGTCACGAAAACGGACGATTCGCGTACCGTCTTCCTTGATAATAAGGTTATTGAACTCTTCCGGTGTCTCCATAAGGCCGAGGGTCCGGATAGAGAGGTCCATCTGGTTACCCTCGATGGAACCCGACGGCAACTCGACATTTTCACGGTCCACAGCATTTTTGATGTCCATAGGCGTTATACCGTAGGCGGCCATCTTCATCGGATCGAGCCACAAACGCATGGAGTAACGCATCTGTCCCCAAAGGTCTACACTACTCACGTTCATAATGGTCTGAAGCTGTTCCTTGACCGTAAGCTCGGCTATCTCACTCACCTCCATCAGCGAACGCGTTTCGCTGCGGACGGATATTTGCATGATAGGCTGTGCGTCGGCATCGGCTTTCGATACGGTAGGGGGGTCGGCATCCTTGGGCAGTCGGCGCTGCGCTCTCGACACACGGTCGCGCACGTCGTTAGCCGCCGTTTCGAGGTCTACATTAAGTTCGAACTCTATGGTTATACGGCACGATCCCTGACTGCTGGAACTCGTCATCGAGCGTACTCCGGGGATACCATTCAACTCCGATTCGAGCCTCTCGGTAATCATGTTCTGAATAACTTCGGCATTTGCACCCGGATAGCTCGCCGACACCGAAATTATAGGGTTGTCTATGTTGGGATACTCCCTGACGCCGAGGTAGGAATAACCGATGAATCCCAGAAGGAATATCACGAATACGATAACCGTCGAAAGGACAGGCCGCCGTATACTTGTTTCTGATAAAGTCATGGCAGGCCCCCTTTACTTTTTACTTAGATTGTTCAGAACGACCGGCATCTCGTTACGCAACTGCATGACACCTGTCGTGATAAGCGTATCGCCGACCGAAAGCCCTTCGAGTATCTGAACCTTGGATTCGGTACGCAAACCTTTCTTCACCACAACGGAATGGGCCTTGCCTCCCTTGTAAACATACACTATATCGCGTCCCATCTCGGCCACTATCGCGATACTCGGAACGGCTATCGAATTCTCGTAACGCCCGAGATTGAGCTCGATAGAAGCCGAATGGCCGGGTTTTATCACGCCGTCGTCGTTCGGGTACAAAGCGCGGACCAAGACCGTCATAATGTCGTCTAGACGCGGTTCGACAGCGTATACCTTAGCTTTGTATTTCGTCTGGTCGTTACCCCACGTAAACTGCAACGGCGTACCGACCTGTATGTCGTAAGCCTGACTTTCGTTAACGGAAAATTCGACTTTCAGAGGGGTAACCTTAGTGATCTTAGAGACTATCGTAGTCGGCGACACATAAGCGCCTTCGCTCACCAGACGCAGACCGATTTCACCATCGAAAGGAGCTTTCAGTTCGGTCTGGGCAATCTTAGCCTTAACCAGTTCAAGATCGGCATAAAGCTTCTCCAGATCCGTATGTACCGATTCGAACGACTCCTTACTCACTGCGTCATTTTCGAGCAGGGCTTGCTGGCGTTTCACACGGTCCTGAGCGAGAGGGAGCTGCGCCTGCAACTTTTGCAGCTCGGCCTGCAACGGTTCGTCGTTTATCTTTGCGAGAAGATCGCCTTTCTTGACCTGAGTACCTTCTTTGAAATATATCTCGGTTATTTTACCCGAGGTCTCGAACGACAGGTTCACCTCTTCATCAGGAATGAGGCGTCCTTTAGTCCGATAGATGTCTTCCAGAGTCTCATATGCGACTACTACGGCGTTGACATTCAACGAACGCTGTCCGACAGACTGTTGCGTTCCCGACTTGGAACTCTGCTCAGTACGTGGTTCTTCCGCCAATTCTTTGGCATTACGCTTCCTTGTGATCACCGGGTAAAGGGCCATCACGACGATCAATACGATAATCGCTATGATTATCGTTATTTTCACAGGTTTCTTCATGGTTTTTTAGTTCAAGGTGGTTAAAGGTATAAAAAATTGGTCATTCGTTGAATAATTTTTCTCATTTCACAACCATGAAACGACCAAAAACGGGGGTGAAATACCAATCGCGTCCAAACGAAATGAAAATAACGTTGGAATTCTTATATTTGCCTGCGTAATCGAAAAAATAGAATATACGATGTCGGGAAAAAAGATAGGGTTTCTGATAACTGGGTTGCTCCTGATCGACCAGATAGTCAAGATACTGGTCAAAACGAACATGGTTCTCGACGAGAGCATAACGGTATTCCCGAACTGGTTTTTCATACGTTTCATCGAGAATCCGGGAGCCGCGTTCGGTATGGAGTTAGGAGGCGATTACGGCAAACTAATACTGAGTCTCTTCCGTATCGTTGCGGTAGCGGTAATAGGTTGGTACATAGTAAAGCTCAACAAAAAACAGGCCCCGACAGGAGTGATCGTAGGGTTCGTCCTGATACTCGTCGGCGCATTCGGAAACATTATAGACAGTGCTTTCTACGGCCTTATTTTCACCGAAAGCCCCTCTATCTATCTGTCTGGCGCCGAACCGGCCAACTTCGTAGCGCCGGGACAGGGTTATGCGGGATTCCTGCACGGTAAAGTCGTAGACATGCTCTATTTTCCGATAATCAACGGCACATATCCGTCGTGGTTCCCGTGGGTGGGAGGAGACAAATTCACATTCTTCAGCCCAATATTCAACCTTGCCGACAGTTATATCAGTATAGGGGTACTCTACTTGCTGATATTCCAAAACAAATACTTCAGATAGAGACCGGTGTGCAGCAGAGCAAATATGCTGTTGCGGGTACAAAAAATAAGCTGTCGCCATTACAGTTTCGCATCTGAATCTACTTTTATAATCTAATTTAGGGTGAGAGGTATGTAGTATTTTCTAAAAGGAGATACATACTCAAAAAACCTACAAGGCAATTACGGCTACACCTGCAAACGTATCAAAATAAAAGTAGCCTGTCTCAGATTAGAGACAGGCTGCTTTTATTATTCAACCATCGCGGACTTACTTCACCCGCAGGCGTTGATTTATCTGCAATACAGAGGTCGATTTGATATTGCTCAATTGACATATCTTAGCCACTGTCGTTCCGTAATTACGGGCTATTGACGACAACGTATCGCCTTTCTTGACACGATAATAAACGGCCGCTCCCGGAGCTTGTGCCACAGCATCGGCAACTATCTTGACTTCCGGTTTTACGGGCTCTTTCGCAACCGTATTTTCAACCGGCTTAGCGACCGGTTCCGGAGCCGGCTTAGACACGGCAGGCGTAGTTTGAGTGGTCGTCGGAGTAGTCGGAGCCGCCGTAGTCTGGGTAGCGGCAGGCTTTAAAACCGGCTGCGGAACTTGCGGCGCACTTTTCAATTGCTGCAACTCAAGCTCGTCGGCATAAGCGACCACCTTGCCATTCAACTCGCTTATATATAATTTACCTTTACGGAGCGACTTATTGTACGTATCAATGACGCGGGCAGGATCTATATGTCCATCTCCGACCCTTACCTCGAAATGGAGATGTTCGGTCGTGGCACGTCCGGTGCGGCCAGCCAGCATTATAGGATCGCCCGGCTCAACGACGTCGTTCACCTTCACCAATATCTTAGAACCATGTGCATAGGCCGTCTCGAAACCATTGTAATGCCTGATAGCCACAATATTTCCGTAACTGCTGTACTCCTTAGCCATACGCACGACACCGGGGAAAGCAGCCCTGATAGTATCGTTCGGCAACGCTTTTATATCCAAACCTGTATGAGTAGACGCCCCACGGCGGCCATACGGCGAAAGCAATACACCTTCGACTGGATAGCAGAAATCCGCAGCCATGGCATCAAGATTCAATTCGAGGACTCCGCCTGCCGGCAACGGGTTTATTCCGGGAATTTGAAGATATTCGCTCTGGGCCGCTGTAAACGTCATCTGCGGCCTCTCCTGACGAGGACGCCTCGCATAACGGTTATCGGCAACATTACCGTCGCCCATAGCCGACTTCTGCTCGTTCCACACCTGCTGTCTTTTTTCCGTTTCGGGGTCACCGGCAGGGTTCAGTTTAACCTTATTCCTCTTTGGAGCAACCTTTTCCGGGACATCCTCCCTGACCTCGTTATCCTTCGTCAATTTACGACTGGTGGAGCATCCGGACACTACTATCGCTAAAATTCCGAGATATAAAATGCTTTTTCTCATAATCCTTTCGTCATCTTCGCCTTAACCCAAGGCATTTTCTTCGTCAAATGTTTTATCAAGGTGTAAAAGTACTGAAAAATCAAATAACTTTTATCTTTGCAGGATATAATCATTTGCCGACAACGAAACTTGTACTACGAATCCCGTTAAATAGGAACAATATTCGACGGAGGATTGAGAAGACAAACTAACAAACGACACGATATGGAAAACAAAATTGTAAAATGCCTTATCATAGGCAGCGGCCCGGCCGGATACACGGCGGCCATATACGCATCGCGTGCCAACCTCGAACCGGTACTCTACGAAGGGCTCGAACCGGGAGGACAGCTCACGACGACTACCCATATCGAAAATTTTCCGGGATACCCCAACGGGGTTACGGGGGTGCAGATGATGGAAGACCTCAAAAACCAAGCACTCAGATTCAATGCCGACATACGTTTCGGAATAGTTACAAGCGTCGATTTAAGCAAACGTCCATTCCGGGTCACGGTAGACGGGCGCCACACGCTTGAAGCCGAAACTGTTATCATTGCCACCGGAGCGACTGCGAAATACCTCGGTCTGGAATCGGAGCAGTTATACCGCGGAATGGGAGTCTCGGCATGCGCTACGTGTGACGGGTTCCTGTACAAAGGCAAAGACGTAGCCGTAGTAGGGGGCGGGGACACCGCCTGCGAAGAGGCTACATACCTTTCCACGCTGTGCCGCAAGGTATACATGGTGGTCAGGAAAGACCATCTGCGTGCCTCGAAAGCCATGCAGAACCGTGTCATGGAGACACCGAACATAGAGATTCTTTTCGAACACACGACCGAGCAGGTGCTCGGAAACGAGGCGGGTGTAAACGGAGCTCTTCTCCGCAACGCTGCCGGTGAAAATGTCGTTATCGACATAGACGGGTTCTTCCTCGCCATCGGCCACCATCCGAATACCGAACTATTCAAGGATTTCCTCGAAATGGACGAGACCGGATACATCAAAGTGGAGCCCGGAACATGCAAAACGAATATAGACGGCGTATTCGCCGCCGGAGACGTGAAAGACCCTATATACAGGCAGGCGATAACGGCGGCAGGCAGCGGATGTATGGCCGCCCTCGAATGCGAACGCTTCCTGATGGAGCAATAGCGGTAGTATAACAATCGCGACGATAAGCGTGTTGAATATCCACGATATAATATCTATAAACTCCGGAGCTGCATTTAACGATGCGGCTATGGAGATTTTCCGTTTTCAGGCACGATACTGCATTCCGTACAAAGAATATATCGAAGGTATCGGAATCTCCATTAACGACGTATCGTCTACGGCGCAGATACCGTTCATGCCGATAGAGATATTCAAAAGCCGTAAGGTATATTTGTTCGACACAGAACCGGAAATAGTATTTACAAGCAGCACGACAGGAGGAGGCAAACCATCGTGCCATCACATGCGTGCAGTATCCGACTACGAAGCAACTTTCAGGGCAGCGTTCAAACACTTCTACGGCACACCTTCGCAATGGGGTTTTTACGCCCTTTTACCCGGTTATCTCGAACGCAAAGGGTCATCTCTGATACATATGGCCGACGACCTGATAAAGACCGGACACGGCGGATTTTATCTACACGACCATGAAAAATTATTAAAGGACATATCTCGCGACAGCGGGCCTAAAATATTATTGGGAGTCAGCTACGCGTTACTCGACCTCGCAGAGCGATACGCACCGGATCTATCGGGATGCGTAGTCATGGAGACAGGCGGCATGAAGGGTAAACGGGCCGAGATACCTAAAGAGGAATTCCATAGCATATTGTGCGAGGCTTTCAATGTCTCCTCAATACATTCCGAATACGGGATGGCAGAGCTCACATCACAGGCTTATTCAAAAGGAGGCGGTATATTCGCCACACCGCCTTGGATGCGTATAGCCATACGCGACCTTAACGACCCGTTCGAAATATTGTCATCAGGCAGGGCAGGGGGCGTAAACATCATAGATCTGGCTAATATATCGTCTTGTGCGTTCATTCAGACTCAGGATGTAGGCACAGTAGATGATTCCGGACGTTTCTCGATACTCGGACGTGCAGACCGCAGCGAAATACGAGGCTGCAATCTGCTGGTGCAATAGATAAATGAAAATATCGTACATTTGCACTGCCGGAAAAACATCAAAAATCCCGGCAATATTTACACGATGAAACTCGAATACGATATCATAGTGGTCGGCGGCGGCCATGCCGGATGCGAAGCGGCAGCGGCGGCGGCTCGACTCGGTTCTTCGACTCTGCTCATCTCAATGGATATGGGCAAATACGCGCAAATGTCATGCAATCCTGCTATCGGCGGAGTAGCTAAAGGCCAGATTGTCAGAGAAATAGATGCTTTAGGCGGACAAATGGGCATCATTACAGACAAGACAACGATACAATTCAGGATGCTCAATCGCTCGAAAGGGCCGGCCATGTGGAGTCCGCGTGCACAATGCGACAAGGCACAATTCTCGCTCGAATGGCGAAAAACGTTGGAAAACACTCCAAACTTATCGCTGTGGCAGGATTCTGTTACATCTCTCACCTTCACAGAAACCACTGAACATCAAAGCGTTACAGGAGTAACTACATCATTGGGAGTCACATTCAAAGCATCGGCGGTAATACTTACCAACGGCACATTCCTGAATGGGTTAATGCACGTAGGGCGCAACAATGTAGCGGGTGGCCGTTCCGGAGACGCATCATCTTACGGACTATCGGACCAATTGGAAAAGATCGGTTTCGAAAAGGGGAGAATGAAAACAGGAACCCCTGCAAGGCTTGACGGAAGAACGATAGACTTCTCGAAGCTCGAACCTCAATCTGGAGACGAAATACCATCCAAATTCTCTTATCTGACCGAAATACAACCAGTCAGCGACCAACTTCCATGTTATATCGTACATACGTCCCTTGCCGTACACGATACGCTTCGGACAGGATTTGCAGACTCACCGCTATTCAACGGCACAATAAAGGGTATAGGTCCGCGATATTGTCCAAGTATCGAAGACAAACTGAGGACATTCGCAGATAAAGACTCGCATCAACTTTTCCTTGAACCTGAAGGGCGTGGAACTAACGAGTATTATCTCAACGGGTTCTCATCATCGCTACCTTGGCAGGTGCAGATAGAGGCTCTAAGCAAGATCGAAGGGCTGGAAAACGTGCAGATATACAGGCCCGGTTACGCCATCGAATACGACTATTTTCCACCGACGCAATTACATCACACCCTCGAAACCAAGTTGATAGAAAACCTATATTTCGCAGGGCAGATCAACGGTACGACAGGCTATGAGGAGGCCGGAGCGCAAGGTTTAATAGCAGGCATCAACGCACACTTGAAGTTGAACGGAAAGGAACAGATAGTACTGCGAAGAGACGAAGCTTACATCGGTGTCCTGATCGACGACCTCGTGACAAAAGGAGTAGACGAACCATACCGCATGTTTACGAGTAGGGCAGAGTACCGCATATTACTAAGGCAAGATAATGCAGATGCAAGGCTAACTCCGATTGGGTACAAAATAGGGTTGGTGAACGAGAAAAGACATGCTATTTATCAAGAAAAAAAATCGCTCGTAGAATCGCTTATAAAATTCACACGCGAACAGAGTATCTCACCGAGCGAAATAAACGACTTTTTAAAAAGCGTAAATTCAGCACAAATTACACAATCGAAAAAGCTATTCGACATACTTTTACGTAACGAAATCACAATAAATAATCTAAAAGATATTTTTAGACCTATTTCAGAATTTCTATCAACCGATAATTACACAGAAGAAATTATAAGTGAGGCTGAGATCCAGATAAAATATAAGGGATATATCGAGCGTGAAAGGTTTATGGCTGAAAAATTATTACGCTTGGAAAATATCGCAATACCGTCAAATTTTGACTTTAATTCATTATCCTCTCTCACTATAGAAGCGCGTCAAAAATTAAGCCGCGTAAAACCATCTACGATAGGGCAGGCATCCCGTATTCCCGGAGTATCTCCGGCAGACATAAATGTACTGCTTATATTTTTCGGCCGATAGTTTTTTGTTCCACGTGGAACAAAAAACTACATAGAAATAAAGAGCGATTTAACCTAAAATAAAAGGAGTGTTCCACGTGGAACACTCCTTTTATTTATAAGCAAAATATAAACTATTTATTCTGTTTTGCCCATGAATCCTTTAATGTTACCGTTCTATTGAAAACTATTTTCTCATCGTTAGAATCGGAATCAACACAGAAATAACCGACACGTTCGAATTGAAATTTATCTCCAGCTTTCGCTTCTGCTAACGACGGTTCCAATAATCCTTCGACAGTAACCAAAGATTCCGGATTTACATAATCGAAGAAAGTTTCCCCTTCAGCAACATCGTCAGGACTTTCTTTCGTAAAAAGAGTATTATAAAGCCTGATTTCTGCTTTTTTAGCGTGTTCGGCAGATACCCAATGGATAACACCTTTCACTTTTCGTCCATCCGAAGAAGAGCCATTTTTAGAATCGGGATCGTACGAGCAATGTAATTCTACGATATTACCGTCAGCGTCCTTAACCACCTCATCGCACTTAATAAGGTATGAATAGCGTAAACGCACCTCTTTTCCCGGTGACAGCCTAAAATATTTTTTAGGCGGTTCTTCCATAAAATCGTCGCGCTCAATATAAATCTCACGGGTAAACGGAACTTGTCGCTTTCCTGCCGACTCATCCTCCGGATTATTCACACATTCGAACATTTCGGTCTTGCCTTCCGGATAATTAGTTATGACGACCTTAATAGGATCTAACACAGCCATCCTCCGTTGAGCCGACTTATTCAAATCCTCCCTCACAAAGAACTCGAGCAAACCGAGATCAATAATATTATCGCGTTTGGCAACTCCAACTCGATCAGCGAAAGCACGTATGGCCTTAGCAGTGTACCCCCTACGGCGCATAGCCGAAATAGTAGGCATCCGAGGGTCATCCCACCCACTAACAACCTTATTTTCAACCAATTGCAACAACCGACGTTTACTCATCATAGTATACGTCATGTTAAGTCGTGCAAACTCGTACTGTTTACTCGGGAAAATCCCCAATTCTTCTATAAACCACTCATACAGAGGACGATGCACAGCAAATTCAAGCGTACAAATCGAATGTGTCACATTCTCTATCGAATCGCTCTCGCCATGTGCGTAATCATACATTGGGTATATACACCATTTGTCCCCTGTACGGTGATGATGAGCATGCAGAATACGGTACATTATAGGGTCGCGCAGCAACATATTCGGATGTGCCATATCTATCTTAGCACGCAGTGTCTTGGAGCCATCAGGAAACTCGCCTGCTCGCATACGCCTGAACAGATCGAGATTCTCCTCCACAGAACGTTCACGCCACGGACTGTTTTTCCCCGGAACAGTAACGGTTCCACGATTAAGTCGTATCTCTTCCTGATTCTGGTCGTCCACATACGCCTTTCCCTTCGTAATGAGCTGCTCGGCCCATTCGTACAGCTGCTCGAAATAGTCGGAAGCATAATGCTCTCCGGCCCACTCGAAACCAAGCCAACGAACATCCTCTTTAATCGAATCTACATATTCAACATCTTCTTTGACCGGATTAGTATCGTCGAAACGGAGATTGCATTTACCGCCGTATTTCTGTGCCAGCCCGAAGTTCAGGCAGATACTTTTAGCATGACCTATATGCAGATAACCGTTGGGTTCGGGTGGAAAGCGAGTCTGTATATTCACGTTCCCCTTGGCAATATCCGCCTCAATGACCTCTTCAATGAAATTCAACGGTCTCTCATTCTCCAAACCTTCGACCTTCTCAATGCTCATATACGTAATTTTTAGACAGCTGCAAAGTTAGCAAACCTTTCGATATTAATAATGGATTGTAGGTGTAAAAGGCGCTGCTACCTTCTTCTCATCTTCCTGCTGGTAATTCACCGTAATTTCATCTATAATGTTCTGAGCGCCGGCATATTTGTCTATAATGAACAATATGTAACGCATATCTACGCTAATGGCACGATTTGTCACCCCCTGATAATCGACGTCGCCTATCAAAGATTCATGGTTCGAGTCGAAAATCAATCCGGTCATTTCGCCTTTACCGTTGAATACCGGGCTTCCGGAATTGCCGCCAGTTATATCGGTAGAGGTAATGAAGTTAACTTTCAGCGTATCGTCATCGGCATAATCCTCGAAATCACGAGCTTTATACAGCTCATTCAATTTTTCGGGTATTTTGACGCCCTCTCCCTTATTGGACATTAAACCGTCCAACGTTGTATAGAACGGCTGTTTGCCACGCTCAGGAGCCTCGTAACTGCTCACAGTGCCATACGTGAAACGCATATTCGCCATTGCGTTAGGATATGAAATTATACCTAACTTTTTCAAACCGTTGGTATAATTCACCGATGCGTTCTGATACTTCTTCAACATAGCACCGTTATCCTTCGCGTCTAACGACTGTGCACTAATGTCTAACAGAGTCCTTTGTAATGATGTCAGAAGCCGCACGGCATAATCCCTCTCCCATATATCGGATGTGCGCCTGTTATCCAATTCTCGTTTAAACTCATCTGCAGACGCGAATCTCGTGTGGTCGTACATATAATCAACGAAAGCCCTAACGTTACCCTTGAAATTAATGGACAATTCGTCACGCAACACCTTAGGTATATATTGTTCCGGAACCTTTTCCATCAATATTTCGAAAGCTTTGTAAGCGAGTTTACGATCGACATCAGCATCGAAATTCCTGTATATGTTCTCTATCGACTTTGCTACCCGTTCCTCGTATACAGCATTGGAGAAATTGGTAGAACGCAGCCTATTGGCGCTCTGAGTCACTACAAGCAGATCCATACTGCCAAACAAGGTCTCATATATATATTCGTATGCTTTCCTCTGTTCAGCATGCATAGCGTTATACTCGCTTATAACACTCAGCGTATTAACATACTCTTTATTACGACCAGCATTTTCAGCCACCCACTCGCTGAAGCGTTTATCCCTCTGCTGTGCATTGGCATAAACACCATACGAATCCAATTCTTCCAACATGCCGCTGTACTTCAAGTAGAAATTGGACATGATGTTATATTTAGGCGCATACTTAAACCTAATAGCCTCATCCTTATCCATCTCCTCTTTTAAAACTTTCAAGATTTGGCCGTCAACGTCTACCATAGGTTTTATCCTGTTGTCTATAAAGAAACGAAGATCATTCTCAGAAAAAAACCTCTGGGTAGCAGCAGGGAAACCGAGTACCATAGCGAAATCACCTTCCTTATAACCTTTTCCCGATACTGTAATATAGGATTTTGACTCGTAAGGTACGTTTTTATTGGAATAAGCAGCCGATTTACCATTCGATGCCGTATATACCCGGAACATGGCGAAATCCCCTGTATACCTCGGCCATTGCCAATTACTCTCCTCACCTCCGAACTTACCTATGCTTTCAGGCGGCAGACC
Organism: uncultured Rikenellaceae bacterium; assembly: GCA_944415565.1. Taxonomy (GTDB): domain Bacteria; phylum Bacteroidota; class Bacteroidia; order Bacteroidales; family Rikenellaceae; genus WRDF01. Next base: position 258,589 of record CALYBQ010000005.1, read on the forward strand.
TACAAGACGGATATCTTCAAATGTCTCCGTAATAGTAAATATGTAACGTTCGCCATTGAAAACATTCGAAACGGAATATTTCAGGTCCTTGTCCTTATACATATTCTGATAATAGAATAGCATCGTATTCTTGTTGCTTTCTATTATCTGGTCGCGGTCGCGCATATCCATAGCACCTCCTACACCCTCCAGTATCTCGTTCGTAACATCGCCCATATACCTAATGAACGTTACGCTCAATCCCGGAACAGGTATCTCCTCCTTGCGGTCTTTAGCCCAGAAACCATCGGCAAGCAACTTCCGGCCGTCAGGTAATCTATGAATGAAATCGTAAGCGCAGTGGTGATTCGTTATCATAAGGCCCTCGGGCGATATGACAGCTCCAGTTCCTCTGTTGCCGAATTGTACCACAGAACTGCTCAAGGCCTTACCGAACACCTGACGGTTATTGATCTCTCGCGGCGAAAGCTCTAAACCTTTAGCCTTCAAATCGGCCATGTTCAACTCTTCTATCATTGGCGGCAGCCACATACCCTCTTCTGCATTCACAAAAGGAGTGCAACTTATCGCCGAAAGCAGGACTATTAAAAATCGTTTCATAATTCGGTAAGTTTTAGGTTATTAAAAAGCCGGGGACACTATTTAGACAATTCGAGCATAGTCCTTATGGAGCCCTCGGCCTGTTGCCTTATATCTTCAGGTATCGTGATTTCAGGACTCTCATCCAGCAAACATTTATAGATCTTCTCAAGCGAAACCATCTTCATGTATTCGCAATCGTTACAACCGCACGTAGAATCGATAGGAGGAGCCGGAATAAACGTCTTATTCGGATTAGCCTTACGCATTTCATGGAGTATGCCCGACTCGGTAACTACAATATACTCCATAGAATCGTCCGTCTCGGTAAACTTCAAAATAGCTGCCGTACTCCCCACAAAATCAGACACCAGAAGTACAGGCGCTTTACACTCCGGATGGGCCAAAACTTTCGCTCCGGGATGCTCTTTTTTAAGCTCCAGTATCTTCTCTACCGAGAATTTCTCATGAACATGGCATGCTCCGTCCCAAAGGACCATGTTTTCGCGTCCCGTAACGCGTTTAATGTAGTCGCCTAGGTTCCGGTCAGGTGCAAACACTATTCCTCGCTCAGCGGGCACCGATTGCACGATCTTAAGGGCATTGGTCGAAGTGCAGCATATATCCGTCAGGGCTTTGACCTCTACAGTGGTATTCACATAAGAAATCACGACATGGTCCGGATAGCAGGCTTTGAACTTAGAGAACTCCCCGGCGGGACAAGATTCGGCGAGCGAACATCCGGCCTCGGGATCGGGCAGGAGTACTTTTTTCTCAGGTGAAAGCACTTTTGCAGTTTCTCCCATGAAATGCACACCCGCGAACACGATCATATCGGCATCAGTAGATGCCGCCTTTTCTGAAAGTGCGAGCGAGTCTCCGATGAAGTCGGCCACCTCCTGCACTTCCGGCCGCGTGTAGTAATGCGCCAGAACAACCGCGTTTTTCTCTTTTTTCAGGTGATTGATCTCTTCTGCATAATTTTTCATGGCCCCGCTGCCCGGCGCTGTCTGGCATGAACATTTATCGACCATTGTTTTCTTTTTATTATTTACTTTATTTAAAATTTAAAATAACAACAATAATAAATAACGTTGATACTGTTGGTAACCTGCATTCTAATTTTTCGTTTCGTTTTTACCAAAACATATACACAACTGTAAATCTATGCTCACTGTGTTATTTAGTGGTAAATATAGTGTTTATCAACAAATGTTTATTGTTGTTATCAACATTTTAACACCTATTTCGTTATTAACATTCGGTGTTATATTTCGGTTAACGTTTTACTGATATACTGTAACATTTTTTTGTTGGATATTCGGAACCGTTGTCTATACGTTTTGTGTTTCCAATAAAGCAAATCAAAATCCTCATAAAGCGTTAAATGTTTTCAACATGCTTTCCATACGTTTTGGACACTTGTTGAACAGATATGTTAAGTGCTTTATTCTTAAATATTTATTTAGAGAGCCCATTGTATTGCACAATATAATGATTTTCGCTAGAAATAGAAAATAAGTGTTCCGTATTACCGCTGAGATGTCGTTGTATATCAGCATTTATTACTTCGCTGTGCTTGCGATTTGCAGTATCGTGGTGGCGATATAAACCAAGCCACCATGATACTTGTATGACTTTATTGTTACGGCAGGTTATTAACAAGAGCCCGCGCTATCCTTTCGTAGTACTTAGTCGCTTCTGATGAGGTAGTTACGGCCGGTTTTCCTGAATCGCCGCCTTCCATTGCCGACATAATCAACGGTATCTCTCCCAAAAGCGGCACTCCTGTTTTTTCAGCAAGACGTGCGGCTCCCTCTCTACCGAATATGAAGTATTTTTTGTCGGGAAGCTCCTCTGGGGTGAACCATGCCATGTTCTCTACCATTCCGAGAACCGGTACGTTTATATGGTCGGCCCTGAACATAGAGATCCCACGTACTACGTCGGCCAAGGCCACCTCTTGCGGGGTACTTACGATCACGGCGCCGTTTACCTTCATTTCTCCTAATAATGTGAGATGTACGTCGCCTGTTCCGGGAGGCATGTCTATCACGAGCAGGTCGAGCGCACCCCAGTCTGTCTGGTGTATGAGTTGTTTGAGTGCTCCCGTAGCCATCGGGCCGCGCCATACGAGTGCGTCTTCGGGCTGTATGAAGAACCCTATCGACATGACTTTGACGCCGTATGCAGTGGCCGGTATCATGTATGTCTGGTCGTCGTGCTCTTCTGCTTCCGGGAGGAAACCTTCGAGACCGAGCATTTTGGGTTGTGACGGACCGTATACGTCGGCATCCAGTATACCTGTTTTATAACCCATGGCAGCGAACGTAACAGCGAGGTTCGCTGCTACCGTAGATTTGCCGACTCCCCCCTTAGCCGACGATACTGCTATGATTTTTTTGATCTTGGCTGTTCCCGAAACGTTTTCTGCTTTCTGCGGTTGCTTCGATTTACTTTTGGCCACTCCTTCCTTGACTATGACGGATATTTTGCCAGCCATCTCAGGAAATGCTGCGCTGAGTTGTTCTACCGCCTGTCGTTTTACGGAATTTATGAATGGATCGCGGCTTTTGGGAAATGCTAGTGTGACGCTTATCCCGTCGTCGGAGTCGTTGATGTTCTCTACTATGCCGGAGCTCACGAGTCCTTTCTCCGTTTCGGGATGCACGATTCCCTCTAAAATAGCTGTTATTTTTTCTTTCATCCTGTTTGTTTTTACGTAGATACAAAGATAGCCATAATTCTACAAAATGGCTTATCGTACTGCATTGGTGCGTGCATTGCGAAATAAGTTTTTATATTTGTATGTGATGTACCTTGTACTTGTGTTTATGGAGTATACAGGCACGGATATTGGTATGTTGCGGATTAGTAGATAATAAAATATAGCATATATGAATTTTGCAAAAACATTCTTTGCCTCCCTTTTGGCGTTCGTAGCGGGTAATGTGATTTTCGGCATCATTTCCTTCATGATGATTGTTGTCTTTGCCGCCGTTATCGGAAGTTCCTCTCAAACTATGGCTCCCAAGGTCAAATCCAATTCGGTTTTGATGATAGATTTGAAGGGCGGTATCAGCGATTCTCCACAGTCCAATCCGTTCATCGCCGACGGGTTCGGGAATATACGCGTCAATAATTCGAATACAATATTGCAGGCTGTTGCCGCTGTGGAGAATGCAATTGCAGACAGCAATATAAAAGGGGCATATATAAATGTCGGATACGGCGGCGGCATCTCGATGTCTAATGTCGAAGAGCTCAGGGCATCGCTACAGAAATTCCGGAGGTCGGGTAAGTTCATAGTGAGCTATTCAGATAATTACTCCCAGATAGGTTATTACCTGTCGTCCGTTGCCGACCGTGTATATCTCAATCCAGAGGGTGGCATAGATTGGAGGGGACTGGCTTCAGGAGTGATGTTTTACAAGGGATTGCTGGACAAGTTGGATATTCGTGCCGAAATTATACGTCACGGTTCGTTCAAATCTGCGGTAGAGCCGTATATGCTCGACAGTATGAGCCCCGAGAACCGCGAGCAGCTCAATACTATGCTCAATACTGTATGGGATGCCTTGCTGACGGATATTTCCGAATCGAGGGGCATAGACAAACAGGTGTTGTCGGCCTATGCGAGCGACCTCACGATAGATTCGCCCGAAATAGCCTATGACAGCGGTATGATAGACGGCATCTTGTATGAAGATCAGGTTATCGATATGCTGGGGCGTCTGGCAGAAGGATGGGAAAGCATAGGAAGCGACGAGATTACAGACGATGCCGGCATTTCGGAGGAGGAGTGGAGCGAATCGGATATGGAAGACGGTACATTGCCGGAAAACGAAACGGAAGAAATAGTTGCCGATACAGAGATAGTTGCTGAAAATATAGATGTCGAAGAGTACGAATTAGCGGAGTACGGAGAAGAATCATACGATGACGAGCAACCTGCGGATTCGACAGACGTGTTTGCCGAAGATGTCGATTTCGAAGTGGCGGGTTCTACGTCCCCTAGACCGAACCTTATCTCGTTGTCGGACTATATAAGAAGTGGAAAACCGGGCAGCGTAATGCGTCACGAGAAGAACAAGGTGGCGGTAGTCTATGTCGATGGCAATATAATGACGGGTGATAGCCGTGGCAATTCTGTTGGCGGCCGTACCATTGCGGAGAAATTGAAGCAGGCCCGCGAAGATAAGAACACTAAGGCCGTAGTGTTGCGTGTAAACTCTCCGGGCGGCAGCATAACCGGTGCCGAGATTATATGGCATGAGTTGGATATGACGCGTCAGGAAAAGCCTGTGATCGTCTCTATGGGCGGAATGGCGGCTTCTGGTGGGTACTATATAGCTTGCCCCGCCGACATGATATTGGCCGACCGTACTACGCTTACGGGGTCGATAGGGGTGTTCAGCCTTTTGTTCGATGTCGGAGATGCTTTGCATAAGAACCTTGGTATTACTGTCGATATAGCCAAGACTAACCCTTCGGCCGATATAGGTTCTGGTTATCGCAGGCTTAGCAGCTTCGAAAAGAGATTTTTGCAGAAACAGGTTGACGATGCCTATTCGACTTTTATAAGTCATGTAGCCGAGGGACGCAATATGACCGAAGATGCTGTCGATGCCATTGGCGGCGGCCGTGTATGGTCTGGCGTAAGTGCTGTCGAGAACGGTCTCGTTGACGGTTTCGGGGGTATAGTGGACGCTATCGAACTCGCTGCACAACGCGGTGGAGCCGGGGATAATTACAGCATCTGGGAGGTTGTGGATTCGCCGGACAATATATCCGCTATCATGCGTTCGATTCTTGGCAGCGAGGAGATACGTGTAAATAATGCGTTAGGCGAATCGTTGCGCCGTTACGATGCGATTATAGAGATGTTGAATACAGAGGGTATTCAGGCGAGGATGCTTTACGACATCGAGATGTTGTAGGGCTTTGCTGATTACAAAATGATAACGGACGGCATTATCTTGCCATCCGTTATCATTTTAAAGCGGTTTGCATACGCCCCAACGCGGATTGGTTATACCGGTATTTTGATGTCTTTAATCCGCAACTGCGGGGTAACTGTTCCGCGGTAGTGGTTTTCCACGATGGTATAACATACGTCTACCGGTCTTCCGCTGCGGATATACTCGTAGTGCATAGGTTGTTGGAACGCTATCGCCGGAATTGTGGTGTTGGGTTTTTCTTTTTGCGTCAGGTCCATCCTTAGGTGCTCTTTCGTAGCTCCGACCAATTTGGCGTCTCCGCGATTGCTGACTCCTTTTGTCATGAATACGGGGGCCGTATTGCCCGGTCCGAAAGGCTGGAACGCGCATAAGTCGCGCCTGAATTTAGGCGTGATGTCGCTGAATAGCAACGAAGCGTCTATTTCCACTTGCGGTACAAGCATTTGCGGGTCGATATTCTCTTCGACATATGCGTTGAACCTGTCGGTGAATTTCTCCACGTTTTCAGGTTTCATGGTCATGCCGGCTGCATACATATGTCCGCCGAAGTTCTCCAGCAGGTCGGCACACGACTCAACGGCCTGATATAGGTCGAATCCGGGAACGCTCCTCGCCGAACCTGTGACGAATCCGTTGCTCATGGTAAGCACTACTGTCGGCTTGTAGTATGTCTCTATAAGTCTGGAGGCCACTATCCCGACTATACCCTTCATCCACTTCGGGTTGTAGACTACGGTACTTTTGAGCGACTTGAACTCCGGCCTGCTTTCGACGTATTTGTGCGCTTCGATTGTTACCGAGCGGTCTATCGTTTTGCGGTCCGAGTTGTAGAGATCTATCATGTTGCCGAACTCCTCGGCTGCCGATTCGTCGCGTTCTATCATCAGGTTGACTGCCCAATGACCTCCTGACGGAGCGGCGTTCTCATCCTCAGCGTCTACCGCCATTCGTCCGGCGGCGTTTATACGCGGACCTATCTTGAACACGATGTCGTCTATTGTGATCTCATGGTTGTCGAGACCGCATATCTTGATTATCGACTGAAGACCTTTATTAGGCTTTTCGTTGAGGCGTTTGAGACCGTAATGCGCCAGTATGCGGTTCTCTCCCGTCAACGGCACGATGTCGGAAGCGATGCTCACGGCCGTTAGGTCCAGCAGGCGTTCTATGTCACTGAACTGCATGTTGTGCCGTTCAGAATACGCCTGAACGAGTTTGAACCCGACGCCGCATCCCGAAAGCTCCTTGAACGGATAGTCGCAGTCCGGACGTTTGGGGTCGAGCACAGCCACGGCCTCGGGGATTGAATCTCCGGGCAGATGGTGGTCGCAGATGATGAAATCTATTCCTTTTTCTTTCGCATAGAGAACTTTTTCGGTTGCCTTTATTCCGCAGTCGAGAGTGATGACTAAAGTCACACCCTTCCTGTGAGCGAAATCTATACCCTTGATCGAGATACCGTATCCTTCGGTATAGCGGTCGGGGATATAGAACAGCAACTCTTTATGGCCCAGTTGGCGCAGGAAACTATAGACGAGGGCGACCGCAGTCGTCCCGTCCACGTCGTAGTCGCCGTAGACCATAATCTTCTCCCCCTGTTCGAGGGCGCGGGAAATGCGGTCGATAGCCTTCTCCATGTCCTTCATCAGAAACGGATCGTGCAGATCGTCCAATGATGGGTTGAAGAACTTTTCGGCCTCCGCCTTTGTCTCTATGCCACGCTGTACTAAGAGGTTCGCAAGGACCGGGTGGATACCCAACGAGGCGGCGAGTTTGCTCACCACCTGCGGGTCGCCCTGTTCTTGGAGCACCCATTGTTTTGCTATTGGCATAACTTTTCAATTTATATATATTATTAATTATTATCATAACACGTTGTTTTTTTCTGAGGGTTGTCTCCCTCGTTCGATCCGCTTTACCGCTTGTTGTATTGCGATAACCGCGAACTTTGTCATTTACAGCTCCGTCAGTCTTGTATCCGACTTAAAGCATCGGTTTCGCTTACCTGTCCGATTTGATTATCGTCGTGATTCCGAATACTTTTTCGAATTCGGCGATAAACAGGCGTTTTACCTCTTCCATTTCTACCCCTTCAGCAAGTTCCTGTTCCATCGAGGTGACGCCACGGTCTGTAAATCCGCACGGATTAATGTACGAAAAATATTTCATATCCGGTTTTACGTTGAGCGAAAATCCGTGCATGGTCACGAAGTGTGAGCTTCGGACACCTATTGCCGCTATCTTTCGCAACGGGCGTTTCCCGTCTGCTGCCAGCCATACACCTGTCGCTCCTTCGCTACGTTCGCCACGTATCCCGAACCGGCCGATGGTGTCTATTATCGTTTGTTCCAGCCCGTGCACGTAATCTTTCAACCCTATTCCGAGGTCTTCGAGGTCGAGTATCGGGTATCCGACCAACTGCCCCGGTCCGTGGTATGTGATGTCTCCGCCGCGATCCACACGATGATATTCGGCACCGATTCCTGTCATAAATTCGGAATTAATCAACAGGTTGTTCTCCTTGCCGCTTTTACCCAGCGTATATACGTGTGGATGCTCGCACAGCAATAACGTCTGCCCGACCGCATCCGCTTCGTATTCGGGTACAAAATCCGCCGTTTTAACGGTTATAAGCTTGTCAAATAACTTTTTTTGGAGAGCCCAGCACTCCATATAATCTATCAGGCCGAGATATTGTATTACAACGCTCCTCACAGCCTGTGATGTTTGTTTGTGGCGACATGCGGCAGAGCCTCTTCCGCCATGTACGATGATCTGACCAACGGTCCGCTGGCGACGTATGAAAATCCGCGTTTACGCGCTTCTTCGGCGTACCGGTCGAATTTTTGCGGCGTCACGTATTCCGCTACCGGCCAGTGTCGTCGTGTCGGTTGCAGATATTGTCCCAGCGTCAATATTTCGCACCCGTTGTCCCTAAGGTCGTCCAGCGCACGCAATACTTCCGTTTCCGTCTCCCCCAATCCGAGCATAAGACCGCTTTTGGCGACAGTACCGCTCGTTGCTATATACCTTATGACTTTCATGCTGGTATCGTAACTCGCTTTGTTGCGAACGAGTGGAGTGAGCCTTTCTACGGTTTCTATGTTGTGTCCGATTATGTCGGGTCGGGACCCTATTACTGTGTCCAATAGTTCGGCCTGTCCGTCGAGGTCGGGTATCAGTAATTCTATGGTCGTGTTGGGGTTTGTGTTTCTGACAGCTTCGACTACGGCCGCCCAATGGCCTGCTCCTCCGTCAGGCAGGTCGTCGCGAGTTACAGACGTAATTACAACATGCCTTAGCTCCATAAGGGATATGGAGCGTGCTACCCTTTCGGGTTCGTTGCTGTCGATAGGTAACGTTTTGCCCGTTTTCGTCGCACAGAACTTGCAAGCTCTGGTACAAACGTCGCCGAGGATCATGAAAGTTGCCGTCTTCCTGCTCCAGCATTCCGCTTTGTTAGGGCACATTCCGCTGCTGCATATGGTATGCAACGCGTGGCGCTCGACGATAGAGGCCGTTTGTGCGTATTGTTCGGTGCTATGGAGTCTGATCTTAAGCCACTCGGGTTTTATGTTTAAAGTTACCTGGTCACGGACTTCAGGCATTTTAGTTTATATTTTTCCAATTAGTACAAATATAATAATAAATTCGATTAATTGTCTTCATGCCTTATGTTAATTGTAACCGTCTGGTCGTTCGGTCTTTTGTGCCGATGTGGTATAGAAATGAAAAATGGCCCCGGAGGGCCATTCTAAAGAGGTATTTTCATCGGTTTATTTACCGAGCAGTTTCTTGACTTCGTTGTAAACGTTCTCGCCGGAGAAGCCGAATTTTTCGTCCAGCACCTTGAATGGGGCCGAATATCCGAAATGGTCAAGGCCGTGGATCGTGCCGTTTTCACCGACCAGTGCTGCGAGCGTAAGCGGAAGTCCGGACGTGAGTCCGAATCTTTTGATGCCTTTTGGCAGTACGGCGTTCTGGTACTCTTCGCTTTGGTCGCGGAATAATCCTTCGGACGGAGCCGATACAATACGCACTTTGATTCCGTCTTTTTGAAGCATCTCAGCTCCTTCGACAAGTGTCGATACTTCCGAACCACTGGCGATCATCACCACGTCAGGCGTACCTTCGCTGTCTACCAGAATGTATGCTCCTTTAGCGGTGTTTTCCGCCGCCTTGCTGCGGTCGCCGGGCAATGTCTTGATATTCTGGCGTGAGAATATCAGGCCGGTAGGACGCTTGTTGCACATGGCATATTTCCACGCTTCCACCGTTTCGTAGCCGTCGCCGGGGCGGAGCACTACCATAGAGCGTTCGCCTTCGTGGTTGTGCAGGTGCTCGAGCAGGCGTATCTGCATTTCGTGTTCGACAGGCTGATGTGTCGGACCGTCTTCCCCTACCCGGAACGAGTCGTGAGACCACACGTATATTACCGGGAGACGCATCAGGGCCGAAAGCCTGATTGCGGGTTTCATGTAGTCGGAGAATACGAAGAACGTGCCGCATGCCGGAATGATGCCTCCGTGAATTGCTATACCGTTCATTATGCAGGCCATCGTCAGCTCAGAAACACCTGCTTGGAAGAAGCGTCCGCTGAAATCAGATTTGGTTATCGCTTTGGTTTTCTTGAGGAAACCGTCAGTCTTGTCCGAGTTGCTCAAGTCGGCCGATGCGACGATCATATTCTCTACGTTTTCTGCGAGGAACGACAGTACGGCTGAAGATGCGGCACGGGTAGCACTGTCTTTCGGAACTTCGATCTTGGAGAAATCGAGGTCGGGCAGTTCGCCGGACAGGAAACGTGTGAGTTTCGCTTCGAGTTCCGGATTTTCCTTTGCCCATGCGGCCCTCACGGCCTTGTATTCTTTAGCCCAGTCACGTAGGCGTGCGAGGCTCTTTTCATAGACTTCGCATGTCTCCGGGAAGATTTCGAATGGATCGTCTACGTTGCCGCCGAGGTTCTTTATCGTTTCGCTGATGTCACATCCGGCTGCCGTAAGCGGCTGTCCGTGCGTGGATACAGCGTTTTCGTAACTTTTCCCTTCACTGCCGCGCGCACCCTTGGCCATGATCGTTTTACCGATGATAAGGGTCGGTTTCTCCGTTTCCTTGCGTGCGTTATGAAGTGCGGTGCGTATCTGGGAAGGATCGTTTCCATCTATCGTGACCACGCGCCAGCCCCACGATTCGTAGCGTGCCGCGGTGTCCGATGTGTCGATCTCTTCGACCGTCGTAGACAGTTGCACGTTGTTGGCGTCGTAGAACATTATGAGGTTGCTGAGTCCGAGATGTCCGGCTACGCGGCCTGCTCCGGCTGCCACCTCCTCCTGTATACCGCCGTCGGAGATATACGTATATGTCTTGTGGGACATCCAGCTTCCGAACCGTTCGACCATGAACCTTTCGGCGATTGCAGCGCCTACGGCCATCGTATGTCCCTGTCCGAGCGGACCGGATGTATTCTCGATGCCGTGTTCGAGGTCCCTTTCGGGATGGCCGGGTGTTTTGCTGCCCCATTGCCTGAAATTCTTGAGGTCGTCGATTGAGTACTTCCCTGCGAGGCACAGCACCGAATAGAGCATCGGCGACATGTGGCCCGGATCGAGGAAGAACCTGTCTCGGCACGGACACAGGGGTTCGTCGGGATTGTAGTTTAGAAATTCGGCGTACAGCACATTTATGAAATCTGCTCCGCCCATAGCGCCTCCGGGGTGTCCCGATTTGGCTTTCTCGACCATGGCCGCCGACAATATTCGGATGTTGTCGGCCGCACGGTTCATCAGATCATTGTTCATACGGATCTTGAAAGGATTAGAAACTTTTTTCCCGCCTCAAAAATATACATTTTATACGGGTTTAGGAAATCCGTATAAAGAAAACCGGGGAAAGATTGTCAACAATCCGCCCCGGTCCTGTGTAAATATCCATGATTTTAACCGTGAAAGGTGCTATACGGCCTGTTTCAGTTGCGTGAGTTTTGTCTTTTCTATTTTTTCTTTCGCGTAATCTTTCGTTATGCGGAACTCCTTGCAACCCTCCATAGAAGGCACGTCGTACATGGTGTCCATCATCATGGCTTCGCATATCGAACGTAATCCGCGTGCGCCGAGCCTGAATTCTACGGCTTTGTCTACTATGTACTCCAGAGCTTCGTCGTCGAATGTGAGTTCTACGCCGTCGAGTGCGAAAAGGGCCTGATATTGCTTTGTGATCGAATTTTTCGGTTCGGTCAGTATCGATCTGAGCGCGTCGCGTCCCAGCGGTTCGAGGTATGTGAGTACCGGCAATCTGCCCACGAGCTCAGGTATCAGGCCGAACGAGCGCAGATCCTGTGGCATGATGTACTGCATGAGGTTGTCGCGCGTTATCTTCTCCTTTTTGAGCTGTCCGTAGCCTACGGTAGTGGTGTTCAGGCGTTGGGCGATTTTCTTTTCTATGCCGTCGAACGCCCCGCCGCAGATGAACAGTATGTTGGCGGTGTTGATCTTTGCAAATTTCTGGTCGGGGTGCTTGCGGCCCCCTTCCGGCGGCACGTTGACTATCGTACCTTCGAGTATCTTCAGGAGGGCTTGCTGCACGCCTTCGCCCGACACGTCGCGCGTTATGGACGGCGTGTCTCCCTTGCGTGCAATCTTGTCTATCTCGTCAATGAATATGATACCTCTTTCGGCCAATGCTATGTCGTAGTCGGCGACCTGCAAAAGCCTCGAAAGTATTCCTTCCACGTCTTCGCCTACATAGCCGGCTTCGGTCAGCACCGTCGCGTCCACAATCGTGAAAGGGACTTTCAGCAATCGTGCTATCGTTCGGGCCATGAGGGTCTTGCCGGTTCCGGTGGGGCCGACTATCATGATGTTCGACTTGTCGATCTCGACGTCGGTATTTGTCTGTTCGGTGTGCATCAACCTTTTGTAGTGGTTGTATACCGCTACCGACATGAACTTCTTAGCTTCGTCCTGCCCTATCACATATTGGTCGAGGAACGCTTTGATCTCGGCGGGTTTCAGCAGCTCCTCTTTCTTGATGGGGCGCGGTTTCTTGCTCTTTTTCTCGCCTACGACCTCTGTCTCCACAAGCAGCGAGTGGCCGTGTTCGATACATTTGTCGCAAATGCTGGCTCCGTCGCTGCCCGAGAACATCACTTCCACCTCGGTACGCGGGAGGCCGCAGAACGAACAAGTGTCTATCTGTCCGTTTTCGTTGTTATATGACATAAAACAATGGTTTGAGTTTGTTTGTGTGGTGTGCGGTATGCGGCCTTCACGCCGCGAACACGTCAGGGGTTTGCACCCATCGGCGTTTTACCTGCGTTTGAGCACTTCGTCTATCAGACCGTATTTGACGGCCTCGTCCGATGTCATCCAGTAATCGCGGTCCGCGTCCTTCTCTATCTTTTTGTAACTCTGTCCGGAGTGCGCTGCCAGAATTTCGTAAAGTTCCTTTTTCAGTTTCACGATCTCCCTTGCCGTTATCTCTATGTCCGAAGCCTGTCCCTCAGCGCCTCCGAGCGGTTGGTGTATCATCACTCGCGAGTGAGGCAGGGCCGAGCGTTTGCCGTGTGCTCCCGATGCCAGCAGTACTGCCGCCATGCTCGCCGCCATACCCGTACATATCGTGGCCACGTCGGCGCTCACAAGCTGCATGGTGTCGTATATGCCGAGACCGGCACTTACTGACCCTCCGCCTGAATTTATATATATCTGTATGTCCTTTTCCGGATCAACAGATTCGAGAAACAGAAGCTGGGCCTGTACTATGTTGGCCACATCGTCGAATATCGGCGCTCCGAGGAATATGATGCGGTCCATCATGAGACGCGAGAAGACGTCCATGGTCGCGACGTTCAATTGGCGCTCTTCGATGATGGTGGGCGAAATGAACCCGGTCGCGAGCGATTGGTAGTTGTGCAGCTTGAGGCTGCTTATGCCCATGTGCTTAGTGGCGTATTTTTCAAATTCGTTCTTTGTCATAACGGTAGTAAATTAACTAAAAAATAGAACGAAAACCAAAAGGTTTTTATTGGATAGTGCAATTTTATTCTTGTTTATCCCTTTACATCGTGTCATGTCGTGCATGATTTCGCTTGGGCGGATATTGTTATTGTTGTAAGGCATACGCGTTGTGTGCGGTGTGCCTGTTTTGGCAATATCTGTTTGGAAGGGGAAATTTTTTGTGTTTTTTGCACTTGTTTCCAGTTGGGTGTAGGTTCTCGTAAAATCGACAGGCCAGACATTTGTCCGGCCTGTCGGGTTATGGTAGTTTTTCATACAAGGTTGGCCGTGGGTGTGTTCTATACGGATGTTGCATCCGAATGGCTTGCCGACCTGTATGTGTCGTAATTATGCCTGTTTTGTTGCCTCTTCGGCTATTTTGCCGAACTCTTCCGCGCTCACCTCTTTGTCGCTCACCTTAATCATAGGCGTTACGGCTGCGATTACACGGTTTTCGTACAGGCGGTCGTATATCTTGCGTGCCTCCTCCTTGTTCGAAAGCATCTGGCGTGCATAGTTGTCGAGCATGTCGTCTGCTACCTGTGTCATGCCGTACTGTGCGAATTGCATCATGGCTACGCTCTTGGCTTCGTTTACGACATCCGCCTCTTCTATCTTGATTTCGAGTTTCTCTACGAAATACTTCATTATCAGATTCCAACGCATGATGTTCAGGAATTCCGGGAAATCGGCGTCAATCTGCTCCTGACTGTATTTACCTTCGTTGATAGCGAACAGCCAACGTTTGAGGAAATCTTCGGGCATCGAAAGATTGGCCTTGTCGGTCAACATCTTACGCATATGAATGTTGAAGAGGTAGTCTGTTTCGCGTCCGAGGTCGCGTGCTATCTGTTCGTAGATGAAGGTTTCGAGACCTTTTTCATCGGTTACCGATCCGTCGGGGAACGCCATCTTGAAGAACTCTTCGTTGAGCTCCGGATCGGCGAACTTGCGGATACGTTCGATGGTGAGCTTGAATTTCGGGTCGATGCTTTCGAGTTCGTTTTCCTTCACCTGAAGGATGGCTGCCCTTTGTTGCGGAGTCTTGTAGAGTTCGGTGATGTCTACTTCCATAGTATCTCCTACTTTCTTGCCAATGAACGGCTTGCGCTCCTTCTCGTCCATCGAGATAAGACCTACGTATGCGTCAGCGACATTCATCTGTTCGTTGTCGAGGGTTACGCTGAGTGCTTCGTCGTTCTCTACCTTTTCGACGTCTACCAGACGGCCGAATTTGCGGAGGAAGTTCGAGCGGTAACCGTCGTACATCTTGTCGTCGGCTTTGATGGCGTACTTCGTGAGCTTGTCTTTAGCGCCTAACTCAATGTTGACTTCCGGTGCGAGGCCGATTTCGAAAACGAATTCGTAATCCTTATCCTTGTCGAAGTCGAGCGGTTTCTGTTCGTCGCTCGGGATAACGTCGCCCACGTACTGTATCTTTTCTTTTTCTATGTATTCGAAACATGCGTCCGAAGCCTTTTTGTACGACTCTTCGGCCACTGCGCCTTTACGGTACATCTTGTTGATGATACCCATCGGTACCATGCCTGGACGGAATCCAGGTACGTTGGCTTTACGCCTGTATTCGCGGAGGGTTTTGTCTACTGCTTCCGAGTAATCGGCTTCTGCTACGGTGACCTTCAACAGGGCGGTCTGGCCCTCGCGGTTTTCCCTTACGACGTTCATCTTGTTGAATTTAATTATATTGCGTTTGTTATTGTTTTTCCATCTGCGAGGGTGCAAAGATAGTATTTTCGTTCTATAAAACAGTCATTTTTAGCGGATAAAATACTGACAGGGGTATTTTTGATGTATGTCGGCCTAAATGTCGGGAAAGTAGTTATCTTGTAGAGACATAACGATAAATCGTGTTGCGTTTTTCGAAGGAAGTTATAACTGGAGAGTGTCTGGACCATGTAATTGGAGCGAATGGTGCTTGGGAATTAAATGTAGAATCAAGTTAAATCACTGATTTAACTTTGCGTATTAGGTAATGGAGTTTTTTGTAAAATATGCAGATCGACTATCTCAGAAAACATTGATATACCGCGAGGAAGAATATAGTTTCGTTATGTAGTCTTGGGAATATCAGTTTGACTTTGAAATAGCCATTAATATCATAACGTTTTCTGTTGACGATGGACGAGTGATACAGTTAAATGGTTTTTGCGGATTAAATAAAAGCATGAGGGCAAATTATAATGTCCCTCAAAGCAGACAAGACCTATTGTGTGTCAAGCATCCGGATAAATATATGAATACGCCGGGAAGTTTTGGGGTTAATGAAAATGAATGGCCGCATTATGTAAATTCCCAATCAGGGTGGATATGTATAGGCGATCCAACAAATAACAATGAAGGGATTGAGTTTATAAAAATTGTATAGCTATCCTTAGATGATGACAATAAATTGGTCGCTCTGTGGATCAAACCTGAAAAATTGCCTGTTTTGTAGATTTCTTTTTTAGTGTCAAGAAAAGGTTCAATGGATATGGTATTGATACAAAAAACTCTCTTAATCGTTAGATTAAGAGAGTTTTTTGTGCGGACAAAGGGACTCGAACCCCCACGCCTTACGGCACTAGATCCTAAGTCTAGCGCGGCTACCAATTACGCCATGTCCGCATAGGTTTCCGGATGCAAATATATTGTTTTCTTTCTCGATAGCAAAATTTTATTCCCGAACCGTGTCCGAAACATGCCTCACAAGCTTTGTTTTGCCTGTATTCCCTATCTGTCGAATTCCAGACGGCGACCCCTGACCGTGGCGTCTATCTCACCGTTATTGTATATGTGCTGTCCGTTGACGAAGGTGTGGAGTATCTTGTGGGTGAACTCATAGCCTTCGAATGGCGACCAACCGCATTTATAGCGGACGTTGCTTTTCTCTACGGTCCACGTGGCCGCCGGATCGACAATTACGACATCTGCAAAAAATCCTTTGCAAAGATAGCCGCGTTCCTTGACTTTGAATCGTTGCGCCGGAGCGTGACACATTTTTTCTACGACCTTCTCTGGGGTGAATACGCCTTGTCGGGTGAGTTCGAGCATGGTTACGAGCGAGTGTTGCACGAGCGGTCCGCCCGATGGACACTCCCAATACGGCTTCTGCTTCTCTTCCAGCGTATGCGGTGCATGGTCGGTCGCCACGACATCGGCTTTGCCGTTGAGAAGCGCTTCCCGTAGCGCCTGCCTGTCCGCCGCACTCTTTACTGCCGGGTTCCATTTGATGAAATTACCTTTGGCAGCATAATCCTCGTCAGAGAACCATAGGTGGTGGGCGCAAATCTCGTTGGTAATCTTCTTTTCCGTCAGAGGCTTGGCGTCGAACAGCGTAAGTTCCAGTGCTGTGCTGAGGTGTAGTACATGCAAGTCCGAACCGTACTTGTCGGCAAGTTCTACCGCGTGTGCCGACGAACGGTAACAAGCCTCGGCGTTTCGTATGATCGGGTGCATATACGGCTCCACATTATCGCCGTAGCGGCTGCGGAACGTTGCTATGTTTTCACGTATAATCGCTTCGTCTTCGCAATGCGTGGCTATTATTACCGGACTTTCGGCGAATATCGCGGACAATGTCTTCTGGTCGTCCACCAGCATGTTTCCTGTCGAGGATCCCATGAACACTTTGACCCCGCATACCGTATGCGGGTCTATGCGTCGTATCTCTTTGAGGTTCTCGTTCGTGGCTCCGAGGTAGAACGAGTAGTTGGCTGCCGATGTTTCCGCAGCCCTGTCATATTTCCATTCGAGTCCGCTTTCGTCCGTTGCGGGTGGTTTGGTGTTCGGCATCTCCATGTAGGAGGTGACTCCTCCGGCTACTGCCGCAGCCGATTCTGTGGTTATGTCGCCTTTCCATGTCAGGCCCGGTTCGCGGAAGTGGACTTGGTCGTCTATTACTCCGGGAATTACGAGTTTGCCGCCTGCGTCGATACGTGTCCCGTAAAAATCGGCGTCCGTAAAATCGCCCTCTCCTACTGCGGCTATGCGGTCGCCGTCTATAAGGAGGTATCCTTTGAAACTGACACCGTCGTTTACGATGGTGCCATGCTCTATCAGTGTCTTGCTCATGTCGTTTATTTGTTGCTACGCGGTTTGATCTTGCGTAACCGCAGTCCGATGACTCCCCAGAATGCCTCGCCGAATATGCCGCTGCTCATCTTGGAGATGCCTTTTTGCCGTTCTGTGAATATGATGGGGGCTTCGTGCAGCTTGAAGCCGAGTTGCCATCCAGAATATTTCATCTCTATCTGGAAACCGTAGCCTTTCATCCGGATGTTCGCGAGGTCGATGGTCTCCAGCACCTCGCGCGAGTAGCATACGAATCCGGCGGTCGCGTCCCTTACGGGCATATTCGTTATGGCACGCACGAATACCGATGCGAAATAGGACATCAGCAGACGGCCCATCGGCCAGTTGACCACCCTGACGCCCTGTATGTATCGCGATCCTATGACTATGTCTGCCCCTTCGAGTGCTGCGGCGTACAGTTTCGTCAGGTCGTCAGGGTCGTGCGAAAAGTCGCAGTCCATCTCGAAAACGTAGTCGTAACCGTTGGCGAGAGCCCATTCGAAACCTGTGATGTATGCTGTTCCGAGGCCAAGTTTTCCTGCCCTCTCGATCAGATGCAGCCTGTCCGGAAATTCGCCCTGCTTTCCGCGCACTATACCTGCCGTGCCGTCTGGCGAACCGTCATCTACAATGAGGATGTCGAACGGCACTTCGAGCCCGAAGATTGCGTCTATCATGGCGGAGACGTTCTCGCTTTCGTTGTATGTCGGTATGATTACGATTTTACGCATGCCGGAACCGTACTAAAGTGTCGAGAGGAGGCCGCGGTCGAACGAAAGTCTACTTTTGGTCGCCGGGGTGTGTCCTATATCCTACAAATGTAGTAATTTTACGCAAAACAGATAATATGCCGAAAGATATTTCATTAAGCCTGATGCCGAAACAGGCTGCCGATAAGAGTATATACGTTGCCCTTGCGGCCAAATCGGCCGGTGTGCCCGAATCTCGGGTGGCTTTGGCGCAGGTCGTGCGGCGCTCGGTGGACGCCCGCCGCGGACAGGTGAAGGTGAACCTCGTCGTCAGGTTGTATATAGACGAAGAACAGGCTCCTGCCCCTGTACGTTTCGAATACGGGGACGTTTCCGGGCGTACGGAAGTGGTGGTGGTAGGATCGGGTCCGGCCGGACTATTCTGTGCCCTAAGGCTTATAGAGCTCGGTTACCGTCCGGTTATATTGGAGCGCGGCCGTGACGTTTCGGCTCGCAAACGCGACATAGCATCCATAAACCGCGGCGGTGCGGTCGATCCCGATTCGAACTACTGTTTCGGCGAGGGCGGGGCCGGAACGTTTTCCGATGGAAAGCTTTTTACCCGCTCGAAAAAACGGGGCGATTATAACAAGGCCCTACTGGTTTTGGTCAATCACGGGGCTAACCCGGAGATCATGTATGATGCCCATCCGCACATCGGGACAGACAAATTACCGAGGGTCATAAGCAATATACGGCAGACGATACTGGATGCCGGAGGTGTATTTGAGTTCGGGAAACGAGTTACGGGATTGAAGATCAAGGACGGACGTGCCGTCGGAGTGCTATGCGGTTCGGAACTTGTGGAGGGAGCTGCGGTCGTGTTGGCTACGGGACATTCTGCACGCGACATTTACGATATTTTGTATCGGCAGGGCGTGCGTATCGAGGCGAAACCGTTCGCTATGGGAGTTCGTATCGAGCACCCGCAATCGCTCATAGACCATATTCAATACCGCATGCCGAGGGGAGAGTTCCTGCCTGCTGCGGCTTATACGTTGACGGCCCAAGTCGGTGGGCGCGGAGTATATTCGTTCTGTATGTGTCCCGGAGGGTTCGTCGTGCCGGCTATGACGTCGGACGATGAGTGCGTGGTCAACGGGATGTCGCCGTCGGGCCGCAACTCGCCGTATGCTAATTCTGCTATCGTGACGGAGGTTAGGCTGGACGATTTCGCACATTTGCGCGAAAAATACGGCGAGCTCGCCGGGTTGGAGTTTCAGCGCCGTTTCGAGTATGCGGCTTTGCAGAACGGAGCTGCCGGGCATAAGGCGCCTTCGCAGCGCGTGGCCGATTTCGTTGCAGGCAAGGCATCTAAAACCACGCCTAAGACGTCGTATATTCCGGGATTGGAGGTCTCTGCGCTTCACGAATGGATGCCGGAATTTATTTCCAAGTCGTTGCGTGGCGGTTTGGAGGAGTTCGGGCGGAAAATGAAGGGGTTCGTGACCAACGAGGCGTGCCTTATCGGAGTGGAGTCTAGGACCTCTACGCCGGTGCGTATCCCGCGCGATCCGGAGTCGTTGCAGCACCCTGAGATAGCTGGTTTGTATCCGGCCGGAGAGGGTGCGGGGTATGCCGGAGGGATAGTGTCTGCGGCTCTGGACGGTGAACGAATAGCCGATGCGGTAGCCGGATTCGTGAAATAGGGGCGGGTTTCGTATTATGTCTCGTCGGATATGTCGTTTGGTGCGGATATTGCTGGACGATAATTAAAAGTATAGCGTATGAAAAGATTGGGATTATTGTTCGTTATGGCAGCGCTTGCCGTTGTCGCCGGATTGTTCGCATGTTCCGGCGGTTCGACAGAGACGCTGACGGTAGCTTCGGAGACGAGGCAGTGCTATGGAGTCGGCATACAGGAGTGCATGCTTGTCAAGAGTGCTGGCGACGAGACATGGTCGTTCTTTTACGGGAATATTGAGGGATTCGACTATGAGCCCGGGTATGAATATGTACTGAAAGTAAGGAAAGAGGAGGTTAAGAACCCACCTCAGGATGCGTCGTCCGTGAAGTACGTACTTGTCAGGATAGTATCTAAGGTGGAAAAGACTTCGGAGGGCTTGCCTGCCGAGATTTAACGGTCAATGTGCGGGCGTAATCGTTCGCAGATGTAGATTTAACCGGTATTCGCGACAAATCGTTTTGTCGCGAATACCGGTTTGTTTATTGGAGGCTGATAAGATAAAGCGCTGTATGCTCGATGTCCTTTGAGGGATTGCTGTGTCCGACCATGCCGCATCAGAGACAACCGAATTTTCGTATCTTTTTCGAGGCGGTCTCTATGACTTCCCGCTCCACGATGCCAGTCAGTACGTCTGCCGCGTCGTGCCAGCGGTTCATTCTGAACATCCTGCGGTATGTCAGCAGATGGTTGTTGAATTCGGGCCATCGCATCGCCCAATCGGCCGGCATACGGATTTTTTGTATCACCGTTGCCGAGTTAGACAGTATGCGTGCCTCTTTGTTGCCGCTCTGGTGAAACCATTCGATGTGTACTATGTCGCACAGGGCGCCTACGGCACGTGCAAACCCTCGCCCGCCGTTGTTGCTTTCCACGAAAGCTATGCGGGTCAGGTTGCGTGCGAGCATATCGGCGACCAGTTTCTCGGTGACTTCCATCGGTTCGCGCGAGTAGACTATGTCCGTAACGTATACCGTCCCGTCAGTCCCCACATCGTAACATACCGAACACAGGTGGTCGTCGCCGAGGTCGGCCGTGTCGGTGTAATTGCCTTTGCGGAGGATGTCGCAGGGTATTGTCGTGTATGTCGCGAAACGATTCCCGTACAGCAATCCGTCCTTTTGCGACGGTCGTCCCTGAAACATACAATCGAACCAGTGTGCGTCCAGACTGCGTTTTTCCCGCAGAAGCGTCGCGCTGTGGCGTTGCGGCCACAGTGCCTCTCCTTCACGCCTCGGGTCGATTTCTGTGGCGGCTCCTTCCTTGAGCGCTTCGAAATTGACGACCAGCCAATGGGATGGATTGAGTGTCGCGATCTGGCTCCATTCCGTCAGCCGGACACTTCTCTCCTTCTCCAGCAGTTTGCCCATGAGATCCTCTTCGTGCCATCGGGTGAAGACTATGAGTTCCTGAGAATCGTTGTGGAGTCTTGTGCGGACGACCGACGTGTACCATTCCCAGCAGTTTTCGCGGATGATGGGCGAATTTGCCTCCATAGCGTCTTTGTAGAGGTCGTCGAGAATGAAGATGTCCACTTCGTTGCCCGTGAGTGAGCCTTCGCGTCCGACGGCTATTATTTCTCCGCGGTGTCCTACTATGTCGGCCTGCGATGAGGTCCGCACGTATTCCGACCGTCCGGAAAGGGGTTTGATGGCGGTATCGGGAAATATGGCGGAGTATGTTTCGAGGTCCAGTATGCGTTGTACGCGGCGGTTGAATCGTGACGCGAGCGATTGGTTATAGGACGAGATCGCTATCTTCAGGTCGGGATTGAGACCGAGCATATAGGCCGGCATCAATACGGATGATCCGAGCGATTTGCCGTGTTGTGGAGGAACTGATACCATGAGTTTGCGAATGTTGCCCCGGGCGAAGTGTTCGAGAATGCGGTAGTACGCTTCATGGAAAGGTGTTTTGCGGAAGTTGGGGTATACTCGTGATGCAAAGTCGGCAAACGATATTTGCCGGACGTTGGTTCTTTTTATTTTGTCTTGTTTACTCATTTTGTGGTAGATGTATTTATAGTGCCGCTATCAGGAAGGGGTGAAATTCGCTCCAACTGAAATCGTTAGGGCATGGGCCGCCGGGGCCGTATGTGTCGAATTTCCACCATACGGGGATTATGTCTGTTATGTGTGTTGCCGTTCCGGATATGTCGGCAGGGTCTAAGAGAGGGTTGCGGTATATGATGAGAGTGGCCGTCAGGATACCGCAGAACTCTTCCGTTTCGATCTCTGCCGTGCCGTTGAAATAGTGGCGTTCGCCTATCAACTCTATCAGGCGATGAGCGAGTTTGTTGTAATATGTGTTTTCCATGACAGGTGACTTTATATTTGGCGATAAAAATAGTGTCGGAGCGCAGCGGTAATTTTATACACATTCTGAAAGCACCGGATTGGCTCTGCAATGATTGCTATAGCGGGTAAATTGTTTAACTTTGCAGGGAAAGAGATTAAAAAATTGAATAGAAATAGTATGGAAAGCCGGTTGCGCCAGCTTCGTAAAGAGCTCAAGCTGACGCAGGAATCCTTGGCACGGCAGCTTGGGATCGGTAAAAGCGCCCTGTCTATGATAGAGACGGGTAAGGCGTCGTTGTCGGAGAGGAACAAGAATATATTGGTGCAGGGCTTGAACGTCAATCCTGACTGGCTTGAAAGCGGTCGTGGCGAGATGTTCAACGCACCGCCCGACGTAAGGTCGTTCCTTAACCGCGACGACAATAATATGCCGTTGCAGAGCGTCCCGCTTTACGACCTTGAGGGGACCGATGGTTTTGCCGCCCTTTTGGAGGACAGTTCCGGATATAAGCCTGTCGATTATGTTCGTGTCCCTAACATGCCGCGGTGCGACGGTGCGATTTACCTTGTCGGTGACGGGATGGCTCCGTTGCTTAAAAGCGGGGACATTGTGATGTATAGATGCCTGACCAATCTGGACGATATATTTTGGGGCGATATGTATCTGCTCTCGATAGATGCCGATGACGGGGAGTATGTGACGGTGAGGTATGTACGGAGATCCGACAGGTCGGGCTACCTGCGGTTGGCAGGATACAATGACATGTACGACGATAAGGAGGTCGAGGTGTCCAGAATCAGAGGCATAGCTTTTGTGAAGGCATCTATTCGCATGAACTCCATACTTTAACGGCAACCGGAACATGACGTGTGCGAAACGCACGGTGTCTAGCAGCGACAATGTTTTTGCGCCGTTTTGCGGAGATTGTTGCATAATAATGGTTATGTTTGCGATAACCAAGGATGTGAATAACATGGGAATAAGAAGGATATTATGGCTTTTGCCGCTTGCGGTCTGTTGTGTGTTTGCGTTGCAGTCGTGCATCAAAGACGATGATGAGAAGGCTGTGGAGTATGTTAAGGTTGGGGATACCGTTCCGTCTTTCTCCGTAAAGTTAGGGGATGGCAGCACGATCGGGTTTACGCAGGATGATTTTGTCGGAAAGCGGTCGATAATCGTTTTGTTCACCACCGGTTGCCCGCATTGCAAAACGTTATTGCCAGTGGTAGACGCGGCGTGGCGTGAGATAGATGGTAACGACGGTTACGCCATAATTCCGGTTGCGAGGGAAGGCTCTAAGGCATCGGTCGAGGGGTTCTGGAGTTCCACAGACCCGGCAATGACGATGCCGTATTATCTGGACCCGGACAAATCAGCTTATAACAAGTTTGCAAATCTTTACGTGCCCCGGCTTTATTCCGTTAACGAGCAGGGGATTATAGATTGGATGCGTGTAGGCGAAGAGGGTGTCACCAAGGAATTTATGCTCGAAGAGATATTGGGCTATAGCCTACATTGATAACGAATACCGTAGATATAGACATGGTCCATACCCGCATGGTATGGGCCGTGTTTGTGTTTGATGGAACGTTGCGACCTGTTGTTATACAGACGCCTGCCGTGTTATTTTACCGGAATCACCCAGCGCATTCCTACGAGTGCCGTATGCAGGCTTTCGTTTCTCAGACTGCTGAATGAACCTTCGAATGAAGTGTGTTTGTAGAAATAGGCCGCATGGAACCTTAAATCTTTCAGCAAGCCTTCGGGGAACGGGTAGTATTCCAACAAAGCCTGTATTCCGAGATTCCCGTAAGCGTCCGCATTTAACTCCATGTCTTTCCTGCGGTCCCATACTCCTTTGACCGATGGGCGAAATTTACCGAGATTGAATAGTATGTTGGCGGCTCCCGACATATCCTGTATGTGATGGCGTCCTTCGCGTATCTCGACAGCCGAGCTGTAATCTATCATGCGGTCGCCGCGGAAAAAATCCAGTTCTGTCGTTACGATTCCTGCGTTGATCTGCACTCCGGCCGTCACCCACTGGTATATCTTGCTGCTGTTGTGTTGGAAGGCGGCGTAGCCTATGCGGGTTCCTATCACGTCGTTGAACAGGCTGCCGTTCCACATGGCCGCCGCTGCGAGGCCGCGTGTGGAGTGCCCGTCGTCTGTCATTTGCGAACCAGCGTTCATAACTTGGAAATTGAACGTCTGCCCGAGGAACTGGTAGGCGGCCTTGATACCGATACGGGTGTTTTCGAAATCGCTGTTTACTTGTGTGCTGAGGTATCTGTTTGTGCCGACATAGTTGAACTCATATGTACCTAACTGTACTAATTGCTTGCCGACTGTTACGGTCCAGCTCTTCCTGTGTCCCAGATCGAATGCCACCCATATGTAGTCGGTCGCCGCGCCTGATCCGTCCGGATTCGCCGTGGTGGACTTGTTGAGACGCTGTCTCCATCGGTAGCGTATTCCGGGGATGATCTCGCCGGAGACTATCAGCCTCATGTTCTGGAGGGTGAAGTTGGAGTATTCGGGTTCGTTCCCCTCCATGTATTTAAGGTCTATGCGTGTGTCGAGGTCTATCCTGAGCCTCGGATCGCGTTTGCCGAGCAGGGATTCGGTTTCGGAGAGTGTCTGGGCGATGTTCTGCGCGCAGGCAATCCCGCAAATTAACAAGGCTACGGTTGTCGCCAAAAGTTTTTTCATATCGTTTTCACTAACTCATCATGAGTACTGTTGCTGCGTTCAAATATTAAGCCGCGTGTTGTCTATCGTAATGCTGGAAGGCATCGGTGCTTTGCCGGTCCGCTCCATGTTGTCCGATGTTGAGGAATAGTATGATTGCGTGGCTACTACAACAAAATAGCATGCGAAGATAAATAAAAAAGCCCGAACCTTTGTCTGGTACGGGCCGTAGAGTGGTTGTGCGGTGTCGGTCGATTATATCGAGTCTACCAGTTCGCGTTGGCGGCGGAAGAATTGTACGCGTTGCATCTCGCCGCATTCTGATATGAGGATCGACAGACGCCTGAGCGAGAGGATCCATTTCTTGAGGCAGTCGAATATCTGGCCGTCAGTAGATGTGGCCGTATTGAGGGTGAACACACGCAACAGGCTCAGTTTTCCGGCGCTGCTCTCGGCATACGTGTACGTTGTCTCGAAGTTGGTGTTCGCGACGTATATGTGCACCTTATTTCCAAGTGCGTTAGTCCCCCTGACCGCTATGTCTTCTATGTCGTCGATAAGAGCGTATAGCTCCTCTTTGAGTTTTCGTACATCTTCTTCCCGTATGAGCTGTACACGCATGAAATATTTTATGTCGTTCACCATGTATTCGAATATCATCCTGTCCCATATATAGGTGACGGTCTTTATTGAATTGATGCCGTGTACGTATTCTTTTTCTATGGCCTCCAGCCGTTCGGGTATTTCGGTCTCGTTGAACGGGACGACGGCTTCATTGAAGCAGTGCTGATACTGCCATTTGAAGCGGCAAAATCTGGCGAGTGTCCTGTAAGGTATGAGCAGGTGTTGCGGGAGGGTATTGGACGATGATCCCAATTCGGATTTCGGATCGCTCTCTATCTCTTTCAGTTTCTTGACGCAGTTATGGTAATGCTTGTAGTCGTATTCTCGCGGACTGAGGAACCGTATGTCGTGCAGTCGGAAAAGAGCTCCGTCCGATATGCCCGATTCAACGACTTCGTTCAGCGAAATGCCGAGTTTTTCGGCTATTTGTGCGACCTCGGTAAATGAGAAAGGAACCTCCCCTCTCAGCCTTCTGTATACCGCCTCCTTTCCCACGGACAAGATCTCGGACAGAGTCGCGGCCATATTGGCTCCGGGGGGTAATTTACGTCTGATCTCAGTTATCAGCTTGTCGTGCAGAATTTCACTTTTCATTTTTCGGGCGTATTAAGAGTGTCGCGGGCGAAAAAAGAAAAAATGCTTGCCGCGTTTCGCTTTCATATCAAATGTAAGATAAAAAATGGTACTAACAATGTATCTAACAATTATTTAATACCTTTTGCGGAACTAACGGACATTCTTATGCTCGAATATACTATCGGCGCAATTGCTGGTGGGCGTGTTCCTGTTCGCCGTAGCGAAACGGTGCAGTTTGTATAGATGTGCATGAAAAAGCCCGCTGCATTGTACTGTGGCGGGCTTGTGGTGAGTGGATAGTCTGTGTTATTCCGGTTTTGTGAAGATGTCGAGCTCGCCTATTTCGACAAGGCGGAATATTCTGGCGAGCTCGGCGATGACTGGCGACACGATTTCCGTTACGTCGGAAAATGCCTTGTCGGCTTTCGTGCCGCCTTTGATCTTGTATAACATGGCGGCGTATAGTGCCCTGAATGCGAGTTCGGTATCCGTCATACTGGTCACATCCACGTTTTTGCTCTTTCCGAGCGTTTCGCGTAGCTTTGGCAATTCCAGCGCCATTATGCCGTATAGGCTGCGGTAGCGTTCGCCGGCATGCGACTCCATTAATTGCAGGTGGAGATTGTGCAGATCGGCTATTAGGTGAAGGGTGTGGTCCAGATGCCCGGTAGTCTCCTTGCCTTCTTGGCGCAGCAGCGATGCCAATTCCATGTACCACATGAGCAGGTCGTGCTCTTGGTCGGGCGGGAGCTTGCGTGGCTGCACGAGCTGGCTGTATATGGCTTCAGGGCTGAATTGAAGGGCCCGCAACAGGTCCTCAAGTTGCCACAGGTAGAGTATGTATTCCGCTATGTTCTCACGGCGTTTTGTGCGGGCGATGTCCATTGATGCGTATCGTTTATGTCGTTTACGGTTTGTTTAGGTGTCCGAGCTTGGCTACGTTTTGATGTATTGTACTGAGTTGATGTTCGGCATGATGCGGTCCGTTGTCGCCACATTCAATCCTCCCATTCGAGATAGCTGAGGTCGTCCATCAGTTCGTCCAACTCGCGCCGCTCTTTTTTTGTGGGGCGGCCTGTGCCTCTGTCGCGCTGTATGAAGATGGTCTCCCGGGGTACGTTGAGCTTGTCGAGCTCTTCCTGCGGGGTTATGTTTTCGGCATACATCGGGACGTTCTTTGCCGGTTGCCGGTTGCTGATGGGTTCCAGTACGCGGAACGTCCATGTGACCGGCAACTTTTTGACCGAAACTATGTCGCCGGTCTTGACGTCGCGCGAAGGTTTTGTGTAGGCGTCGTTTATCGTGACGCGATTGTTGCGGCACGCTTCCGCTGCGTCGCTCCGCGTCTTGAATATGCGTACGGCCCACAGCCACTTGTCTATACGTACGCTCTCTTCCATGTTAGCTTTGTTACTTTTATGCCTGCATGGCGGTTGGATGCCGTGCAGGCAACGTTGTGTTTAGAACGGGAGGTCGTCGATCTCGTCGGCGGATGTAGCCGGAGCGGAACCCGGTGCGTTCCCTGATGCGGGCGGGGCGTATGTCGGGGCGGGAGCCTGCTGTGCATATGTGGTTCCGTCCATCGGCGCGCCGGAAGAACCTTCCGGGCGACGTCCGAGCAGCTTGAGGTCGTTGGCAACGATGTCGATACCATAACGTTTCATTCCGTTGGCGTCCGTCCATTCGCGCGAACGGATGCTCCCTTCTATGTATATCTGGCTGCCTTTGCGGATGAATCGGTCTGCTACGTCGGCAAGATTGCGCCACAATGTTATGCTGTGCCATTCCGTATGATCCTTGGCCTCCTGCGTCTGGCGGTTGTAGATTCGTTCGGTCGTGGCAAGCCTGACGCGTGCCACTTTAGTCCCGCCTTCGAGTGTGCGGATCTCGGGGTCGGCCCCGACGTTTCCGATCAATATTACTTTGTTTATCATGTTTTTATGTTATGCGTTGTTACTCGTTGTCAATCTGTTGCAGTCGTGTGTCGAGGTATTTCTGTGTCAGAGCGTCGAATTGCGCCAGCAAGTCCGGCTGGCGTGCGATAGACTCGATAATTTTGGTGCTCGCAGCAGCTTTTGCATAATCGTTCATCTTCTTGGTGATGTATGAGCTGTCGTACGGGCCGAGGAATTTTTCCGCAACTTCGTCCAACTGTTCGTACATCTCCGGTTGGCGTGCTACACTCTCTATCAGGCTGCCTATTGCCGCACCTCGTGCCGCTCCGCGTTGTTCCACGGCCTTGTCCGACAACGGGAGTAATTCTCTGTAATTGCGATAAAGGGTTTGTTCCGCAGCAGCTATCAGGTTGTCGGTCATTTCCGGCTGGCGAGCGATGGATTCGAAAAGCGTACCGATGGCCTCCATCTTCGTAGCTTTCGTATCCGCAGTCTCCGGAATCATATAATAATTGTCGCTTGCATCGCAAGAGGCCAGCAGTACAGGGATGGCCAATGCCCAAGAAAGGAGTAGGATGAACCTTTTCATACAGTATGATTTTTTGTTTGATATTTCTGTTTAAATGGCTTTTATCATCTTAGTTATCAGTGCAGCCATGAGTTTTGCGGCCTTGTTGCCCTCGCGCTGCACCTCTTCGTGCGTAGACTTGACGCCTGACAGGCCGGAGTTGGTAATGACCGATATGCCGAATACCGGTATGCTCATGTGCCGGGCGGCGATGACTTCCGGCGTAGTGGACATGCCTACCGCGTCCCCGCCTATGTTTCGGAAATATCTGTATTCAGCGGGTGTTTCGAATGTCGGGCCAGTCCCGCCTACATAAACGCCGTGCCGCAATGTGATGTTTTGTTCTGCGGCTATCTTATCCGCGAGTGTTCTCATTCCGTTGTCGTATGCCTCGCTCATGTCCGGAAACCGCTCTCCCAGTTCAGCTATATTCGTGCCTATGAGCGGATTCGGTATCAGGTTGATGTGATCGGTTATTACCATCAGGTCGCCTACTCCGAAATCCGGATTGATCCCGCCTGCCGCATTGGAAACGAACAATCGCCGTATGCCGAGATATTTCATCACCCTTACCGGAAACACCACTTGTTGCGGCGTGTAACCTTCGTAATAGTGGAACCGTCCCTGCATCGCGACGACTTTTTTGCCTCCCAATACCCCGAATATGAGCCGTCCTTTGTGTCCTTCGACCGTGGAGACGGGAAAGCCGGGAATGTCCTTGTAGTCGAGGGCCGCTTTAATGTCTATGTCGTCTACCAGTCCGCCGAGTCCCGATCCCAGAATAATGCCTATCTCAGGCGTAAATCCTGTCCGATCAAGGATTAAGGAGGCTGTATTTTGGATTTGCTTTAACATCTTGTTCCAGTTTTTCGAGAAATTCGATAACCGTATCGTCGTAAAAACGTATGTTCAACGGCTGATAGAAGAGTCGGGGGCGCAGGTTTTCCGGAATTTTTTTACTGCCTGCCAGTTTTACCGCGTCCTTCTCCGTTGTGATTATAATTGTTCCTTCCGGCGATTTACCGAGAGCTTGTTCCATGAGTGCGAGGTCGCGCCTGCGGTACGGGTGGTGGTCGGGGAATACTATTTCGTCTTCGACCGCATATCGCTTTTCGAGGCTGTCGCAGAACGATTTCGGATTACCGATGCCCGACATGGCTATGACGCTTTTTCCGTTGGCGGGTATCTCCGTCATGCTGTTCCTGAACAATGGCACGGCGTTGCCGCACTCCATGCTGGTGAAGAACAGCGATTGGTACGGATACAGTTTCAGGGATTTACGTACTATCCGGCGGTCGATCGGAGACATGTCCGGTGGGCACTTGGTCATGATGACATATCTTGCCCTATGCAACTGTCCGACCGTATCGCGGAGGTTGCCCCACGGCAACAGATGGTCGCGGTATATCGGACGGGTATAGTCTATCAGCACCACATTCACCCAAGGTTCCACATATCTGTGCTGGAAACCGTCGTCGAGGATTATCATGTTGACCTCCGGATGCCTTCTCCGTATCTCTGAGATTCCGTCCCTGCGTTTTTCGCATACTGCTACCACTATGTCGGGATGGCGTTGTTTGATGAGTTTTGGTTCGTCTCCCGTGTCGAGGAACGACGTTCCGATCTCGGCTTCGAAATACCCTTTGGTGCGTCTTTTGTACCCGCGTGATAGTACGGCTACGTTATGTGTCATCTTGAAATGTCCGGCCAGCATATCCGTCAACGGGGTTTTTCCCGTGCCGCCCACCGTCAGGTTGCCTATGCAGACGATGGGTATATCGTACTCCTCGGAACGCAGGATCTTCCAATCAAACAACTTGTGCCTGATCGCTACTGCCGCCCCGTAAAGGAGACTGAAAGGTGCCAGCCATGCTCTGCTCATAGGTTTGCGAAATGGGTATCGTTCAAAGATACGTTAAAATAACCGGAAAACAAAAATAAGGTATTTTCCCGCGTTTTTTGAGCCGCCGAGGACTTGTCCGGTCGGCGCGCGGAAAAAAACGTGGACGTTTCCCGGCTTTTAATCTGTTAATGATTAGTTTTGCATGGAATAAGTTCGTATCGCGTTGGCAGCAGGAAATATAGCATATCTCAAGGAGCAGGTCTCTCTTTTGCCGCTCTCGCCCGGAGTTTACCAGTTCGTGAACTCTGAGGGTACGGTCATATATGTCGGCAAGGCCAAGAGCCTACGCAAGCGTGTGTCGTCATATTTTATTGAGAACCATCCGATTGCCAAGGTGCGTGTGATGGTCAAGAATATCGCCGAAATCAGGCATATCGTAGTGTATAGCGAGGCCGATGCGCTGCTTTTGGAGAACAATCTGATAAAGACCTTGCAGCCGCGCTACAATTCGATGCTCAAGGACGACAAGACCTACCCGTGGATAGCCATACTTAACGAGCCGTTCCCGCGTGTAGTCTCCACCCGCCGGCTGGTGCGTGACGGGTCGCGTTATTTCGGCCCGTATGCTTCGGTGGTGATGCAGAAGAACATACTGGAGCTGATCCGAGGGTTGTACACGTTGAGAACATGTACGCTTAACCTTTCGCCTGCCGCCATCGCGAAGGGGAGGTATTCGGTTTGCCTCGAATACCATTTGGGGAATTGCAAGGGGCCGTGTGTCGGGTTGCAGACGCAGGAGGATTACGATGCCGATATAAGCCGCATTTCCGCTATGTTGGGCGGCGATCTGCGCTCTACCAAACAGTGGCTAGGAAAGGCCATGAACGATTCGGCTGCGGCGATGAATTTCGAGCAGGCCGAACGTTATAAACAACGTCTGCACCTGCTCGACAATTATGCCAGCAAGTCGGTGATAGTGAGCAGTGCGGCAAGGAATGTCGATGTCTTTTCGGTGCTCAAGGATGTTGACGCCGTCTATGGAAACTTCATACGTGTGGTTAACGGCCATATCGTGAACTCGTTCACGGCGCAATTCTCGCTCGGTGTGGACGAGGATGACAAGACTGTGCTGACACGCGTGATAGAGCAGATGGAGGGTCTCGTGCAGGGGCCGTTGGCCCATGAGGTCCTTGTGCCTTTCCTGCCCGAGGAGGCGTTGTTTCCCAATGTCCAGTTTGTAGTGCCGAAGCGCGGTGACAAGATGAAACTCATGGAATTTTCGGAGCGCAGCGCCAAGATGTACCGCCTTGAACGCATGAAGAACCTTGAGATAAAGGACCCGTCACGCCATACGGACCGTATTATGGAGGCTATGCGCCGGGAACTGCACATGGCGGTCGAACCGCGCCATATAGAGTGTTTCGACAACTCGAACCTGCAAGGGACGCACCCTGTGGCGTCTTGCGTGGTGTTCCGTGACGGCAAACCTTCGCGCAAGGAGTACCGTCATTTCAATATCAAGACGGTTGTAGGGCCGGACGATTTCGCCTCTATGCGAGAGATTATCGGTCGGCGTTATCGCCGTATGCTCGACGAAGGCAGTGAATTGCCGGACCTTATAATCGTTGACGGCGGCAAGGGACAGTTGAGTTCGGCGTACGGAGTGCTGCGTCAACTCGGGATCGAGGACAAGGTGACGATCATCGGTCTCGCCAAACGTATCGAGGAGGTTTTCTTTCCGAACGACCCTGAACCATATTATCTCGACCGTACAGGCGAGCCGTTGAAGGTGATTATGCACCTGCGTGACGAAGCGCACCGGTTCGGGATTACGTTCCATCGCCAGAAACGTTCCAAGGCGTTCATTAAGAGCGAGCTGGAGTCTATTCCGGGGTTGGGGGAGGTGTCGGTTGCCAAGTTGCTGAAAAAATTCAAGACCATAACGGGGATAAAGCGAGCCGGACGTGAAGAACTTGCCGCTGTTGTCGGTGAGTCCCGTGCGCGTGCCGTAATCGAGTTCTATTCTAAAGGCGATGGAGACAGCGAATGAGCGACATTCGGTGTGTCATGATGTGTTTGCTGTGTGTTAAAATGCCGAAATGTTGATAATTTAGGCATAAAATATTCGTGCGGCGGCAGTCAACGCATGTATTAATGATTACTTTTGGTCAAAATTTATATGTCTTGCTATGGATAAAAAACACGAAATAGACATAGAGCTTGACGAATCGGTTGCCAACGGCAGCTATGCCAATCTTGCGATAATTTCACACTCCACATCGGAATTCGTTATAGATTTCGCGGCGTTGATGCCCGGACTTCCCAAGGCTAAGGTGCGTAACAGGATAATCCTTTCACCGGAACATGCCAAGCGTTTGCTGATGTCGTTGCAGGATAACATAACCCGGTACGAGAGCAACGTGGGCCGAATCAATATTCCGACGCAGGCGTTGCCGGACGACTCCATAACGCCTACCCCGGGGTTCAATATGGGCGAAGCGTAGCTTCTTCGGCAGCCTGTCAATCGTTTTGCAATGCGGTTTCGCCGCGTTGCCATTCTTCTTATGTCATAGTTGTAACGGTCTTGTCTATATCTTGTCGTGTGGTATTGGTGTAATGGTCGCGAGGCATCAGAAGCAGATAAGAATGAGTACAAATCAAACAGCCTAAAACCAAAGTGGTTTTAGGCTGTTTGTGTGTTTCGTGGGGTCTGTATCGCTCCTTTATTTGGACTTCTTGTTGTGAAGGTTCATGGCCCTTTCGATGCCGATGGTGGCGAATGATTTTATGGCCTCTCCTGCCGCTTCCAGCTTCGACGGCATGTCGGCTTTCTCTTCGTCCGACCACTCGCTGAGGACGTAATCCACCTGCGCCCCCTTGGCGAACGAGTTGCCTATACCGATCCTCATGCGGATATATTCCGTTGTGCCTATCGACGCATTGATGCT
The DNA here is from genome assembly GCA_944415565.1 of uncultured Rikenellaceae bacterium. GTDB lineage: Bacteria > Bacteroidota > Bacteroidia > Bacteroidales > Rikenellaceae > WRDF01. The sequence goes on from CALYBQ010000005.1 coordinate 292,070, forward strand.
TTTCAGTCCGTTGTGTCCGCCGTCGCTGCCTTTGGTCCGTATTCGGATAGTGCCGAACGGGAGGGCGAGATCATCGCATACTATCATGAGGTTCTCCAGCGGAATCTTCTCCTGTGCCAGCCAGTATGCTACCGCTTTGCCGCTCAGGTTCATGTAGGTCGATGGTTTGAGGAGGACCAATGTCCGGCCCTTGTATTTCATCTTCGCTACCGATCCGTAACGGGCCGGCGTAAAAACAGCATCGGACGCCGCAAGGGCGTCCAATACTTTGAATCCTATATTGTGGCGGGTCTCGGCATATTCAGCGCCGATGTTGCCCAGCCCAACTATCAGGTATTTCACTTCGTCATCTTGTTTTGCAGGTTCCGGCCGGCCGAAGAGCCGTTTAAGAAAACTTTTCATGGTCGATACGCTTCTTTATGCCGCCCTGTCAGTGACTGCTATTTTCCGGCTGCTGCCGCTGCTGCTGCCGCACCACGGGCTGCGCGAGTCATCTTGACTGCTGCGATAGCTGTAGTTGCAGGAGTGAGCAATGTGAGTCCTTCGAAATTAAGGTCGCCAACGAAGATCGACTTGCCGAGTTCGAGTTCTGTTATGTCTACCGGCAGTTCGTCAGGCAGGTTTTCGAGGATACCCTTAACGTGGAGTTTGCGCTTCATCAGAGAGAGTTTACCACCCTGCTTAACACCTATCGAGCTGCCGGTCAGGCGGATCGGCACGTCGATAGCAACCTCTTTGCCCGGTACGGCACGATAGAAGTCGATGTGAAGGATCTGTTCCTTAACCGGATGGTACTGTACTTCACGCATTACACCGATCTCTTTCTTTCCGTCGATGTCGATATTCACGATATATGAATTCGGAGAGTAGATGAGCGGTTTCATGTCCTTGGCGTTGATCGAGAAGTGGAGTGTTTCGCCGTTGCCGTAGATAGCTGCCGGAATCAGGCCTTCGCTCTGGAGTTTTTTCGTCTCTTTTTTGCCGAACGCGTCGCGTTTCAGGGCTTTGATTTCAATAGTCTGCATTTCGTTTTATTTTTATATGTTTCACTTGGGCGCCTCTCAGCCGTACCTTACGGTATGGCCCCACAGCGCTTGCGGGTGCAAAAATAGATAATAAAACATTAAAAACCAAATAGGTGCTGATGGCGTATGGCGGTGAAGTGTGTCGGATTTACGGGTTTGGGTGTGAAAAATGGTGTGATTGTGAAGAAAAAAACGCATGAAGGTATTGTTTTTTGAAATTTTCATTATCTTTGCATCCGCAAATAACCTCAAAGCCCAGGTGGTGGAATTGGTAGAAACGCTACTTTGAGGGGGTAGTGGCCGTTTAGGCCGTGTGAGTTCGAGTCTCGTCCTGGGCACAAACAGAAGAAAACTCCAATTGATTTTCAGTCAGTTGGAGTTTTTGTTTGTAGTACTTGCACAAGATTTGCACAACATCTGTTGGATTGCTTTCCGGTTTGGCGGTCGCTCCTCTGCTTTTTATTGTCGGATGTGTGCCGATTCCGTGAAAATAAATGGTGTTGGATCAGAATATAGCTCCAGTTGGACCGACCGCCTTGTCTGGTATAAAACAGTCTTACAATAGGTGAGTGTATGCAAGAGGCATGATTACTTATTTCTTCCGGCCTAATATTATATGGTTCCTACCTTGCCATACCCGCAGTGTCTCTATGCCGTGGTGGTCGAATATCTGTTTGAGAAGCTCCGTGTCGAATACGTGCTGATGCAACGCCCTGTTGTGGATATTGTCGAGCGACCTTGCCTTGAATTGTTCGAACGATCCGGCCGGTTTGTCCATCGACAGGTCGTGTAACTCCAGTATTTCGTCGAGGTGCGTCAGATCGTCCTCACCGATGCCGTTGGCTGCGTCTTCGAGTAGATGCTCGAACGTTGTGACCGCACGTTTGTGGTCGAAACAATACTCTTTTGCCGGAACGGCGACCAGCATGATACCGCCTTTTTTCAATACCCGTTTCCATTCGGCTATCGCTTTCAGAGGGTTAGCGACGTGTTCGAGACAATTGGACGAGAGGAGGAAGTCGTATCGTTCGTCGCTCAGGCCATTCAAATCGCTGGCTTCGGAGATATACTGCGTACCCGGTTTGTCTTTGTAGAAGTTGTAGTCGCCTTTGTTTTCGATCCTGCCTTCCCAAATAGTTGTGGTCGAGAAATTGCATCCATCCAGCCGTCCGATGACCTTGTATAAAGGGCAGAGGCCTTGGTCGAGGAATAAACCGCTGGGGCCTCCTATTTCAATGCCCGTTTTCCCCTTGAACAAAGGGATGATGGATTTGAAGTGCTCTATTTTGGGGCTTTTGACGGAGGGTATCGCTTTTTTTAACAGATGTTTGATACCGTGTTTCTTATATGTCGTAATAGCTCGTAGCAGGATGTTCATTTTTCGCGTAGGTTCAAACAACGTTTTTTTGACATACAAACTTAACAATTAAAAGAAACAAATAAAATAAGGCGTGGATGCGTGGTGCTTAAAAGGAGAATCTTGATCCGTTATGGGTCTTGTCGAATATATCGACGAGCGCAGTTTGCGGTAATCGGGTCCTGCTGTTTGAATAAAAATAATCCGAAGTAGAATCTCCTGCTGCAATAACGTGTTGGCGAAGTCTGTCCGCAATATCGGCATGTGAAAGCAGTTCAGTGTGTTTGCCCTTGGGGAACGGACATGGTGTAAATCAAAACCGATTATTTTATTACCTTTGCACAGCGTTGGTCTCGCGGCCGGAGAACCGTTTCCGGTGCGGGGTAAAAGGGAATGCCGTGTGAATCGGCAACAGTAACCGCTGCTGTAAGTCTGTGCTGCGATGTGCCGCAGCCGTTCCGACACTCTTTGCCACTGGGTAGACCCGGGAAGGCGTCGGGGAACGAGACGAGTCAGAAGACCTGCCTGCGCGATTTAATTACTTTACCTGCGGTTTATGGGTCGGTAATTCGTCTGTTTGTTTTGCCTTCAGTACGGACCGGCTTTGCTGCATGTTATTATTGTGATCCTATGAGGTTTTCATTTTTGAAGTTTGGTGGGTCGGTCATGCTGTTTGTCTTCCTGCTGACGGGGTGCATGAAATACGGTCCCTCGGCGAAGGAGCCGATGGTTGCAGGGAAGGCGCGAGGTCTTTTCATTATTAACGAGGGGAATTTTACGGCATCTACAGCATCGCTTTCATATTATACCATAGACAGTTGCAAGGTAGAGAACGCGGTGTTCAACCGTGTGAACGCTTTCCGGTTGGGCGATGTAGCCCAATCTATGGTTATACGTGACGGCTTGGGCTACATCGTGGTAAACAATTCCAATGTCGTGTTCGTGATAGACGTTAATACTTTCGAACGTGTCGGTAAGATCACGGGGCTCGTATCGCCGCGCTACATACATTTCGTGAACGATGAGAAGGCCTATATAACAGACCTTTATTCTCCTGCGATCACGGTTTTCGATCCGCGCACGTTGCGTATTACGAAACGTATTCCGGTGAATGTGCTGGGCAAGACAGAGCCTTCGACCGAACAGATGGTGCAGTATAAGAATTTCGTATTTACCAATTGCTGGTCCTACGACAACAAGATATTGGTCATAGATACCGATCTGGATAAAGTCGTGGACGTGATCGAGGTCGGAGTGCAACCCACGTCGCTGGTGCTTGACAAGAACAATAAACTGTGGACCATTACGGACGGCGGGTATTCCGGCAGCCCTTATGGTTACGAGGCTCCTGCGCTGTACAAGATAGATGCGGAGACGCGAACGATAGAGAAGGCGTTCCGCTTCAAACTCGGTGACAGCGGGTCGGAGATATGTATGAACGGAGACCGGGACGAGATATATTTTCTGAACAAGCATGTCTGGAAGATGGATATTGAAGCGGAGACACTGCCGTCGGAGCCGTTCATATTCAATCCGACCAAACATAACTGGTATGGTTTGACAGTCGATCCGCTGACTTCGGAGATCTATCTGGCAGATGCCATAGATTATTCTCAACCGGGAGTCGTTTATCGTTATGCCCCTGACGGAGAGCAGATAGACCGGTTTCAGGTAGGCATTATTCCCGGTGCGTTCTGTTTTAAGGAGGTGGACGATGAAGAGTAGTAGAACGGCTTTTGTTTGCGGATTGTTGGCGTTGACGGCTGTGAGCGCCCGCGCAGTGGATTCCCTGCGGATGTACGAATTGGGCGAGGCCGTAGTGCTGGGGCGTAATATCCGGGATATAGGCGTTACCAAGACTACGCTCGACACCGTGGCCTTGCGTGACAACATAACCAACTCGTTGGGGGACGTGCTTTTGCAGAATACGTCGATATTTATCAAGTCTTACGGTCGTGCTACAATGTCGTCCGCGTCGTTCAGGGGGACCGCACCGTCACATACTCAGGTGACGTGGAACGGGATAAAGATGAACTCCCCGATGTTGGGAATGGTCGATTTTTCGCTGATCCCTTCGTTCTTCGTAGACGACGTAACTCTGTATCACGGAGCCGGTTCGGTAGGGATTACCGGAGGTGGTTTGGGCGGAGCTATCGCTCTGGGGACCAATGCGCCTATTAGTAAGGGGTTGGGGCTTAATTTTATACAGGGCATCAGCAGTTACGATACCTACGACGAATTCCTGAAAGTGACGTATGGCGGCCGTAAATGGCAGTCCTCTACACGCGTATCTTATGCCTCTTCCGATAATGATTTCAAATATAAAAACTACGAAAAGGACGGTTATCCGATAGAACGCAATAAAAGCGGGCAGTTCAACGATCTGCATATATTGCAGGAGTTGTACTATCAGCCCGACGAAAAGAACTGGCTCAGCCTGACGGCATGGTATCTGGATGCGGACCGAGGTGTGCCGATAATCAATGTGAAGTACGACAAAGACGACGCCTCACGGAACGACCACCGCGAACAGACTTTGCGGACGGTAGCGGCGTGGGACCGGTATGGCGATAAGTTGACGCTCGGAGCCAAACTCGGATATGTCTATTCGAATATGCGGTTCCATTTCATCGAAGACAACGGGCCGGAAGCACAGGGGGAGACATTGAATGCCCAAAGTTTCATACATACCGGTTTCGCCAACTTCTCGGCTGATTACCAACCGACAAAAAATTTCCTGTTGTCGTTCGACCTGTCGGCGAACGTACATGCCGTGAGCAGCGAACAACAAAAGGTAGATACGGTCTTGTCATATGATAAATCACGAGCTGAAATATCGGCTTTGCTGACGGCCAAATACCGTTTTTTCGACCGCTTGGGCGTCGGTGTAGACCTGCGGGGCGACACCTATGGGCGTAAAGCGACGCCTCTTATCCCGGCGGGTTTCGTCGATTACATCCTCGTGCCTAAGTACAACGTTGTGTTGAAGGCTTCAGCCGCCCGTAATTACAGGTATCCGACTATGAACGATCTCTACTTCCTGCCGGGAGGCAACGACTCCCTGTCCGTAGAGAGCGGTTTCACATACGATGTCGGTGTCGAGTTCGGGATACATAAGGAGAAGTTCACCCTGACCGGCGAGGCTACGTGGTACGATTCGCATATTAAGGATTGGATAGTGTGGCTTCCAGACCATCGCGGTTTCTGGACGCCGATAAACGTCAAGAAAGTGCATAGCTCCGGGATTGAGCTGCGGGGAACATTGTCGGCCGACCTCGGGCGTGATTGGGGTATGTACCTGCATGCGAACTGGGGGTGGACTCGGTCTATCAATCACGGCGAACCGTTCGGTGTTTCCGAGGGGGTGGACGAGTCTATCGGTAAACAGTTGGTATATGTGCCGGAATTTTCCAGTGCCGTTACCGGTTGTCTGACTTGGAAGGATTGGGGATTTACATACAAGTATTGCTATTACAGCGAACGCTTTGCGACGTCGAGCAACGAGCGCAATAGATTGTATCTCGTGCTCCCGTACCATATGAACGACATTTCGCTCGAACGTAAATTGCGTTTCGGATTTGCGGATATATCGTTGAAACTGGCGGTCAACAACCTGTTCGACGAGGAATACATATCGGTGCTCGGTTACCCGATGGCAGGCCGTAACTACGGTTTTTTCCTCGGCATAACGCCTAAATGGGGACGGGGTAATAAATAAATGCTGCTCTGAGGTTACTACTGTTTCGCAGCGGCTTGGATTGGTCTTGGTCAGTTCTCGGCAGAACATATTGCCTGGCAGGCTTTTTCATATATAGCCGTATTCCGAATAAGTGTAGTGAACAGCAGTTAATACCTTTCTAAGTATGGGTAAGGCAGAATAACAAAGGAGGTCGAATTTCGACCTCCTTTGTGTTGGCATGATTATACTTTTTTTATAGCCCCAACCATTCCGTATCGTCATCCTTCGAATAACATGGAAGGCTTTTCCCTTCGAAGAAGTATTTCGAATCGGGATCGAATCCGGCCGGAACTTTTATGGCTGTCAGATTGTTATTTTCTATCGACATTCTGGTGAACCCTTTGCCGGTCGAGCCGGGGAAGCCCGAGATGTCGAACACGCCCGATAGCTGGTTGTTTTCACACCTCAGCTCCCACATGCGTGTACAGCCTTCTATCAACAGTTCGGTCAGCTGGTTGTTAGCACAATGCAGTCCGCCGAGTTTGATGCAGCCGCTCACATCGAGTTTCGTTAGCTTGTTGTCGCTGATTTCCAGCCAGTGCAGATACGTCTGCTTGCTGAGGTCTATCTCTTCGATAAGGTTGTTGTTCAACTTCATGTAGAGATACGGTTGATTATCGACGCTGGTCGTTCCGGAGCCGGCCGATGGTTTGTGGATAGTATTGAATGTTTTGTCGCCCATATCTATCTCGGTGATTTTGTTGTCGTTTGCCAACAGGTAGCCGAGTTTCGTGTTGCTGAAATCCAACCGTCCGATCTGGTTGTTGGCACAGTCGAGGTAGATGAGCTCTTTGCTGGCGGTCAGATCGAGTTCGGTCAACTTGTTCCAGTGGCACGACATTGTGTCGATCAGCGGACATTTCGATATATCGAGCCTCGTCAGGTCGTTCCACGAGACATTGAGGTACTTCAACTGCGGATTGTTGCTGAGGTCTATCTCTTTGACCTTCGGGTTGCCGTAGGTGATAAGGTACTTCAGCTTCGTATTGTGTGTTACGTCCACCTTGTTCATTCCGAAATCGAAGTCGAATCCGAACTCAATATCGCTCTTGCGGACGTTGCTGCTCATGCAATTGAAATATTCGAGGTCGGGATTATGGCTGAGGTCGATCTCTTCGATCGGGGTGAGGTCCCACCGCGTGTGGCAACTGTGCCCTATGTTGAGATATTTCAACTTCTTGTTGTTGGTCACATCCAGCTCGCTGAGGTTGGTGTAGTAGACGTCGAGCACCTCCAGTTTAGTGTTGTTGGTTACGTCTATCTCCCTTATGCCGTCGTGGGCCGACATGCCGCCGCTGTTCATTCCGCAGTTGAGGTTGACGAGTTCGAGGTTGTGTGTAACGTCTATCGCCGACAGGCGGTTGGCGTTGCAGTCCAACACTTCGAGGTCTTGGAGCATGCTTACGTCGAGTGCTTCGAGTTTGTTGCTGAAGCATAGCAGCTCCTTGAGTTTCAGGTTGTGCGAAACGTCGAGCCACGAGAGCGAGTTACGGCTGCAATTCAGTTTTTCGAGGTTTACGAAATACTCTATCCCCTTCAGCGATGTGATACCGTTGCCCGTGATGTTGAGGTCTGTCACCTCGGCGGCTTCCGACAACTGGATCTTACCGTCGTTGTTTTTATCGAAGTACATCATGAGAGCCATGAACTTGTTGTCTTCGAAAACGACAGTTTCCTCGTCTACCGTTACGTTGCAGGCGGCCGATATGGACGGCCTGCTTTTTATTGTTGCAGTTATGGTGGTGCTACCTACCGAAATGGCTGTGATATTGCCTTCGCTGTCCACTTTGGCCACATCGGGATTGGAACTCGACCATGCGAGCTCTCTCCCGTGCGTTACGCCGTTAGGTACTATCGATGCCGTCAATTGGAATGTCTGGTTTACGTCCAGTATGAGTGACGTACTCATTTTGATGCCGGTGGCTTCTACGTTCAGATTCTCTTTCTGGCAGGCGGTAACGAAGCCCATTACCGCTGTGACTGCCAGTGCTGTAAAGATTCTTTTCATAATATATGGATTGATTTTTTGACCGTCTGTCGGGCATATTACCTGTCGGCGAACTGGTATGTAGACATCACCGATACGTCGCCCGTAACATTCGAACGCAATGTGCTCTTGGCGCCTGTGGCTATGTCGAGCTTATATATGGTCGAGCTCATGGTGTTTGTGAGTCCGACATATACGTTCTTTTTGTCTGCGCCCATTTGCATATAGTCGATTCCGGCCCCGTCGCCGCCCCACATGCTAAACGACATGCTTGCGAACAGGCTGGTTGTCTTGCTGCCGCAATCGAATTTATAGATGCCTTTCGATCCCATCACGAATATGTCGTCGGTGGTGATTGAGGCTGTGGCGTGCGACTGTGACGCATAAGATGTCTGGTAGACCTTGTTCTGTGCATCGCCTTCGAGCATTTCCGTCTCATCGACGAACGAGAAATCGACCGGGTCTATCTTTATGATAGAGCTGCTTACAGACGATTTGGTGCTGTACGCCACGGCGTATATGTAACCGTCGTTGCCTTTCAGTACGTCGGTTACTTTGCGGTCGGTGCTTATCGTGATGCCGTTCTTATCGTGCGGAACTACTTCGTCCGTCGCGGGGTCGATTACCGCGATGTCATCGCCTGCCCCTATGAGGATGTAGTCGCCTACGCGTATCGGCTTCGATGCCGGAGCGAGCTCGGTCCCGGCGATGGGGGCGGATGAGACGGCCCAACTGTCGTCCTGCTGCTTCTCATAAACCCATAGGCCCTGTTTGTCGCGGCCCATGTTGTCGGTCGATATGTAGAATTTGCCCTCTGCGGCCTTGATGAGACGGTAGGGGGTGGCTATTCCGCTGAACGTTCCGTATTCGTCTAGCTTATTGAATGTCTGTGCGTCGCAGGCAACTATTTTGCCGTTTGACAGGAGGAAGTAGATGACGTTGTCTTCCAGATAGATGTCCTGTACCGTGCCAGAACCGCTGTCCCCTACTACTTTCGACATCAGATCGTCGTAGTATGTATCCGTGCTTTGGAATGCCAGACCGGCATAGGACCCGGAGTATATTACGAGCCCTTCCTTGTACGGGCCTTCGATCTCGACCGTGAAATCAAGCGAGGATTTTTTGCCTTGTTTGCTGATGACTGACAGCGAAACGGGGAACGTTCCGGTGCGTTCGCTGTCGAATTCGAACTTTCCTGTCGTAGCGTCTTCGTCAACCGTTCCGTTGATCTTCCACTCGTAAGTGCCGACATCTACGTTGGGCACGGTGGAGCTGATTGTCAGGGGGAGGTCGGCGACATCTACGGCCAGTACGTCACCGTTGCGTAGGAACTCGCCGTCGTACAGTGCTATGATCTGCGGGTTTTGCGGGCCGGGTTCTATAACCTTCTCCTCTTTGCATCCGGCAAATGCCAGACCTAATGCACATAAAGCGTAAACAATTTTTTTCATTTTGCTGTAAACTTTTTAATTAATTTGACATTAATCCGGGTTTTGCAGCGTCCTGTGCAGATGCGTTGCCGAACGTGCGGAACCTCATGTCAGGCAGGTCTTCTGACTCGTCCCTGTTCCAAAGCCTTCCCGGCGACAGCAACACCAGTGGCGTAGTTTTGGAACGTTTTATACCCGTAGTGGCTTTTGGGGGCTTTTACGGGCAGGAACATACAGCAGCGGTGGCTGTTGCCGGCTCTCACGGCATTCCCTTTTCACTCCTCGAGCCCTTGTCGGCCTTCGGAGAACCTTGGCATATCTTTTATAAAAACACTCTCTTTCTGCGCGACATCTGTTAGTGTATGGCTTTGGAGTAGTTCCCAGCCGACATACGACAGCTTGTCACGGTGCATCTGTTTTTTGCTTTTGGGAAAATGGCGGTCTGTGGAAATGGCCCGTATAAAAGGTCATTCTGTCGATCCCCGCCCATTGCCCCTGAGCCGAAAAATCTGCAACGGTACCGGCAGGTCTTCTGACTTGTTCCTGCTCCGACGCCTTCCCAGTAATGAACCAGTGGCAAAGATTGTCGTAGCGATGCGGCCTGTAAAAAACGAGGCGGAACTCACAGCAGAGGGAACTGTTGCCGACTTTCACGGCATTCCCTTTTAATCCCTTCCATACGCTTGTACGAACGGGAACCGATACGCCACAAATGTAATTATAATTTTCCGGATATAACCGTTGCGCTGTCTTTTTGATATATATTTGTCTTTAGGATAGTTTGAATCGCTATGCGCTACAGGTTGGAAAAGGTACATACGGTCGTGTCGGCGGCGGAATATATCGCCCGATACAGGGATGCGGAGCGCTTCTTGGGCTATTGCCGTGAGTGCGATAATTACGGGAGGTTGTGGATGTGCCCGCCTTACGGATTCGATGCCCTCGGCAGGATTGCCGGGTATGGCCGGATATATATCTTCGGCGTTAAGGTCGTAGTGGACGAGGCTGTCCGCCGTTTGCCTGCGGATGCCGCACAATTGCGGGATATTTCTTACTCTATTATTAAGGAGGTGCGTGAACCTTTCGATGGATGGCTGTTGGAATTGGAGCGTCGTTACCACGGCAGCTTGGCGTTTTTTGCCGGCAGTTGTCTGCTGTGCGGCGATGAGGGATGTGCGCGAGCTACCGGTGGCAGTTGTCTCTATCCGGACAGGGCGCGTTCTTCGTTGGAGGCTTACGGGTTCGACATATCGCGTACCGGTTCGGAACTGTTGGGTATCGAACTTAAATGGAGCGAAGGTTTGGCGTTGCCTGAGTATTTTACTCTCGTGAGCGGACTGTTTACCGATTATGAAATAGACGATTTGGTATGGTGACAGGCGGACGGAAGAGAGCGGTTTTCAATTGGAGCGGAGGCAAGGATTCGGCCTTGGCCTTGTATAAGGTGATGATGTCGGGCGAGTACGAGGTCGTTGCATTGCTGACGACTGTCAATCGCGACAGCCGCCGCTCTACGATGCACGCTATTCCTGAACGCTTGTTGCAGGCTCAGGCCGACAATATCGGTTTGCCGTTGCATGTCGTAGACCTTACGCCTGCCGGAGATATGGAAGATTACGCCGATGCGATGCTGAAGGCGGTGTCTTTTTTCAAGGAGATGGGGGTAGCGCATTTTATCTTCGGTGACATCTATCTTTCCGACGTCAGAGCATACCGCGAAAGGCAGCTTTCGCCATATGGGATAGAGGTGGTCGAACCGTTGTGGGGGATGACGTGTGACGAAGTGATGGAGGAGTTTCTTGAGTCCGGTTTGCAGACGGTTGTCGTAACGACTATGGCAGACAAGCTGGGGAAGGAGTATATCGGCCGCGTTGTAGACCGGGATTTCCTACGTTCGTTACCCGACGGGGTGGATGTCTGCGGTGAGAACGGCGAATACCATACTCTGTGTTACGGAGGGCCGTTGTTCGAGCGACCTGTACCGTTCACTATTGGCGAGCCGTTTTTGTTTTCGCACGAGGTGGGGATGGGTGACGGGTCGAAACAAACATTCTCCTATTGGTTCGCGAATATTGAGGATTGAACTTTTTGACTTCTCACAGTGTATAGGAAAAATGAAAACCTCCGGTTTGAAGCCGGAGGTTTTCTTATGAGAGTAAGGTTTCGTTATACGAGACCCTGTGCGAGCATTGCGTTAGCGACTTTGATGAAACCGCCGATGTTGGCACCTTTTACGTAGTCTACACGACCGTCTTCGAGCTTACCGTATTTTACGCAAGTTGCGTGAATGTCGGTCATGATCTTGTGAAGCCTCTGGTCCACCTCTTCCGGAGTCCACTGGAGACGGAGCGAGTTCTGGCTCATTTCGAGCCCCGAAGTAGCCACACCGCCTGCGTTAGCTGCTTTACCCGGAGCGTAGAGGATCTTTGCTTCTTGGAATACTGCGATAGCTTCCGGAGTCGAAGGCATGTTGGCACCTTCGGCTACGCACATACATCCGTTCTTAACGAGTTCTTTAGCCTCTTCGCCGTTGAGTTCGTTCTGGGTTGCACACGGCATTGCGATGTCGCATTTCACACCCCACGGACGCTGGCCTTCGAAGTATTTTGCGTTCGGATATTTAGCTGCGTATTCTTTGATACGGCCACGGATAACGTTCTTGAGTTCCATTACGTAAGCCAGTTTATCTGCGTCGATACCGTCCGGATCGTAGATATAACCGTTCGAGTCAGACATGGTTACGACTTTTGCGCCGAGCTGAGTGGCTTTCTGTACAGCGTACTGCGCTACGTTACCCGATCCCGAGATGACTACGGTCTTACCTTCGAAGCTGTCGTTCTGGGTCTTGAGCATAGCGTCTGCGAAGTAGCAGGTTCCGTAACCAGTAGCTTCCGGACGGATGAAAGAACCGCCCCAGCCGATACCCTTACCTGTGAGGACGCCGGTGAATTCGTTGCGGAGACGTTTGTACTGGCCGTACATGAAACCTACTTCACGCGCGCCTACGCCTATGTCGCCTGCCGGAACGTCTGTGTCCGCACCGATGTGGCGCTGGAGCTCTGTCATGAAGCTCTGGCAGAATTTCATTACTTCGTTGTCGGATTTGCCTTTCGGGCTGAAGTCCGAACCGCCTTTGCCGCCGCCCATCGGGAGCGTAGTAAGGCTGTTCTTGAAAGTCTGTTCGAATGCGAGGAATTTGAGGATGCTCAGGTTTACGCTCGAGTGGAAGCGGATACCTCCTTTGTACGGACCGATAGCGCTGTTCATCTGTACGCGGTATCCCTTGTTGATCTGTATTTCGCCTTTATCGTCCAACCACGGCACGCGGAACATTATCACGCGTTCCGGTTCTGCGATACGTTCGAGGATTTTCATTTTTTGCAGCTGCGGGTTTTCGACGATGAAGGGAGCGAGGCTCTCTACTACTTCGTGCACTGCCTGGTGAAATTCCTTTTCTCCGGGGTTCTTCGCTTTGATGTTCTCCATGAACGTCTCAACGTACTTTTTTGCTTGAGCTTCCATAATGTTGTGTTGTAATAAATTATTGTGATTCCGTTAACAATCCCTTGAATTGATTGCAAATATAGCATTTCCAGCCTGTTCCGCCAAATTCTACGCGCGTACTTAAACATATACGGGCGCGTATGTTGAAATCTCAACAGACTATTTGGTTCCTAATTCTCACGATATGCGGGCGTGGAGTTACGGATTAAAACCGGCTATGGTTCTGAGTCTGAGAATTATTATTATTAAAAATTTTTATGATTAATTTTTAACAAAGACTCGTTTTGCTCCTTTACATCCGTATTTCGTGCTGTCGGAAAGGAGTTGCACGGTCATTATTTCCGGATCGTCGGCCGTGCGGATTTGAACTGCGAAGATGGTGTGATTAAGCCGTCAGCTCCCTGAATTTCCTCCGTACTATCTCACCTACGGTCTTGCCGGTGATTTTGCTCTCGAGCCACGACAGTATGTCGAGATAGTAGAACGCGCGGCGTTCGAACGTGCGGTTCTCATATGGTTTCAGGCGGTTGTACAGCACTTTCAGCTCCGACTTGATGTCGTCCGCATATATGGAATTGAGTTTCTTGAGGAACGACAGCATCTCTTTCTGCACGTCGCCCATGTCGTTGTTTTTCACGAGGAACGAGTACACCGAGCGTATCTGGTAGTCGAGGTTGTAGTCTATGCCGGCCTCGTATGATGCTATGAGATTCAGTATGCGGGCGAATACTTGGAGGTCACGGCGTATCTGCGGGTCTTTGGTGGTGGTTATGCGGGCGAGGTACTCCATACATTTTGTGTAATTGCCGTCTCCGAAGTAGAGGCATGCGATCTTGTAGTAGATCAGCATTTTATGGTGTACATTCAGGTCGTGTGCGTATTGACGTATGAAGGCTTCGATCTCACGCACGAGCAGCAATCCTTGTTTGAATTCTCCCTCGATGAAGCTCTTGTTTATCTTGTTCACGTAGATCAGGCGTTTGCCTATCAGCGTTGCGTTGGGGTTGAGCGATCCCAACTCTTCGAACTCCTTTTCGAAATATTTGAGATGGTCGATGAAATGCCTGTATTTACGCATAAGGTACAGCGCTTCGAGGATTTGCGCTGCCCCCTTCATGTAGTCGTCGTACATGAGGCGCTTCATGCGTGGTTTGCCGTCGAACAGGTCGAGCCATTTGCGGCTGTACCGATAACTTTTGGCGAAATCGTGCTGTATGTAGTAGTACCAAGCCCATGCCTGATAGTAGTGCGACTTGCCGACGAACGAGAGTCGTTGTTCGTTGAACGATTCGAGTTTTGGCTTGAAATATAGTACTATCAGGTCGAGGTCCTTTTGGGAGCGAGCGTAACCGAGTTTCTGGTAAAGCGAGTAGGCCCTCGTAGCGAGATTCGACAACTCGCCTGCGGCAGATATGTTTCCGGCCAACTCGATGACCTGTCGGCTGGCGTTGTCGCTGGAGCTGGTCATGTCGCGAGTGACGTTCAGCGTGTCTATCTTGGCTTGGAAATGGACCGCGTCTATCGCGATGGTATGTTCTTCCAGAGCGAATGCTTGGTCTATCACCTTTTCAAGCATCTTGTCGCTCTGCTTGTACAGTCCCTTGTCGTAGAGTATGCGTGCGAAATCGAGCTGCTCGCGCAACTGCATGGCGTCCGAATGTTGTACGTCCAGAAGCCGCATGCTGATGAGGAGCTGACGGTAAAGGTGGGCCTTCATGTTCGGCAACTGCTCCTTTTTGACGGGGCATTTTTGCAACACCTTAGTTTCGTCGTACTCTTCAACCGAGTCGAGATAGTCGAAAAGCGATAGGAATTTCGCCTCCTGATTACCAGCGAGACGGGTTGCGAATAGTTTGAAACTCCGTTTTTCGGCCTTCGTCATGCTTTTGATGAGGTCGAAAACTGGTTCGCGTTTTTCCTGCTGTACAATATTTTTCTCTTTGATCTTCATTAGGCTACAAACGCAAAAATACCGAAAAAAAGTTATAAAATCTATTATGTGAGACAAAGAGTTGTTCGACGTCCGTTTTTTTCTTGTGGAATTATGTATCTTTGTTCTCTGTTCAACATCAACGAATATGGATACTACTTCGAGATATGCACGTCGCGGTGTCTCGTCCGATAAGGAGGACGTACACAACGCGATAAAGAATGTAGACAAGGGGCTGTTCCCCAAAGCTTTCTGTAAGATAATTCCGGATACGCTCGGCGGTGATCCGGAGGGTTGTGTGGTGATGCACGCCGACGGGGCCGGGACCAAATCGTCCCTCGCCTATATGTATTGGCGTGAAACGGGCGATATGAGCGTGTGGAAAGGCGTTGCTCAAGACGCTATTGTGATGAATACCGACGATCTTATATGCGTAGGGGCTACCGACAACATCCTCCTCTCCTCTACCATCGGCCGTAACAAGCGGTTGATACCGGGCGAGGTCATCTCGGCCATTATCAATGGGACGGAAGAGATACTCCAGCAATTGCGCGATCTTGGGGTCGGCATCTGGTCTACCGGAGGTGAAACGGCTGACGTGGGCGATCTGGTGCGTACGATAATCGTGGACAGCACGGTGACTGCCAAAATGAAGCGTAAGGATGTGGTAAGCAACGATACCATCAAGCCGGGATGCGTCATCGTAGGTTTGGCCTCTTTCGGACAGGCCAAGTATGAGGATCGCTACAACGGAGGTATGGGCAGCAACGGCCTGACTTCTGCCCGTCACGATATGTTTGCTAAATATCTCGCTGAAAAATATCCGGAAAGTTACGACAGCGGAATTCCTGCGGATGTCGTATATACCGGTTCATATAAACTTACCGACCCGGTTCCGGGACATGACGGCCTTACTATGGGACAGCTCGTGCTGTCGCCTACACGTACGTATGCGCCTGTTATCGCAGAGGTTCTGAGGCAGTGTCGTCCGGGGGTTAAAGGTATGGTTCATTGCTCGGGCGGAGGGCAGACCAAGGTCCTGCATTTCGTGGAGGGAGTCCATGTCGTGAAGGACAACCTGTTCGAAACGCCGATACTTTTCAAGGCGATTCAGGAGCAGAGCGGTACGCCGTGGCAGGAGATGTATAAGGTGTTCAATATGGGACACCGTATGGAGCTTTATGTCGATCCGGCCGTTGCGGAAGAGATAATCTCGATCTCGGAAAGCTTCGGTATTTCGGCTCAGATAATAGGTCGTGTCGAAGCTTCGGAGACTACCGGACTTACGATTAAGCACAACGGCGAAACGTTCTCGTATTCAAAATAGACGGCTGACTTGTTGCGGGTGGAGCCAGAAATCAATAGCTCGAACCGTTTACGGTTCGGGCTATTTTGTCCTATTATGGTTTGTAATTTTCCGTAAAAGGGTTAACAATATAATAAGGTCATTCTGTTGTGGCATCCCAATTTTGCCCTGTCTTTTGCGGGTTTATTTTGCGATAGAATCCATGATTATGCCGAGAGCTTGCGGTCCTTCGCAGAACAGTAGGTCTATAACAGACAGGTTCGGAGTGAAAGCCATTCTATCCGAGAATACCTGCCAGTATGGTTCGGGGCTGAATGTTGTATCGGGCCTCGCGAGGCGTGGTTTGGGTGATATGGCATCCCGCCAGTCGGTGGCGTCTGTTGTCTCGGTCGGCTCTATGTATTCTTCCGAGAGCGTGATTTTGGCAGGACTTCCCATCAGGCGCATGACCGTTTCGAGCAAACCGATATTGAAATCGAGCAGGAATTCGAATTGCGAGTTATAAAATGGCTCGAATTCGGATGCGTAATGGTCGAAATACGGCGAACTCCTGTATGACGAGACTAGCGATTGCCAATGAATGTGCTGCCACTTTTTCGAATAGTCTATCCGTGTATCCTTGACCGATGCCTTGTTCCAGTTGCTTGATTTGACGGTATTTACCGTCAAACTGGCTGGGCCGTTGGCGGTCAGTATGTCGCAACGGTTCCGATAACTTTGTTTGTGGTAGTGTTCGTGTATGTCGATCACGCATTCGGAAAAGCACAGTTTCGAGAACCATTGTATGTTGCCGAGGTATGTCAGTGAGAGTATCTCCATTATTCGGGATCTTTCCAGTCGCCGCACGATTTGATTAGCTCGATGAGTGCCGGAACGGCCTCGGTCTGCGGGATGGCCCGGCGCATCACCTCCTTGCCCTTGTATAGTGTTATCCGGCCTCCTCCGGCTCCTACGTATCCGTAATCGGCATCTGCCATCTCGCCGGGACCGTTGACTATGCAACCCATGACGGCGATTTTCAGGTGGTTGAGGTGCGACGTCTGGGCACGAACGGCCACGAGCGTGCTTTGCAGGTCGAATTGCGTACGCCCGCATCCCGGGCATGCTATGTATTCCGTCTTGGTTATCCTGACCCTCGCCGCTTGTAATATGGAGAGGGCGAGGCTGTCGATCTCTTCCGCCGGGATATTGTCGTTTTCGATCCATATCCCGTCTGCGAGACCGTCTATGAAAGCCATGCCGAAATCGCATGCGGCTTTTATACGCAGCGATTCGATGGACGGTTCACTGTATATTTTGTGGAGTATTACAGGACGTTTGTCGCCCTTCGCCATCATGTTCAGGATGTTTGCCCGCCACTCTGCCGGAGCGTTTCCGGTTACGGCCTCGATGACCGCTATTCTGCCATTATCGAGTGCTTGGAGGCCGTCTGGGTTCAGTTCCTTATATAATATAGGTACGCTGCCGCCGCCTATGTTGCCTTCGGGCGTGGTCTTCCGGCGCGAGTATTCGAAAGGAGTGTATAGGCTCTCATTTTCTATCGCGACAGCATTTTCAGCGGTGTGTCTGTCTGCGAAATATTCGGCGATTGCCCTTGCTACCGGTATCTCGTTTTCGGGAGGTTCCGTCAGCGATACGCGTATGGTGTCGCCAAGTCCGTCCGCCATGAGCGCTCCTATGCCTACCGCCGAGCGTATGCGTCCTTCTGCTCCGTCTCCCGCTTCCGTAATTCCGAGGTGTAGCGGGAAGTTCATGCCCTCTCGTGTCATAGCCGCTGCGAGCAGGCGGTATGCGTGCACCATCACGCGCACGTTGCTCGATTTCATGGATACGACTACGTCGAGAAAATCGTGCCTACGGCATTCTCGCAGGAATTCCATTGCCGATTCGACCATTCCCAGGGGGGTGTCGCCGTACTTTTCAACCATTTGGGCCGAGAGCGACCCGTGGTTTACCCCGATGCGGATTGGGATATGCCGCTTTTTGCATAAAGCCAGTAGCTCCGGCAGTCGTGCGATGTCGTAATTCCCCGGATTGATGCGTACCTTATCCGCATACTGTGCTGCTATAAGGGCGGCGTCGGGAGTGAAATGTATGTCGGCTACTATGGCGACGTCCGCGAGTCCGTTGGCTTTCGCCAGTGCGGATATGGTTTCGAGGTTTGCAGCTTCGCGTTTGCCGGGGGCTGTGAGCCGCACGATATCGCATCCGGCCGCATGTATCTGCCTTATTTGGGCGACACACGCCTCGGTGTCCATAGTGTTCGTGTTGTTCATGGACTGCACGGCTATCGGTTCGCCTCCGCCTACGGTCACCTTGCCTATACGCACCTTGCGTGTTTCGGCGCGTGCGAATGCGGTCAGAGAGCGGCAGAATCTATCTATCGCGGCCATGATTTCCTGTCGATTAGGAGATGAGACGTCCGGCTTTTATCGCAGGTATACTTCGCTGCTACCGATGAGGAGTCCGTCCATGTAGATTTCGACCAGATACTTGCCGCCGGTTATGCCGCCACCTTTGTAGAGGATGTTCACAGGAAGGTCTTCGAGTTGATAGTCCACATCGCGCGAAGCCGAGTAGGTCCTCTTTTCGCCCTCGAAATCGAATACCTTGTTGACGTCGTCGGTCATGATATATCCGTCGGGGCCTGTTATGCGTACATAGACGGTGCGTTCGCCCGGCCGGGCCAGCGCATTGCTCGAAAGTACGAGTTCCGCCCTGAGCATTACGGCGCGCGATGCCCGTTCGACTACGTTGTCGTTGCGGCTGAGAGCTACGAGTCTGATGTCACGGGCTTTGATTACCGAACCTTGACGCAGTTTTATCTCTTGTTCCTGAGCCAATTCCTCTGCTCTGTCAGCGCGTTGGCGCTGTGTGGCCACTTGTCTGCGGATGGTGAGGTTCTCGGATGCGAGATTCTCGCTGATTATTCTAAGCGAGTCTATCTGGTGAACATAGGTACGCATTACGGTACGCAATGTGCCGATTTCCTTTTCATACTGACGGATCTTGGCCCTGTTGAGCGTGCGTTCGTCCGTCAGTTTTTGCAGGAGCGAGTCGGCACGTTCGCGCTCTACCGACATGTTGTAAGCCAGCGTGTCGTTCTTTATCTTGAGACTGTCGTACTGTGTTACGAGAGTCGATATTTCGCTTGTGAGTTGTTCGCGTTCTATCGCATAGGCGCTTCGCAGGTCGTTGGTGAGCTTCATATATAACCCGGAGACGGCCACCAGCACTATTGCCAGTACGATTATTATTATCTTGTATCCTTTTGCCGATTTGTTCGAGGGCTGTTCCTCCTCGTATCCATAATTTATGTCTTCCATAATGCGTGTAGGGTTTATGACGCTACAAATATAACAATTTTAGCTAATGACGTCTGCAATTATTTGATTTTACTCGTCAAAGGGTACTTGAGGTTCTTTATTTTGGCGATGGTAGCCTTGACGCTCCCGACTTTGATGGGCGATTCCAGATAGAGAGGTATCTTGTTCTCGTCGTCCGTCAGCCAGATGTAGAATTCTGTACCGTCCTCGAAACTCTGGCCGTCTTCGTCGGCGAGTTGGCACGAGAACTTGATGGTGTTGAACTTTCCGACCTTCTTGATGTTGCGTACTTCGCGGCCGAGGTACTTGAAGTTTATATGTCTGATCTTCTTTGCGAATACCAGTTGCAGCGGAATATCTTTTCCTATTTCGAACGAGTCGATGTCCTCCCCGCGCAGGTTGAAGAACGTGGATAGCGGGTCCATACTTTTGGGGGTGAGTTCGAATGCTTCGATGCGGTCCTTGTCCCATTTGGGCCTGCTGGCTACCGTGTGTATGCGCATCGAGTCCCAATCGTAGGTGTATTTGCTTTTGTACAGGTAGCGGCCCTCCCTGATGTCGTTGGCGAAGCGCAGCGGGAGCAATGTCTCCTTGTCGAGCCATATTTCGTATGTGTCGCTCATGTCGAAGAACCAGCGGAAGAACGACATGACGCTCGCGTTGGCCCATACATGGTATGATGGTACGGGGTCGTCGGTCACGTTGACTCGGGTCTTCACTTCGGCCACTACGGTGTTCGGGACGAGTGCCGCCCGGTAGCTGACTTCGTAGAGCAACTCTTCGCCGTCGATGAAAGGCGCTTCCTTGGGGTCGGGCCAAGCGTTGACCGTTGCGAATGTGAATATCGAAATAAGAAGTGTTATGATTTTTCTCATGTCTGTATAACGGTCTGGTCTTAATAAAATTATGATATCATGCTGAAATCCTGTTCTTTCGAGTATGAGAACCTTTCACGGACGGCCTCCAACAGGGCTTTGTCCCCCGCCGTGAATCCGTCCGCATTGTCTATTGCGTCCTGTGCGGCGGCTCTCGCAGCCTCTACTATCTGCGAATCCCTCCCCAAGTTAGCTATTTTCAATTCAAATGCCAAACCGCTCTGCTGGGTTCCTGAAATATCGCCGGCCCCCCTTAGCTTCAGGTCGAGCTCCGAAAGTTCGAATCCGTCGTTTGTGGCTACCATGGCCTGTAGGCGTGCCTTCCCCTCTTTCGAGAGTTTGTCCCCGCTCATTAGTATGCAATATGCCTGATCCGCTCCGCGTCCCACGCGTCCACGTAATTGGTGGAGTTGCGACAAGCCGAATCTCTCTGCGCTCTCTATCACCATCACGCTCGCGTTGGGGACGTCTACGCCTACCTCTATTACGGATGTGGCCACCATTATGTGCGCTTTACCCTCTTTGAATAGGTTCATGTTCTCCTCTTTCTGCGCTGCTTTCAGGCGTCCGTGCACCACGACCGTGTTGTATTGCGGAAGAGGAAATTGCCGGCTGATGCTTTCGAATCCGTCTTCGAGGTCTTTGTAGTCCATCTTTTCCGAACCAGAGATGAGCGGATAGACGACATATACCTGACGCCCGGCGGCTATCTGTTCCGCCATGAAGCCGAACACCCTCAGCCGTTGCGAGTCGCGGACGTGGTATGTCTTGATGGGCTTACGTCCGGGGGGCAGTTCGTCTATTACCGATACGTCGAGGTCGCCGTAGAGTGTCATGGCCAGCGTGCGCGGTATCGGCGTGGCTGTCATGACGAGGACGTGCGGCGGCTGGTTATTCTTGGTCCACAGTCGTGCGCGCTGCTCAACGCCGAAGCGGTGTTGCTCGTCTATCACTACGAATCCGAGGTTCGCGAACTGCACGCGATCCTCTATGAGGGCGTGTGTACCGAGCAGGATGTCGAGAGAACCGTCGGTGAGCGATGCGAGGATTTCGTCCCTTTCCCGTTTTTTCGTCGTACCGGTGATTATGCCCACCTTTACGTCCATGTCGCCCAACAGCTTCACAATCGTCGCGTAATGCTGCCGTGCGAGTATTTCGGTCGGGGCCATCATGCAGGCCTGAAAACCGTTGTCTATGGCCAGCAGCATACTCATAAGTGCTACAAGCGTCTTGCCGCTGCCTACGTCGCCTTGCAATAACCGGTTCATCTGGTGTCCGGTGATGGTGTCGCCGCGTATCTCCTTGATAACCCTTTTTTGCGCTCCGGTGAGTTCGAACGGAAGGTGTCCGCTGTAAAATTCGTTGAATTTGTCGCCCACGCGGTTGAACATGAAGCCGTTCTCTTTGCTGACGCGTCCTGACCGCTGGGCGAGTATGCCGAGTTGTATGCCGAACAGCTCCTCGAACTTGAGCCTGTATTCGGCTTGCCGGAGTTTCTCCGCATTTTGCGGGAAGTGTATGTTATGCAACGCTTCTTGCAGGCCGATAAGCCCGTTCCGCTGCATGAGCCGCTCGGGTAGGGTTTCGACGATGCGGCTTCCCGCTATATCCCACAGATTGCAGACGAGGTTGTATATGCCGCGCGAACCGAGCTGGTTGGACGACAGCGTCTCCGTCGTGCTGTACACACCCTGCATTCCGCCGGCCGGACGTGGCCGTGCGTTGCCGACCGATTCAAGCTCCGGGTGTACTATCGAAAGCTCGTTGTTGAAGAAGCCGGGACGTCCGAAAACGATGTATTCGCGTCCCGCTTCGAGTCGTTTTTCTATCCACTTTATTCCGCTGAACCATACCAGTTCGGCGGTTCCCGTACCATCCGACGCGTAGGCCACGAGACGTTTGCGCCTTCCCTCTCCGTGTTGGGAAAAGCCCTCCACGCGGACGCGCAATTGGATATATGCCGGCGATTCGGATGTTATTTCCGCGATCTTGTATATTCTCGAACGGTCTATGTATCTGAACGGGAAATAGTAGAGCAGGTCGCGCATGGTCGATATTCCGAGCTCCTTTTTCAGAAGGGCCGCCCTCTTTTCCCCTACTCCCGAGAGGAATTTTATGTCGTTATCCAGATATGCCCCCATTGCGCTCCGCGTGATTGTAGTTTGTTGAGTTGCCCTGTTCTGCCAGTTGCCGCCGTTATGCGCCGCACCTGCGCCTAAATTCGGAGCATGCTATCGCTGCTGCCACTCCTACGTTGAGTGATTCCGAAGCCGGGTCACCTGCCGGATACGGAGGGATGAACAATTTGCGCGTAACGGTTCGTGCGACGGCGCTACTTATGCCATTGCCCTCGTTGCCGAGTACGATGATGCCGCGATGACCGTCGAATTTTGCTCCGTATATGTTCTCTCCGTCGAGGAAAGTTCCGAAAACCGGATGTTTCGCCCGGCCCAGTACTTCGGGCAGGTTCTCGTAGTGTGTCTTTACCCGGAATATGGCTCCCATAGTGGCCTGTACGGTTTTAGGTCCGTAGCAGTCGGCCGTTTCGGGCGAACATATGATGTCGCGTATTCCGAACCAGTCGGCCAGACGTATTATCGTTCCCATATTGCCGGGGTCCTGTACCGAGTCCAGAGCGAGCGTAAGTTCGTTGCCCGGATCTTTAGGCAGGGTGTATTGCGGAATTTCTATCAATGCCATGACGCCCTGCGTGGTTTTGAGGGAGCTCATGCGCTCTATATCCTTGCGTGATACGATCTCGCATCCGTGCAGCCCGGCGAAGTCTTCCGTTCCCAAGACGCGGCGTACTTTCATGTCCGATTCCAGTGCTTCGGCTACCATCTTCCGCCCTTCCACCACGAACAGCCCGTGTTCGGTCCGCGATTTCTTGTCCGCGAGCGAGCGTATCATCGTTATGTCTGCCTTGGTCAACATGTTGTTGTGGGTGTGAAGTTTGAAAAAAAGTGCGCCGTTTTGTCCGTTTGCCGTTTTCGGCGGCATATTACTGACGTACAAAGATAAAAAAAACGTTAATAGTGAAGGCGGATTTCTGTATTTACAAAATAATTATTACTTTTGTGTTTCAGAAAATCCGCACGAACACATGCAGTTACGCATGTCCCCTTCTAAAATAACCGCGGAAAAACAATTTCTGAACATGCCAGACAAAAAAAGCGCTACGCTGATCCTCGAAGACGGGACACGGTTCCGGGGATTCTCTTTCGGTGCACCCGTACCGACCACAGGCGAGGTGGTATTCAATACCGCTATGACCGGTTATCCGGAGAGCCTCACAGACCCTTCCTATTACGGGCAGATCTTAGTTTTAACTTATCCCTTGGTGGGTAATTACGGTGTCCCGGGGGATCGGGAGGAGAACGGCATTCCGCTATTCTTCGAGTCGGATCGCATCCATGTGCGAGGCCTCGTTATTTCGGACTACTCTTTCGAGGAGAGCCATTGGAACGCGGTCAAAACACTCGACGCATGGCTGAAGGAGCAGGGAATACCTGCCGTTTACGGTGTCGATACGAGGGCCATCACACGTATTATTCGCGAAAAAGGTGTGATGCTCGGCAAGATAGCGGTCGAAGGAGAACCGGAGCCCGCTGAATTCGTCGATCCGAATGAGGAGAATCTTGTGGCGGCTACGAGTTGCGGCGGTGTAGAGACCTACGGCAACGGTCGGCACAAGGTGGTGCTTGTGGACTGCGGCTGCAAGTACAATATAATAAGGTGTCTTCTGAGGCGTGACGTGACGGTCGTGCGTGTACCGTGGGATTACGATTTCACTTCGATGGATTACGACGGAGTGATGATAAGCAACGGACCCGGCGATCCCAAAATGGCCGATAAGACGGTGGAGAACATCCGTAAGGCGTTCGAGATAGGTAAACCAATATTCGGTATCTGTATGGGCAACCAATTGATGGCACGCGCTGCCGGAGCCGAGACCTATAAACTCAAATACGGACACCGCAGTCATAACCAGCCGGCTCTCATGGTCGGGACCGATACGGCGTACATTACCTCGCAGAACCACGGGTTTGCGGTCGATCCGGCCGGACTCGGCGAAGATTGGGAACCGTTCTTCGTGAACCTTAACGACGGTTCGAACGAGGGCATACGCCATAAGAGCAAACCTTTCTTCTCTGTGCAGTTCCATCCGGAGGCCACCAGCGGACCTGTTGATACGGAATTTTTGTTCGATACGCTGATCGAAAAAATCGAGCAGTGGAAAAAGGATGCGAAGTGAGATAACTATAAAATTGAGACGAACATGGAAAATCATACACAAAACATAGATAAAAGCGTAAGGAAGGTTATCTTGCTCGGGTCGGGTGCGCTCAAGATAGGCGAGGCCGGCGAGTTCGACTATTCCGGGTCTCAAGCGCTCAAGGCACTCAAGGAAGAGGGCGTGTATACCGTGCTTATAAATCCCAACATAGCCACGATACAAACGTCGGAGAACATAGCGGACAAGGTCTATTTTCTGCCGGTTACTCCCGATTTCGTGGAGCAGGTGATAGAAAAGGAGCGCCCGGACGGCATATTGTTGGCGTTTGGCGGACAGACCGCATTGAACTGCGGGGTGCAGCTTTACCGCAGCGGGGTGTTGGAAAAATATGGCGTCAAAGTACTCGGTACGCCGGTGCAGGCCATTATTGATACCGAAGACCGCGAGAAATTCGTGGAGAAACTCGATGAGATAGGTGTCAAGACTATCAGGAGCGAGGCCGTGACGACGGTCGAGGATGCGAAACGTGTGGCGGGAGAACTCGGCTACCCTATCATAATCCGTGCAGCGTATACGCTCGGTGGTTTGGGGTCGGGATTCTGCGACAACGAATCGGAACTGGAGGTGCTCGCGGCTAAGGCTTTTACCTATTCTCCGCAAATATTGGTGGAGAAATCGCTTAAAGGATGGAAAGAGGTGGAGTACGAGGTGGTCCGCGACCGCTTCGACAATTGCATCACGGTCTGCAATATGGAAAACTTCGACCCGCTCGGCATACATACGGGCGAGAGTATAGTCGTGGCTCCGTCGCAGACGCTTACCAACAGCGAATATCATAAACTGCGCCGTCTGGCGATCAAGATAATACGCCATATCGGCATCGTCGGCGAGTGTAACGTGCAGTACGCACTCGATCCCAACTCGGAGGATTACCGCGTGATAGAGGTGAATGCCCGCCTCAGCCGGTCGTCGGCATTGGCGAGTAAGGCGACAGGCTATCCGTTGGCGTTCGTGGCGGCGAAACTCGGACTCGGATATGGTTTGCATGAGTTGAAAAATTCGGTGACAAAATCCACTACCGCCTGCTTCGAGCCTGCGCTTGATTATATAGTCTGCAAGATACCGCGTTGGGACCTCGGTAAATTCAAGGGAGTATCGCGCGAACTGGGGTCGAGCATGAAATCGGTCGGCGAGGTGATGGCCATAGGCCGTTCGTTCGAAGAGGCCATACAGAAAGGACTCCGTATGATAGGTCAGGGGATGCACGGCTTCGTGGCGAACAAGGAGCTCGAAGTGCCGGACATAGACGAGGCCCTTTCGCATCCGACCGACAAGCGTATCTTCATAATAGCCAATGCACTGCATAAAGGCTATACGGTAGACCGCATACACGAGCTTACCAAGATAGACAAATGGTTCCTGTATAAATTGCAGGGGATACTTAATGTCGAGAAGGAGCTCGGCAAAGCCGACGGGCTGGCACAGGTTTCGGATGCACTCCTGCTCGAAGCCAAACAGAAAGGGTTTTCCGACTTCCAGATTGCGAGGACCGTCCTGAGTCCGAAGGCGGAGGCGATGGACGAAGCGCTCGGCATGGTGCGCTCCGAGCGTAAGAAGCGCGGCATTACCCCGTTCATAAAACAGATAGATACGTTGGCTGCCGAGTACCCGGCACAGACCAATTACCTGTATGTA
The DNA here is from genome assembly GCA_944415565.1 of uncultured Rikenellaceae bacterium. Lineage (GTDB taxonomy): Bacteria > Bacteroidota > Bacteroidia > Bacteroidales > Rikenellaceae > WRDF01. The sequence goes on from CALYBQ010000005.1 coordinate 318,481, forward strand.
ACGTATAACGGTTCGGCGCACGATATAGACTTCCCTAAGGACGGGAAGTCGGTGGTCGTTCTCGGTTCGGGCGCTTACCGCATAGGAAGTTCCGTCGAATTCGACTGGTGTTCGGTGAATGCCGCCTCTACGATACGGAAAAGCGGATTGCGTTCCATTATGATAAACTATAATCCAGAGACCGTTTCTACGGATTACGATATGTGTGACAGGCTCTATTTCGATGAGCTTACGCTGGAACGGGTACTGGATATTGCCGACCTCGAAGCTCCGCAGGGCGTGATAATATCGGTGGGAGGGCAGATACCGAACAATCTGGCTACGCGTCTGGATGCGGCAAATGTCCCAATTCTCGGAACGAAAGCCGAGGACATAGACCGTGCCGAAGACCGCCACAAATTTTCGAGCATGTGCGACGAGCTCGGTGTGGACCAGCCGCGCTGGAGGGAGTTGACCTCGATGGACGACATATATAAATTCGCCGATGAGGTAGGTTTCCCGTTGTTGATACGGCCGTCTTATGTTCTTTCGGGGGCCGCGATGAACGTGGTCTCCAACAGGGGGGAGCTGGAACACTTTCTTACGTTGGCTACGAGCGTCTCCAAGCAGCATCCTGTCGTGGTGACGGAGTTTATCGAGAACGCCAAAGAGATAGAGATAGACGCGGTGGCGCGTGACGGTGAAGTGCTGATTTATGCCATCTCCGAACACGTCGAATTTGCAGGCGTACACTCTGGCGACGCTACTATGGTCTTTCCGCCGCAGAAGATGTATGTCGAGACCATGCGCCGTGTGAAGAAGATAGCCCGTCAGATAGCTCAGGGTCTACACATAACCGGTCCGTTCAACATGCAGGTGATGGCAAAGAACAACGACATCAAGGTTATCGAGTGTAACCTTCGCGCGAGCCGAAGCTTTCCGTTCGTTTCCAAGGTGCTGAAGGTTAATTTTATAGAGATAGCCACTAAGGTGATGCTCGGACTCGATCCGGAAATTCCGCACAAATCGGCTTTCGAGCTCGATTATGTCGGGATTAAAGCTCCGCAATTCTCGTTCTCGCGCCTGCAAAAGGCCGACCCGGTACTGGGAGTGGAGATGGCATCGACGGGAGAGGTCGGTTGTATCGGAGAGGATTTCCACGAAGCTATACTGAAAGCTATGCTTGCCGTCGGGTATCGTATCCCCGAAAAGAATATATTGCTCTCTACGGGCGATTCGCGTTCGAAAACCGATATGATCTCGGCGGCCAAATTGCTTCAGGAGAATGGTTACAACCTGTTCGCGACCAGAGGTACTGCCGAGTTTTTGGCCCACAACGGTGTAAAGGCGGAGGTTCTGCATTGGCCGGATTCACCGGAAAAACCGAATACACTGGATTATATCAAGGAGAAAAAGATAGATTTGGTGATAAATATTCCGAAGAATCTTTCGCCTGACGAACTGCACAACGACTATGCGATACGCCGCGGTGCGATAGATTTCAATGTGCCGCTCATAACCAATGCCCGCCTTGCAAGTGCTTTTATCAAAGCTTTTTGCCGCATAGACAGGCGAGATATAGCTATAAAGAGTTGGAACGAATATTAGGATAATGGCCCGGAGCAGGCTGTGGATTTGGCAGCAGCTCCGGGCTGTATTTTTCTATATTGAGGATGCGTGAGGCAATTTTTTAAGATAAATTGTCGGAGAAAAGATTTTTCACTATATTTGCCGACACTTTACGCCACAAGCTATGCCCAGATGGCGGAATTGGTAGACGCGCTCGTTTCAGGGGCGAGTATCAGTGATGATGTGCAGGTTCGACTCCTGTTCTGGGCACAGTAAAATCCGCAATTCTTTGATTGACAAAGATTGCGGATTTTTGTTTTCTGAGGCTGCACGAAATTTAACTCTTATGTTCGGTTGCCAATCTGAGCACCCTCATTAACTTATATGTAAAAAGATATTTTATTTGTATATTGTGGCAATCAAATTCGACCTGACATGAAAAAATCAATTAGGAACATAGCTATCTTGGGGATATTATTTACATTTCCGTTGTTCTCTTATGGGCAATCCCAAACTCAGTCAAGTATAAATTCGAACATGGGGAAAGTACCTGAGGTAACACTTAGTAATGGGGTGAAGATGCCAATACTGGGTTTTGGAACTCTTAATTTGCGCGGCGCAGTAGGGGAAGCCAGTGTGGCGGAGGCGATCTCTGTCGGATTCCGACTGTTCGATACGGCCACCAGATATGGAAACGAAGAAGCGGTCGGAAAGGGGATCAAAAAGAGTGGGATAGCACGAGAAGAGCTATTTATTACCACGAAAATCTGGGTCGATGATACAGGATATGAAAATACCAAAACGACCTTCAACCGGTCGTTGAATAAATTAGGGTTAGAATATATAGACCTGTATTTGATTCATCGGCCCAGAGGAGATATACGTGGCACATGGAAAGCAATGGAAGAGTTGTACGAGGCCGGTAAGATAAGAGCTATCGGCGTAAGTAATTTCAATCCTCAACAATTGGCAGAGTTAATGAGTTATGCTAAGATCAAACCGATGGTCAATCAGATAGAGGTCAATCCTTATTTTCAACAAAAAGAGGAGCAGGAGGCAATCGAAAAGTTAGGTATTCAGGTAGAGGCATGGTCTCCTTTCGCTCAGGGTCGCAAAGGATTGTTCACCAATCCCATATTGGTCGCCATCGGTAAAAAATATAATAAGAGTGCAGCACAAGTGACTTTGCGGTGGCTGATACAGAGGGGGATAGTCGCTATTCCGAGAACTGCCGAACGAGCGCATATGTTGGAAAACATCGACATATTCGATTTCGAGCTGGATGCTGCCGATATGCAACAGATTTCATCTCTGGACCTGAAAGAATCCCAGTTCCCCGAATGGAACTAAGTTTGGGGATATTCTGTTATTGCCGATGGTGTAATTTGTTGTTTTTTCGTATTTGAATCTTAATAAAAAAGTGAGTCTGGTTTGTTTTGACAAACCAGACTCACTTTTTGTTATGTGTGGGTGTATTGTCAGATAATATTCTGCCCCTCTTCCTTCAGCCTTTTCCGGAGGAGCGCAATGTCTATGTCGTGCACGTTGATGCGGTTCATCCTGCTGGCTAAGGCGGCTCCCAATCCTGCGGCCTCGCCCGTGACAAGGCATACCGGCATAACGCGCAGGCTTCCGTAAGCGTAGTCGTCAGAAGAGATGCTTCTGCCTGCTATGAGGACGTTGGTGAGCTTCTCTGGAACGAGCGAGCGGAACGGAATACCGTGCGATTCGCCTTTGGCGTAGCGCGGATAACGCTTGGCCTCGTTTTTATGTACGTCTATGTAGTAGCAGTTGCGGCCTATTTCGTCGTCGAACGAACGTCGGGCCACCCAGTCGTCTACTGAAAATACATAGTCGCATTTGATGCGGCGGCTTTCCCTGATTCCGAGCAGCGAACCTGTCGAGGCGAGGAACGAATCGCCGAATACTTCGGGGCATTCGGCCTTCAGGCCCCGATGGAACTCGTCGGCTATGAGGCGGCCGCGCATTATGCCTTGCGTGAGGTCTTCCGGCTCGATGGATTTGACGTCGGGAATGTGTCCCGCATTGAAAACCACTACGCCCGGATGTATCATTTTCGGGTTGACGTGCGAGTCTATGATATGCGGATATTTTCCCGATGCGATCATCTTGTAGACGGGACTCCTGCCCGATGCGTTGTCTGCCGAGCTGTGCAGCCATCCGTTGCCGCCGCGCCTTCTGTATTCTTCGGTGTTGACGCCGGCTATCGTGAAGCAGAGCGTGGAAGCCTGAACCTTGTTGTCTTGATCGCCGTAGAAATAATCGGCCCCGGCCCATGTAGCCAGATCGCCGTCACCCGTACAGTCCACATATACCTTGGCTTTGTAGCGCGACAGCCCGTGTTTGTTGGCTACCGTTATGTAATCGACCGTTCCGTTACCAGATATTTCGACGTCGGCCATTTTCGAGAACAGCAAGATGTGGGCGCCCGAAGACGATACCATTTCGTCGAATACGCGCTTCATTTGCTCCGTATTGATCGGCAGCCAGTCGGTAGGGGCTTTGTTCATGCCCTTCTTCGATTCGTTGAGCACCTTCTCGGCGATACCTTTGTAGATGACTTTCTTGCCGTCTGTGAAAGGACACCAGTTGTTCATGTTGCCGGCCGTGCTCATGCCGCCGAGCATACCGGTGGCCTCTATCAGCAGTGTTTTGGCTCCTTCGCGTGCGGCGGCGATGGCAGCCGCGCATCCCGAAGGGCCTCCACCTGCTATGATGACATCCCAACTGTCGTCGATAGGTTTGCGTTTTGGGGAGCTTACTTTGGATGGTTTCGCTAACGCCTCCAGCGCACCGAAATCGGATAATGCTCCTGCGGCAAGGAGGGTGGCTCCTGTTTTTTTCAGAAAATCACGTCTGGATAATCCTTTCTTGTCGTCTTTCATATTGTGAAGTTTTAAATATTCGCAGTCTGTTTGGCGGTATTTAACGGTTGTTCCACTCTGCGGAGATGTACGATGTTTTCAGGTCTGTAGGGTTGTGGAGTACTACTTCGCGTTCCTCTCCCGGGAGCATGTTGAAGAAGCCGTCCGAGAAGAATGCCGGCAGGATGTAGTCGTCATTCTGTTTGTTTTGCAGGTTCAGTTTGACTCCCAGCGCTATGTTCTCGGAGCGGTTCCTGAGTTTCACCAGCACCGTGCCGTCTTTCTTGGGTGTTGTCCGTACTATTTCGACGTTGGCTGCCCCCATCTTCCGTAGAGGCAGGTAGTTGGGGTCTTTTGTCTTGTCCACCCAATAGTCGTTCAGGGAGACGGTCTTCCCAGATTTGTCCTGTAGTGTGAGGCGAACCAGTCGCAGGCCGTCTTTGAGCTGTTCGGCCAACTCGCACCAATCGCTGACACCGTTCGCTTTGACTGCGATCTTCTTTTTGTCCGTTGACAGTAGTTTGCCCTCGGGCGAGTAGATGGTGTAGGCGGCCGTGTATTCTTTGTCCGTGCGGGTGAAGTTGAGCAGTTGCACGAGCTTGGTCGAGAGGTTGAGCTGTATGTGTTCCGGTTCGTATGCTTTCTTAGTGGCGTAATATGCACCTGTGGTTTCGCCGTCGTAGGTGTATGTCTGCCATACGGTACTCGGCCATGCGGGGTGGCTCATCCAGAGGAGAACGCCTGTCGCGTCTTCCCACAACTCGCCGTTCCATGCTTCGCACATGGTGCGCCATACCCTGTAGTTCTCGATCTGCGACCAATCGCAGAACTCTTTGGCGTTGGCGAAGTCGCCGTACATCTTCGCCAGCGTCTTGACATATTTGTCATAATCGGGCCAGCCGTTCGAGTGCCAGTCGTGGTAGCTCCACACGTCGCCCATAGGCCACCTGTCTTCGGGCTCCATGAATTTCACGAGGGTGCGGTATGTCGGGGCCGAGCTGTAACCTATCTCGGACCTGAACCCGTAAACCGACCTGAAATATCCCGGATCGGTATATGTTTCGGGCATGAAGTTGTTCCAAGGACCGCTGAGGCCGGTGTTGATATTGGTCGATGAGGGCAGGTAATGTCTCGTTCCGTCCACGGTGGCCAGCATGTGCGCCAACCTTACTTCGAGCTCTTTGGGCGCGAAACCTTCGTTGCGGGCGCTCCATATCGCTATCGACGGATGGTTGCGGTAGCGCTGCACCACGTCGGTGGCGTTGCTCATAAACAGGTCGTTGTTTGCCGGCGGTACGTTGAACATGGTGCTCGACATCCAGAAGTCGTTGAATACCATCATGCCGTACTCGTCGCATAATTCGTAGAATACGTCTTCGGTGCTTTGTCCGGTCCAGTTGCGGATCATGTTGAAATTCTGGAATTTATGCAGCTTAAAGTATGGCTCTAGACGTTCACGAGACACTCGTTTCATGCCGTCGTCCATACCCCAGTTGCCGCCTTTGCAAAATACGTCCCGGCCGTTGATACGTACGACGATATGTGGTGATGCCGTGTATTCCGATACCGAAATTCCGGGGGTATCAGTCCCTACGAGCAGGCGGGCGAGGTAGTGTTCGGATTTGAACGCGCGCGTCCGTTTTACGTTTACGTTGTCAAATATGTCGGTTTCGGCCCGGTATGCGGCGGTCGGGTTGAAATTGATGTCGAATTCCTTGTCCTTACTGTCCTTGTCGGCCACGCGGAGCATGTATTCGTATTCACGTATCCCGAAGCGTACTTTGCGGGAGTCGGATAGCTCTCCGTTACATTTCACCGTGATGTCGGCATTGTAGAGATTCTGCTCTCCCATGCCGTTGGGCCACCAGAGTTTAGGGTTCTGCATCTTCAAGGTCGGGAATTCGTCTGGTGAGAGTACGGCCTCTATGTCCGAACCGGCTGGTACTGTAATCTTTTTGCTTACGTTGATTCCGTTGAATGCTACCTGTACCTCGGCCTCTTTGGGCGATGCGGAACGGTTGTGCAGCGGAACGTTTATCGTCATGTCGGCATACGTAGTATCCGGGAGCGGCAGGTCCGATATGACCTGCGGGTCGCCTATCGTAACATCGCCGTGGAATTTGAGCAACACGTCCTGCCAGATACCCATGTTCCTGTCGCGGATGGCGGGAATCCAGTCCCATCCCTCGCTGGCGAAGAACGTAGGGCCGTCGAGGCACATAAGTCCCCCGTTCTTACCCATTCCGGCAGCGACAGATTCTTCGTGGGCTATGCCGGGGTTGTTCGGCGGCATGATCCTTACGGCCAGCACGTTGGGTTTATCGTAGTTGATAAGGCCGGTGATGTCGAATATGCCGCGGACGAAAGCTCCGGAGATGGTGCCCACCCTTTTTTGGTTGAACCATACTTCGGCCCGATAGTTTATACCTTTAAATATGAGGGTAGTTTTGAATTGCTCTTTGTCGCGCGGGATGTCGAGCTCTACCCTGTACCACCAGTCCATTTTATATAATGTATCCGGGATCTCCATGTTGTTGAGGCCATAGTATGGGTCCGGATATACGCCGCAGTTTACGAGTGTCGTGAGAACCGTGCCCGGTATCGTAGCGTCGTACCAATTGTCTGTATTGTATTCGTTTTTCATCGGCAGCAATCCGGTCTTGTCAACCTCTTCCGACGACTGCATTTTCCATCCCGATATTATTTTCCATGCGTAGTTTCCGTCGTCTACGAGACGTGCGGGGGAGAAAGGCGGAGTGGTGCGGCGCAGTTCGCCTTTCTTAGAGGATCTCGATACGGGAAGCGTTGCCGGATCCTGCGGCTGGGTTTGGCCCATGTTGAGCATCTTGTTTATGCTTGGGGTTTGTCCCCACGCGCTGGCGCAAATGAAAAGTGCCATGAACGACAGGCATAAAGTTCTCATACGTAGATATTTGAGTGAGTGTTTGGGTTTGTTCATCTTTTGCAGACGATAATTAGTAGTAAATTCAACTTTGTAAGTTAGGTATTTTTTGTGTTTCAGCCAAATAGCATGGCCGTATTTGTCCCGTATTTTCGTTTTAGGCAATGTATCGGAAGGGGCGGAACGATAGAGATCGTTATATGGCTATCTCTGTTTATTATTGCTGTTTGCCAACAGTCATGGCCTATTCGTTCGAATTTGATTTCATCAACAGCTCTTCTATGCCTTCCATTTTCAGGATGTGCATGCCGAACCTGTCTTCGGATATGCCTTCGTGCATTTTGTATGAGTATTTGAGCTGTTTCCCGTCGATGTCCGTTTTGAAATACCGGAACAGGATATTGCCTGTCATGGTCTGGCCTAATTCTTCGGCGGCTTCCAGTATGTGGGTGGAGAACAGGAACAGACTGCGGCGGGCATTGCCGAAAGAGCGTATGACGGTAACGGTTGCTTCGTGTGCGTCCTTGACGTTGGTCCCGCGAAACAGTTCATCTAAAATCACTACGTACTTTTTACCCGAACTTACTTTTTCCGCGATGGATTTTATCCGTTTGATCTCGGCGTAGAAATGGCTGTATCCTAACGACAGGTCGTCGGGAACGTTGATCGAGGAGAATAAACCGTCGAAAACGGAGAACTCCATTTTGCGTGCAGGAACGGGGAATCCCATGTGGGCGAGGTAAAGGGATATGCCGAAGGCCTTCATGAATGTGGATTTGCCGGCCATGTTGGCTCCGGTAATGAAGCCTATGCGTGATTCCTGCATGAGCATATCGTTCGGAACAGGATCTTGGAGCAGGGGATGGTACAATCCTTCGAAATTCAGGCACTGACCGTCTTTTATATCCGCGAAAACGAAACCGAGTTTGTTTTTCACCGAGATGACGGATTGGAAGACGTCGATTTGGTATATTATATCCAGTAGTGCCCGGATGTCGTCCCGTCTGCGATAGCGAAATATATGGTCGAACCTCGTAATCTCTTGGATGGATAACCGTTTGCGTTTGTGCCTCATGGCGGGTTCGAAGTCGTCGGAATCGAGTATTCTGTGGATTGTGTCGGAGAAAGAGCGCATGAGTACAGGCGAGGTCTCGCAAGCTTCGTCGTTGGCGAAATCGTAGAGACCTTGAATTATCTCCATCAGCCATTTGATGGCTCTGGTTATGATGTAGTATTCGTTGTCCGGTTTTATTTTGTCGGCCCAATACCTGCGTATTCCGTCTATGTACGAATATCGGGACGGGATCTTGTACAGCTTGAGATAATATTCGATGAAATCCAGTGCGTCCCGCTCTATCTTTAATGTAAGGCGATTGTTTTCGATGTATTGTATGTACTCCGTTCTGTCCCTTATGTCTTGCGGATCGGAGAGCGGCCGCCTGAACAACTCGTCCAACTTATACTTTCCGCCGAACGAGGCGACCTCGTCGAAAATGGAGATGACCGCTTGCACCCCTTTGGCCGAAGGAAATATTTGCAGGTCTTTGAGTGTCTGGCTGTCGGTTTCGAACATTGTGAGTGGCACATTATTGGCGGCCGGTTATCGGCCTTTGCCGAGGTCGAGCCGGTCGGTTATTATGTCCGGGGCCTCTTCTTCATAATGAGTAACGTATATCAGCGACTTTTCGTCTGTGCACCACTTCTTTATTATTTGGCGTACGCGCGATTTGTTGCGGATGTCGAGCCCGTGCATGGGTTCGTCGAGGATGAGCAGGTCGGGGTCTTTTACGAACGCCCGCGCGAGCATGACGAGTTGGTGCTCGCCTGCCGAGACAGCAATGGACGGCTTGTCGGCCAGATGGCTTATTCCGAAGGTATTCATCCATTGCAGAGCGGTTTCGCGCTTGCTGTCGTCGTAATTGTAGGGTATGCCGATGGTGTCGGAGAACCCTGACGCCACTACGTCGAGGCAGCTTACATTCTTCCGGTAGTAGTTGGTTATCTCGGGCGAGATATATCCGATGCGGCTTTTCACCTCCCAGATGCTTTGCCCCACTCCGCGTTTACGGTCGAACAGCGTGATGTCGTTGGCATATGCCTGCGGATTGTCGCAGAATACGAGGCTGAGCAAGGTTGATTTGCCCGCTCCGTTACGCCCGGACAGCAGCCACTTTTCGCCGCGCCTGACCGTCCAGTCTATTCCGTTCAGTATGGTCTTCTCTCCGTATCTTATGACGATATTTTTGAATACCAGTACGTTGTCGAAGGCAGGGTGTGCGGATGTGCTGTGTGAAGGTTTACTTGTGACCTCCTCCTGTGCGAACAGGGATTCTATCAGGTTGCGGTCGTTGAGGAAGTTGTGTCGCGTCATCGGCGCGAGGAGCGTCTTGTCTTTGACGGGCAGGACGTGTGTGGTTACCTTGGGAATGTCGCGCGGGTCGGCGACGAGCGTTACCAGCCTGATGCCGCATGTTTCGGTGATGAGACGGAATACGTCTTCGAGCACGATCCGTGATGCGGCATCGAGCCCGATGTATGGATTATCGAGTATGAGCAGGTGCGGTTCCGTCCTGAGAGCAAGAACTATCAGAGTCTTGCGTAGCTCACCGCTCGACAGCATGTTGACCCTTTTGCCCATGAACGCTTCGATGCCGAAGATGTCCATGAGCCGTTTTACGGTCTCGTTCATGATTCCGTCGAAGAGTTCGTGTACGAACGGAGCCGTTTGTACGTCCCCCGTATTCCAACGTTGTTGGTAGTATGAGTTGCCGGCGTCGAAGATCGAGTAAATATCCGTAAACGCGACATATTTGGCCATGGCGCTCGTCCGCTCGCCGATGCTGTTACGCACTTTGCCCGAACGCAGGGGTTGCTGCTCCAGCAGAATGGAGACGAGTTGGCTTTTGCCCGCTCCATTGGGCCCGATGACCGTCCAGTTCTCGTCCGTGTCGATCGTCCAGTCTATGGGGTGGCGGAATCTGTATGTTTCGTATCGCGGTTCTGCGGCGTCTATCTCGATAAGCGTATTTTCGTTCATGGCTGTGTGGGTTTTCGTCCCGTAAAAGTAATAAAAACAAAGGACAGGATCCGAAGAGCCTGCCCTTTGTTTTGGATTATTGTGTTGCCGTTGCGTTATTTCTTCGCGGGATCGTATACCGCCACGCTCACGCGCGAGTCGGCACATCCGTAGTATAGGAACCATTTGTTCTGGTAGAACACCAGACCTTCGATGAATACTGTTCCGTCGGGATATTGCCCGCTCTTCTCGAAGTCGGCTTCCGGTACGAAGAAGGGTTTGTCGAGCCTTCCGAGGAATTTGGCCGGGTCTTTCAGGTCGAACAATGCCTGTCCAGCACAATATGATCTTGCGGTGTAGTTGGGGTCACGGTTCGGGCCGCTTTTGTTTTTGCCGTTATACATCAGCAGGATACCTTTGTCGGTCATTATTGCAGGCGGGCCACATTCGGTCAGGTCGCTGTCGAAGTAGCCGTTACGCGGTTGGAATACCTTCAGGAAGTCGCCTTTTTCGTCGAGCATGGGGGTCCAGTTTACGAGGTCGTCCGAGGTTGCTACGTTGACGAACCTTTCGCCCCAATACATCCAGTATTTGCCGTCTATTTTGGCTATTACCTGCTTGCCGTCAACTATCTTGGTGATGATAGAACCCGATTTCGAGAACTGGTCGAAGAACCTTCCTCCGTATGCTTTTGCGAATATGGGACCGTGTTTCTCCCATACCCTGAGGTCGCGCGAGGTAGCTACCGAGAGGCGTGCCACTTTCCTGTTCCACTGAGTGTAGAACATCACGTAAAGGCCGTCTTCGGTGACCGCTACGCGTGGGTCTTCGCATCCTCCGGGCCATTCCAACTCCTCTTGTCCGTCTTTGGCCGGGTAGAATACCGGTGTCGAGTGGCGGGTGAAGTTAAGGCCGTCGGTCGAATATGCGAATCCGAGGCGCGATGTACGTTTACCGATACCCTCGCCCGATTTGTCTTCGGCACGGTAGAGGACTATGATTTTATCTTCGTATACGGTCGCACCGGGGTTGAACGTGTCGTTCGATTCCCAGTCTACGTATTTTTGCAGCATAGGACAGTAAAAACGGGTGGTGCTGTCCGGAGAGATGATCGGATTGACGCCTTCCGGCCGTTGGAAATCGGTCCACGCCCAATCGGGGAATCCTTTGTCCTGACCGTCGTTGGCCAGAACGAATCCCGGAAGTAAAAGCATTAGTAATGTAGCCAGTGTTTTCATACGATATAATAAGGTTAAAATTTTTCTGCGATTGTCGTCATGTCGGGCTGCGGCTCGTGGAATTGTCGTGTCCCCGTATTTCTGCTAACCCCGACTGAAATTCAAATTTTCCAAATATAGCCGTTTTTCCGTAAAAGTCGATATACATGGCCTTTAAATTCGTGTCTGCTATGGCATATTTCGTTTAAGTCGTTATATTTGTAAATTCCGGTATCTGTCCGTGTGGCCGAGTCGGGCTGTCGGCAGGGCGGAATATTGCAGATTTGAATGCAAACTGACCAATTAATTATAAAACTATTTAGAAAAATGCGATTTTTTACAAAACATCTTGCGACTGCGCTGCTGGCTTTAGCCGTGTGCGACTCGGCGCTTGCACAGGGACGCGATTACCTGTTTTCTTTGGAGTCGAGCGAAGGCCACGGCGGTAAAGCCCAGTGGTTCATGAAAAAAGCCGGTGAGGTTACCGACAGGCCCGAGGACCTCTCTCTTTCCGGTTATGCCGCCAAGGGATGGGCCAAGGCCATCGTCCCCGGAACCGTACTCAACTCTCTGGTTAATCAGGGTGTTTTCCCGGAGCCATATTTCGGACTGAACAATAAGATTACGAGCGGTAAAATACCCGATCTTAGCAAGGTAGGCCGCGATTTCTATACTTACTGGTTCCGCACCGAATTCGACGGAGTGCCGAAAGCTCGCGGCGAACGCATCTGGATGCAGGCCGACGGTGTGAACTACCGTGCAGAGTTCTGGTTGAACGGTAAGATGGTATGCAATATCGCCGGAATGTTCCGTCAGGAGTTCATCGACGTTACGGATTACATCAACGCGGACAAGAAGAACGTTCTGGCTGTCAAGGTGTACCCGATAGACGAACCGGGTGTACCGCGCGACGGCGGTGACGAGAAGTCGTGGGGTGCTACCAGCGAATTCCGTAACGGCGGGAACGGCGAGATCGGCAAGAATACAACCATGCTTATGACCGTAGGTTGGGACTTTACCTTCCTCGACGGAACCCGTGACCGTAATACCGGTATCTGGAAAGACATCCGTTTCTACAAGACGAGGGACGTGATGATAAACCATCCGTTCGTGGCGAGCGAACTTCGTAAACCTAACTACGATCAGGCAAGCCTGAACGTAAGCGTAGAGGTTAAAAATCCCACTTTCGGAACACGTAAGGTGAAAGTCAAGGGTGAGATCCTCGGTGAGGGCATCAAATTCGAGAAAGAGGTGAGCGTGATGCGCGGCCTTACCGAGACGGTGAAGTTCACGCCTGCCGATTTCAAACAACTCGTAATCAATAACCCGCGCTTGTGGTGGCCGGTGAACAAGGGTAAACAAGAGCTTTACACTATCTCGCTGAAAGCCGAGATCAACGGTGTGGTACAGGACTCCATCGGCACACGTTTCGGTATCAGGGAGATTACATCGAATACCGATACTCCGGACAAGTCGCGTACTTTCTACGTGAACGGCAAGCCTATCTTTATCAAAGGTACCAACTGGCTGCCTGAGAACATGCTTCGTACTTCGGACGAGCGTACGTATGCCGAATTGCGCTATACGGCCCAGTCGGGTGTGAACTTCATCCGTTTCTGGGGCGGCGGTATCACCGAGTCCGACTACTTCTTCGAACTTTGCGACGAGTTGGGTATCATGATATGGACCGAGTTCTGGATGACGGGCGACACCAAACATCCGGTAGACGAGGCCCTGCACCTGACCAACGCTGCATCGACCATCAAACGTATCCGCAATCACCCGTCGCTTGCATACTATGTCTGCTCGAACGAATCGACCGAGCTGACGGGCATACGCGACCTAATTACGCGCCTTGACGGTACGCGCGGTTACCAGATGCAGTCTGAGGTTGCCGGTATCCACGACGGAAGCCCGTACAAGACCGTGAACCCGATGCGTCATTACGAGAATACCGCTTCGGACCGAGGCAGTCGTGTAGACGGTTTCAACCCGGAATATGGTGCTCCGTGTCTCCCTACCGTGGAGTGCTTGCGCGAAATGATGCCTGAAGAGGACTTGTGGCCGATCAATAAGGCTGTTTGGGATTACAGCGATGGTAACGGTTTCCACCAGATGTCTACGCTGTATGTCGATCTCGTTAACGAATACGGCGAATCTAAAAGCATCGACGAATTCGCCATGAAGGGGCAGTTCGTTGGAGCGATGAATTATAAGAGCATTTGGGAGGTTTGGAACTATAACAAACTCGGTTACGGAGACCGTTACACTTCGGGATTCCTGTTCTGGTATCACAACTCTCCGATACGTCAGGTATGCGGACGCATGTGGGACTGGTCGCTCGAACCTACCGCTGCGCTTTACGCCGCAGCCAACGCTTGCGAACCGCTTCACCCGCAGTTCGATTACCTGAAGAATACCGTGTCGGTCATCAATGACTACTACCGCAGCTTCGAAGGTTATACGGTTACGGCCGAGGTTTGGGATATAAAATCGAGGCGCGTATGGTCTAAAGAGGCGTCGGTAGATCTTCCGAGCGACGGTGTGGCTAACGATGTTATCACGATCAATTTCCCGGCTGGTATCTCTCCGGTGCACTTCATCAAGCTGCGCCTGTTCGACAAAGAGGGTAACGAGGTCGGCAGCAACTTCTACTGGAGGTCGAACAGCGTATACGAAGGCAAGAAGACCTTGACAGGTCCGGCTACCGCAGGCTTCCAGAGCATAAAGGACCTCGCTCCGGCTAAAGTCTCGATAAAGTACACTACACGCACGGAAAACGGAAGGCATTATATCGACATCGTGCTTAAAAACTCTAACCGTGCCATATCGTTCTTCACGCAGTTGCAGTGGCTCGACGCTGCAGGCAAGCCGGTTCGTCCTTCGTTCTATACCGACAACTTCTTCAGTATGATGCCGGGCGAAACCCGTAAGGTGACGATAGAGACTAATAAACGCGACCTGCCGGCCGGAGCTTATTCGCTCGTACTCAAAGGCTTCAACGCAGGTGTGGTTAAAAATACCATTCAGGTGCAATGAGACGACTGATATTATCGGTCCTTTCGCTGCTCGCAGCGTGCCACTTGTCCGGACAGGAGTATGATCTGGTCATAGTGGGCGGTAATCCCGGCGGGATTACGGCGGCTATCGCCGCAGCCCGGGAAGGAAAGGACTGTGTGATATTGGAACGTACTGAACATATCGGAGGTCTCCCGGTCAATGGACTGGGAGCCACCGATATTGGTACACGCGGTGCAACGACGGGACTTTTCGAGCGTTTCGTGCAGACGAACAAGGCGTATTATATCGACAAGTACGGAGCGGAATCGCAGCAGGTGCGTGATTGTAGCGACGGTTATCATTTCGAGCCTCATGTGGCGGCCCTGACGTTTGATAGGATGATCGGCGAGGCCGGTCCCGGAAAGATTACGGTGCTTACCATGAGGCAGTTCGATTCCGAACCCCGTTATGTTGCGATGGAGAATGGCCGGATAAGGTCCATACGTATCCTCAATCGTGATACAGGTGAGGAAGAAACCTATTCGGGACGGATGTTTCTCGACGCTACATACGAGGGCGATCTCGGTGCAGCGGCCGGCGTTCCGTATCGGTTGGGACGCGAGGGCGCCGACGAGTACGGAGAGCCGTGTGCCGGCCGTATATATCGCTGGTGGAAGCACGGGCCCGATGAAGCAGGTACGACGTATCAGGGCGACAACGCTATTCAGTCCTATAATTATCGCGTGTGTCTGACGACTGATCCGGCGAAAAGCGTAGCGGTGCAAAAACCGGAGAATTACGACCGGGAAGAGTTCGCTTCGCTTGTGGATGATGTGCTGACGGGACGCAATACCGATATAAGGTTCAAAAGTGTCACGGCCGAGCAGATGGAGGCCAACCGGCAGAAGATACTGGCCGGCGGTCGTACCGCGATTCCCGGCGATGTTTGGGGCATGGCCAAGATCAGTAGTATCGTGCGTCTGCCGAACTCCAAGACGGATGCCAATAACCAGCACTTAGCCCTTATATCGACCGACCTGCCGGAAGAAAACTGGCCTTGGCCAACCGCAGGATGGGACTGGAGGGACAAGTTCGCACAACGTTTAAGAGACTATACACTCGGCTTGTTGTGGTTCGTACAGAACGACGAAGCCCTGCCCGAACATTTTCGCGAAGCATGCCTGAAATATGGCCTTGCCGCTGACGAATATCAGGATAACGGCAATTTTCCGCGACAGGTGTATGTACGTGAGGGAAGAAGGCTCGAAGGAGTCTATTTCTTTACGGCTAACGACGCCTTGCCGGTGTCGGACGGTAAACGTCCTCCGATCAACGGACAGTCGATTACGGCAAGTCATTATGCGTTGGATTCGCACGCGGTTCGTAAGCGCGAGCCGGGGCGTGTGCATCTCGACGGATTTTTCAGCCATCCGTCGGCGGTTTACACCGTACCGTATGGTGTGATGGTTCCAAAGGCAGTCGATAATCTTCTGTTTCCCGTTCCGGTATCGGGCAGCCACGTAGGCTTTTCCACTTTGCGTATGGAACCGTGTTGGATGGCGCTCGGCGAAGCCGCAGGAACGGCAGCGGCACTCGCTATCGACAATGAAGTTACGGTACGTGATGTCCCGGTCGCTGCGTTGCAGGAGAAGTTGTTGGATAACGGGGCGACTCTGATATATTTCAGAGACCTGAAAAATACCGATCCGGATTTCGCAAAAGTTCAGCGTCTTGCTTTGAAAGGCTATTTTCCCGAGTGGAATGCCCGACTTGACACACCGATAGATGAAGCTACGGCCAAGCTTTGGAAGGAGCTTTCTAAAAAGAAGATCAAGAGCGATGGCACGTTGACCAAACGTGAAGCGTTGCGGATATTGGAATAGGGCTTATGTAGGTTAGATAAATAGCCTTGGGCTTTGTATTGCGTGTTTGTGCATTTTGTCGTAACGGTATAGTCAAAGCAAGACCTGTATGAAATGGCAAGGCGCAAATAGATAATAATTAAAAAAGCTGAGGGAATACCCCTCAGCTTTTTTATTGATGTTACTGTTGTTGTAATCTATTTCCGGCTTATTGTGTAATTGTAATTATCTGTTTGCAGGCATCTGTTTGGTTGTCGGGAAGCGTTTGCCGTATTGTATACATGCTGCCCTTATGTTTACAAGTGCATTATGTCAGGAACAGTATCATCAACTGTGCACAAAGTACCCTTAGGAACATCGTTAGCGGATATACGGTAGCGTAGCTCACCGAAGGTATGTCGTTGCCTGAACTTTCGTTGGCATAAGCCAATGCTGGCGGGTCGGTCATAGAGCCAGCCATGAGACCGGTTAGTGTCAGATAGTTTGTTTTCAGCAATGTGCGGCCTACGATTCCGACGATGAATAGCGGGACGAGCGTTATCAGTATGCCGTAGCCTATCCATTTGTATCCGCCGTTTACCACCGTATCTACGAATCCGTCTCCCGCTCCGAGTCCTACGCATGCGAGGAACAGCGATATGCCTACCTCACGTAACATAAGGTTGGCGCTCATGGTGGTGTATGTGACGAGTTTGTATTTCGGGCCGAAGCGGCTGATGAGTATCGAGACGATGAGCGGGCCGCCTGCGAGGCCGAGTTTGACAGGCTGGGGAACGCCCGGGAATACGAACGGGATGCTTCCCAGTATCACACCCAATACGATTCCGAGGAATATCGGGAACAGGTTCGGGTGTTCGAGCCTTTTCAGCGAGTTCCCGAGAACCTTTTCTACCTCTCCTATCGCAGTTTCCGTACCTACTACCGTCACACGGTCGCCGATTTGCAGGTTGAGCGACGGGTGTGCCACGAGGTCGATACCTGAACGGTTTACACGGGTTATGCTGACGCCGAATCCGCGCAGTTTCAATTTCGACAGCGACGAGCCGTTGAGCTCGGGTTTCGTTATGAGGATGCGTCTCGAAATCAATTTGGCGTTAAGCTGGTACCACTCCACTTCGGTCTCTTCACCGAGAAATGCTGTCACAGCCGGGGCCGCTGAGGGCGACGTCACTATCTGCACGTCGTCGCCGGCATGCAGGATGGTTTCCGAGTTTGCCATCTTGACCTCGCCGGTCTCCCTGTCGCGCATGCGGCATATCACGTAGTTGCGGTTGATAAGGTCGTGTATCTCCCCTACCTTCATGCCGTTGATTGATGGGTTGGTGAGCTTCAGAGTAAGCTCGCGGGCTGAGGTGTCCTTGCTGCCTCCGTCTGTCTCAAGTGCGAGCTGTTCTTCCTTTTCGAGATTTATCTTGAATATGTAGCGGAATATTATCATGGTGAAGATTATGCCTACGACGGCAAGCGGATAGGCGACGGCGTATCCCGTAGCGATGTCGGGATTGTCCATTCCAGTGAGTTCGCTGGTAGCCTGCTGTGCTGCACCGAGTCCCGGAGTATTAGTCACGGCTCCCGACATTATGCCGACCATGGTAGTGATAGGCAGGTCGGTCAGCAGGAATATGGTGAGGGTTGTCAGAACGCCCAACATCACGATGGAGAGGGCCATCATGTTGAGCTTGAGCCCGCCTTTCTTGAACGATGAGAAGAAACCGGGGCCCACCTGCAACCCTATCGAATATACGAAGAGGATAAGCCCGAATTCCTGCACGAAATGCAGTATGTGGCCGTCTATCTTCATTCCGAAGTGTGCGAACGCTATTCCGGCGAAAAGTATCCACGTTACACCGAGTGAGATGCCCGCTACCTTGATCTTTCCGAGGATGATTCCGACGGCTATCACCAGTGCGAGAATGAGGACCGAGTGAGCGACTCCGCCGCCCCATTGGGCAAAACTGCCGAAGAATAAGTCCGAAAGCCAACTCATGAACCTAAAGTTTTAAGATTTAACGTGCAAAGCTATGACAAAAAAATCACACGAAAAAACTTTTTCATAGTTGTCGTCTGTTCGTTTGTCCGAATTGATGATAAATTCTTCGTTTTTATTATTCGGTGTTAGAAAATCATTGCGGTTGTGGAGCGTTTATGTCGTTATTCCTGTTGTGGGTTAACGATAAAGCGAGGGAAGATCTTCCCTCGCTTTATCGTTGATGCTTGTTCCTCAGGCGGTTATTCTATCACACCGGCCCAACCGCCGTTGCGTGCGATATGCATCGTTATTTTGTCGCCTTTCTTGACCTTGGCCGATTTCTTACGGTAGTCCATAGCTTGGCGCGGTGCGTTTATGCCGTCTTCAAACCATGTCATCGTATACTCGCGGCCTTCCTCGAGAAAGTCGAGCGTCACTTCCACGTCTGTCCAGTTGGGTTTGTCGATTCCGCTCATTGCGCCTACGAACCACTTGTCGCCTTTACGTTTGGCTGCAGCCACGTACTGGCCGGCTTTGACTGCGAGAGAACGCGTCTCGTTCCATGTCACAGGAACGGACGTTATGAAATCGGTACATTCACGTTCGCGATAGTACAGCGTTGGATTGTCGGCGAGCATCTGGAAGCCTGTTTCGAACAATACGAAGAGCGCCATCTGGTATGCGCGTGTTCCTATGCTTCCTGCATGAGGCCGTTGCGCGCTGTAAGAGTTCGGTTGCATGGTAAACATTGCTCCCGGCGTGTAGTCCATCGGACCTGCAACGTTGCGTATCAGCGGTAGCCATACGCTGTTTTCCGGACGGCATCCGCCCATTTGTTCCATGCCCTTTACGCCTTCATATGTGACCAAATTGGGGTATTTGTATTCGAGTCCGCCGGGTTTGAACGATCCGTGGAAAGAGATCATAAGTTTGTGTTTTGCGGCTTCCTTCAATACGCGTTCGTACCACTCGGTCACCCATTGGTCGTTGCGGTCCATGAAGTCGATCTTCAGGCCTTTGATGCCTAAGTTGCTGAGTGATTCGAACAGTCCGAAATTATTTTCGACACAGAGCCATGTCAACCAAAGCACTATACCGACACCCTTTTCATTCCCGTAACGAACGAGCTCTTTGAGGTCTATATCCGGGTTGGGATTGAACGGATCGCTTGTGCTTTTAGCCCAGCCTTCGTCCATTATGATGTATGGGATGCCGAAGTTAGAAGCGAAGTCTATGAAATATTTATACGTTTCGGTGTTGAGGCCGGCTTCGAAATTCACGTCCGGGCCATAGGGTATTGCCCCGTTCCACCATTCCCAGCTTATCAGGCCCGGTTTGATCCATGAGGTGTCTTCGATCACCGATTCCGGTGCGAGACGAGCCGTCATAGTGGTTTCGAGAAGTCCGCCGGCATCCTCGACTATCACGAAATAGCGCCAAGGGTACTCCCTCGTTCCCGATGTGCGGGCGATGAAGTCGGCTTCTTTTGTGACTTCGATCGTGCGGTCGCCGCGCGGCTTCTGTTCGAGCATGTATTTAGGGAATATGGGAGTCAGGCTGTTGCCTCCTGTGCCTTTGATGAACATTTGCGGGTAGCTCAACACTCCCGATTCGCAGATAAGAACCATGCTTCCGTCCTGAGCTTCGAACAGGGCGGGGAGGCTCGCCATTTTGTCTTCCGCTTTCCAGTCTGGGAGGTTGAGGTGCGAATAGGCTTCTTCCTGATTGGACCGGAAACTTCCTGCCTGCTGGATGTGCGCTTTATATCCGGCAGGGAAGTTCACGGAGAACTCTTCGCTCATAACCTCCACTTCGTCTTTCCCCGACGTTACGAAGCGATATGCCACTCCGTCGTCGTAGGCGCGGAACTCGACCGAGAAGCCCTCGCGGAAGTTCAAACGTAGCTGGTTGTAGTTATTTTTGATCTTTTCGAACTTGAATGCCACAACCGGAGTGAATTCGTCCGATACGGATGTCGTTTTCGAGCTTTTGAGTTTCGAATTTACGCCGTATGTTTTGTCGCGTGTCGTCAAGCTGAGGTAACTGTCTTCGATTACCTTTTTACCGTCGCGCGATACGTTATACGAGATGCGTTCGTCTGCGTTGACGTTCATTTTTATCTTTCCGTCGGGAGACGACAATTCGAAAGTGCGTGCGGATGCCGCAGCGACAGTCGTCAGGCACAAAAAAGAGCACAATAGTGCTTGAAGTTTTTTCATAAGATGATTCTGTTGAGTTTTTAGGTGGTTTTAGTAACTGTTATCTGCAAATATATTAGATAATAGTATTATTTGTTCATGAAACTGTCAGAAATTTCAAATTTTTGCCGTAAATGGTGCGGTGAAAGCTCCCCAATGACGTGCGAAATAGGATTATCTTCGTATATTTGCGAAATACGACCGGGGTGACGGTGGCGATCCGAGGCCCTTTGAAAAACTTAAAACTACAAGATAAAATGTTGAAGAAACTTTCGTTTGCAGCTTTCGCGTTGACGCTGTTCGCCGTGACGTCGTGCTGCCAGAACAAAACGACAGAGGAGAACGAAACCCGTCTTTCGGACTATGTGAATACGCAGATGGGAACGTTGTCCGAATTCCTTCTGTCGACAGGTAACACTTATCCCGCTACGGCTCTGCCGTGGGGGATGAATTTCTGGACGCCACAGACAGGAGAGATGGGTGACGGATGGGCATACCGTTATGACCGCTACAAAATTCGCGGTATCAAGCAGACGCACCAGCCCAGCCCGTGGATCAACGATTACGGACAGTTCTCGCTGATGCCTATCAACGACCGTACTAAAATAGACCAGAAAGCCCGTGCGAGCTGGTTTTCGCATAAGGCCGAGGTTGCAAAACCGTATTATTATAGTGTGTATCTCGCAGATCACGACGTGACTGTTGAGTTGGCTCCGACCGAACGTGCTTCGATTTTCCGTTTCACGTTCCCGGACAGCGACCAGAGCGGTGTGGTGATCGACGCTTTCGATCGCGGTTCTTATATTAAGATCATTCCGGAGAGCAATACGGTAGTCGGTTATACCACTCGTAACAGCGGCGGTGTTCCCAAGAATTTCCGAAATTGGTTCGTAATACAGTTCGATACACCGTTCCAGATGGCGCAGGTATGGGAAGGCGGACACGAGATCAGGGAAGGTCTTGAGTATGAAGGCAACCATGCTTTGGCAGTTGTCGGTTTCGAAACCGAACGCGGGCAGAAAGTCAATGCCCGTGTGGCGTCTTCGTTCATAAGTCTCGATCAGGCTTACCAGAACCTTAAAGAGCTTGGCTCGGACGATCTGGAAACCGTAAAGGAGAAGGCTCAGAACCGTTGGGACGAGGTGCTCGGACGCATCAAAGTGGAAGGCGGAACGGTTGACCAGTACCGCACGTTCTATTCGTGCTTGTACCGTAGCGTACTCTTCCCGCGCAAATTCTATGAAATCGACGCAGAGGGCAACGTCGTACATTACAGTCCTTATAACGGCAAGGTGCTCCCGGGTTATATGTATACCGATACGGGCTTCTGGGATACTTTCCGTGCATTGCTCCCGCTTGTGAACTTCGTTTATTCGGAGGTGGCAAGCGAAATACAGCAGGGTCTTGCCAATACTGCGCTCGAAAGCGGATTCCTGCCCGAATGGGCGAGCCCCGGCCACCGCGGATGTATGGTGGGTAATAACTCGGCCTCTGTCGTGACCGATGCTGTCGTGAAGGGTATTACCGGACAGGATCTCAACGTGTTGTATGAAGCTATGGTACACGCTACGAAGAACGTACACCCTCGCGTAAGTTCTACCGGTCGCCTCGGACATGAGTATTACAATGACCTCGGTTATATCCCGTATAACGTGGGTATTAACGAAAATGTGGCCCGCACGCTTGAATATGCTTACGACGACTGGTGTATCCTTCAGTTGGCCAAAAAACTCGACCGTCCGCAGGAAGAGATCGACCTATGGACCGCCCGTTGCCAGAACTACCGCAACGTGTTCGACAAATCGACGAACCTCATGCGCGGCCGCAATCAGGACGGTTCGTTCCAAGAGCCGTTCAGCCCTTACAAATGGGGCGATGCCTTCACGGAAGGCAACAGCTGGCACTACACATGGAGCGTATTCCACGATGTGCAGGGGCTTATCGACCTTATGGGCGGAGAAAAGGATTTCGTCGGCATGCTCGATTCCGTATTTGTAGTCCCGCCGGTATTCGACGACAGCTATTACGGATTCCCGATACACGAGATTACCGAGATGACGGTAATGAACATGGGTAATTATGCACACGGCAACCAGCCCGTGCAGCATATGATATACCTCTATGACTGGGCCGGCCAGCCTTGGAAGACTCAGTACTGGGTGCGTAGGGTATTGGACCGTATGTATACGGCGAACCCTGACGGTTATTGCGGCGACGAGGATAACGGACAGACCTCGGCATGGTATGTCTTCTCGGCATTAGGTTTCTATCCCGTATGTCCGGGTGCTGACGAATATGCCATAGGCGCGCCGTTGTTCAAGAAGGCTACCATAACGCTCGGCAACGGTAACAAGGTAGTGATCGAAGCGCCGGATAACAGCGCCGAGAATTTCTATGTGGATGGTATCCGCGTAAACGGAAAGGAATGGTCGAAGAATTATTTCGTTCATTCCGATCTGGCTAAGGGTGCGACGATCAAGTTTGCGATGAGCGACAAAGAGAACACCAAACGCGGAACGAAAGCTGAAGATTACCCGTACTCGTTCTCCAACGAAAATAAATAATTGGCAGTATTGATTTGGGAAAAGTCCCGGCCGATTAACGGCCGGGACTCTTTTATTTGAGATGCTTACATAAACTGTTTGTTGTGTCGGCAGACGTATAACATCGCGGCCGAACGGGGGCGGAATCGTGTCGGGTGTTTACGGACATGAAAAAGCGGCATCGAGACAATTGTCTCGATGCCGCATGGTGGTGACCGGAAATATTGTTAAAATAGTTTCTTTTTAGAGGTGGTGACTACGAAGTCTTTAAGATAGAATGGCTCGAAGTATGCCACATCTTCGAATCTGCCTGCTTGGAACGCTTCGTATGCGGGTTTGACGATCCCGCGCGCCGACGGAGTGACGTCTACGAATTTTACTCCTTCCTTAGGTAGCGTTTCTACGCATTTGGCGGCTCCGTTCCCGAAAATGACGAACTCTCCGCCGGAGCCGATGAACTCTGCGAAACTTTCGGGTTCGATGATGTGAGCGTCAGCTTCGGATAGAGGATTGATCGAGGAGTCGAAAACCTGTGCGTATACTTCCATGCGTCGCGCGTCTATCATGGGGCATAGCTTGGCCGTTTCCCATGAGTCGATGTCCAGTATGCCGGCATCGTAGTCCTCGGCGGCCACGTTTGCCAACGCTTCGAGCGACCCGATGCCTATGAGCGGAATGCCGAGAGCATAGCATATCCCTTTCGCGGTCGAAACACCTATACGCAGTCCCGTATATGAACCGGGGCCTTTGCCGACCGCTACCGCGTCCAGATCGTCGGGTGAGTACTCGTTGATTTTCAGCAGTTCGTCGATGTACATGGCGAGTTTGCGGGCGTGGTCCTGTCCTCCGGCGCTTTCGCGCAGGGCTATCAGCTCTCCGTTGCGCGAGAGGGCTGCGGAACATATCGAGGTTCCGGTCTCTATGCTTAATATGAGTGACATATATCTATCGTCTTGCGTTTTGCATGAATTCTTCTATTTCGGCCGTTGTCGCGGGGGCCCTTCTCTCGCCGAGCATCCTGTTGCCGGTTTCAGTCACGAGCAGGTCGTCCTCGATGCGGATGCCGCCGAAGTCAGCATATTTTTCCGCCACGGCAAAGTTAATAAAAGCCTCGTTGATTCCCTCGGCCCTCCACTTTTCGATGTATGCCGGAATGAAATAAATGCCCGGTTCGACGGTCATCACCATTCCCGGTTGCAGGCGGCGGCCCATACGCAGGGCGCTTACACCTAACTGCGCGCTGCGTTCGGTCTCCAAATCGTAGCCAACATATTTCTCTCCGATGTTTTCCATGTCGTGTACGTCCAGTCCCATCATGTGCCCGAGGCCATGAGGCATGAACAGTGCGTGGGCTCCTGAGGCAACGGCCTCTTCCGGATAGCCTTTCATTATGCCGAGATCCGTCAATCCTTTTGCGACTACCCGACACGCTTCGAGGTGGATGTCGCGGTATAGCTTCCCGGGCGCGGATATTTTGAACGCACGGTCGTTGGCGGCGATGACTATGTCGTATATCTCTTTTTGTCTCGTAGTGAATTTACCGCTCACGGGCATGGTTCGCGTTATGTCGCTGCAATAGTTCATGGTGGTTTCGGCCCCGGCGTCGCAGAGCATCAGGCGTCCGTGTTCGAGCGTGTTGTCGTAGGAGTGGTTGTGTAGCGTCTCTCCGTTCTGGGAGACTATCGACGGGAAAGAGACTCCCGCTCCGTATTGTAGTGCGAGCCCCTCTATCGCTCCGGCGATTTCGCGTTCCGTCATTCCCGGCCGACACATGGACATGGCCGCGGTGTGCATTCGATAGCCTATTTCGCAGGCGCGTTCTATCTCGGCTATCTCGGCGGCACTTTTTTTGTCCCGCAGCGAGACTACTGCCAAAGCCAACTCGACAGAAGACCTGTCTTGTAGGGTGTTCACTCCGATTCCCAACAAGTCTGCCAGCTCCAGTTTCGTTTCGGCGCGATAGGGTGGAAGGAAATAAATATGTCTTCCCTTGCGTATGGCGAGGTTCAGGTCGTCGCGCAACCGAGCCAACGGTTTCGTGAGGTTGATATTCACATCGGCCGCAAGATCGTGCAGGGAGGGCTGTGGTCCGCTCCATATGATGTCTTCCATCGAAGCGTCGTCACCGTAAAGTATATCCTCTCCCGAATCTATGTCGAGCAGCCCCCATAACCTGTTGCGATTCAGCCCGAAGAAATACAGGAACGTACTGTCCTGACGGAAATGGTATTGGTTGTCCGGATAGTTTATCGGAGAACCCGTATTGCCCGGAAGAAGGATGATTCCGCCGCGTGTGACCCGTTGTCGCAACAGGAGCCGTCGTTCTGAGTAGGTATTGGCCGGAAACATGACTCGATTTTTAAGTTCCTTGTAGTGTTAAATCTTTCTCAAAGGTAGAAAATAATTGCGACATTCGGCTGTGCGGCGTGCGGTGATGTCGTTACGATTGTGTGATCTGTCGTGGAAAGATTATATTTGCGATATGACAGGTCTGTGCCGTTTCATAATATTGTTTGCCGTTCTGTTGTCGGTATCCGGTGTCGCTACCGCCCGCGAGGTGGTGACCGTCGCTTTCTATAATGTCGAGAACTTGTACGATACCGTACCGCATCCTTCGGGCCGGGATGCAGATTATACCCCTGAGGGGAAAATGAGGTGGGATTCTATGCGATATGCCGGGAAGCTTGCGAATGTTGCCCGTGTGTTAGACGGAATGGACGCCGATCTGGTCGGACTTGCGGAAGTCGAGAGCGAGATTGCGGTTCGCGATCTCGTTATGACGTTGCATACGGACTATAATTATGTACACCTGCCGGGAAGCGATTACCGTGGTATGGGATTGGCGCTATTGTTCAAGGGTGACAAGTTTGTACCGGACGAGGCGCGTTTGATACGCGCAGGTTCGTCGAGGGAGGTGTTGTATGTGCGTGGAGAGCTGTACGGGGAGCGTATAGACCTGCTGGCATGTCATCTGCCTTCGCGTATGAATGGAGTGCGCTTGCGGGACAGGGCGTTGGCTTCCGTGTATCGGTTGGCGGAGTCGATACACGGTTCGGACGGGGATGCGCGGGTCGTTCTCGCGGGGGATTTCAACGCCGATCCTTCGGAAAGGCTGATGCGCCGCCGTTTCTATACAGGCGAGGTGGCTGTGGACGGAGACCGCCCGTTGTTCGCACCGTTTGCTGCGCTGGCTGTCCATGGTGTCGGATCGTATGTCTACAATAACAGATGGTTGCTCTTCGATAATATTTTCCTCAGTACGCGTTTTCTTGGCGGTGATGGGTTCCGGTATCTCGATTGCGGTATATTTCTGCGCCCGTGGATGTTGGACGGCAAGACCGTCTCCCGGAAAGGCTATCCGTTGAGGACATTCGCGGGCGGCGTTTACCTCGGCGGGTACAGCGATCATCTGCCAGTATTCGTATCGTTGGTGCGCGATTGAGATTAAACGACAAGCCCCCGAGTTAACCGGGGGCTTGTCGTAAAGTCTATTTTGTGCAATTTACGTGTTCGGTGGGTTTTTGTTCGGTCTGCGTCAGCACGATTCTCGCGAAGACACAATCATTGCCTTATGTCAGAACCGGACGTTGAACGACATTACGATGTTATGGTTCTTCAGGTTGGACTTGATTGCGTTGTCTATGCTGTAGTCTATGGTGGTGCTCCCGTCCACGTAATTGTTCGGGCCGTCGTAGTAGAATAGCTCGTAGCGGGTGTAGTCGGTTTTCATGAATACATATGCAAGGTCCAGTGAGATCCTGTTGCTGAAACGATAGCCGAGGCCGCCAGATATGTTCATGGTCTTGTACGGAAGCGGCTCGTTGAATATGTCGTCCTCGTTCTGAAGGAACGAGCCGTGGTATGCGAATCCTGCACGTACTGCGAATGCCGGTGTAATCTTGTACTCCCCGCCTACACGGATTACGTGGCGTGGTTTGTATGTGTCCTTAACGGATTCTTTGAGCTCCTCGAATTCGTCGTGGTATTCGCCGTCTATCGTGTAGTAACGCTCCGAGTCAGGAACACGTATACGCATCCAGTTGTAAAAATCACATTCGTAGTCTACCGACAATATGGCTTTTGTGCCGAATGTGTACGAGAGACCTGTCAACAGCCGGCCGAAGCTGCTGTATTTGTATTCGAATTCGTAAGTGTCGGTCCCTTGTGCATATACCATTGCCGATGTCGCTGTCTGCATATTGGCGAAATAGCGTTTGTTGATGGTGTTCCATGTCGGGGAATGGAACGCGAGCCCTATGCGAAGTCCGCCTACGGGGTTGGCTATCGCACCGATCTTGAAATTGAAGCCCGATCCGGAGACACGCGTATGCTGCGAATAGGACATCCTGTCGGCTGGATCGTTGGCTCCGCCATTATTCATGTATGTCTCGCTATACATTACGGTCTGCTTGCGGTATATGTCTTGCAGTCCGAGCGAGAACCCGAGGTATACGTTGCCGCGCAGGTTGAAACCTCCGGCTATGTTGTATTCGCCTGCCCCGCCTTTGGATTCGGTCCTGAGGTTATGTTTTACGAGCGCAGTCCTGTTGTCGTTGCCCCATAGGTCGACACCCCTTATATAATAGGTGCGGTTCCTGAGTTCTTCGAATTTGTTGTCGAATCCGAGGTCGGACGGTCTGTCTTTCCAGTTGGGATCTTCGGGTTCGGCGAATGCCCCTACAAGGCCTGTCATATATCCCAGCGCCGCACCCCATTCTTCTATGCGTATATCCAGATTGTTCCACGGACTGGGATTGCTGTTGCGTTTCATCCACTCGCTCGGGATACCCCAGAGTTGCAGCGCGAAGACCTCTCCTAACGACAAATGGTCGAAATCGGTTGTCAAACTGTTCTTGTAATTGTAGTCGGCTATGCGGTTGTAAGAGAAACCGAACGTAAAACTCGTCACGTCGCCGAGTCCTTCGTAGAAATTGAGCGCCAACCCTACGTTGTTCAGTGCGAACGATGTTTTGTTGTCGCCTTTTCCCGATGTGAGCATCGGGCTTGAGTTGCTGTACTGCGATATTCCCAGATTGCCTGTGATGCCGAACTCGGACGACTGGTACATCCCGAGTCCCGCAGGGTTTATGCCTATGCTCGACAGGTCGGCTCCGAGCGAAGTGTATGCTCCACCCATAGCGATGCTTCGGGCGGTTCCGAACCCGTTGTTGGTTGAAGATAGCAATGGCATCTCTTCGTTGTACGAACGATACCTCGACATCAGATACCCGTTGGCGTATTGGCCTTGTACTGTTGCGGGCATGGCTGCGAAAAGAGCTATTCCGCATGCCAGCAGGTTATGTATTCTTCCCATAATCGTTGAGTTTGCAGTGTTTTGTTAGCGGCTGCTCCTTGACGATCCTCCGCCGGAGCTTCTTGATGACGAACCAGAGCTTCCGCCAGAGGAGTACCCGCCGCTTGATGACGAGCCCGAACTGCCGGACGAACTACCCCTGTACGAACTTCCGCTCGACGACGGACTCGAATATGAGGAACTTCCGGACGATCTGCTGGGCGATGGGCTGCTGCTGCGGTAAGAACCTGATGACGATGATCCGCTGCTGGAACGCCCGGACGAATAGGAACTGCCACTGCGGTACGAGCTGTTGCCCGAGCTTGTTCCGGACGGTCTGCTACTGTTGGAGGTTCCCGATCCTGACGGCCTGTATGACGGGCTGCTGCTCGATCCCGGCCTGCCGCTCGGTCTGTAAGTTTCCGACGAACTCTGCTGTCCGCCGCGGTACGACCCGTTCGGCCCTATGTGCACCGTATTGCCTGATGACGAGCGCTGTGACGAGTTGCTGCGGTAAGAGCCGGTACTGCTTGCCGGCGTCCTGCCGGAAGATGTGTTTGATGCTCCGCTGCGGTATGTCCTCTGTCCCGACGATGCGTATTTAGGTCGAGAGTATACCGTCGAGCCGCGGTAAGAGTTGCCCGGCCGTCTGTAATATCCGTTATGTGACGGGCGGTATCCCCAGTAGTGGTCGTGCCACGGATCCCAGCCGAATCCCCAATGGAACGACCAATAATTGTTCCAATACGGTCCGTAACCCCAATACGGGTCCCAGTAGTGGCCCCACGGGTTGTATCCGTAATAATATCTGTTCCAGTACCAGTCGTATGGGTAATATCCCCAACTGTCGTACCACGGGTACGCGCCTATACCGATGCTGACGTTTACGCGCGGATTGTCCCACTCGCCGAACAGCGAAGTGACGTATTTGGGTTCGAGCCATACCTCGTCTCCGGACACCATGAGGTTATATTCGTCGGGATCGTAAGATATGGTTTGCCTGCCGTTGTTGCCGCGCAGGAGTTCCGCATAACTGTTGCCCGATGCCCCGCCCCTTAGCCTGCGGGCATAAGCACCTTCGTATTCGTTTTCCACGAGGCCTTCGTAATCGAACTGGCTCATGAGGTTTTCTGCATCTTGCACACCGGCTTGTGCCAGACGGGCCTTGACCAATGCCTCCTTGGCGCGTGCTTCGGCGGCCTCGGCTTCGGCTTCGAGCCGTTGACGTTCGGCTATGGTTATCCTGTTGTGCGTAGAGTACAGGTCGTCGGCCAAAACACTGCGCGAACTGCTCTGCGAACTCGCGCATCCGCCTAAGGCTAAAACGGCGAGCCCGACAGCGGCGATACCCCTGATGTTTATTATTATACCCTTCATGGCTATGAAATTTATATACTCCCTTTTAACTTTAACGTATTAGCGGTTAGTTTCGTATGTGCGGCTGACCCGCATGTGTGTCGGGTTTGCCGCCGACATTACGACGCCATGTTTAATATGTAGACGTCCGAATGTCATATTTTGTTGCATGGCGAATATAGGTTGCTCCGGAATCCTTGCTTTGAAACTGGATTTACTCCCTGCCGGCAAGCCTTGAGCCGGTAAATTACGCCTCGCTTTCCGGAGGTGCGGCCGGCGCATACAAACTCAATGTCGTAAATATGCGGATAATTATAAAAAAAACATAACTTTGCGTGCAAAAATAAGCGAAAAATGGCTAAAGGGTTGAAAGAACTTACGAGCAGGGAAGAGAATTATTCCCAGTGGTATAACGACCTGGTTGTTAAGGCGGGTCTTGCGGAGAATTCGGCAGTGCGCGGATGTATGGTCATAAAACCGTACGGGTACGCCATATGGGAGAAGATGCAGCGTGCGCTGGATCAGATGTTCAAGGATACGGGGCATGTCAACGCATATTTCCCGCTGTTCATTCCCAAGTCCTTTTTCAGCAAGGAGGCCAAACACGTAGAGGGATTCGCCAAGGAGTGCGCCGTGGTGACTCATTATCGACTGATGAACGATCCTAAAGGTAAAGGGGTTGTTGTCGATCCGGATGCGAAACTCGAGGAGGAACTTATCGTCCGTCCTACTTCAGAGACTATAATATGGAATACGTATAAGGGCTGGATACAGTCTTACCGCGATTTGCCTATCCTGTGCAACCAGTGGGCGAACGTGGTACGGTGGGAGATGCGTACTCGTCTGTTCCTGCGTACCGCAGAGTTCCTGTGGCAGGAGGGGCATACCGCACACGAGACACGCGAGGAGGCCATCGAAGAGGCATACCGCATGGTGAATGTCTACCGCGATTTCGTGGAGCAGTTCATGGGCGTTCCGGTAATCGTGGGGCATAAGAGTGAGAACGAACGCTTTGCCGGGGCGGAAGATACACTTACTATCGAGGCCCTGATGCAGGACGGGAAGGCGCTTCAGAGCGGTACATCGCATTTCTTGGGACAGAACTTTGCCAAAGCGTTCGACGTGCAGTTCGCAAACCGCAATAACGACCTCGAATATGTGTGGGCTACGTCGTGGGGTGTGTCTACTCGTTTGATGGGCGCACTCATAATGGCACACTCGGACAACAACGGACTCATATTGCCACCGAAACTCGCACCGATACAGGTCGTGATGATACCTATATATAAAGGGGAGGAGGAGCTTCGGATGAT
This sequence comes from uncultured Rikenellaceae bacterium, assembly GCA_944415565.1. GTDB lineage: Bacteria > Bacteroidota > Bacteroidia > Bacteroidales > Rikenellaceae > WRDF01. The sequence continues at coordinate 349,583 of CALYBQ010000005.1, forward strand.
AACCGCCCGGATGGACGAACTCGCCGCAGAGTTGAAACAACGTGGCATAAGCGTCAAAGTGGACGACAGGGACAATGTGCGTTCGGGTTTCAAATTCGCGGAATATGAACTCAAGGGGGTTCCGGTACGTTTGGCTATGGGGCCGCGCGACATGCAGAACGGAACCATAGAGGTGGCCCGCCGCGATACGCTTACCAAAGAGACAGTGCCGCAAGCAGGAGTGGTCGATATGGTAGAGGCACTGATGGACGAGATTCAACGCAATATATTCGAGAAGGCGCTCAAGTTCCGCGAAGAGAATACGACCAAGGTGGACACGTATGAGGAGTTCAAGAGGGTTCTCGACGAGAAAGGCGGTTTTGTTCTCGCCCATTGGGACGGAACTGTGGAGACGGAAGAGGCTATCAAAGCGGAGACTAAGGCAACAATACGTTGTATCCCGCTCGATGCGCCTGACGAGGACGGTATCTGCATCTATTCGGGCAAGCCGTCGAAACGCAGGGTACTCTTCGCAAGATCGTATTAATATAACAGGGTAATAAATAAAGGAGCGTCTATTTCAGGCGCTCCTTATTATTTTTGATGGATGGCCGTATGGGACGGCCTATCCTAAGTGTCTAACATTGCTGATATTATTTAGGAGGGTTTGTATCATGCAACAGGAAGGTTGCCGCACTTCACTCCGCATGTTATTGTATCGGCTTTGGCTCTAACTATGGCAAGTCTTTTAGCCAACGTGCGAGGCTGGTTGTGAATTCGTCGTGATATTTGAAGTTTTCGCGAAAGCCCCAGCCGTGGCCGCCCGAAGGATATATATGAAGTTCGGCAGGGATATTTTTCTCTTTCAGCGCATCGTACATAGCTGTGCTGTTGCGGGGAGGCACTACGTTGTCGTCGTCGGAAAGTGCGATGAACACCGGCGGAGTATTGTCTTTGACGTTTTTGTCCGCCGAATACTCTGTAATTAGCCTTTCGTATTCCTGTGCTTCCGTTTTGTCTGCCGGTCCGAGCAGATTGCGGCGCGACCCGCCATGAGCCAATTGCGGAGAGAGCGATATGACCGGATATATAAGTATCGAGAAATCCGGCCGCGTCGATTCGTCGAATTTCACTGTGCCGGTCGAGGCGAGATGCCCGCCTGCCGAGAATCCCATTACTCCGACCTTCGCGGGGTCTATGTTCCATGCTGCGGCATTCTCACGCATTACGCGGATAGCTTGGTGAAGGTCGGCAAGAGGTATTTCATGGTGTCCGTTGGGCATGCGGTAGTAGAGAACCATCGCCGTTATGCCTTGACTGTTGAGCCAGCGGGCAGCTAAATCGCCCTCGTGTCCTGCCGCTAAGTAGGCATACCCTCCGCCTGGGCAGACTATGACCGCTTGCCCTGTGTTGGTCTTCGGAATGTATAATTGGTAGCGCGGATTTGAAACATTGTGCATTCTCAGTCCCTCTTTTTCGCTCTCCTTACCCTCCAATTCGTTCGATTGAGGAGTTCCTTCGTTATAAAGTACTTGATCTTTTAATACCTTTTCGGTGCTGCTTTGAGCGTCGGAAGAGGTTTGTGCCGATATTTGCAAGGCAATACAAATCATAACGGCCATAATGCTGGCCTGCTTGATAACTCTCATATTTTAAGGTTGTTAATGTTGTGCATGTCAAAGTTACAACAAAAACGGCAGAGAAAAAATGATATTTTTTTGAAAAAAACGTCGAAAAAATTTGCAGGTAAAGAAAAAGTCCCTACATTTGCACCCGCTGAACGGAAATACAGCAATCGAGATTGAAGGTAATCCGCTCCGCAATTTGTTCTGAAAAAATTTGGTGGTTACAAAAATTCAACATACCTTTGTAGCCCTTTCGCTCCGGTTTTGGAGCCACTTCTTAAAATACAGGCTCAGGCTTTGGGTTGTCGGGATGACAACGAGGTCGAATGAAAAGAAGCCGCGCAAGATGATGCGGCGGAAATTTCGTGAGTCGGTTTTTGTAAGGTGATAGAACAACGGTTCTTTGATTTACTGGTAAAAGAGAGAAAAAGAAATGCAGAAATTTATCCTGGTTATTCTTTTTGAATAACCATCAATTCCACCAAGGAATAAGTAGTCGGGACTCAGAAAAACATTCTATAAAATTTTTACTATGGAGAGTTTGATCCTGGCTCAGGATGAACGCTAGCGGCAGGCCTAACACATGCAAGTCGAGGGGCAGCATTGAAAGTACTTGTACTTTTAGATGGCGACCGGCGCACGGGTGCGTAACGCGTATGCAACCTGCCTCGAACAGGGGGATAACACTGGGAAACTGGTACTAATACCTCATAACATACCGGAAGGCATCTTTCGGTGTTAAAAGCTCCGGCGGTTCGAGATGGGCATGCGTTGTATTAGCTAGTTGGTACGGTAACGGCGTACCAAGGCTACGATACATAGGGGGACTGAGAGGTTAACCCCCCACACTGGTACTGAGACACGGACCAGACTCCTACGGGAGGCAGCAGTGAGGAATATTGGTCAATGGACGCAAGTCTGAACCAGCCATGCCGCGTGCAGGA
>CALYBQ010000006.1 GCA_944415565.1 uncultured Rikenellaceae bacterium
TGGGAGTGCTATCGCGCCACGCATCCTGATGGCTATAGCTTGACACAGTTCCGTGTTGCCCTTCGTCGTTACGAGCGTGTGAGCAACCCATCGATGCGTATGGAGCAAGCTATTCGTCGACTATACCGGCTCCAAGTTGTGAATCTACCCTCCGGGCGAACAGCCCCGCGAGGTAGAGGTGTGCGTAGCGATCCTCGGGTGCAGTCTACTCACCTATGTAGAGGCTGTGTAGAAGCAAGCGCAAGGAGGATTTTATCACCGCCTGCGAGAATGCATTCTATTACTATGGCGGTGTCCTCCTGGCTATCGTACCAGACAACCTTAAGAGCGCCGTCACGAAAGCCAGCCGTTACGAAGCGCTTCTGAACACTGAGTTAACTTCGTTTTCTTCCTCCTTGCACGACATATCCTGCGAGCAGTCTCTGTCCGTGCTTTGTTCGTCAGTTCGAGCGGTTCGGAAAGCATTACGGCGTCACAGCTTATCCGGCCCGCGTCCATAGCCCCAAGGATAAGGCGCATGTAGAGAACGCGGTCAAGTTGACCTATAAGGACATCTTCACGGTTATCGAACCGCTTCACTTCCCTGATCTTCGGTCGCTCAACGTAGCTATCCGCGTGGTGCTTGAGAAGCACAACAACAAAAACCTGGATCGCCGCAATTACTCGCGCCGCAGTTACTTCGAGGATGTATAGCAGGAAGCCCTCGGACCTCTGAACCCGATCCGTTACCAGATGAAAAAGCATATTGTTACAACGATCGACAAGTATGGTTACGCACGTCTTCACGAGGATATCTACTACTACAGTGTTCCCCATACATTGGCAAGACAGTTGTCCTACACGGCCACCGATGTCGAAATTCGCTATAACTACGATATCATAGCCCATCATACGCGACCGCAAAGACCTTATCATTACGGGATTGACAGGAACTGGCAAAAGCTATCTTGCGACGGCGCTCGGTTATAGGTCCTGCCAGGACAGTTTTCGGGTGCTGTACGCCAGTACGGCCAAACTGATGAGCCAACTTAAAATATCCAAGGCAAAAGGCTCGACTCTGGCTGATTTTAAGCGTATCAAACGCCAGGACTTGCTGATCCTCGACGATTTCTGCATGCAACCACTCGCTGCGCGTCGAGTTGTTCGGCGAGTCGATAAGAAAAAGAAAATCTAAATCTGAAAATGCTTATGGATAGATGCCTGCGGCACATGACAACTACTCTCTTGTTCTTTTATAGCGAATAGTTATCTTTGTCGTGTCGGTCGACACAATCCAGACCGTTTTATGGGCGAGAACAAAGTAGGGTTCTCGCCCATAAAATTGGGATCAAAGACCTACAAAAAATGTTGTTTAACCCGGGCAAAATCATATCCTGTTAGACCCCATTTCGGACAACAACTTTTAACTCTTTTTGCTCTGCAACTTTAGGGGCATCTTCCTCCGTTTTTAAGGGGCATTTTAGTCATGTTTTCCATAAATGACCTTTGGAGATAACTTTTAAAATATTATTGAATTTATTGCTGTTTATTCCTCCTGTGCTTCAGGCAAAAATGTCGCGAATATTACTCGCAGCTCTTCCTCTGACAGGCGGTTACTACGGATCGTTACCACTTCGTCATTCACCTCGGCCGTCAGCCTTCCGTCGCTCACGGCGCGCCCGTCAGCTCCGACATAGAACGCGGAAGGGTCGGCTGCTACCGCCACTTGTAATACCCGGTTCCATTGCCCGGTTTTGATCTTCAGTTCCGTCATATTGCTATTTGAATCGCAAAATAGTCTTTTGGGGGGATACTAATCGTCTGCCCTTTGTAATCCCTGAATATAAATAGCTTGTAAAAATCACAAGGCTATACGCATTTGGGGAATACCGATACTGCCGAATAAAGGATGTGGAGCCTGTCTACACTTAGTCTTCTTTCATGCCATCATTCATGCTCCAAAAATCATCGGCATCCAACCCATCCATCAGATTGGCGGTGAGCCATTCCAGAAAGTTTGGTAATTCTTGTTTTGTGAGAACTAAAGCCATTTGGGTAGTTTCGTGTACAATTACATAGAGGCCATTGTCGGCTTGTTGTATCATAACCTGTTCACCTTCTCCGCCACGACGGCCGTTTGGTAGAGGTTGTTGTAGTTGCGATCTGGTAATGTCGTGTCTATAAATTCCTGAAAATCGTCAGTCGATAGGCATTCGTTATTCATACTTTGAAGTTTTAGGTTAATGATATATTTAGGTAACTATATGCCACTTTACAGTAACTAATCACTCACTACGTTTGGAGATTTTTATTTTAAATTTGTATCAGTTATAAAATATAGGTTCCCTTTATTGTAATCATCCGGACGGTTGTTTCATTAGAGCACGCTTATAACTTATCGTAATTATTTGCCTGAAAATGAAGCTATATACGTATTTAGCCGCTATATCGCTCGTTCTAGCATCCGCATACGGCAACATCTTGTATGCCTATGCATTGCCGTTTCCCGACCATGTGCCTACCAAGCAACTGGACTGCGGGAACACACGATTGTCAGCCGTATGGAACGGCCAAGAATTTGATTTTCTCTTCTCATTCAAAGAAAAAATGGTGTGCCCGTATCTGAATGCTCCAGTCGTAATCGAAGTTGACGGCGAATACATTTCGTCAAAATACGGCTCGGTCGAGGTCGAGAACGGAGCGCTTCATTGTATCGCAACGGTGACATCCCCACATGGTTCCGTATTCGCCGTCACCGACATTTACAGACCTGCGGCAGATGTGGCCTTTTTGCTTATCAGAAAAGTGCAGGTTGACAAGGAATCGGAGCTGGACAACCATTTCAATACTTTCTGGGGATTTGAAACCGGCGATACGTCGCATTTCACGAACTACGAGTTCTTCATTCCAAGCGTATGGTATAAAAATAATTTTACACCTGAGGGCAACATTCCGCCTAACATACCTCAGGCCGGCGACAGTTGTTTCCTCTACCGCTCGGACAGGATAACTTTGCCTATGGTTATGTTTCGCAATCCGGCCGACAATTTTACGATCTCTATCGTACATAAAGACAATCAGGCACGTAGCGTTATGGCCGACTCTCAAGGACAGCTGGTCAATGCGGGGTATCAGTTCGGTGCGGTAGGTGCGAAAAAACACAACGGAAAACTGGCAACGCTTTTCGCCTACCCCGGTACGGAAGAGAACCGACGCGCGGGCTCTGGGCGTCGGTCGCACCCTGTACGCAAAAATGTGAAACACGAGTATACTCTGGAAGTACGGTTATTCCACTCGGAAGGATATTCCGAAGCCCTGCGCGACAGTTGGGAAAGAGCGTTCGACATTTACAATCCGCCTATTCTGAAAACCGATCTGCCTAAAGTTTACGAAGGTTTAATAGAGACACTGAAAAAAGTCTACGTTCCGTCAGTGCGTTCTGGAGGAGAGTATGACGAAGCCGGATTTCCTTTCGAGGTGAGTCTGAAAACTTTTCAACCGCAGGGAATCGACTATCAGATAGGCTTTGTCGGTATGCAGGTCGCAACCGGTTATTACCTTTATCGCGATGGTATAGAGAAAGGCGACAGCACGCTTGCCGCACAGGGTGAGGACGTGCTTGATTTCTGGGCGAGACGTAGCCAAACCCCGCTCGGATTACCTCGGGCATGGTACGATCCGGCAAAGGGTGGTCAAAAGGGCAAGTTCCGACCTTACAATACGTTACGTACCGTCGCCGGAGGAATGGAGAGTCTAACGGCGGCTTGGAGGTTCGCAAAGGCCAAAGGCATAGACCATCCGGATTGGATCGCAGCATGTCAATCTTTCGGCAATTGGCTCGTGGCCAACCAGAACGATGACGGAAGCTGGTATTTTTCCTACGACCATAGCAAGATCGTAAACGGCCGGCACCCTGCGACGAACCATAATAAGTATCTGACCGTATGTGCTATACGCTATCTTGTGGAATTACACGAAGCGACCGGAATCATGACATACAAAGACGCGGCCTTACGTGCCGGCAATTTCTGCTACGAGAACATACACGAGAAATATGCCTATGTTGCCTGCGTCGTCGACAATCCTCAGACGATTGACAGCGAATCGGGACAAATCGCAATGGACGCCTTCCTTGCGCTCTACCGCCTGACAGATGACAGGAAGTGGCTTCTCGCAGCAGAGCAAGCCGGCACTTATGCGGAAACATGGACGTTCATGTACAATATCCCAGTGGAAGACGACAATAATGCACGACTCGTCATTCCGCGTAACACCAACATCGTTGGACAACACCTGATAGCCATTGGCCACGCCGCAGCGGACCTTGGTTTTGCATGGAATACGTTCAATTATTATACGCTTTACCGAGAGACGAGCAAAGGACATTATCTGCATGTAGCGCGCATATCGGCACATAACACGAAACAGACAATGAACTGGGACGGGAAATTATATCCCGGGCAGCTTCCCGGTCTGCAACTGGAAGCTTTCCGGATAATGATCCCGCGCAGGGTGAAAGGGGTACTTACCACCCTAAACTGGAATTATGCGGCGCATTTGGCACCAATGCTCCAATTCAAAGACGCATTCGGCACACCAGATCTCGAAGAGGTTATACGCCTATCCCAATAGGACTGTCCGGATTTATGCAACAAATATTCAACAAACCTCTATTGCTAAATGCTGCTTCATGTCAATTCAATCATACTCGCCGCTTAGTTGTCATGCAGATTTATAGCAAAAAGCCTATTTGAAGCGATTGAGTGCTATCGAGTGTGCAGTACCGAAATTTATTCACGAAACACAGACTGAGCCAAGGATCCATGCATACCAAAACACATACCAATAAATATGTAAGCACCAGCAAATCAACAGCAATCAGGGCCTCTACGGAATCACCCTTTTATGCTATCTGACATTTTTTACGGTTAACGTCTTTCACGTCTCAGCCGCACAGCTCCGCGTTGTCCAATCGTGCATCCTGTGTCGCGGTTCACTTATGTTCCATGATCACAAGTATTCACGATTTACTTGTGAGCGGAGTTTACCCGTGAACGGTATTCGCCTGTGAACTGCGTGCACGTGTTTACAGCGCATAAAAAGAAAAAAATACCCAAATATTACGCTTCTTAGATTTATTCCCTTCATGTGCCCTCCCGTATGCTCACTAATCGCTGATTGTAAATCCAATTGTTTTCCCGAGCTTTGCATCGGGAACGATTCCCCTCCGATTCAAAGAATGTTTTGCCGTTTTATTAAAGACCATCCGCTGCTGTACAGCTGATTTATTAACGCCAGCTAATAGCAAGATGTACTTTTGCCATACAATCTGGTGTTTTATACAAAAAAGCTGCCTGCAGTCGTCTTGCTCTGCGAGATGGGATGTTTGCCTATACGCACCACCAAAATTGGTGCAGAACGTGACCGAAAACATAGCGTCAGGATAACCGGCCTTAAAAGGCAAACCGTGAAATCTTGAGATTTATGGATGAAAAGCTCAAAGATGGAAATCGCGAATACCGCTATAATTTCCATTTGAACTAACAAAAAATTATAGATTTATTGGAGCAGTCGGGAGCACATATAAAGACGAAATTTATCGTCAATATGCTTGGGGGCCGGGCCTTTAAAGTGGTGAAACCCGATATGGGAAAGCACAAATATGACATGAAATTGTGCGGCTATTACCGTCAATTCCGAGGGGGATATAACTCTTGGGATTTAATTTTTCTTTCGAGTTCCTTATCCGAAATATTATATTCCTTTACTCTTAAAAGACCGTTAGCAATTGCAGGTTCAAAGTCTTTGAGAACCCTGTCATTATACGTATAGCTGCGGTAATTTTTTGGATCTTTTTCTTCTCTGTTAATCAATACTAAATAAAGAAAAGCATTTACTCTCTTTACTGCTCGATAATGATGTATTTTGCTTAGCATCATATATATCCGATCTCTCATCATAGGTGAATTGTAATTCATTTTGGTTTCTATAAATATTTCTGCATCCATTGTTTTTATATAACCGTCATAGATAGGACTTGATTCACTTATAGGGTCAATTTGTTGAAAAAGATTTGTAAATTTTGCTTCTTGGATAATTGGGAATTGATCCAAGCCTTCTGTTTTAAGTAATTTATCTAACGCAATTGCTTCATAAGTTGATGTAGCTCTGCGTATGTCATTGGTATATTTTATTGACGAATCTGAAAGTTGCGATGTTTTTTCCTCCTGTTCTTCCGTTTTAAGCTTTTCTTCTTTCTCTGGTTCGTCGGCAGGTCTTACAGATAACATTTTAGCGAGTTCATCTGAAAGAACAAAAGTAGAGTTAACCTGCTTTTGACAGACATTAGTTGATATCGAGACTATTTGATTTCGAAGATCACTATTCTCTTTCTTTAATGCAGTATTTTCCTTATCCTTGTCTTTGACGGTTTTAGACAAAGAAAACAACTTTATAATCGAAAAATTATCAAAAGCCTCACTTAATACAAGAATCACTAATAATAGCAAGAGTAGAATTACACCGGAAGATATAGCCCCAAGCGGTTCTGTGAAGAAGAAATTATAACATAAAAGACATCCAATAAATAGACAGAGAATAATTATAAGAATTCTCACAAACCAATTTACTCTCTTAGCATCCATATGTGTTACTTTTTAATTTGAGCACTAATATAACTCTTTTTATTCTGTCGAAGATATGTAATATAAATTCAACGAAATTTTGTATGGTTGAATAAGCTAATGAAACTAAGTAGAAAAACCACATGCAAGATGTGGAAATGCGATGTAAAACGGGTTGCTGAAATCGTTGGAATTTACTAAATAATCTCTTGACATATAAACACATGAATAGCAAGATAGTTCTTGCATCAATTTGCGCCTGAAAAAATTAAATTATTTGATGTTCTCAGTACACCTATATCGAGAACATTTTTTGTCCTATACTGAGAAACTATGCCTAAGTATCGTTTGATAAGTTCGAACAATGTACTTATGTGTATTGTGAATAGTAGTATCGTATAGCTTTCGTAAGTGAGGAGGCATTACGCCGCGTGAATCAAATATATACTTTTTTTATTATTATATCATCGGCTCGTATTCCTTTTTTTAATGGTGTTACAGCGCGGTTTTTACCGAATTACATGAGTCTGCAACAACAAAACGTCCTGTCGATCGACAGGACGTTTTGCCTTTTTACGGCTTGGTATGCCTTAAACTATTTCGTTTCTCCGAGTGATACTTTTCTAAACTCTTTAAGGAGTTTTTCGAGTTCGAGGCTCGATTTACGAGCGCGTGTACCGGCAGCCTTATTGTTTTTTTCGAGTTGAAGGTTAGCGTTGGTTTTAAATGCCTCTAACTGTTCGTTAATCTTTGCGAGTAATTCTTCCATAGTAATTTTAGTTGTTTCGTTTAACATTGTAGCAAAGTTAAGAAAAATAGCATTGTGTTATATACGATATGATACGACAAAGCGGAGAGCTTAAATAACAGGTGAATAAAAAAGCAAAATTTAGCCCAACGAGGACAGCGGCCTGATAATATGCCGTTAATGTTCTTTGTTTGGCTATTCTTTTGTGCAGTTAAAGCCACCCAGAGGCAAAGGTGCGACAAAGTTCAATTACTACGTCATTCCCTTTTCCGCTCCGGTAAATTGTCAAACCACCAATTCCTGATACAATTTTTCAAATGTCGCGTCCAGATCGTCCGAAAAACCGAGACGGGCAACAGATGTCTGAATGGATGTACTGCGAACAGCGGTCAGCCAGCGGAAACGCTCGGTAATATCGAGCATTGCTATTCTGCCCCCCTCTTTCGCCCCCGAACATATTGTCACAAATGCTGAAAGGTTGGCATACAAAGAATCCATATCCAATTCAGTGGAGAAATGGCGCAATTTCTCTTTGTTCAATTCGTAGCGGGCCTTCAAGTATTTAGATCGTTTTGAATACATAATAAGACCCACATTCACAAACTCTTCGCGTTCTACACGAGGCACAACACGAATTACCGCATACTCATAGATGTGCTTTCCTTGCATGTTGTGCTTCTTTAATAAACAATTCAGAATGTTTCAATCTCTCCGTCAGAAAGTTTATGTACGTTTGCCGTATATCCTGCGGTGTTTCTTCCGTACCTCCCCAGTGAAGCCAATCGTCGGGCAAAAGGGCAACAATTTCCCTAATTTTTTCGGGTGTCAGTATTTTCTTAAACTCGGCATCGACTTCCTCCAGCCGGTCTGCATATGGTAATAACACATGGTCTTTTATATACGCAAACGGGCTTAACGCCTGCGCCTGCCAATTCTCCCATGAATGGTGGAAGTAGAGCGATGCCCCGTGGTCTATCAACCATAATTCCTTATGCCACATCAACATATTCGTATTGCGTGTCGTGCGGTCTACATTCGTCAATAAGGCATCCATCCATACGATCCGGGAAGCGGTCAATCCGTCTATCTGCGTTGCAGCAGGGTCAAAAGTCAATGCTCCCGAAAGGAAGTGTAAACCTATATTTAGCCCCTGACTGCCTTTTAGTAAGTCCTGAATTTCTTCGTCGCCTTCGGTGCGTCCAAAAGCCTCGTCCAAATTGACGAAAACTATTTCGGGAACACGGAAACCGAGCGCTTGCGCCACAATCCCACCAATCAGTTCACTGACAAGCATTTTTGTTCCATGTCCTGCCCCGCGAAACTTGACGACGTATTTGAATCCATCGTCCGCTTCAGCTAATGCAGGGAGTGAACCGCCCTCCCGCAAAGGGGCTATATATCGTGTTACGTTTACTGTACGTAGTTCCATTTTTTATTTTCTTATATATGGTAAAGATAGAAAGTTTGGCAGAGATTAGTCTTTTTGAACAGTGTATTCTAAACTCCATTCCGTAATAACATCTATCACAGGGTAAATACCCTTGCGTATGGTTTCACATCTCTGATTTTCTCCATAAATTCAATTTATTATTAATTGATTATCAATATATCTAACTTTCAAGTTAGTACATTGCATTTAAGTATGTACTTGACAAGTATATAGTATGTTATTTACTTTTGCAAAGATTGACAAATAAAAATATGAATCCAATGAGTGTCTTACTAAAGATCGACAAAAGCACCTGTACACAATGCGGTAGGTGCGTAAGAGTTTGCCCTTAGTCGGAGCGAGGTTTTGTTCCACAAGTTGAGAATATTGAGTTCTGCATTAAGTGCGGATATTGTGCTGTGGTATGCCCAAACAATGCTATAATACATTCTTCATTTCCAATGGAAAAGATTCATTGTATTGATAGAACGGCTATGCCTTCTCCTAAACAAATGATGTCGCTTTGCAAAGCAAGGCGTTCAAATCGCTCCTTCACAAATAAGCCTGTTCCGGTTGAATATCTTGATATGATATTGGAAGCAGCTCATCGGGCTCCGACTGGTGGCAATCTCCAACAAGTAGGATTTACTCTTATAGCCGATCCTGCTAAACTACGCTGTCTTGTTGAAATGGCGATGAATGTTTTTGATCGAATGATTAAAAGACTCCCAATTCCACTACTTAAGCCTCTATTGCGGAAATTAATGCCTGAGGCATATAAAAGTCTTCCTTTCTTTCTGTCAATGCGGGAAGCAATGGGCAAAGGTGGCGATCCTATGTTGCGAGGTGCTATCGCCCTGATACTCATACATACACCTGAATCTGACCATTTTGGGATAGAAAATTCCAATATGGCTTACAAAACGGTTCGTTGATGGCTGAAAGTTTAGGTGTAAGCTAAGTCTATACCGGTTTCTTAAATATGGCAGCAAAACAGGATAAGCGAATAATTGAATATCTAAATATTGAAGGGAAAATTCATGCAGGGATGGCACTCGGCATACCTAAATTCCTTTTTTTAAGCTACATGGATAAGAACGAAATTATGCTTGATAAACTATGATTATTGTAGGTTATGATTGTGCTATATAATGAAATGAGATAGAATAATGAATTTTCTTGCTTCCTGTTTTTTTGTTAGTATAGGCTATATTAAAAAATCGTCAGTTGTTTTCTAGTTATATAGTGTTAACTATTTGTGTGCTTGTGAGGATTATAGTATTACTTCCATAAACTTGGCATATAATCAGTGCGATCGATGTATGGGCCTCGGTCGGAGATGACTGACTATACCTGTTAGATAGATTTGGCCGAATATGGGGTCGAGTAAATTTAAATTGTTGCCGCGAGATATGATAACGTCGTTGTGGACAAGTAGGTTATTCATGGCACATTGAACTTTTTTGTCTACTTTTGCCATATGAACATAACATCGGCAATATTCAAGTGCAGCAGCGAAAAACTGTCGCAGGTCCCGGCGGACGGCTTGCCGGAATTTGCGTTCATCGGACGCAGCAATGTAGGCAAGTCGTCGCTAATAAACATGCTCACGGACAAACCGTCGCTCGCAAAGGTCTCCTCGACCCCCGGTAAGACACGCCTTATAAATCATTTCATTATCAACAATGAATGGTACTTGGTCGACCTGCCGGGTTACGGATACGCGAGAGTGGCAAGAACGGTCAGGGAGAAATTCTCTAAACTGATTACCGATTACGTGCTCCGCAGCGACAAGATGCACTTCCTGTTCGTACTTGTGGACTCAAGGCTCGAACCGCAAAAAATAGACCTTGAATTCATCGACATGCTCGGCCGGAACGGCGTGCCTTTCGGCATAGTCTTTACCAAGACAGACAAGTTGTCGGAAAATCAGGCCATATCGAGCATGGCCCGCTATAAACGCGTGCTTAAAGGTTCGTGGGAGGAGCTGCCGATAATGTTCGCCACGTCGTCGGAAAAGAAAAAAGGGCGCGATGACATACTCGATTTCATCGGCTCGTGCCTCGCTGCGGAAGACGCCTAAGACGAAGAAAATACCATATATTGAAAAAAAATGCCCGCGACCTATGAAAACTGCGAGCAATAGCTTACTTTTGTGCCCATAAAAACCAGACCAATATTTTCCCATAATGGCTATCCACAAACTTAAGATCTTTGCGTGCCGCGAATCTCGCCCTATGGCTGAAAAAATAGCTAAGGCCTACGGATGCGAACTCGGCAATTCATCAGTCCTCGAATTCAGCGACGGCGAATTCCAGCCGGCTTACAACGAAAGCATACGCGGATGTACGGTATTTATCGTACAATCGACATTCCCGCCCGCAGAGAACCTGATGGAGTTGTTGCTCATGATAGATGCCGCACGACGCGCTTCGGCTTACAAGGTCATCGCCGTAATGCCGTACTTCGGTTGGGCACGTCAGGACCGCAAAGACCGTCCGAGGGTATCCATAGGTGCGAAACTCGTTGCCAATCTGCTTTGTGCAGCCGGTGTCGACCGCATCATGACAATGGACCTGCACGCAGATCAGATACAGGGTTTTTTCGACGTTCCGGTAGACCATATATACGCGAGCGGTATTTTCGTTCCGTATATCAAGAGTCTCAATATCGAGGACCTTTCGTTCGCAGCACCCGATATGGGTGGAGCGAAACGCGTGAACGCATATTCGCAGTATCTCAACGCCCCCATGATAATCAGCCACAAACAGCGCGAAAAGGCCAATGTCGTAGGTTCGATGACGGCTATCGGCGAAGTGGAAGGCCGCAATATCATCATTCTCGACGACATGATCGACACTGCCGGAACGATCACGAAGGCTGCCGACATGCTCATGGAACGCGGAGCTAAGAGCGTGCGTGCTGCTGCGACGCATGCAGTGCTTTCGGGCCCGGCATACGACCGTATTAACGCAAGCGCACTTTCGGAAGTAATCGTAACCGATACCATACCATTGAAACAAGGCGAAGATCTTTCGAAATTTACCGTACTGAGCGTTGCCGACATTTTTGCCGACGTGATGGAAAGGGTCCACAATTACAAGGAGATAAGTTCGCGTTTCATTTTTTAGGCGAAAAATATCCTGAATAAACAGCGGTAAACGGTCGTAATTCTTTAAAAGCCGTTTGGTAAATCGGGGAAAATGATTTACATTTGCACCACTGTATTTCAGTAGCCCGGTGAGATGGGTGAGTGGCTGAAACCACCAGTTTGCTAAACTGACGTACGGGCAACCGTACCGGGGGTTCGAATCCCCCTCTCACCGCGACAAAAGACTACCTATCTCAGGTAGTCTTTTGTTTTTGTTTTGCTATGTTCGTGGACACAAAGGTGGGTGGAGGCGCAAAAGTTCTGCTAACGATGCCGAGTTTGTAACAGATATGTTTTACTGGATAGTTTGATTAATTGAAGCCTCGACTTTGTATATATGTAGCAATCTGTGTACGGATTGGGGAAGGTTAAGGTTGTATCGGTGTCAGGTGCACGTTAGTAATTAAAATAGTATTTTTAATAGATTTGCGCGTATAAAAACACTTAAAAGGTTGGTGTAATCCGGAGAATTTATCTATATTTGCAGCCGTTATCCGGTCCGTCATTTCGACATAGGCAATTAATGACAGCAGGATACATGTTCTTACGATACGGAGAGATGCCGGAGTGGTCGATCGGGGCGGTCTCGAAAACCGTTGTACCCTCGCGGGTACCCAGGGTTCGAATCCCTGTCTCTCCGCCAAAGACCTTAATAAGCAATCAGAAGCACCCTTTTCGGGGTGCTTTTTTGTTTGCAGAGCCTCCACTCGGCCCACACAAACTGCCCCGTATAAATATCCTGTCATACTCACACTATATCCCGGATGCGATCCAAGGGCTAAGCAAGCAGAACGCGACAGTATACACCGCGAGGCATGCGGTAAGGATATTTACACTATGTGTATTATACACACCGGAGTTAAGTGTGCTGCTAAAGAACTTGCCTACCGTGATATAATATAATTTATAAACCATAAATCCGAGTGCGCTTCCGACCAACATCCCTCCAACGACGTCGGAAACAAAATGAACTCCCAAGTAAACCCTCGAATAGGCCATGACGGTTGCCCACAGAACGATGTAGACGGTATATGACTTGCGGCGGAAGATAAGCGCAGAGAAAGTCGCGAATCCGAACGCATTGGTTGCGTGTCCGGAGATGAACCCGTAGCTCAGATGCCCGTTAATGTGATCCGAAAGCGTCCGGACGTGCTCCATGATACCCGGAAAGCTCGTCGGACGGGGACGGGCTATCAGAGGTTTGAAGATGCCCGACGACACAAAATCACATACGGCGACAGTCAATACGATAAATACAAGTACAGGCAACCATTCGCGCCAACTATGTTTGTAGATTATCGTGAAGATTATGAGGGCGGCCGGTGCTATCCATATCTTTTGTCCGGAGTAGAGATACATGATGTGGTCTGCGAGAAAAGAATGTGCTTGGTTGATGGCGAAAAATAATGCGGCTTCACCCGGAATGAGAAAATCGGTCATGGCATCAATCGGTTATGAATGTCAAGCCAAAACTACGGGCCGATTTTGTATAAATTTAAAATATTGTCACTCAGTCCGAAACAGCACTCTGGATTTCTTGAAATTTTATTCTTAATTTCGCTGGACAGGAAATAGATGATTGTATGTGGAAATATTATGCGGTATTGTCGGCCGTGTTCGCGGCGCTGACGGCGATATTTGCCAAGATGGGAATAAAGGGTATAAATTCGGATCTCGCAACGGCGATACGAACCTGTGTCATCCTTCTCATAACATGGGGAATAGTGATCGTATCGGGAGCCGGCAGCGGAATTAAGGAACTGACGCGCACCAATTGGCTGTTCCTGTTGTTGTCGGGGGCAGCGACCGGTTTGTCTTGGCTGTTCTATTTCAAGGCGCTGCAACTCGGTGAAGCATCTAAAGTGGCTCCGATAGATAAGCTCAGTGTGGCGTTTACCATACTGCTGTCGTTCATAATCCTCAAGGAACCTCTCGGATGGCGGGTAGTGCTCGGCGGATGTCTCATCGTAGGCGGGTCTCTTGTCATCTTAATGGGAAAATAGTTATGAAGGTATTGCTCGTTGAAGACGAAGTCGAGTTGTCGCAGAATATCGTAGCCTACCTATCTACCGACGACTACCTGTGCGAACAGGCGTTCACGTACGATCAGGCTATGGAGAAGATAGCGCTCTATTCATACGACTGCATCCTGCTCGACCTTAATCTTCCCGGCGGTGACGGTTTGAGGATACTGGACGAGATAAAGGCCCGCGATATAGACAGCGGTGTGATAATCATATCGGCGCGCGGATCGTTGGACGATCGCATAGAGGGGCTGAAAACTGGTGCGGACGACTATCTGGCCAAGCCTTTCCCCTTGCCGGAGATCGGCATGAGGATATACGCTGTGATGCGGCGGCGGAAATTCACCGGCAACAACCGTATCGAATCGGGCAATGTGGAGATAGATCTGCTTGCCAAGAGTGTCGCGGTGGAAGGGCGGGAGGTGTCTCTCACGAAATCGGAATACGAGTTGTTGCTTTTCTTGATCGGGAACAAAAAACGTGTCGTGTCGAAGAACTCCATAGCTGAACACCTCTCCGGCGATATGGCCGATATGCTCGACAGCTACAACTTCGTGTATGCCCATATCAAGAACCTCAAGGCCAAGCTCTCAAAGGCCGGTTCGACAAATAATATCAAGACGATTTACGGAACTGGATACCAATGGGAAGAATAGGCCGTACACTCGCAGTTAAAAGCCTGACAAGGTTTTTCGTCGCTACGGTTATCGTATTGGCGGCTTGTCTGCCTTTGATGTACCTCTTGATGGAGCGATACTACAAGGAGGATCTGGACGAGTTGATAATATTCCGCTACGACGATTTCGTCAAGCACAAATTGCCCGCTTTCAGCACGAACGATATTCCGGTTTGGAATGGATATAACGAAGATATGCTCATTCTGCCGTATCGGGAAGGGCTGAAGATCGGGGAAGTTTCGCAGGAGGAGCATTACAACCGGGCCGAAGGGCATGAGATCTATTACCGCGTGTATTACGGCGAGGTGCTTATCGAGGGGCATCCCTATGTATTTATGTCGCGAATCCCGATGATCGAATCGAAGGACCTGTGGAAAACGCTGTCAGCCCAATATGGGGTATTGTTCATTGTCCTGCTCGTATCATTGTCGGTGCTGTATTATTATATGTCCAAGAGGTTGTGGCGGCCGTTCTACACCACGCTCGGCGCAATCAGCCGTTTCGATCTCGGACAAGGTGTCGTGCCTGCAATGGGAACGAGCGATACGGTAGAGTTCGAGAGGCTTAACCGTATACTCGAAGAGCTGTTGTCTGGCAATATACGTGTCTATAACGATCAGAAAAAGTTTATCGAGAATGCCTCGCACGAGTTGCAGACCCCGCTCGCGGTATTTCTCTCACAGTTGGATATGCTGTTGCAATCACCCGACCTGACGGACCGGCAGAGTCGGACGATACAGACGCTTTATTCCGTTGCTTCGCGCATGACGAGGTTGAACAAGAACTTATTATTGCTTGCGAAAATAGATAACTCGCAATTCCGGCAGAGGGAGGATTTGGACTTCATACA
Organism: uncultured Rikenellaceae bacterium; assembly: GCA_944415565.1. Lineage (GTDB taxonomy): Bacteria > Bacteroidota > Bacteroidia > Bacteroidales > Rikenellaceae > WRDF01. The sequence continues at coordinate 15,482 of CALYBQ010000006.1, forward strand.
GCTTCTCAATGCCCAACTGGAGTATTTACGCCCAATGGCAGAGGATAACGGATTGTCGATGACTGTTCAGACGGATAACAGTTTGATAATTAATGCGAATAAGACGCTGGTCGAGAGCCTTGTGAATAATATCGTCGTCAATGCGATCAATCACAATGTTCAAAACGGGGCTATCTTGGTATCGGTGTGCGGAACCCGGTTCACCGTAACGAATACGGGCGAGGGCACGGCATTGGATCCGGAAGTAATATTCCGTCGTTTCAATAAATTTACGGACGGGCGAAAAGGCAACGGGTTGGGCTTGTCGATAGTGGCGCAGATAGTCCGTCTGCACAAATGGGGAATTGCATACGAATATACCGATAGCGGGCACTCATTCATCGTGAATTTTGCCGCAGAAAACGGCAGCACCTCTGTCCCATCCACCCGACATGAATAACGATACCATTTGAACTTGATATGCTCCGAGGGCATTAGGCGCTACCATAGGCTGTCCGTATTTGTGCGAACCGTACAGACAATATAAATAACTCGGCCCGGTATTGCGTTACCGGGCCGGGTATAGCCGTTCGGCCGTTGTGCGTGCATAGCAGACTTGCGGCCGTCCCTTACAAATCATCGCCCCATCTCGTCCAGCAATCGAGAGTGTTTTTTCAGGTATTTCACGCTGACGTAAAACAGGCAACTTACAATGGCCAGTATGATGAGTAAGCCGTTTGGCCGAATGTCGGCACTGGCTGCCATGACCGAGTCGAACAGGCAGAATATCAGCAGAAGGGCAAAGCATCCGTTTTTCTCTTTTTTCACAATCTTTTTCCACGAGAAAGGATATGCGGGCCTTGCGAACCCTTTCGGGCGGGGCAGCAAAGCCGGTGTTCGCGATGCCCATTCAAGATAATCATGTCCGAATTTCCGGCGCAGGAATTGTTCCTCGGCATACATGATACGCTCGTAATATATCCAGTAGATTACCACGAAGACAGCAACGAACCAAGCGTTGCACGTCAGTAGCGCTATACCGAGCCACATAAGGAAATTGCCCAGATATAACGGGTGGCGCACGACGGAGTATATCCCAGTCTTGTTCAGACATTCGGCCACCTGCTCTTTGGTATTGCGGCCGGAAGTACCGGCGGGAGTATATCCGACTGTCAGAATGCGGACGACGAGACCTACCAAGCTGACCGCCAGACATGAATACTCGTATAAATGCCAGTGTGGCAACAGAGCGCCGGCCAATCTGCCGCTATTGACGGTAAGCGCGAAAACCGCTACCCCTATGGCTAATATCGCGATGGGCAGCACTCCCCGATAACGGAACAACCAGTTCCCTTGTCGTTCAAAATCTTCCTGTAAAGCCATAATCTTATATGTTTTGCCGTAAAAGTAGATGCCAACTTTGCAGAAATTTTGAATTTATAGGTCCGGTTTCGGAGTATGAGAATGTGACGCCGTTACAGTTTTTTGGCTATATTTGTTTCTGCATACAGCATTGCATGGTTCATCGCGCAGACACGATGTGGCTGAAGACATTCGTCATGTGATTTTGGATATTTAGATAACCGTCACTACATAACCGAACATATAAAATTTATCGCCCAATGAAAAAAACACTACTTGCCTGCACGGCTTTTCTTTTTGCCATAACTTGCGGCTGCATATCGGCGCAGGATATAACATACCATAACGCAAAAAAATTTACTCTTATCGGTAAGGCTTTCGAAACAGGCGGACACTACCACAGGGTAGATACCGCGAAATATTCGGCAATGCGCCTGACCGTCAAACGCATATTCACGAATACTGCCGGACTGGCCGTAGTGTTCAAAACCAACAGCAGCGTGATCCATGCACGTTGGAAGAACAAGCATGTCTTTTCGGCTAACAACATGACTCCCATAGGGCATTCCGGCCTCGATCTGTATGTCAAGGACGGGAAAGAGTGGGTTTTGGCAGGCATAGGCCGGCCGTCTATCAAAGGAACCGAATCTTCGTGGAAGCTGGCTGGGCCACTGCCTGTCGGCGAGCGCGAATACCTGCTCTATCTTCCGCTGTATAACGAGTTGACCGATCTTGAGATAGGTATAGATAAAGATGCTGTCATCGAATCACTTCCCAACCCGTTCCGTAAGAAGATAGTCGTTTACGGTTCGAGCATCACGCAGGGAGCATCAGCCAGCCGTCCCGGCATGGCCTATACATCTCGCATAAGTCGCAACACGGGGCTGTATCTTATCAATCTGGGGCTCAGCGGCAACGGCAAGATGGAGCCGGAGGTTGCCGACATGCTTTCGGAAATAGAGGGTGTCGATGCCTTTGTCCTCGATTGCATTGCCAATCCCACACCGGAGGAAATATCGCAGCGGACTGCTTATATGGTGAAAAAAATACGCTCCACATATCCCGATGCCCCCATAATATTCGTACAGCGCATGCCTGATTCTCCTTCCGTGCTGACTCCGGAGGATAGGAAGACGGTTGACCGGAAGAACCGGAATCTTGAGGCCGAATTCGACAAATTGCGTGCGGAGGGTATCAAGAACCTGCATATGATACGGTATGACAGCTCTAAATTCCCGGACAACGAGGGGACTACGGATGGTATACATCCGAACGATGTAGGGTTCAGCTACCTTATCGACATCATACAGCCGAAGCTGAAAAAACTCGTCAGATAACGGTTATAAAAAGAAACTCCCCGATGTTTTCGCATCGGGGAGTTTTATTGAAACGTAAAACTTAATCGATATGCTTCATGTTTGTAAATATGTAGATAAGTGCCGTTAATTTACTTGTTGTGTCTTGCTGCATTTGGCGCACAAACCGAGACACATCATCTGCATATCGTTGACCGTCGCACCGCGAGGCAGGGCCACCATTCTCGCTACGTTGGCTGACATCGGGATCTCCTCGACGGCTCCGCAGCACGAACATATAAGGTGGGCGTGGGGAACGGCTTCTTTGTTATGGCGCTTGGCTGTATAGGTTTCAGTATCCATTCTGACGACCTGTATGATGCCCGTTTGTGCCAAGATCTCGAGGCTGGTATCTACCGATGTGCGTGTCAACGAACTTTCGGTGGGGTATAGCGCTTGGAATATCTCTTCTGAGGTCTGGTGGCTCCTGTTATGGAGCAGGTATTCGAATACCGCTACGGTATGTTCCGCCGGGGCTATTCCCATACTGGCTATGTAGTTTCCCAATGCCGTATGCAACTCCGAGGGATTGCCTGCATAATTTTCGAGCCGTTGGAGTATATGTGTGTCTATGTGTGAAATAATCAGGTCGTTCATAAGTGATAATGTATTGCTGTACCTGATTAATTCCAAAGCGCGTGCCAAAAACTATTTGCGGAATGCGAAGAACACGGCCAGTAGGATGCAGACGAACGAAAGTATGTGGTTAAGACGCAGTGTTTCAGTCTTGAAGACGAGTAGTGCGAATGCGGTAAAAACCGACAAAGAAATTACCTCCTGCAATATTTTCAATTCGAAAAGCGAGAACGGACCACCGTTTTCACGGAATCCGATCCTATTCGCCGGCACTTGGAAACAGTATTCGAAAAATGCGATGCCCCAACTGATGAGGATGACTATTATCAACGGTAGTGCGTTGAATTTTCCCAAGCCCTGCATCTTCAGATGGCCGTACCATGCAAGGGTCATGAAGATGTTGGAGATTACGAGAAGTGCGATAGTGTATACACCGGTCATACGTGTCTGAAATAAAATTTCGCAAATGTATGAAATATCCGGAGTCGAAGCATACGGCGGCCGTTAAATTATTTGGTTTTGTCTCGTATGGGACGTTTTGCAGCTTTGATGCCGTCTATTGTGCAGAGCCCTAATGTCGGTGTGTGTAGAATAGATGTAGCAGTATATAGTATATGTTCAGACCGCAAGTCTACTTTACCGCATTAATGTCTCGGAATCAAATATCTAACCCTACTGCCTACTGTGCATGGACAGAGATGGAGTCGGGGCGCCTGCTGATGCGTGCCGCCTGCTATTCGGCCCACAACCTTGCCAGATTGACTATGGTACGCACGGCTTTCTCCATAGAGTCGAGCGATGCGTATTCGAATTTGCCGTGAAAATTCATGCCGCCCGTGAACAGGTTGGGGCATGGCAGGCCCATATACGAAAGCCTCGATCCGTCTGTCCCGCCGCGTATCGGCCGTATGACGGGGACGACACCAGCCTCTTCCATCGCCCGTTTCGCTTTGTCGATGAGTTGCGGGTGAGGTTCGACCATCTCCCTCATGTTGTAGTATTGGTCGGTTATGGTGGCGGTCGCCGTTCCATGACCGTATTTGGCGTTTATGCCGTCTATGATGAGACGTATTTTTTCTTTGCGCTTTTCGAACATATCGCGCGAGTGGTCGCGCACGATGTACTCCATCAATGCGTGTTCTACAGTTCCGTTAATCGCCGTCAGATGGAAGAAACCTTCGTAGCCCTCCGTATGCTCAGGCCGCTCAGCCGGCGGCAGTTGGCTCTCTATTTCGGTTGCGACGATCAGGGCGTTTATCATCTTCCCCTTGGCATATCCGGGATGAATGTTGCGGCCCTGTATGCTGATCTTGACACCGGCGGCGTTGAAGTTCTCGTATTCCAATTCGCCTTCGAATCCTCCGTCTACGGTGTAGGCGAATTGTGCCCCGAATTGCGCGACGTCGAAAAAATCGACTCCGCGGCCTATCTCTTCGTCCGGCGTGAAACCTATGCGTATCTTGCCGTGTCGTATTTCCGGATGTGCCGTCAGATACTCGGCTGCGGTCATTATCTCGGTCACTCCGGCCTTGTCGTCCGCGCCAAGCAGGGTAGTGCCGTTTGTCGTGATGAGCGTATGGCCTTTGAAAAAAGCTAGTTCGGGAAAATCAGCCGTTTTCATGGTTATATTCCCGTTGAGTTTGATGTCGCCGCCGTCGTAATCCTTGATTATTTGTGGTTTTATATCAGCCCCTTTCATGTCGGGACTGGTGTCTACGTGAGCGATGAAGCCGATGACGGGCTTCTCCTCGCAGCCGACAGTAGCGGGGATGGTCCCGGTTACATATCCGTTGGGATCTATCTCCACATCCTCCAAGCCCAACTCGATCATCTCGGCGAACAAGTGGTTGAGCAGGGCGAGTTGCTTGGCCGTCGATGGGAACGTCTCGCTCGACGGATCGCTTTGGGTGTCGAAAGATATATAGTTGAGAAATCTGTCGAGGAGTGTCATAACGATTCTTGTTTCTTGAGTTTTTTCAGCGCGCGTTTCATTTGGCGGTCGAACAGGTACTTGTCGAGACCTAACAGCCTTTTCAATGCGTGTTTCGTTTGTTTTGTCATAACACCTGCGTCAATTTTTATGCCACCCCAAGGCGTCATGCGCCTTAATTTGTGGTACTCTTCGAAATAGGGGCGATATTTGGTCGTATTCCAAGGCTTCGTGCTGCTGGTGAAATGGACGATATACGGATTGCGACCGTATTTTTCGTATATGGCGGGTTCTAAGGCGAATACTGACTTGTTGAGGTAAAAGTCCATCATGTTCCATTGCTCCGGAAGCAACGTTTTGCTGTCGTATAGTACCCCGTTCAGTACGTCTTGGTCGTGAAAGTCTATCCGGTCATAATATTTTGCGATGAAATCCTCGAATCGTTCCTTGAGATTGTTTTTTCTCCAGTATGTGATGTTTACAAGCAGTACTCCCGCGTTGAAATATTTGTAGCGCGTGTAATCGTATGGCCTGAATCCTCGATCGAGGTTGCGTATCCTGTTCTCTACCGCCGCCAAAGCTACACCTTCAATGTCCGTTTCCCACAGTTCGCGGAGATTGTGCCGCACGATAAGATCGCAGTCGAGGTATAGTATCTTGTCGATGTCTGCCGGAATGAAATCGGTGAGGTACAGCCTGATATATGAAGATGGTTTGATGTATATGCCTTCGCCCATGTTAGGTAGGTCGCAGACCAACTTTTCATCCACGTCGTAGAATGTGATCTCGCTGCCGTATTTAGAGGCTATCGTGCCAAGTCTGGCTTTCGAGTCGTGCGACAAATCCAACCCCAATATGTGAAATCGAATTTTGTTGCTGCGGTTGTGGTGCAGGACGGAGACCATCGTTACACCGCAGTGTGGAGCGTAATTCTCGTCCAGATTCATGGCTATGTGTATGGTATCTGTCATCCTGCGTGTGGGTACATCTCTTATAGAATGTAAATTTAATATGTTTTTCACTAAATAAAAATGCTGTTCGCATGCCGAACGTAATTAGCCACATTCCGATGCGCTGCGTAACATCGCTGTGTGTTGTTTTATCCGATGCGATTGAGTATTTTTATGCCCCACATTTATATTTTGTTTATGGCTATCGACCGCAAACGGTCGCTGACGTTCGGCGACGCTCTCAAATCTTCGCGAAAGACCGCTTTTTCAAGCATGATAAAGCCGATAGGGTCGGCGTGCAACCTCGATTGCAGCTATTGTTACTATCTGGACAAGGCGGAGCTTTACGGAAATCGCCAGCCGAAGATGAACGACGAGTTGCTCGAAGAGTTCGTGCGTCAGTACATCGAGGCTAACGACATCCCTGTCGTCTCGTTCGGATGGCACGGCGGAGAGCCGCTGCTGACGGGGATAGATTACTTCCGCAAGGCGGTAGAGTTCCAGAACAAGTATAAGGGCGACAAGAAGATAGAGAACAACATACAGACGAACGGTACATTGCTCAACCGTGAGTGGTGTGAGTTTTTCCATGAGAACAATTTCCTCGTGGGGGTGTCGATAGACGGGCCCAAGGATATACACGACGCCCACAGGCTCGATAAGGGCGGACGTCCGACTTTCGACAAGATAATCGAGAATATCGAGATGATGTCGCTCTACGGTGTGGAGTATAATACGCTTTCGACGATCAATAACCGGTGTGAGGGCCGTGGGGCTGAAGTTTACCGATTCATGAAGTCGATAGGCAGCCATTATATGCAATTTCTGCCGGTGGTGGAGCATACGGTCGATGTCCCCGGGCACAGGCGGGCAGCCATAGTTCCGCCGGGTTATCCCGGTTCGCGTCTGGCCGAGTGGTCGGTTACGCCGGAGGGGTTCGGACGTTTCATGTCGGATATTTTTGACGAATGGGTGATGAGCGATGTTGGGCAATACTACGTGCAATTGTTCGACGTGTCGTTGGCTCAATGGCACGGTGTGCCTCCGGGGCTTTGTTCGTTTACCGAGACGTGCGGCGACGCCATCGTAGTGGAGCATAATGGCGACGTCTATTCCTGTGACCACTACGTATATCCGGAGTACAAGTTAGGGAACATAATGGAGGACGATATGGCCGAAATGCTGAGGTCTAAGAAGCAGTTCAAGTTCGGTATCGACAAACGCAATTCGCTGCCTGCCGAGTGTCTCCGATGCAAATGGTATTTTGCGTGCAGGGGCGAGTGCCCTAAGCATCGTTTCGATACGGCAGCCAATGGTGAGAAGAACCTTAATACGCTGTGCCGGGGATATAAGTTGTTCTTCAGCCATGTGGACCCGTACATGAAGTTCATGTCCGAGTGTCTGAAGACGAAACAGCCGCCGGCACTTGTCATGCAATGGGCCCGCCAGCGAATGGGGTTCATGTAGTGACTGATTGATAGTAGCGGGGCCTTGCTTGTGTGGACAGGGTGATTGTCGAATGGCGAACGAATAATTCATACGACGTTATCCGGGCAGCCTGTTTTGTCCCGCAGAAAACCGCTAACGGAGTGATGTCTGTTTAGGCTGCTCTTTTTTCGCTATTATCGGACTTCCGTATACTTCCAGTTCGCTGATTCCGTATGACTGCCGTTTCCCGTTCTGGTCGGTCTGTATGTCTGTCGTTACCACTTTGACATACCTTGCCTTGACGCGTTTGCGCTTGCTGAGAGCGTAATGGTCCTCCGCTCCGGGTGTCGTTTCGGTTTCTTTCGATCCGACTAATTCCCATTCGTTCCCGTCGCGGCTTGTGTATAGTGCATATTTATACCAGATATTCTGTTTTGCGAATTTAAGTATTATATGATTGATACGGCATATAACGCCTAAGTCGATCTCGGCATATCCGGGTGTGATGGTGTCTTCGTAGGGTTTTCCCGTAGCACTGAGCCTGCCCGAATCCCAATGTGTTTTTTCGTCGCCGTCGTTTATATTGCCCGAACGGCCCGAAGGATCGTTGTGGGCTGTTACCTTCTTGCCTTTGGCTATATTGCGTTCGTTGAGGTCGATAGCTGCCAAGTCGTCGTATAATGCCCAGTATATCGTGTTCACTTCGTCCGGCGGGGCTGCGTTGGCGAGCACATCCTCGGCATTTTCTATCAAAGCCGAGGTACGTTCGGTCAGTATGCCGATGCGGGCTGCTTCGGCAGATATGTGTCTTGCGGCATTGATGAGCCTGCTGAGCTGTTCCAGCGAGGGGAGCATTCTTTCCCCGTAGACGCGGAATTCATTGACGGTCACGGCATGTAATCTGGCCATCGTTTTTCTTATGTCGCCTATGCTGACCGCCTTGACGAATCTCGCTACGGTATTGTCTACCGGTATTATGTGGCTCCCGGTAGTGTCCGTGTCGTCACTGCCGCCTATTTTTACCCAGTTTTCGTTGTCAGTGCTGGTGTATATTTCGCAAGGATCGGCGGTGTTGAAGCCATAATCTACTGACAGGTCTACCTTAGATAGCTGGAACTCGCCGATCAGGTCAACGGTTATTTCCGATACGGCTTTCCGATTCTTGTACGGTGTCATTACGTTGACGCCGATTGTCGTGTCGCCATCGGTTGCGAAACAGCTTGTCTCAACTTCCCAATCGCCATTGATCGCCACTTTTCTTTTGAACGCGATGTTTCCGGCATTAGGGTCTACTATGCCGGCATCGAGAGAACAGTAGGCGGTTACGAGGTCGATGACTTTTTTGAGATCGTCCGGAGAATCCTTGGCTTCCCGCGTGTAGTTCTGGGTTCCTGTTATCCAATTCCAGTAGAAGTCGAAATACCCTTTTGCGTTCATCGTACGCACCGGAGTGCCATCGGCCAAGTTCTTTTCGACCTGATCGAGGTAATCGCTCCAGATTCGCCGGTATATGTCTGTGAATATGCCTTCGTAGTTGCGCCACCCGTAGTCTTTCAGCGAACTGCCGCCGCGCGATCCCCATGTGGTTATGAGCGTTTTGGCATTCATCTCGAATGCGTCGCGGGCGAAGTCGTCGTATCCTGCGGCCCTGTCGCGGGCTTTGCCTATCCACTCGCCGCCGAGCTGCTCCCGTTGTGTGGCCTGCACCTCGTTCAGTATGTCGAACGCACGCAGGAATTTCTCTTTGGCTGTCCGGAAGTCCGGGAGCGATCCTGCCTCTTTAGCCTTGAGCAGGTTGTTGTATGTCAGCACGGCGTAGTTGCTCACGATCTGGCGCATTATCTCGGTCATGTCGTAGCGATAGCATTCGTTGTCTTTGAAACTGTCGAAATCCGAGGCTAACAGTTTGAACGCCTTTTCGAGATTTTCGGCCCCGTAGGGTATCTCCTGCATGCCGTAATCCTGCGGTCCTTTGCCCTTCATGCCGAACAGCTCGTTCGTGTAGCGCACACCGTGGTCGTAGTTGCTCTTCCGCATGATTTCCCAAGCCTTCCGTGCGTTCGGCGAAAGAGTGCCGTACCTGCGTTCGACATATCCCTCGAGCCAGTCGGCGGTAGAGAATTTCTCGTCTGCCCAAACGAGGTCGAATATCAGATCGTACATTACGGGGTTGTCATACGTGGCCTCGGATATGATGCCTATTCCCTGCATGTGCTTGCTCGTTTTGCGTGCCGTGAGTATGTCGTCCACCATCACGTCCATTTGCCCGTGCATGGATGGGTTGCCGCCGAAATTGGCCAACAGACACCATGCCCAGTCTGTTCCGTTGAACTCCGGCGAATCGAGAGTGGTCCTGTCGTATTTCAGCTTATTGTATTTGGTCCATGACTTTAGCGGATACTTTATGAGGTCCACTATCAGGACGTGGTTGTTCTTGTGCTCGCCCATGCCGTTCAGGAGACCGTTCGTGGGGTTGCTTTGCCACCCTTGTACTATCCATACGGCGCAACTGTCGTATTCGAGCAGCGATTCGAGTACCTCTTTCGATATGATCTCGTCTGTGAGTCCCTGCGAACGTATGCCGCCCTCGTGGAACGGATCGACCGCATAGAAGTCCGATGTCTGACCGTAGACGAACTCCTGCGCTTCGTAGAATTTGCGGGCGTAATCGTCATAGTCGGGCGAATCGGTGGCTATCATCCACGGTCGGGCAAACCCGTTCCAGTTACCCTGTTTTATGGTTTTGGCGTCGGGTTGGAACTCGTTGAAATTGGTCGGGACCATTCCCGCATAACCTTGCAACACCGTTTGCATACCCAACGACCGTTTCCATCGTTGTGTCTTGCGGGCCAGCTCTACCCTGTCCTTGACGTACCCGTCGGGCACGGGGCCGCCGAAACTCTCCATGTTGTCCATGAACTGCCATGCGTAGTATGCCGGGCCTGTCAGCCAGTCCTTGGCGTCGTCGAAAGAGTATCCGAAGTTCATCAGGAACCTGATCCATGTCGCTTCCTGCCCGGCGAGGTCGAGCACCACGTTCACGCCGTTGAGCGCCAGCCAGTCGTTCTCGCGCTGCCACTCCTGCTCGCCGAAGAAAGAGAACGTGTAGTTGAGCGTGCAGTAGTTGAAGGCATATCGGACCTTGTACGGGGTCTCCTTGCGTACCGTACCGCCTATTGGGACGATGCGCTCCGGCATTGTCGCCTGCATGGTCTGTTCGGATATGTGTACGCCTGCGTAGTTCTTGAAATAGTAATTGAGTCCCGTGGCGAGCGACAATCCTTCGTTGCCTTTGATAAGGATTCTGCCGTCGGCGTCGCTCAATTCGAAATAATCGTGCTCTGCTTCTTTGTCCGCGAGTTCGAATGTGAACCACGAGCGGTATTCCGGCCCTACCGTCCGGTCGATTATTCCGTAGACGTTCTCGATGGTTTCCTTATCCGTGACAGGGGTGGCGTATTCGGTCTCGCTGAACGGTTTTATCCCGAGTATCTCTTCGAACGATCCGTTCCGCAGCATGCCCGTGTTCGAGCCCGTTTTTTTCCCGTAGACCTTGATTTCAGACAGATATGCTTTGTTGTCGCCGCCGGTGAACTCGATGTTTACCCGCACTATTCTGTATCGCTGCGGTGTGTGGAATGTTATTTGATGTGTGCCGGCATGAGTGGCGCACGTGTCTCGGGTACGGTGTATGCGGTCATAATTCTTGCCGTCGTTGCTGACGTATAGCGTGTAGTAGGTTTGTTTGCCTTTGGGAAAATAGAGGACTATCTTCTCGATGTCATATGTATCTAATAGGTCAACGTCTACATAGGCAGGAAAGAAGACGCCGGACCATTCGGTGGCGATGTCTCCGTCGGTAACGTTCTGTGCCAGTGGTTTTGACAGGTTGCTATGCGCCGGTTTGCCGAGCGCCACATTGCCGTCGTCTGCCTGTGTCGAAGGTGCTGCGGATAGTGTGGCGGCGTTGAGCATTAATATGGCTCCTGCGATTCTCAGGTATCTGTTCATCGTGTGATTCTATTTTTTTTGCAATTTGCATATATACTGATTTTTACCCGATTTTTCAATAGCCGGCACGTATTTGTATTGCAGGATGGGGAAGGGTATAATGTGAAATACGCTGCCAACTTGTTAAGATGCAGCGTATTCCGGTTATGTGAGCGTTTACATGAGCGGGGGTATCTTTCCCTGCTATTGTCGGCCATTACAGTATTTTTTCGAGCTTCTCTTTGAGCGAATCTTTCGCGCAGGCCCCGATCTGTTTGTCTACCACTTCGCCGTTCTTGATGAAGAGTACGGTCGGGATGTTGCGGATAGAATATTTTACTGCTAGGTCGTTCTGCTCCTCTATGTCGCATTTACCAACTATGGCTTTGTCGGCGAATTCTTCGGCGAGCTCCTCGATCGAGGGGGCTATCATGCGGCACGGACCGCACCATTCCGCCCAGAAATCGATGACTACCGGTTTGCCCGAGTTCAATACTTCTTGAATGTTGTCTTTTGTGATTGCTTTTGCCATAACTTTAGTTTTTATCTGTAATAAAACGTTTGTTTGATGTCTGTTATTATACGAGGGAGAATTTGTAGCCGCCCTCTTCGCAGAACCGTATCAGGTCTGCGCTGAGGTTGATCCTGAAAGAGCGCGAGTACAAGCCCAACGATACTTCGTTTTCAGGGTCGGTCACCTTCACGCGGAACAGTATGTTGCCCGCTGAGTTTTTGATTACGTTCGTAAGGTCATGTACGACCTCAGCCGTTATCTCCTTGACGGGAAGCGTGAGCGTCATCTCCTTTATCAGCGTCTCCTGAGCTTCGGCCAGTTGCATGATGGACGCTATTCGCGGTTCGAACTCCTTGTCGTTGTACGGGCGAGGGGCTATTTTGCCGCGTATGAGCAGGTAGTAGTCCTGATAAAGGAACTTGCGGAAGTTCTCGTAGTCTTTGCCGAATAGCGTGAACTGGTACGATCCGTTGTAATCTTCGAGCGTGAAGCGTCCGAAAGGTTTACCCGTTTTGGTCATCAGGTTTTGTACCGACGTTACCATTCCTGCTACTATGAAGTCCTTGTTCTTGTGCTCCGCTATGTTTTCGAGCTCGGACAACTGCATGGAACAGAAGTTGTTGATGATTACCTTATAATCGTCGAGCGGATGCGACGAGAGGTACATTCCGATTACGTCGCGCTCCTTGTTCAACAGTTCCAACTTTGTCCATTCGCGTGCTGACGGTATCGCCGGTTTCTGTATCTCCACCGTGTCGCTGCCGCCGAAGAGGCTTTGTTGCGAATTGTTCTTTTCGCTCTGCATGCGGCTGCCGTAGCGCATGAGTTGTTCGAGGAAGGTGCTTTCGTTGCCGTCTTTCGTCTCGGCTGCGGCGAAGAACCTGCAACGGCTGAATCCGCTGATGCCGTCCAGCGCTCCGGCCATCGCAAGGCATTCGAGATTCTTTTTGTTGAGTACCTGAAGGTTCACCCTCTCCACGAGGTCGTATATGGATGTGAAACGTCCGTTTTGTTCGCGCTCCTCTACGAGGCTTTGCACCGCCGCTTCGCCGACGCCTTTGACGGCTGCCAGTCCGAAACGGACGTTGCCCTGTTTGTCGGCCGAGAATCGCTGCCAACTCTCGTTCACGTCTGGCCCGTAAACCTGTATGCCCATCCTTTTGCACTCGTCCATGAAGAAACTGAGCTTTTTGATGTCGGAGAGGTTGCGGCTGAGCAGTGCGGCCATGAATTCGGCGGGGTAGTGCGCCTTCAGATACGCAGTCTGGTACGATACGTAAGCGTAGCAGGTCGAGTGTGACTTGTTAAACGCATACGATGCGAACGCTTCCCAGTCGCTCCATATCTTTTCGCATACCTTCACATCGTGCCCGTTCTTCTGCACGCCTTCGAGGAACTGGGGCCTGAGCTTGTCCAGCACGGCTTTCTGTTTCTTACCCATCGCCTTACGAAGCGTGTCGGCCTGTCCGCCCGTGAACCCGGCCAACTTCTGCGACAACAGCATGACCTGTTCCTGATAGACCGTAATGCCGTAAGTGTCCGACAGGTACTCCTCCATGTCCGGAATCTCGTACACCACTTTTTCAAGGCCGTGTTTACGCGCGATAAACTGCGGGATATATTCCATAGGTCCCGGACGGTAAAGGGCGTTCATGGCTATGAGGTCTTCGAAACGCGACGGGCGGAGGTTTCTCAGGTGTTTTTTCATGCCGGGCGACTCGAACTGGAACAGCCCTGTCGTATCCCCGCGGCTGTAAAGTTCGTATGTCTCTTTGTCGTCGAGCGGGATGGCGTCGATGTCGAGTTTTATTCCGCGCGTTTTCTCGATGTTGTCGAGCGCGTCCTTTATTATCGAGAGCGTCTTCAGCCCGAGAAAGTCCATCTTGATGAGGCCGACGCTCTCCACGAGTTTTCCTTCGTACTGCACGACGTTGAGGTCTGCATCCTTGGCGATGGCCAGCGGGGCGAAGTTTTCGAGGTCGTCGGGCCCGATTATCACACCGCAGGCATGAACACCGGTCTGGCGTACCGAGCCTTCGAGTTTTTCGGCGTATTTCAGCGTGTCGCGTATGAGCTGATTGTCCGAATCCCGCTCGGCCGCCAACTCCGGCGAGTCTTTATATACCCTCTGGAACGGAGTTTCGTCCTTTCCGTTGGCAATTTTGTCCGGTACGAGTTTGGCGAGCCGGTCGCTGTCGGAAAGCGGTAATCCCTGTACGCGGGCTACGTCGCGGATGGCCATTTTGGGGGCCATCGTCCCGAACGTGATGATCTGTGCCACACGTTTCTGTCCGTATTTTTGGGTGACGTATCGCAATACGTCGGCACGGCCGTCCTCGTCGAAGTCGATATCTATATCGGGCATCGAGATACGCTCCGGATTGAGGAAACGTTCGAAAAGCAGGTCGTACTTTACTGGGTCTATATTCGTGATGCCGAGACAGTAGGCCACCACCGAACCTGCGGCCGAACCACGTCCCGGTCCTACGGCCACACCCATCTCTCGCGCAGCCCTGATGAAGTCCCACACGATGAGGAAGTAGCCGGGGAATCCCATCCACTCCATGATTCCGAGCTCGTAATCTATACGGTCGGTGAGCGCTTTCTCAATCTGTTCGCCGTAGCGCCTGTGTGCACCCTCGTATGTTATATGCTTCAGGTAACGGAACTGTTTGGCCGTGTTCATCTTGTCCGCATATTCTTGGTGTGCGGCGACGAACTCTTCTATGGTCGGATATTTGGCTATCTCGTCGAGCAACGCTTGATCCTCGATATGCTTCGTGAACGTTTCGTGAAGTTCTTCAGGTGCGATGTGGAAATCGGAAGGGACTTCGAATTTCGGCATCAGCGCCTTTGAGTCGAGCGAGTACTCTTCCACCTTGTTCGCGATTTCGAGCGTCGTTTCGAGTGCTTCGGGTAGGTCGGGGAACAGCTGTTCCATCTCGTCAGCCGATTTGAGGTACTCTTGGAAAGTGTACCGCATACGGTTCGGATCATCGAGGTCCTTACCCGTATTGAGGCATATGAGGCGGTCGTGTGCTTCTGCGTCTTCGGCCATCACGAAGTGTACGTCGTTCGACACGATGTATTTGATATCGTACTTGCGTGCAAGTTCGAGTATGACCTTGTTGACCTTCAACTGGTTCTGATATACGTAAGCGTCGCGCTTCGGATCGCCTGACGGGTGCAACTGTAATTCGAGGTAATAGTCGTCGCCGAATATGCCCTTGAACTCCTGCACAACCTTGTCGGCATCCTCCGGGTTGCCGTGCATGATAGCCTGCGGAAGTTCGCCGCCGAGACATGCCGAGCAGCATATGAGTCCCTCGTGGTAGTCGCGCAACAGTTGCTTGTCGATACGCGGCTTGTAGTAGAAACCTTCGGTCCACGAGTAGGAAACGATCTTGGCGAGATTGTGGTATCCTGTGATATTTTTGGCGAGCAGTATCAGGTGGTCGCCCGATTTTTCGTCCTTGTCTTTTTCAAAACGGTTCTTGACCACATAGACCTCGCATCCGAGTATTGGTTTGATTCCCTCCTTCATGGCTGTATCGTGGAATTCTTTGACACCGAACATATTACCGTGGTCGGTGATAGCGAGTGCCGGCATTCCGAGCTCTTTGGCCCGTTTTATGATACCTTTTATCGGAGAGGCCCCGTCGAGGATGGAGTACTGCGTATGTACGTGGAGGTGGACTAACTGAGCCATAAACTTGAGGTGACTATGTTTTCCACAAAGTTACGTATAATACAAGCCAAAACATCGGGTACGGATGGCAAGTTATCAACATATTTTTTGTATATTTATACAGCGGGACAGGTGAACGCTGAAACTTTAAAATTTACTGTTATGGAAAAGAATGATTTGGTGGTTCTGATGACGTTCACAAGGGTGAACAACGCATCTATGCACAAGGCGTTGCTCGAATCGGCAGGCATCAAAGCTTATGTGCTGGACGAATATATGGGGACTGTTTTTCCAGTCGGCGGCGATTTGCAAGTGAGGTTGGCCGTTGCTAAAGAAGATGAGGCGAAGGCTCGTGAAATACTTGCGGCCGATTTCGATAAGGCAGGCTTCAAGGAGGACTCAAAGAACATGAAAGAATAGTCGCCTTGTGGCGTGACGCATCTACGGCCGTTCCGGAGAGTGTGAAATGATAAAAGGCAGACTACTGAAGTCTGCCTTTATTGGTTTATGTCGTGCCGTCCTTGGTGCGGCTCGCCAGACACTATGCAACGCTTGCAAAATTAATTTGTCCGGGCCATTGTTTTTTTGGGGCGGACTACCGTGTTTTGATGAGCCGAGCCATTCCTGTTGGACTGTCCACTCTGTGTGGTTTGCGATGTGCGGCGTCTGAACAGAGAACCTTGCACGGGGCGCAGTCGAAAGGGTACGCCGGTTTCTATGCCTGTGCTTGTGTGATATTTGCTTTACCCGTATTTGACTCGCATCTTACCCGCCGACAGATCACGCCAGTATATCACAGCAATATGTGATGTGACCGTGCCAGATGACGGGATGGAAGCCTGTATGCCGTCTCGTTTTATTCGTTACCGGACCATATGCCCCATGCCTTGATAGCCTGTCCCACCAACATCTCATACCCGTTCGAGGTCTTTGCTCCATATTCCGCGCCTTTCCTCATGAAAAGAGTTTGCTCCGGATTATACACCAAGTCGAAAAAGTAGTGTCCGGGCGTAACTGCGGAGTAGGGTAGGTCGGGAAACGTATCCACATCTGGGAACGTACCCAGCGGCGTAGCGTTGATTATCAGTTTGGTATCGCCTACTATCGAGGGATTTGCTGCAAGGTCATCGTATGTAAGGTCGCCGTTCTTGTGGCTGCGCGACACGCACCTGAAGCGTATGCCGAGTTGCTGTAATATATACTTGACCGCTTTGGATGCGCCGCCCGTTCCGAGCACCAGTGCATCCGGACGCTCGTTGCCTATGAGGTGCAGCAGGGAGTTGCAGAATCCGTATGCGTCTGTGTTGTGCCCTGTTAGGCGGCCGTCCTCTACCTTCACGCAGTTGACCGCACCTATCTGGCGTGCTTCGCCCGAAAGCGAGTCGAGGAACGGTATTATCTCCTCCTTATACGGCAATGTTACGTTGAACCCTTTCAGGTTTGGGTTCTCTTGCAGCATACGTGGAAGTTCGTCTATCGTGGTGAGTTCGAAATTGCGGTATTCGGCGTCTATGCCTTCTTTTGCGAATTTGTCTGCGAAGAATCTTGCCGAGAACGAGTGTCCGAGTCTGCGTCCGACAAGGCCGTACAGTGGTTTCATCTGTGTTTAGTTCGTTTGTGTTTATTTGCCGGCGGCTTCTTTCTGTTCTTTTTTGTTCGATATGGCCTCTATCGCCCAGATAATGGCGAAACCGACTACGCACAATCCTATTACCAGCCATAGTTGTGCGTCCTGTCCCGTTACGGCCTCGAACTGGACCGGCATTACATTGTGCTCTATTGTGTTGGTCCCCTCGCTGCTGTATTGGTACGTCAGTGTTTTCCACGGCCATATCTTTGCGAGCGATCCGGCCATGAACCCGGTCAGCGCGGCTATTGTGACGTTGTGGTGATGGTGCAGCAGCCACGAGAGTGCGTGCGAGAAGCTGAGTATGCCCGCGACGGCCCCTACGATGAACAGCAATATTATGCCTATATTGAGTTCGGTAACGGCGTTGAGAATGAAGTGGTATTTGCCCAGCAACACCAGTATGAAAGCTCCGGAAATGCCCGGCAATATCATGGCGCATATGGCTATTGCCCCCGAAAGCATTATGAACCACCATACGTCTGGCGTCGAGGTCGGTGTTACCTGAGTGATGAAGTATGCGGCTCCGGCCCCTAAAAGTAACGATAGAATGTTCGGTGCCGTCCATTTAGGGACACGCTTAGACACTATCACGGTCGAGGCGGCTATCAACCCGAAGAAGAATGCCCATACCGGTACGGGATGGTGTTCGAGCAGCCATGTCATGAGTTTGGCGAGTGTGAAGGCGGCTGTGGCTATCCCTGCTACCAGTGCGAGCAGGAAGTTCCCGTTTATTTTTTTCCAGAACTCTTTCAGCCTCAATCTGAAGAGCAGTTTCATTGCCGTCAGGTCTATGCTTTTGATCGAGTCGAGTAATTCCTCGTATATGCCCGTTATGAAAGCTATCGTTCCGCCTGAGACGCCCGGGATTACATCTGCAGTCCCCATGCCGATACCTTTGAGGACTATTGAGAGGTAGTTTCTTTTTGCCATTTCGTTTTACTTATGCTCGCAAAGATAATATTTTTTACATTTTACGATTTGTGCGGCCGTAGATATGTCAAATAAAAATGAAATTATCCGTTTCGTGTGTGCGTTGGGCGTATATGGAGGCGGCTTTTATGTTTACAGCCAGTTGTGGCGGTGTCCCAAGCCGTTCAAAATATGGAGGCATATGATGCGATAAAAAATGCCGGCATAAATGAGTGCCGGCATCTTCTCATGTCTTAATGTAACGGATACGAATTATGTCTTGCCGTTTGTAACCCTGTCCTGTTATTGACATATACTACGGTCGGTGCAGTGTTGCCATTACGGCTTTCCGTTAGTTGCTTGCGGCGTGCGTTTTGTCTGTCCCTTTTTGTCGGACTCCAGCTTTCAACTTACGCGATATGGCTCAAGCCCGACTTGTGCTGGCGCTTCCTTGTGCAGTTGTTTTTGTAATCCGTTGAGCCGAGCGATTCCGCACCTGTTACAGGTTTTCGAACTCTTCGTCTACCGATTTCTCGGCGGCTTCCTGCTCGAAGAATTCCGGTTTGTGTTCCTTGATATATGCGACGACCTCGTCAAGCCCTTCGGAGAACTTACCGAAATCCTCTTTGTAGAGGTAGATCTTGTGTTTGTCGAAAAAGAACGAACCATCTTTGGCCTGTTTCTTACGGCTTTCCGTGATCGTCAGGAAATAATCGTCGTTCCGCGTTGCCTTAACATCGAAAAAGTAGGTCCTTCGTCCTGCCCTCACAGCTTTAGAGTATACCTCTTCTCCTCCCTCGCTGTCGAACTCTTTGCGTGCATCTAAAGTCTCTGCCATACTGCCTGTCTTTTTATTTGTTTTGTAACAAATATATTGATTTTTAGTCGGAATACAAATCCGAAAGCGTAAAAATGCGCGGGCGGGTAGGGTGGAGAGCGTCAAATCTTATCTATGGCTATCTCTGAGCCCATTTTTTTCCAGTCACGGATTATTTCCATAGCTTTGGAGAACACTGGGTCGTTAGCGTTCAGTACCCGGTATCCCTCGCTGGTTGACCATATGGTGCTTGCTATCAGGCTTTTGATCTGTTTTGTGATTCTTGGGCGCGAAATGTCGAGACCTGCTGCGTTGAACGGTACGCCTCGCTTCTCGCCGATCTTGACGAATTCGTCTATCATTTCCTGAGTGATCTCGAATTCCTGTTCGAACGTTTCGAAATCGCCGTAATCGGCCATAATCTTGCTGCGTCCGTGGTCGAGGAATGTGCTGACATACTCAGTGTAAACGCCTTTGCTGGCCAATTGCCGCTCGTATTTGCTGAACTCGGACGTGTCGATCTTCACCGTGTAGTCGGGGGTTATGCCTCCGCCGCCGTATACTTTCCGGCCGAGCCGCAGGGTGGTGTATACGGCCGAACTGTCTACGGTCGGAGCGTTCGCTGTGGTGTCGTTGCCGAAACGCATCTCGAAGTCGTGTAGGTAACCCTCTTTATTCCCTTTCTCGAACGGCCGCTGTATGGCTCTGCCTGACGGGGTGATATACCTCGATATCGTTATGTTTACGGCCGAACCGTCCACCAGCGGGTATTGCCGCTGTACCAGTCCTTTGCCGAAGGTGCGCCGCCCTACGATTACCGCACGGTCCCAGTCTTGCAATGCTCCCGAGACTATTTCGCTCGCCGATGCCGAGAATTCGTCTACCAGCACGACCAGTTTACCGTTGCAGAACTTGCCGTCGCGCGGAACCCTGTATGTTTCCCGAGCGACCGTGCGCCCTTCGGTCGAGACGATTTCGTCGTCTTCGGAGAGAAAGAAACTCGCCATCATCAACGCTTGGGTGAAGAGTCCGCCGCCGTTACCGCGCAGGTCGAGGATGAGTCCGTTTATCTTCCCGAATTTGTTGAACGCATCTTTCACCTCCTGCATAGTCGTATGCGAGAAACGGCTTACGCGGATGTAGCCGGTCTTTTTGTCCGGTTTGTAGGCCGCGTCCACCGTATTCAGGGGGATGTCGTCGCGCACGACGCGGAACGTCATCGCCTGCGGTTCGCCGAGGCGCCGTATGCCGACATCGACCGGCGTATGCTTGGGACCGCGAAGCCTTTTGACTATGTCGTTTTGTTTCCATCCTATCACGCTCGTGTCGTTGACCGATACTATGCGGTCGTTGGGCAGTATGCCTACCTTTTCCGACGGGCCGCCCGGTACGATGTTGGCTATGTGCATCGTGTCGCCGACCATGCTTATCTGCACGCCGATGCCGCTGAAGTTGCCTTGCACCGACTCTCGGAAGCTCTGCATCTCTTCCGTCGAGAGGTAAGAGGAGTGCGGGTCCAACTCGCTGAGCATTTTTTTTATGGCATCTTCAGTGAGTTTACCCATGTCGAGCGTGTCGATGTATGAGCCGGCCAGATAAGTGTAGAATTGCGTGAGTTTCTGCAATTGTATCGCCGTTTCCATGCCGGTCTGCTTGTCTTTGGGCCTTGCCTGTCCGCTTGCGATGATGGGAATGACGGCCAAGAATATGACTATGATTTTTTTCATGTGTGTAGTTGTCGTCGTTTGCGATACGCGTGTTTGCAAAAGACATTCCCTTCCGAACGGGCGGGGAATGTCGTGTTACGTGGTACAGGCGTTACACCTGCGAGGAGCTGCGGTCGTGTGCCGCCTTATTGTATGGCGCTGGCGATGTCTGCTATCGCTACCAGAACCTGCTCGCCGCTGGTCATGTTCTTCACAGTGGCTTTACCGGCGGCGAGTTCGTCGCTGCCGATGATTACTACGTATGGTATGCCGCGCTTGTTGGCGTAATCCATTTGTTTCTTCATCTTGGCCGCTTCGGGATATATCTCCGATGCCGTTCCGTTCTCTCTCAGCGCGGCGAGGGCTTTGATGGCCGCGAGCTCTTCCGCACCGCCGAAGTTCAGGAATATGACCTTGGTCGAGACGGTCGCCTCTTCGGGGAATAGGTCGAGGCCGAGCATTACGTCGTATATGCGGTCCGCCCCGAACGATATGCCTACGCCCGAGGTGTTTGGCATACCGAATATGCCGGTCAGGTCGTCGTAACGTCCGCCGCCGCAGATACTCCCTATTGCGAAGTCCTTGGCCTTGACTTCGAATATCGCCCCCGTGTAATAGTTCAGCCCACGGGCGAGGGAGAGGTCGAGCTCTATGTCGAGCGACGTTTCCAGAGCATCTGTATAACTGAATATGGTCTCCATCTCTTCGATACCCTTCAGGCCTGTTTCGGACGATGATATGGCTGTGCGTAGTTGCGCGAGTTTTTCACGATTCGTGCCGCTGAGTTCGAGTATGGGGCGCAGTTTGCCGAACGCCTCTTCGGATATATCTTTCGACATAAGCTCCTCTTTGACGGCGTCCATGCCTATCTTCTCTAGTTTGTCGATGGCTACGGTTATGTCCATCATCTTGTCGGCGTAACCGATGCTTTCGGCAATCCCGGCCAGTATTTTGCGGTTGTTGAGTTTCAGCGTGACGCGTATGCCGAGCCTGCCGAATACCTTTTCTACCATCTGTACCAATTCCACCTCATTGAGCAGGCTCTTGCTGCCGATGATGTCAACATCACACTGGTAGAATTCGCGGTAACGGCCCTTTTGCGGCCTGTCGGCACGCCATACCGGTTGTACCTGATAGCGGCGGAACGGGAACGTTATTTCGCTCTGGTGCTGCACTACATAGCGTGCGAATGGTACGGTGAGGTCGTAGCGCAATCCTTTTTCGCATATTTTGGTGGCGAGCTTGTTTGAGTTTTCCAACTCTCCGCACTCCACTTTGGCCGCGAAATCGCCGGAGTTGAGTATCTTGAAGAGCAACTTGTCGCCCTCTTCTCCGTATTTTCCCATGAGTGTAGAGAGATTCTCCATCGCAGGGGTTTCGAGCGGCAGGAATCCGTGTTCGCGGAATACGGCCTTTATGGTGTCGAACATATAGTTGCGCCGAGTCATCTCGACCGGCGAGAAATCGCGTGTTCCTTTTGGTATTGACGGCTTCATCGTACGTTTGTTTGTTTTTGCAATATGCAAAATTAAGAAATTAATGCGTATCTTTATTACATGCACGGGTTTGTTTGAATATACTTAGCGGGAATCGAGCTGATTTTACCCACGATTTTACCCGATGTGCGGCGAGTGGCTTTGCAGTTTGTATGAGGGCATAACAAATAACGGAAGTGGAATTTATAATCCACTTCCGTTATTCTTAGTTGCCTTCTATGTACATCAGAGTTCGTTGTACGCTTACTCCACCAGCTTGCGGTACTTCACACGTTTTGGGCTTGTGTCGCCGCCTTCCAGTTTCTTGTGCTCTTCGTATTCGCTGTAACTGCCTTCGAAAAAGACCACTTTCGAGTCGCCTTCGAACGAGAGTATGTGCGTCGCGATACGGTCGAGGAACCAACGGTCGTGCGAGATGACCACGGCACAGCCTGCGAAGTTTTCGAGACCTTCCTCCAATGCGCGGAGGGTGTTTACGTCGATGTCGTTGGTCGGCTCGTCGAGCAACAGTACGTTGCCGCCCTCCTTGAGGGCCATAGCCAGATGCAGACGGTTGCGTTCGCCGCCAGACAGAACGCCGCACTTCTTCTCCTGATCGCCTCCCGTGAAGTTGAAGCGCGAGAGGTAACCGCGGGCATTGATCTGGCGGTTGCCGAGCTGGATGAGTTCGCTGTTGTCCGAAACGACTTCGTATACTGTCTTCTCCGGATCTATCGACTTATGCTGCTGGTCCACGTACGATAATTTTACGGTCTCTCCGACCTTGAACTCGCCCGAAGTGGGTTGTTCCAGTCCCATTATCATGCGGAAAAGGGTGGTCTTACCCGTTCCATTGGGGCCTATGACGCCGACGATGCCGGCTGGCGGGAGCGAGAAATTGAGCCCCTCGTAGAGCACACGGTCGCCGAACGCCTTGCTGACGTTCTTGGCCTCTATCACAACGTTGCCTAAACGCGGGCCGTTGGGAATGTATATTTCGAGCTTCTCCTCTTTCTGTTTGCTGTCCTCGTTGAGCATCTTGTCGTATGCCGACAGACGGGCCTTGCTTTTGGCGTGGCGGGCCTTGGGGCTCATGCGTACCCATTCCAACTCGCGTTCGAGCGTCTTGCGCCGTTTGCTTTCCTGCTTTTCCTCCATTTCGAGTCGTTTGGATTTCTGCTCCAGCCAGCTCGAGTAGTTGCCTTTCCACGGGATGCCTTCGCCTCGGTCGAGTTCGAGAATCCATCCGGCTACGTTGTCGAGGAAGTAACGGTCGTGAGTAACGGCAATGACCGTACCCTTGTATTGTTGCAAGTGTTGTTCGAGCCAGTCGATGCTCTCGGCGTCGAGGTGGTTGGTCGGTTCGTCGAGCAGTAGTACGTCAGGCTCTTGGAGCAGCAGGCGGCACAATGCCACACGGCGGCGTTCTCCTCCGGAGAGGTGTTTCACCGGTTCGTCTTCCGGCGGACAACGCAGTGCGTCCATCGCCCTCTCGAGCATACTGTCGAGTTCCCAGCCGTTCTTTTGATCGATGAGTTCGGTCAGTTCTCCCTGACGTTCGATGAGTTTGGTCATTTCGTCCGGATCGAGGTCCGGGTCGGCGAACCTCATGTTGATCTCTTCGTACTCTTTGAGTAGGCCGACAATCTCGGCACATCCCTCTTCAACGACCTGACGCACGGTCTTTTCGTCGTCGAGGTGAGGTTCCTGTTCGAGGTAGCCGACCGAGAAACTCTTGTCGGATACCACCTCGCCCTGATAGTTCTTCTCGATTCCAGCGATGATCTTCATTAGGGTTGATTTTCCCGAGCCGTTCAGACCTATGATGCCTATCTTGGCACCGTAGAAAAACGAGAGATAGATGTTGTTCAGTACTTTCTTCTGGTTGCTGAAGGTCTTGCTGACCCCGACCATGGAGAAAATGATCTTTTCGTCTGCCATATTTGTTTAGTGTTCTAATTATCGTGATTAAATCTTTATTTCTTCAATTTCTTGCCGATGTTGTCGAGCTGTATGTCGAGCGCCTTGACCGATATTTGTATCTCGGCAATGGAGATAGCGAGCGATATTATCATAATGAGCAGCGCCGCTCCGAAGATCCATGCTGCGGCGAACTGGAACCCTACGTAGATCAGGAACGTGCTTATGACGCACAGGAACAGGCTCGTGATGCCGAGTATCTGCATCCAGCGTGTCATGTAGAGCCGTTTGCGGAGGTTCGCTATCTGCTTGACATGCTTGTCCGACGGATTGGCCGCATGGTTGGCGGCGAGGTTGCGGATCACCTGCGTGTAGGTCAGGAACCGGTTGGTGTATGCTATCATGACCAGCGAGATGGCAGAGAACATTATTGACGGGGTGACGAGTGTAAGTTCGGGCATGTTTTCTTGTTTTTAGCGTTCGTGTCGAAATTGGAAGACCACAAATTTACAATTTTTATTTGACTAATCTAACGTATGTCGGCTTCGGTGCGGCATAATAGTGTCAACCTATGTAGTGATAAATATAATTGATGGGCGGCGGGGTGGGTGAGTAGCATCTTTTTGTTATCTTTGACAATGGAAATACCAAATAACCATTACAAAAAAATTATAGACATGGGAAAATCAGTTAAAGGTACTGAAACAGAAAAGAATCTCCTCAGGGCATTTGCAGGCGAATCTCAGGCGCGTACTCGTTATACTTTTTTCGCGAGCCAAGCCAAGAAGGAGGGGTACGAACAGATAGCAGGGGTTTTCCTCGAAACGGCTGAGCAGGAGAAGGAACACGCTAAACGTTTCTTCAAATTCCTCGAAGGCGGCATGTTGACCATCGACGGAACTTTCCCCGCAGGCGTGATAGGCACTACCGCAGAGAACCTGTTGGTTGCTGCCGAGGGCGAATTGGAAGAGTGGGACGTGCTGTACGCTAACTGGGCCGACGTTGCCGATCAGGAGGGCTTCTCGGCTATCGCTACCGTATTCCGCAACATCGCTAAGGTAGAGAAAGAGCACGAGGCACGTTATCGCAAGTTGCTGAAGCATGTCGAAGACGGCGACGTATTCAAGCGTGACGAACCTATCAAATGGCAGTGCCGCAACTGTGGTTATGTTCATGAGGGTCCCGAAGCTCCCGGCGCTTGCCCTGCATGTGCACACCCGCAGGCTTACTTCGAACCGATGAAGCAGAACTATTAATAGTTGCCTGACGAAAAATGATGCGGCCCTTCAGCGATGAGGGGCCGTTTCTTATGTGTCGTGCCCCGGCCGATAGTGGCGTTTGGGGCTCTGCATCTGTCCGGGGGCTGTCCATGCCGTCGTTCGTGTCAATAATGCTGTGTGTATGTGTTGTTTCGGGCGATATGGTGTGGCGGGGCGGTAGAAGCATGAGGAAATGGCATCGTGGCGTGACGCAGGCATAACGGGATGTCGATGCGGTGTGGGCGGAGTATCGCGTGCGATATGCTTAATGTTCATTTTATTCCGTGCCGATGGACAACGTGTCGCGATAGGTGTTATCTTTGCCCCGGTTTTACGTGGATGTGCCGTGCGGCGCATAAAGTGATTACTGATGAAAGGTGTCTTTTATATACTGCTTGCCTATCTGGTCGGAGAGCTGTTGAGTATGCTGATGAACGGGTTCATGCCTGCGAGCGTATTGGGCATGATAGTGTTGTTCGTTGCGCTGAGGACAAAAGCGGTGAAAACGGTCGATATAAAACTGGTTTCGCGAGCCTTGCTCGACAATATGGTGCTGTTCTTCGTTCCCGTGGGATCGGGCATCATGGTGTCTTACGCGCTTATCGGACAGCATTTCTGGGCCATAGTGATCTCGTTGCTCATCAGTACCGTATTGGTGATAGTTGGCGTCGGTGTGTTGCAGCAGAAAATAGGGAGAAAACAGTAATGGACGGTATAGTACACAGCAAGATATTTCTTTTGGCCCTGACGATAGCGGTCTATTACGGTGCGTTCAACCTTTATAAGCGCTTCCGTTTCCCGCTGCTCAATCCGCTGTTGGTGTCGATAGTGGCGGTGATATGTATACTACATGCGTTGGGGATAGATTATGCCGAATATTACGAAGCCAATTCCGTCATAAATTTCATGCTCGGCCTCTCGGTCGTGTCGCTGGCATATCTGCTTGAGCAGAACGTCGAACGTCTGAAGGGAAATACCGTTCCAATCTTAGCGTCCATATTCATGGGGAGCCTTATAGCCGTGTTCAGCATACGGTTTGTGCTGTGGCTGATGGGGGCCGACAGCGTTATCGTATGGTCGTTGCAGCCCAAATCTGTAACTACCCCGATAGCCATCTCGATAGCAGAGAGTACCGGAGGCATACCTGCGCTCACGTCGCTGGGCGTCGTTTTTGCGGGGATACTCGGAAGTGTCGTCGGGCCGGGCCTGTTGAGTCTGTTCGGTGTTCGCGACAGCGTTGCACGCGGACTGGCAATGGGGACCGCTTCGCACGCTATGGGTACGGCCAAGGCCATGGAGATGGGGGCTGTCGAGGGTGCGTTGGGTGGAGCCGCAATAGGTATAATGGGTATCCTGACGGCGATACTTATCCCCATAGTCGAGCGCATAGCCGCCGTGATGGCGTGACGGGGAGTCAGCCTGTGTTCGTGGAGCCTTCCTGTTATTTAATCTCGTAGAATCCGGGCAGGCTGTCGAATAGTTTCCGGCTGTCGGTTATGAAGGTGTCGTATGCCGCCCGGGCCGGTGTTCCTGCTTTGAGGAGGGTGTCGGCTACTTGTGGCGGCAGTATGTGATAGTGCTTGCGCCCGTCCTGCCAATGCGCGTAAGTCCATGTGAACATATAGCTGGATTCGATGGCTGCGGGCAACGAATCTTCCAGCGTTATGTCCAGTCTGAGTAGCATCCCCCCGTCCGTATACCGCTTGCGTTGGTTCGAGACGAGGTTTCCCAATGAGTACACCGTTATTTCACGAACCTTTCCGAGTGTATCGGGACATGCCTCTTCGGGGCGTTGGAGAACGTGCGGATGAGTGCCTATGATTATGTCTGCGCCGTTGTCATGGCACCATTTTGCTAACTCCTTTTCTTGCCCGGAGGGTGTTCGCATGTACTCTATACCCCAATGAAAATATATTATAACGACATCTGTGCTGTCGCGTTTCGTCGTCTGAAGGTCCGCAGCTATACGCGCCGTGTCTATGACGTTGACCGCCATTCCTTTCGGAACGGGAATCCCGTTAGTGCCGTAGGTGTAGCTTAACAGTGCGAACCTGATGTCGTTGGCGATAAAGCGGAGCGGGTGAAGTTTTCTGAAAGCACTGCTGTCGGCAAATGCCCCCGTGTATTTCAGCCCGGCATTTTCGGCGACGGAAGTAGTCGAGGATATGCCTTTTGCACCCTTGTCGCAAATGTGGTTGTTGGCGAGCGCAACTATGTCTACGCCGCACTTCTTGAGGGCGTAGGCCAGTTCCGGCGGCGACGAGAACATGGGGTATCCCGAATAGTTTCCTGTTTCGGATATTGTGGTTTCGAGATTTACGATTACTACGTCCGCCGAGTCCATGAATGCCTTGACGTACATGAACGATTCAGTGAAATCGTATGCGGAACCGCGTTTCGCAGCCGTTACTTGCGGCATATGTGCCATAACATCTCCTCCGAATACGAGACTTGCATGTCGTTTGGGCGCTATGCTGTCTGCTGGCGGCTGTTCTGCCGTGACTGCTTGGGTGCTCCGTCTGCACGCCTGCGACGCAGCCAATGGCAGCAGTAGAATCGTAAGGCTGAATATAGTGTGTCGCAGGTACATTTTGAAAGTAACGGTATGTGTTAAACTTTTGCCAAATATAGGAAAAGTTAGAAAACTGCCGGGGAATACAGAGGTAAATGACGTGCGTGTGTAGTGCTGTTGTCGGCAGTTATAATTGAACGGTGTATTGAGTGTGGCATTGTGGACGCATGCAGGGTCTTCAGAGCGAGACGCTATTGCGAAGTAGGATGGTTGTAGTAAAAAGTCAGGCCCGCTCTTATGAGTGGGCCTGACTGCCTTTTGTCGTTACGCCTTTATAGTATCGGCTCCAATTTGGATATCGAGTCGGCGATGATCTCGTCCGGCAGATCGTAGTTGCTGAGCTTGCCTGCGAGATATTGTTCGTATGCGTAGAGGTCTATCATGCCGTGGCCGGAGAGGTTGAAGAGTATAGTGCGCTCTTTGCCCTCCTCTTTTGCGATCTGTGCCTCGCGGATCGCCATTGCTATGGCGTGTGTCGATTCCGGGGCGGGGATGATGCCTTCCGATTTGGCGAACATGATACCGGCCGCAAAGGTTTCGAGCTGCGGCATAGACTGAGCCTCTACCAAGCCGTCCTTGATGAGTTGGCTCACGATTGAACCTGCGCCGTGATAACGGAGTCCGCCTGCGTGTATGTCTGCCGGTTGGAAATCGTGTCCGAGCGTGTACATCGGGATAAGCGGAGTGAAACCTGCCGTGTCTCCGAAGTCGTACTGGAAGCGTCCGCGCGTAAGTTTCGGGCATGATGCCGGTTCGATTGCGACAACCCTCGTTTTCGATCCTTCGCGCAGTTTCTTGCCGAGGAACGGGAACGCTATGCCGCCGAAGTTCGAACCGCCTCCGAAACATCCGATAACCACGTCCGGTTCATCGCCGGCCATCTCCATCTGCTGCATGGCCTCGATACCGATTACGGTCTGGTGCAGGATGGTGTGGTTGAGTACGCTGCCGAGGCAGTATTTGGTGTCTTCCGGACTCTGGAGCGCCATTTCAACAGCTTCGGATATGGCTGTGCCGAGGCTGCCCGAGTTTTCCGGATCGTGTGCGAGGATGTCGCGTCCTGCTTGAGTGAGCATACTCGGCGACGGAATTACTTCAGCCCCCCAAGTGTTCATCATCAGTTTGCGGTAAGGCTTTTGGTTGTAGCTGACCTTCACCATGAATACCTTCAGGTCGAGTCCGAAGTACTGGCTGGCGAGCGCTATTGCCGAGCCCCACTGTCCGCCGCCTGTTTCGGTGGTCAGGTGTTTGATGCCCTGTTTAGCGTTGTAGTAAGCCTGCGGTATGGCCGTGTTCGGTTTGTGCGAACCTGCCGGCGAGACGCCCTCGTTCTTGAAATATATCTTGGCCGGTGTGTCGAGCGCTTTTTCGAGACCGTATGCCCTTACGAGCGGTGTGCCGCGATAGATCTTATACATTTCGCGGACTTCGTCCGGTATGTCGATATAGCGGTCGGTTGTGTTCATCTCCTGCTTCATCAGCTCCTCGGCGAAGATAACGCTCATCTGGTCGAGCGTCACCGGTTTTTTCGTCTTGGGATCGAGCGGAGGAAGAGGTTTGTTCTTCATGTCAGCGACTATGTTGTACCATTGTGACGGTATCTCTTTGTCGGTGAGCAGGAATTTCTTCGTCTGGTCTTTCATTGTTTCGTTTTTATTTGGTTGCGATCTATTTCAAATAAATAAAAACCTGTCGCTTACTTGGTAAACAACAGGCTTTTTTATCATTTCTCGACTTACACAGGGGAATGTGCCTCATTGTTTACTTAAGCAACAGGCGCCACCACCAATTTTGTGCTGTCATGTGTAAATCCATCGAATGGGTCGGTTTTTATATACGCGCAAAATTATATAAATTTTTTTAAAAACAACGTCGGTTCGCAAAAAATAACAAAACTCCTCGTTTGCTGGTGGCATGTGCGTTAAGCGGGTGTGTCGGGCGGCGATGTTGCGATTGTCGGACAAGTGGTATCATGTCTTCTGTCTTTATGCAGAACAATGTGGCTTACACGGCTTGCTTGGCTTACATTCGGATGGCATGATGAATAAAAGGCGTGCGGCTTCCGAAAGGGGGCTGCGTTTGTGTGGGTAGCCGCCTGTCTTAGGCGGTCTGTCGGCGTATGTGCGAATCCGGATAGAAAATGTTATATTTGCGTATGCAAATGAAGGTAATACTTTCCGCCGCCGTCTCGTTGGACGGTTATCTGGACGATCTGTCGCCGAATCGGTTGAAGCTCTCCAGCGACGAGGATTGGGCCGAGGTGAAGAAACTGCGTGGCCGGTGCGACGCCATTCTGGTCGGTGCGGGTACGGTGCGTAAGGACAATCCGTCGTTGGTGATACGCGATGAGGGGATAAGGTCGGCACGAATCGCCGCAGGGATGGATCCAGATATAGTGAAGGTCGTCGTTAGCCGTTCGGGTGACCTCGATCCGGATAGTAAGTTTTTTACTGAGGGCGGAGGACGCAAGATTGTGTTCACATGCCGCCCGGTCGCTACGGAGTTGAAGCATGCCGCCGATATTGTCGTTTCCCCGCAAATTACGGCAGCTTCTATATGTGCCGAGCTGTCGTCGCGCGGTTACCGATCGTTGATGGTCGAAGGCGGCAGCACTGTGCTTACGATGTTCCTGACCGAAGGTGTCGTGGACGAATTTCGTCTTGCCGTGGCGCCGTTTTTCGTAGGGCAGGCGGGAGCGCCGAGGCTTGTCGGCGAAGGTGCGTTCATGTGGAATAAGGACAACCGGATGGTTACGGCAGGCGTAGAGCGGCAGGGCGATATGACGGTGATACATTTGATACCGCGAAAGATGGACGAAGATAGGAAATATATGCGGATGGCGGTGGAGGCGAGCCGCCTATGCGTTCCGAGCCCGACGTGTTATTGTGTCGGTGCGGTCGTGGTGACCGGCTCCGGGGATATTTACAAGGGATATACCCATGAGACAGGCCAGGCGAATCATGCAGAAGAGGAGGCCATTGCGAAAGCTTTGGCAGCGGGGGCAGACCTTGCGGGTGCGACCATCTATTCGACTATGGAACCATGCTCTACACGCAGTTCCAAGCCGCGTTCGTGTTCGAGGATAATCATGGACTATGGGTTCGGCAGAGTGGTGTACGCACTCAGGGAACCGGCATGTTTCGTCTCGTGCGAGGGTGACGGTATGCTGAGAAGGGCAGGCATCGCGGTAGATGTTATGGACGAGTTCGGACCGGAGGTCGTGGAGATAAACTCCCATCTTCTCGGATAATTTCTGTCCGTTTGCGGTTGTCGGCATGGTATTGTGACGGTCCGGTATTCTCATGGGTACATGACCTAAGCCTTGTTATGGATAAAAAGAGTATTTTTATAGCGGTATCTCGCTACGAAGGAAGCCGATAGATTAGGACGCATTGCCGATATGGAACTTTTATATGTGAAAGAACACCTGACGTGTTACAATTATGACGGAGACGGACGTCCGGCAGTGGAGGTGACTAAGCTCGCCCAAGGACAGGCCATTGTTTCCGACATAGTCGAACCCGAGATATTACTGGTTTTGGAGGGCAGTATCGGTGTGTCGTTCGAGCAGATTAGGGACGGGGCGATGTCGGCAGGCGGGATGGTGTTGTTGCCTCCGTGCAGCAGTGTGACAATCGTTGCGGAAGGTGCGGCCGAGATAATCCGTTTCAGGCTGCATACCGATGTGCGTCTTTGCGACCGCTATTCGCTCGAGAAGCTGTATGATGAGGTGGGGCGCGATTGCAAGGAGTTCGAGGGACGGCTCAATACGCTGACGGCCAACGAAAAGGTGCGTGCGTTCGTAGAACTTTTCAGGTGGTGTATAGACGACGGGCTGAAGTGCATATATTTCTTCGAGATAAAGATCAAGGAGCTGTTTTTCATCCTTCGCGCCTATTATCCCAAAGAGGAATTGGCCGCATTCTTCGCCTCAATGCTTTGTGCCGATTCCGGTTTTCTTTATTTCGTGTTGGATAATTACAGCAAGGTGCATTCGGTCAAGGATTTCGCTCAACTTGCCGGGTACAGCCTGTCGGGTTTCGACAAGCAGTTCCGCAAGGTGTTCGGAATGTCGGCTTATCAATGGATGACGCAGAAACGACTTAAAAGCATCTACCACGACATCCACTGTTCGTCCAAGACGTTGCGTGAGATATGCGAGGAGCATGATTTTTCGTCGTTGTCACAGTTTAACGACTATTGCAAGAAGCATTTCGGACTGCCTCCGGGGAAGATCCGGCGTCAACTCGGATGCGATTCGCCTTTGTGCGACGGCAATGTGCCGGATTGAAATCTGGTGTAAATGAGAGTGTCGGTATCTTTGGTCGGCTTATTTGCTTGCGTGTTGTTATCCGGAGGAGGATTTTCCCACCGGCGTATCAGTTGGGCTTATGCTGGGATTATAGTCGAAAATAAAGAGGAATGGCATTGCCATTCCTCTTTGTCGTTTGCTAATGTGTATTTGTAATTAGATTGATGTCTTGCGTCGAAGTATTGCTATGCTTTTATCGACCTGATGATTCCTGTTCTCGGATGGGTAACGTAGTTTGCAAACATCTGCGGGAGTGGGATACAGTCTATCTATTGCTATATGCGCGGTCTAATTAAAGCGAGAAATAAGCTCCGCTGCAATGATTGAGCATCCTGCCGGAAATCGTCCTCTCCATAAGCCGGCTCACGGGGGGGGGGGAGGACTGTTACTCGTCCTGTGTGGATTTACTGTTTTGACTGTCTTGTGCCGTGTCCTGCATCTTGTCTTCAATAGTGTCCGTACTCTGTTTGGGGCTGGGGACGGGGGACAATTGTTCGGCCATCTTGTTGATTGTCGGTTGACATACCCAGAACCCTGCGAAACTGAACAGGAATAGGAAGAAATCGCACATATAATCGCTAAAAGTCGCTTTGCGTCCGAGTTCTGCCGACTTGTATGTCTGAGCCACGTATTTTACGATGTACAGATAAGCGAACACTCCTATCAACACCATCAGTGCGAATATCGTCAAGATAGCGGCTATCTGGGGCGTTATCGCACTAATGTCGGGCATGGCTCCCATCGTGGAGGATTGCATGTAGGCAGCCGAAAGCGCGAGACTCATATCGGCCCGTGTTATTGCCGGATATGCTGTCAGTACCAGCATGTATATTATTGATGCGATGAACAAACATTGTCGCTTCTTTGCCTCTTGTGGAACAAGTTTCCGTAGTTGCGTGCCTACCGCCAAATACCACGATATGAGTATGACGGATGCCAGCAGGGAGATGATATGCGCTGCGTGCGACACGCCTTCGATTACGGCGGCGTTTCTGAATACGCTTCCTTCTGGCAAGCCTGCTGCGATAGTAATGGTGATGATGTTGAATATGCACAATGTTACCGTGGCTGCCATCGGGAGGCAGAACGTAATGATGAAAAGTTTCCAGTGCTTGGCTCTAAGCAGTATGCGATACAAAGGGTTCATAGTCGGTAGTGTTTATAGTGTACAATGAAAAGAATATCGGACTTTGTGCCTTATAACGTGATAGTGGAGAAATAAGTGTGTGCAGCTATCGTTTTTTATCTTTACCCATGTTTTTTAACAAGTGCGGCAGTGCATCCATTTCGGTGGCTTGCCCTTGGTCGCCTTGTTGTTGCATCCATGTGGCCAGTGCTGCTCTGAGTTCTGCTTTTTTCTCTTGAAAGGCTGGATCGTCGGCGAGGTTGTTCATCTCCCATGGGTCGTTGAGCATATCGTATAGCTCTTCTGTGGGCCGATACTGGTACTTTTCGACACGCCTTCTTGCGAATTCATTCCCGGCTTCGGCTTCCCTGATCCATGACCTCCAGAAACCGCCGTTATCCTCGGTCTGTGTCGTAACTGTATTTTTGAAGGCAACTTCCGGTGTAAAGTTGATTATGTAGTCATATCTGCCGTCTTTGACGGAGCGGATGCCGTAATATTGTGGGCCCTGTATGATGCCCCGCGAGGTTTGGATGCCGAACGAGTATCTCTTGTGCGTTGTTTGTTCGCCGGAAAGTACCTTTTTGAAACTTTTGCCATCTGTTTGCAAAGGCACGATGGAGAGTCCCGCAATGTCTATCAGTGTGGGTACTATGTCTACATACTCCACGAGGGCGTCGCTCTGGCTGCCCTCTTTGGCAACTCCGGGCCATCGTATGAGCATGGCACTTTGGAGTCCGTTCTTGTAGCAGGTCCATTTTGCGAATGGGAACGAATTGCCTTGTTCCGAAAGCAGGACGAAGACGGTGTTGTCGGCTACCCGTTTGTCTTCCAGTATGCAGAGGATACGCCCAACCTGCTTGTCGAAAAAGTTGATTTCGGCATAGTAGTTCACAAGATCTCTTCGTGTCTCCGGCGTGTCGACATATCCTTGAGGAACCGTTATCTCGTTGGGGTCCCATTGCGAGGTGTCGCCAACGGTCCATGGCGAGTGCGGTTCGTTCGACGCTACGACGAGGAAAAACGGCGAGTTGCCGGTACTGTCTATGAATTTTTCTAATCGGTCGTAGTTGAGGTGTTCTTCCGATTTGCGTCCGTCGCTGTAACTTCCAAGGTATTCGTATGCGAATACCGATGCCGGTGCTACGTGTTGCTTGCCTAGTAGGGCAGTCCGATATCCTTCTGGTGCGAAATATTGTACAAATGACTTGACGTTATCGTAGACGTACGTGTGGTTGGGGTAGGCTCCGCTTTTTACCGGGTATATACCCGTATAGAGCGCATGGCGTGTAGGCGAACTCATCGGTGCTTGTTGGAAGCATCGGTTGAACTTCATGCTGTGTTCCGCGAGTTCATCTATATTCGGCGTGATGGCATCCTTATTCCCGTAGCATCCCCAGTCATAATAGGAGCAGTCGTCCGCGATCATGATGACGAAATTCGGCCTTAAATCCTTGCCTTGGGCAGCTGCCGATAGTGGTATTATTGCAGAGACAGCCCCGCCTATAGCTGTCAGATGGGAGCTTTTCATGCTATTGGGTTTATTATCCCTATCAAATGAAAATCTGCCGTGCACTGGTTTATAGGATCAACAGATACACGGCAGATTTAGGACTACATTCTTCGTCTTTACAGGACGTACTCCTGCCAGCTCTTGATTTGGATGTCCTGTTCTTTCATCGAACAGAACGCTTCGATAAATGCGCCGGCGAGACGTGCGTTCGTAATCAGCGGTATGTTGTGGTCTACAGCGCCGCGGCGGATCTTATATCCGTTTGTGAGCTCGCGGCGTGTGAGGTTCTTCGGAATGTTGATGATGAGGTCGAATTCGTGGTTCGAGATCATGTCCATGATGTTGCGGTCCTTCTCCTGCTCGTCTGGCCATCCTACGACCTTGGCGTCTACGCCGTTCTCCTTGAGGAACTTCTTGGTTCCGGCAGTGGCGTAGATTTCGTAGCCGTGTTCCTGAAGCATCTTGCAGCCTTCGAGGAGGTCTACCTTCGACTTGCTGTCGCCCGACGATACCATCACGGTCTTCTTCGGGATTGCGTACCCGACAGAGATCATGGACGAGAGCAGTGCTTCGTTGAAGTTGTCGCCGATGCAGCCTACTTCGCCTGTCGAAGACATATCGACACTGAGTACCGGGTCTGCGTTGTGGAGACGTGAGAACGAGAATTGCGAAGCCTTGACACCTATCCAGTCGATGTCGTATGCCGAGTTGTCAGGTTTTGTGAACGGAGCGTCGAGCATTATCTTGGTAGCCGTTTCGATGAAGTTGCGTTTGAGTACTTTCGATACGAACGGGAAACTGCGGCTTGCGCGCAGGTTACATTCTATAACCTTCACTTCGTTATTCTTGGCGAGGTACTGGATGTTGAACGGTCCGCTGATGTTCAACTCCTTGGCTATTTTGCGGCTGATATGCTTGATGGCGCGTGCCGTAGCGTTGTATATCTTTTGTGCAGGGAATACCAGCGTCGCATCGCCAGAGTGTACGCCTGCGAATTCGATGTGTTCCGAGATGGCGTACTCTATCACCTCGCCGTTCTGGGCCACAGCATCGAACTCTATCTCCTTGGCGTTCTGCAAGAACTGTGAAACCACAACCGGGAACTCTTTCGAAACCTTGGCTGCGAGTTTCAGGAAGTTGTCGAGGTCCTCCTGCGTGTAGCACACGTTCATGGCCGCACCCGAAAGTACGTAAGACGGACGAACGAGTACCGGGAATCCTACCTTGCCTACGAATTCGTGGATGTCCTCCAATGTCGAGAGCTCCCTCCATGCCGGCTGGTCGATACCGAGCTGGTCGAGCATGCTGGAGAACTTGTGGCGGTTCTCGGCGCGGTCTATCGAGAGAGGCGATGTTCCGAGGATCGGCACGCTCTGGCGGTGCAGGCGCATGGCGAGGTTGTTCGGAATCTGTCCGCCGGTCGAGACGATCACGCCCTTGGGCTGTTCGAGGTCGAGCACGTCGAGTACGCGTTCGAACGAAAGCTCGTCGAAATAGAGCCTGTCGCACATGTCGTAGTCGGTCGAAACGGTCTCGGGGTTGTAGTTAATCATTATCGACTTGTAGCCGAGTTTGCGAGCTGTCTGCACGGCGTTGACCGAACACCAGTCGAACTCTACCGAGCTACCGATGCGGTATGCTCCCGAACCCAGAACGACCACCGATTTCTCGTTCTTGTGGTAGGGAACGGCGTTATCCGAGCCGTCGTATGTCATGTAGAGGTAGTTCGTGAGGTCGGGATCGGCCGAAGCTATCGTGTTGATGCGTTTCACAGACGGCAGGATGCCTGCTTTCTTACGCTGCGAGCGCACGCGGAGCGATTCCTTTTCGAGGTTGCCTTCCGGATTTTCCACAAAGCGAGCGATCTGGAAGTCGGAGAAGCCGAGCCTTTTGGCTTCGCGCAATACGTCGGCCGGAATCTCCTCTATCGTTTTGTACTTGCCGAGTTCCAGCGAGTAGTCGTATATGTTCTTCAGCTTGCCGAGGAACCACGGGTCTATCTTCGTGAGCTCGTTTATTTTCTCTATCGAGTAGCCCAGTTCGAACGCTTTGGCTATTGCGAATATGCGGAGGTCGGTCGGGTTCGAGAGTTCTTCCTCGATGTCTCCGAATTCGAGGTCTTCGTTGCCCACGAATCCGTGCATGCCCTGTCCGATCATACGGAGGCCCTTCTGTATGATCTCTTCGAACGATTTACCTATCGACATTATCTCGCCCACCGATTTCATGCTCGAACCGATGAGGCGCGATACTCCTGCGAATTTTGTGAGGTCCCAACGCGGGATCTTAACTATCATGTAGTCTACCGACGGTGCGACGTATGCCGAGTTAGGCGTTCCCATTTCGCCGATCTGGTCGAGCGAATAACCCAGCGCGAGTTTGGCTGCCACGAACGCCAGCGGATAACCGCTCGCTTTCGATGCCAGCGCCGACGAACGGCTCAGGCGTGCGTTGATCTCGATGATGCGGTAGTCGTTTGTTTCGGCGTTGAACGCGTATTGTATGTTACATTCGCCGACGATACCTATATGGCGTACCACTTTCTTTGCGACGTCTTCGAGCAAGCCTATCTGGTCGCGCCTGAGCGTGCATATCGGCGCTACTACGATACTTTCGCCCGTGTGGATGCCGAGCGGATCGACATTCTCCATCGGGACTACCGTGAAACAGTGGTCGTTCTTGTCGCGTATGACTTCGAATTCTATCTCTTTCCAACCTTTGAGCGACTCTTCGACGAGTATCTGTTTCGAATATGCGAACGCGCTTTCACAGAGTGTCTTGAACTCTTCGAGGTTAGCGCTGATACCGCTGCCGAGTCCTCCGAGTGCGTATGCCGAGCGCACCATCACGGGGAAGCCTATCTTGTTGGCTGCCGCTATGGCGTCTTCCATTGACTCCACGGCTTGGCTGACGGGCGATTTAGCTTCTATCTCGTTGAGCTTCTTGACGAACAGGTCGCGGTCTTCCGTTGCCATGATGGCCTCTACTGAAGTTCCGAGAACCTCCACGCCGTATTTCTTCAGGGTTCCGTCGAGGTACATCGCCGTACCGCAGTTGAGCGCGGTCTGTCCTCCGAAAGCCAGCAGTATACCATCCGGCCGTTCCTTCTTGATGATCTCCTCTACGAAGTAGGGTGTGAGAGGGAGGAAGTAGACCTTGTCGGCGATGCCGTCCGAGGTTTGGATAGTTGCGATGTTAGGGTTTATCAACACGGTCGAGATGCCTTCTTCTTTCAGTGCTTTGAGGGCCTGCGATCCTGAATAGTCGAATTCTCCCGCCTGTCCGATCTTGAGTGCTCCCGAACCGAGTACGATTGCTTTCTTAATTCGTTTGTCTGCTGACATGTGATTCCTATGTTAAGTTGGAGAGTTAGAAAATATCCGTCAAATATACGATGTTTTTCATTATTTATACGACAAAATATTCGGAATTTCCCGATATGTGGGTAAATGTGCCTATCTTGTTCCCCGCCGCAGTGCGGAGCAGGCGGAATTGGCAAGCGAATTGCAGTGAGGTCGATATATGAGCAAGATGGTGAAATATTGTTTTCTGATGTTTGCGGTGTCGGTATGTGTGGCGGCAGCACAGCCTGATACTGGGGTCGTGCGCCGGACCTACGACTTGTGGGAGAGGGTGCTGGATGTGCCCGAAGAGGTCGTGCTGTACAAGGCCGACGACATTCGTTTCGAGAAGGCTCTCTCATACGATAAATATACGCTTGAGGACGTGTATCCGTACAAGGATACCGTGCGCCGTTTCCAATGGAACAAGATACGCAATCTGTTGGTCCTCATAGAGAACGCACAACTGCATGACGGGGATTTCGCTGTGGTGCAGAACCGCAAGAATGCCAACGGCGAGGCGGCGCTCGTGGAGGG
Source organism: uncultured Rikenellaceae bacterium (assembly GCA_944415565.1). Taxonomy (GTDB): domain Bacteria; phylum Bacteroidota; class Bacteroidia; order Bacteroidales; family Rikenellaceae; genus WRDF01. The sequence continues at coordinate 54,371 of CALYBQ010000006.1, forward strand.
TGCGACAAGGAACGCCTATAAGAACTTGCAGGACGAGTATGGAGTGGAGCGTTACCAGTCCGCACCGTTGTATGCTCCGGGCGATACGATGACGCCCGTGAGATATGCCACAGACGGGAGCTGGCTGCGGATCGACGGCCGTGAGGGCTCTTTCCTGAGGGTGAGGCACGTATATTACGAAAGCGAGTGGTTGGTCCCGCCGCAGTTCGTCAAGAATATAGGCCGTCCGCGTTTCGACCGTGTGGCGTGCGTAGATGTGACGAACCAGAACATAGCGACCGTCGAACGTTCCGATTCCGCATGGCTCGTGCGGAGCATGAATCCGGCCACTACCGGAGTGCACAACCCTCCGTATGCACATGAGACGCCGTTAGGGCTGTTCGTGGTGCAGGAGAAGAAGCGCAAGATGTATTATCTGGTAGACGGAACCTCGAAGATAGCGGGATACGCACCGTGGGCGAGTCGTTTCAGCAACGGGGGTTATATTCACGGTGTGCCGACGAACAGCCCCACCGGCAGCATAATCGAGTACGGTTGGACGCTCGGGACGACGCCGCGTTCGCATATGTGCGTGCGTAATGCCTCCTCGCACGCTCAATTCGTATACGACTGGGCTGCCGTGTTCGAATCGTTGGTGATGGTCATTGAGTAGGCCCGCGTGTAGCGCGCCTGCGGGAGGTCGCGTGTGAAATGCCGGAAAAATCTATCGCTCTGGGAGATAAACCGTTATTTGTACGGATATAATTCTTATCTTTGCGCTGTTCGCACGTTTTTTTCGTTATGCAGCGTTTTGTCTTTCTTATTCTGCTTTCTGTTTTTCCGCTTAGGTTGTCTTCGCTGGACTTGGAAAATACGGCCGTTTACATGGTGTCCGAGTGCAAAGAGATGTACGTATCCATGCACTTGGAGAACAAGGTCTCTTTCAAGGCTTTCGAGCAGGCATACAACGGATGGAAGAAGATAAGCAGTAATAAACGGAATGTGCTTACACTCATAGATTTCACCAAGCCGTCCACGCAGGAACGTCTTTATGTTCTCGACATGAAACAGAAGAAGGTGCTGTTCGTCTCGCATGTGGCGCACGGCCGCAACAGCGGAGGGAACTATGCCACCTCTTTTTCGAACGTGAACGGGTCGCACCAGAGTTCGCTGGGATTCTACCTCACGGGCTCTACTTATATCGGCAAGAACGGCTATTCGTTGTTGCTGGAGGGGCTTGAAAAGGGTATCAACGACAAGGCTCGCGAACGGGCGATAGTGATACACGGGGCCGCTTACGCCAATCCCGCCATGATTGGCAGTGCCGGACGGTTGGGGCGCAGTTTCGGTTGCCCGGCATTGCCCGAAGCCCTGAACAGGCCGATTATAGACGCCATAAAGGGAGGTTCGCTGTTGTTCATATATGCCGACGACAGCAAATACGTGGCGCAGAGCCAGATTTTGTCACGTCCGATAGCCGCACTTTAATTTTTCTACCGGCCGTCTCCGTTTCGCCTTTGTTTTACGACATCTTTTCGTAGATTTGCCGTATGGCGAATAGAGATATGGAACAGGTGTTGCAATTCCTGCGCGAGTTGCGTGTTAACAATGACCGCGATTGGTTCGAGGCGAACAAGCCGAGGTATAAAGAGGTGCAGGCATACGTGAACGATTTTGCCGCGCAGCTCATCAACGGGATAGCGTCGTTCGACCCGTCTGTGCGCGGTCTGGAGGTGCGGGACGTTACCTACCGCATTTATCGCGATACGCGCTTTACCAACGACAAGCGGCCGTATAAGAACCATATAGGGATATACGTGTGCCCGGGTGGTAAGAAGTCGTGTAATGCCGGTTACTATTTCCATATCGAACCCGACGGTGCGGATTATATGGGCGGGAACGTACTTGTTTCGGGCCTTTATATGCCGGAATCGGCGGTGTTGAAGAGCATCAGAGAGGAGATAGCCGATAACGGAGCGGAGTTCCTCGCTACGGTGAAGAAGGCCAAGGGATTCAATCTCGGGACGGCTAACAAGCTGAAGCGAATCCCCGTAGGATATAAGGCAGGCCATGAGATGGAAGAGTACCTTAAATTGAAAGACGTCTACCTCGAAAAATTCGTCGGAGAGGGGTATCTGCTCGATCCCGATTTGTTGGAAAACGTCGTTGCCGATTTCAAATCGACCTATGCGTTCTCGGCGCTGCTCAACAAGTGTGTGGAGTATGCCCGCGAGGAGATGTAGCGGCTTTCAGATGGAATAGTGGGTATACAGGTGTGTCCGTGAGGGATAAGTTGAGCTGACGGGTGGTTTCCTGTCGGCTGCCGCTTGTTCGTTCCATAGCCTTTCTAATGTCCTTCAGAATCTTGGCGTGCGTATGCGCCGTATCCTTTAAAATGCAGCAAGGTGCTGTGTCGTACTTGATTGCTGGGCGAGTTGCTCTATGGCTGTGTTGCCGTGCAGCGCTTTTGTGTGACTCTGTGCGAATCCATGCCATCGGCCTGTTTCGTCCTTGTGCAATTATTTGTACAGTCTCGCCGGGGGCCTTGGTCTATACCGTGCCGTGCAGCTTCTGCTTTACCGATTCCGAGTGGACATAAACGGCCGGCAAGCATGAGTGCCATAGTCGTCCGAGGTGAGGAGATCGCACATTCTTTTCGTTTTTATAGGCGTCATGCAGCGTATGGGTGTATGAAATATGCCGAAAAATCATAACTTTGTTTCGATACTTACGTTTTTAGCTAACATGAAAAAATACCTTTTTCTCGTTTCTCTTACCTACGGGTTTCCGATAATGCGCCCGTTGCAGAAAGCCATACGTGCACGCGGCGATGAGGCTGCATGGTTTTTCGATGAACCCGGCTTGGAGCGTTATCTCGACGATGGCGAGCGGTGGCTGAAAAGCGTGGACGAGGTTATGGAGTACCGTCCGGATGCCGTATTCACGGCTGGCGACCATATGTACCACTTTTTTCCGGGAACGAAGGTCGAGGTTTTTCACGGTTTCGATATAGATAAGCGTCCGGGACGCTTCCCCAGCGCGCTTACGATACGCGGGTGGTTCGACTTGTATTGCGCCAACGACCGCAGCACGCTGGAGCGTCTGACGCCGCTCTCCGAAAAATACGGCAGTTTCAGGGTCGTGCCTACCGGGTGGCCGAAATTGGATGCTTTCTTCGATGCGGACGGACGCATCCCATCGCCCGACAACAAGCGCCCGCTGGTGCTCTACTCTTCGACGTTCACGTCGTGGATAACCTCTACGCCGTTCCTGTACGACGAAATATCGCGGCTCGCGAGGGAGAAGGAGTGGGATTGGATAATAACGTTCCATCCGAAGATGGAGCAATCGACGGTAGAGCGTTACAAGGCATTGGCGGCGGAGCTTCCGAATGTGACTTTTTACGAGGGTGACGATAATGTGGGCGTACTGAAACAAGCTGACGTGATGCTTTGCGACAGCTCTTCGATAATTTTCGAATTCCTCTATCTCGATAAGCCGGTCGTGACTTTCCGCAATACCATGCCGGGTGACTACCTCATTGATATAGACGATCCGGCGCTGCTCGAATGTTCGCTTTCGACGGCACTGGAACGTCCAGCCGATCTGATGGCGCGTATACGTGCGAAGATGGATTCGATGCACCCGCAGCGCGACGGCCGGTCTTCGGAAAGGGTGCTGGCCGCCGTAGACGATTTTCAAACGAACTGGCAAGGCAAGCTGCGTAAGAAGCGAGTCGATCTGTTCCGCCGTTTCAAGGCCCGTAAGAGGTTGGGGTACTTTAAATTGAAGTAGTCTGCATCGCTCAACTAAGCAGCTACTTCGAAGCCAAAACAAAACTCAGAATTAGAACGGCGAATGGTATTAGACATACCGCTAAACTAATTCGTCCATATTTCACATGCCATTGTTTTGGCTTGCGGTCAAACTCCTTAAAATATTTTAAATATTTATCATGCCTAAAAATAAAAATGTAGCTTATGAAATACAAAATAACTCCAAAAATAATACTGCGAATATAAGATGCCTTTGCATATTCCGGAGATAAAGTGTTCGTCAATACCGAAATGATAATATCCAATCCAATTAGGAATATCGTCGGGAAAAAAGTTATATATATTCCTGCAAACATTGAACTCAAGCCATAAGATGGATTTTTAAAAACCTTATCGAGACCATCATCGATGACTTTGAGCGTAGCTCCTCTTTTTTCCGAAAACCTTTTAACTGCGGGAATACGGTATATCTGTCTTATTAACAAATCGAAAGGATCTATTTTAGAGAATCCCATAAACAGTTTACAAAACGCTTTATACAAAAAATAATGGATTATATTCCAAAATCGTTCCATATTTTCACATTTTCAATACCTTTTCCAGATAATAATTCTGCAATCATGAAATCCTGAAGAACAACTCATCGCTCTGCTCTAAAGACAAATTATCACGTTCAATTATCGCATAACTGTCGATGACGGTTTCTTCTGGCCTGAGTTTTAGTTACGGAATATATCGCGGAGATATTTTATACTTTGCAATCGCATCTGCATCCGTAAGATGCCTCAGAATCGGAGCACCGTAATCGCCTCTCGGAGTTGACGTGTAACCAATTCTCAATAACGATGATCTTGTGGATCTTGAAATAATGTTGCGCCGGGAATAAACATTATCCTTTTGAGATAATGATCTTCCAGCCACCTAATTCTACGCTGAACCGTCATGCTCTGTTTACGAGTTAGATGGCTTGCTTCACTTTCCCAATTACTGTCGATTATCGTTTCATCGGGCTTGATTCGCCTCTTATAATAAGAGTACGGTTTTAAGCCGAAAATTGTTATCCGTCCAATATGCGTTGTGAAGTACTATGCAGCCACGGCCGAACAGGTGAGCACGTATTATTTGGCTGGACAGGCGTCGTATATCGTAATGACGGACGGTGTGGCGTCGAACTCTTTGCCCCTCGAGCCTGACAACTTGAAGTGTTCGGTCGAAAAATGGTAGTCTATCGCCGCTTGGTCTTTCCATTGTTCGAAGAACATGAATTTCGTGGGATCGGACGGGTCTTGGTATAAGGTGTAGCTTATACATCCCTCTTCGGCCCTCGACTTGGCTATGATGTCGCGGGTGAATTCGATGAACTCTGCGACTTTGTCGGCCTTGATGAATTTGTGGGCCGTGATGATCTTTATGCACGAAAATGACGAGCTTTCCGTAGAAGACGTTTTGCGCTCAGCGCAGCATGAATTTGACATAAGGCAAAATGTATTTGTGTGATTGTTAGTGTTTCGATTTTTCGGTATCTCTATGCGTCGGCCTTGCAGGGGCCGGCTTTTATGGTCTGGCGATAGCCCTGTAATCGCCTCCCGATTGCAAGAAAAACAAAACAAAAATATTATATATATTACGTTTTCGTGTACGTATCCGCTTTGGCGGTTCCTGCCTTGAAATTTTAGGCGGGAGTTTTCGTTGTCTCCGAATATTTTGGTTAGGGAAATAATTGTTCCGAACCGCCGACATCGGAATCCCAACGAAACATAAAAAAGTACGGCGAGGATCAATCCCCGCCGTACCATGTGTTATGCGTTTTTGAGCGTCTCTGGCCTTTGGCTGTGCGAAACGCTTCTCTTTGCGCGGGGTTACTTCTTGTCCGGTTTCGCTATGCCTTCGCGCATCGCGGTATCGGCCTGTATGTTCTGCATTTTGTAGTAGTCCATGATGCCGAGGTTGCCCGAGCGGAACGCTTCGGCCATAGCCAACGGCACTTCGGCTTCGGCGAGAATAACTTTGGCGCGCGCCTCCTGTGCTTTGGCTTTCATCTCCTGTTCTAAAGCTACGGCCATAGCGCGTTTCTCTTCGGCCTTGGCTTGGGCTATGTTCTTGTCGGCGTTAGCTTGGTCTATCTGGAGTTCGGCACCGATGTTCTTGCCCACGTCGATGTCGGCGATGTCGATAGAGAGTATTTCGAATGCCGTTCCGGCGTCGAGACCTTTATTGAGCACGACTTTGGAGATCGAATCCGGGTTTTCAAGTACGCTCTTGTGTGTAGCTGACGAGCCTATTGACGATACGATGCCTTCGCCTACACGGGCGAGTACCGTCTCTTCGCCTGCGCCGCCGACCAACTGTTTGATATTGGCGCGGACGGTTACACGAGCCTTGGCGATGAGCTGTATACCGTCTTTCGCCATCGCTGCGACCGGGGGCGTATTGATGACCTTCGGGTTTACCGACATCTGCACCGCTTCGAATACGTCGCGGCCTGCGAGGTCTATGGCCGATGCCATCTTGAAGTCGAGCACGATGTTTGCTTTCTGTGCCGATACGAGTGCGTGTACTACGTTGGGGACGTTACCCTTGGCGAGATAGTGCGCTTCGAGTTCGTTGGCGTTGAGTTTCAGTCCGGCCTTAGTTCCCTCTATCATTGCCGAGACGATAACCGACGGCGGGACCTTTCTCCACCTCATCAGTATGAGCTGCAACAGGCTTATGCGTACACCCGATACCAGTGCCGAGAACCAGAGTCCGACGGGGATGAAATAAAAGATGAGCCACAATACTATGATGGCTACTACGGCAATGACCGCTATGAGTCCTATACCTTCCATTTTGATTTGACGTTTTGGGTTACTATTAGATTACAATGATTTTACGATGATGTTGAAGTTCTCGAAGCCCACTACCTCCACCTTCGTCTTCGGATCGAGATATTTGTTTCCCAGCGATTTGGCCTCGAATGTTTCGCCGCCGACATCTACTTTGCCCATAGGGGCGAGGCGGGTGATGGTGATGCCTTTGTCGCCGATGCTTACCGTATCTTCGGGGTGCACCTGCGATTTACCGTCTATTTCATTCGTCAGAGCGAGCCGCTTCCATGTCTTGGCACGCAGCGATATGGCTGTGGCCGCAATCGACACAGCGAGTACGCCGCCTATTGTTATGAGTCCTCCGGTGGTCCCGTATGTGGAGAACCCGAAATATATGGCTATCCCGTAGCATATGAGTGCGCCTATTCCGGCCACCGACAGTCCGGGCAGCAGTACCAATTCGGCTACCAGCAACAGTACGCCTACAATTATGAGAGCAATAATCAACCACATGGCATATCGAAGGTTTATCTGAACCAAGATACGCACAATTTGCGGGATATACAATAACGGTAGGAGTTTTAGACATATTTTTATAGGATTTGTCTTGCCCGGAACCGATCCGGAGTCATGCAAAACGATGCGTGATGTGTGTCTATCGGCAGGCGATAAAACCGTCTGGGAAGAACCGCATGGCAGGCCGTATTGCGAACCGTAGATGGCAGCCTTGTGGCGAATACGGATTATGTTGATGAAACACTACCGGCGCAAAAACATTTCGCGCCGGTAGTGTTTTTTATGCTTGTTTATAAGGCTATGTCTTGGGCGTCTGACTATTCGGTCGGATTGCCGGATATGCTGACTTCGAGTACGGGGTCGGCGGCTCTGATGGCTGCGGCTACCTTTTCGGCCTCGCCTTCGTTGCCGAACGTACCGACGGTGAACTTGTCGCCGAGACGGATTATGTCTTTGCCCGGGGCGGCCTCTCGAATGGCGTTCTTGACCGTTTCGCTCAGGTCGCCCTTGACACCCGATATATAGATACGGAGCAACGTTCCCGCCGCGTCACGGTTCTGCGACAACTGTTCCTCGTCGGGCAGCGAATAGTCACCATACTCCCACATGGCTATTTTGGGCGCTTTGAAGCCGACCTTTTTCATTTGTTCGAGTGCTTCCTCGGCTTCGGCTTGAGTGGCGAACCCTCCGGCGTAATAGTTATAGCGGCCCTCGTCCGTTTTCCACAGTCCGATGGGGTAGGCTCCCCTGAAAATGGATACTGGTTGTGCGCGTTGGAACGAGCCGAGCAGGATGCGGTATATGGTTCCCTTGTCGTATATGGTCAGTTGCGGTATGGGATTCGAGGCGTTGTATCTCGACGGCGAGTGTACGGTTATCGGTTCGTAGTCGATGAAGAAACGTTCTTCGAGGATTATCGGCGGCAGGTCGAACACTACCGAGTTGAGATTGTTCGACACTTTCCGGAGCGAATCCAGCGCTTTGTTGAGGCCGAGCGTTTGTGCTAGTGTCATCTCGTAATCGAGCGTCAGTCGTTTGCGTATCGGGTATGCCGAGATCGGCTCCGATTCCGATTTACCTTTCAACTGCGCTTCGGCACTGCGTGCCTGTGTGCTTTTGTTGTTGAACTCCTCTATCAGCCCGCTCTTGTTCATCAGGTCGAACAACATCGCGTAGCTATACGCTTTCGTGTCAGATATGTAGTTGTTCAGCGTTGCTACCGAGTCGGATATGGCTGCCAACAGCCGTTTCTGCTCGATGTAGCGCGACCACAGGCTGTCGGCTAACGCTGCGCTGTCGGCCTTTATGTATTCGTCCGCTATGTGCGAGAGTATCTCGTAGTTGGTCCCGAATATGTTGATGTAGTTCACGACGACCCTCTCTTTCTCTTCGGCCACCCTCAGTGCGCCGTAGTCTTCCGGCGACATATTGTTCTTGAAATAGGGGTTGGATATAAGGTTGGGCGATACGTCGTCGGCGTTCTGTCCCGAGCCGGCCGGTCGTGACGGCGTTTGGGAGCCGGACAGGTTGTTCAATATGAACTCTTGCTCTATGGCGCTCGTGCGGCTGGCTATGCGGCCGATGTTGTTGCGGACCTCGAAAATATCGTTCTCCATTTTCAGGATGCTCTGGCTGTATGACTGTGCGTTCGCCCGGTCGCTGCGTAGTTTCTCACGTAGCGAGGCAACGGCTTTGACCAGAGAGTCTTCGTGTGAGCGCAGTTTGAGCTCTTCGCCTAGCAACGACATGTATGTGCTGTCTGTTTCGAGTCCGGCTACGCGCGGACGCACCTGTGCGGATAATGCGGCGACGGACAGCAGCAGGGCCAATGCCACGGCCGGATATAGTTTTTTCAGAATCATTATTTCCACCACTTCATTAGGAACAACTGTAACAGGCCGAATATTTCGAGACGACCCAAGAGCATGAATATAGTGCTAAATATCTTAATAAACGGAGAAAGATGAGAATAATTGTCCATTGTGCCTACGGAACCGAATCCCGGCCCGACATTTCCCATGCTCGTGGCCACGAGGCTGAAACCGGTCATCAGGTCCTCGCCTGTTGCCGTGACGATTATAGTTCCCGCACACACTATCATTATGTAGACCACGATGAAGAGCATGGCGGAGTTGATTACGGAGTCGTCCTGCGTCACCCCGTTCAGCTTGACACGTATGACGGCGCTCGGATGTTGCTGTTGCAGTATGCGTGCCCTGATTGCCTTGACGGTGAGCCACACCCTGTCGCTCTTGATCCCTCCCGAGGTCGATCCGGCGCACGCGCACTGGAACATCACGAATAGTAGCAAGATGGTAGCGAGCGAACTCCATACGGTAGTGTCGGCGGTGGCGAACCCTGTCGTGGTGATTATTGCGGCGGTCTGGAACAGCGAGTATCGCAGCGATTCCATGAATGTCGAATATGTGCCCTCGTTCCACAGACTGATGGCTATGAGCACCCCGACGACGAAGAACGTTCCCAAATAGTAGCGTGTCGTTTCGCTGCGGAATATGTTGTTCTTCTTGCCCGTTAGCGTGGCGAAGATAAGTCCGAAATGAATGCCTGACATCAGCATGAATATCATGGAGATGGTCTCCACGGCCGCGCTGTTGTAATAGGCGATGCTGGCGTTCTTGGTGCTGAACCCTCCGGTGGCTACGGTCGAGAACGAATGGTTCAACGCGTCGAACCAGTTCATGCCGGCTATCTTCAGACAGATGGTTTCCAGCACCGTCAGGCCGATGTATACCGACAGCAGTATGTGTGTTATCTTCTGCGCCTTGTACTTGTAGTTATCTTTTGCTAACGGCGACAGCTCTACGTTGGAGAGCGTCATCTTGGTTTTGCCGAGGGTGGGCATTACGACCAGTACGAACATGACTACGCCGATACCGCCGAGCCAGTGTGTCGATGACCTCCAGAATAGCAGGCCGCGCGGCAGTGCCTCGACATTGTCGAGTGCGGTCGAGCCTGTGGTCGTGAATCCCGATACGCTTTCGAACCATGCGGTTGACCAGTTGAATTCGCCTCCCCACAGCAGGTAGGGGAACGTTCCTACGAGACAGGCCATGAGCCAAGCCCCGACCACGATTGCATACCCCTCCTTCATGTTGATACGGTCGCTCCTGCGGACGAATATCATGGGGAAGATACCGAGGATTGCGGTGAGTACGAACGACAATATGAGCGGATAGAACGACGTATCGACGCTGTTCCACAGTGCTATACATGCGGATAACAGCATGAACGCCGCCGTGAGCAGCATTATGATACCGATATATCTGAATACTACCGCCGGCCTCATCGCTATTCGTTCATTCTGTTGCGGGCCAGTGTCGAGAGTTCCTCTATCTGGTCGTTGAGTTTGGTGATCTCGTCGTTGCCGTCCACCTCCACGTTGTACGGGAACTTATGTTTCAGGAACGAGGTCAGTCCATTCGTCATGTCCTGTATTGGCCTGATGTAATATATATCCATCAGGAACGCGAACATTATCACGATTATGATTGCTACGCATAGCGTCACGATCCCCGGCATTATCGCCCTGTAAGCATTCCTTTCGAGCGATTCCGCCTTTTGCAGCATGGACTGCTGTGAGGCCACCATGTAATCCTTTATGGCGTTGGTCAAAGCGAGGTACGACGAGCCGTACATCTCCATGAACCACTCTATGTCCTTTTCGCCGGGTGTGGAGAAGAAGTCGTTGATGAGCCTGTTGTAGTCGTTGCGCGCACGGTAGATGAGGTCGAGTTCGAGAGTGTGGCCCGACATGTTCGAAGCCTTGTTCAGCGCCCGTTCGAACGCTTTGCCGGCGTATGTGAAAGCGGAATCGAGCTGGTTGTGTCCCAGTACGACTATGTGCAGCAGCGAGGTGTTCTGCTCCTGCGTGGCGTCGAGCATGTCTTTGGACAGCTCCATACTCTTCATGCTGTTGTTAAGCAGGTTCTGCGTGTGGCTGCTGAGTTTGTTGAGCTGGAACATCGAGATCATGCCCGAAAAGGCGAGCATGATTCCGAGGAATAGAAACCCCAACATTATTTTCTTCCGTATACCCATATCTATACTGCTATCTGCCTGTTATTGTCTCCCCCGCCAAGGGACTGTGTCGTTTGTCGCTTTCGTTTTTGTTTCGTAGCGGACCGCCCGCCTTGTGTGTTCGTTGTTCCTCTTCGTGGCGTTATCTTACCGCGCGTTGCCCTATATGCTAGAAGCGGACCTTTACCCAGTTTCTGTCGTGCCGTCATGCAGCCTGCCGTGCCCCGTTTGCATGTTCAAGTTTACTCAATTGCCATGACATATCCAAGTGGGTGATGTCTGCGGCTTGTAGCTCAGTTCGTTATCTCGCCTGCGAGACTTCCGTCTGCCTGCAAAGGTCCGAGCCTTACCTTGGTAATTTCGTTGACGTATTTTCTGTCGTATGGGGCCGATACGCGGATATAGTTTCCCGTGAATCCCGACATTCTTCCGTTTTTCATCGTGCTTTCCCACAAAACGTATGCCTCGCTGCCTATGTGGCGCTCAGAAAATCCGCGATGAAGTCTGTCGCTGAGCGCAGATAGGCGTTTGACGCGTTCTGCTGCTACATGCGGATCAATCTTCCCAACGAATTTCGATGCCGGGGCGAGCGGTCTGTCCGAGTACGGGAATACGTGCAGGTATGCAGGCGAGACGCTTTCGATGAAATCGTATGTGGTCTGGAAATCGTCGTCCGTTTCACCCGGAAACCCTACTATCACGTCTATGCCGAAGAACGTATCGGGCATGAGCCGCCTCACGGCTTCCATGCGTCCGGCGAACACATCGGTCGTATACCGTCGTCTCATCAGTCCCAATATCCTGTCGCACCCGCTTTGGAGCGGGATGTGGAAATGCGGCTGGAATTTGGCGCTGGCTGCTGTGAACGCAATGACCTCGTCCGTGAGCAGGTTCGGTTCTATGGAGGATATGCGGTATCGCTCGATTCCATCCACTGTGTCCAGTCCGCGCAGCAGGTCGATGAATCTCTCTCCGGTCGTGTGTCCGAAATCTCCGGTGTTGATCCCGGTTATGACTATCTCTTTCTGGCCGGAAGCCGCTATCTCGCGAGCCTGCTCCGCGGCTTCCGCTATCGGGACGTTGCGGCTTCCGCCGCGTGCGTAAGGTATCGTGCAGTATGCACATTTGTAGTCGCAGCCGTCCTGCACTTTAAGGAACGAACGGGTGCGCCCCTCGGTCGAGAAGGCCGAGAAGAATCCGGCGACTGCGTTCGTCTCGCACGGGTTCAGTCTCCCTTTTCGTGCCAGCTCGTCAACTTGGGTGAAAAGCAGTCCCTTGGCCGAGTTGCCGAGGACTATGTCCACGCCCTCTATTTCCATTATGGTGTCGGGCTTCAGTTGTGCGTAGCATCCCGTTACGGCGATTATCGCGCCGGGATTCGTTCGGGCAAGTTTGCGGATCAGGTTGCGGCACTTCTTGTCGGCGTGCTCAGTGACCGTGCATGTATTTATGACGTGTATGTCGGCCTCTCCAGCCGCCGCTTTTTCGTATCCGGCCGCTTTGAACTGGCGTGCGAGCGTGGCTGTCTCGGCAAAATTGAGTTTGCAGCCGAGCGTGTGGAAAGAGACCTTCAATGCAGACATCTTGCGTCGTTAATTTGAGAGTTGTTCGAGGCGTTGTTGCATCCTGCGCGAGAAAGCGTTGTCGGTAATAGTGCTGTCGAGCCGGTTTATGAGCGAGCGCACCTGACCGTAATCCATCGAGTCGGCCATCGACATATTGAGGAACATCGCCGAGACTATGCTGGATGGGTTCTGGCTGACGAATTCGGCCCGTGAACGGTCTATAAGCCTGCGGAGCGAATCGCGCTTGTGTGTCATGGTCGCATATTTCACCGAATCGGTCGCAATGTCTATGTTGTCCAACTCCAGTTCTATGGCGCGGACCATGATGTCGATGTTGCGTATCGAGGCTATGTATCGGCGCAGATCGTCGTTGGCTTTTGTGCCCGATACGGTTATGTCGTCTTTGTAGTTGAGGTTGCCGCTGATATATACCTGCTTACCATCGAGTATGACCGGTATCAGCAGGTCGGGGAAAACCTCGAACCCGATGAAAGCGAGGTCGGGCAGTGTTTCGGGCTGCCGTATGGCGAATCGGCCGTCGCGCGACATGGTGCTGTCGATGGCGGTGAGTCTGTCGTGGAAGTCGTATAGGCGTACCTCGCCGTCGGGCAGACTTACGAGGTTGCCGGAAATATAGGCGTTGTCGTCCCTGCACGAGACTAACGTCACCATTGCCGCGGAGAGTACCGCTCCCGCTATGTAGCCTAGAATATTTTTCATTTCGCACAGCAAAGGTACTAAATTTTGTTCAATGAAATGCTGCCGTATAGCATCACCTTGCCCGTTTCCTGCGAATCGCCTGAGCGCATGGGTGAAACGGGTGTGGAATGTAAGAGGGACAAATCACACACGCTGATTTGCCCCTCCTGTTTCTGAGATACTTGTATTAGTATTGTAATAACGTCAATTAGTGTCGGTTGTTTAAGCAGGCGTTTATGTCGTATGAGTATAACTGGTTCATATTGTCTATGCCGTACAATGTTCGGTGTTTCGTATCTACGGCAAAGGATGTTATGTGGTCTTTGAGGCGGATCTTTGCTACGGCATTTCCGTCCCAATCGAATACATGGATTTCTGTTTCTTCTGGAGTCGTCCCGAGTTCTGATATTTTCTTGTTAACGTACATGGAGAAAATTAAGTCGTCGGTAACTTTAGTACTTTTATAAAATGACTTTATCGATTCGTTGAAGCCATCTTGTTTGATTGCAGGCCATGTGTCGGATTTGGCGGTAGACAATATCATGTCGTTATTCCCGTCGCAATCTATGATTTGGATATGGTCGATATACGGAGGAATTACACATGCTTTTTTATTTTTAGCATTATACAATATGGTGTGTATGAGGAGCATGTAGGAGTCGTCGAGGGTGATGTTACTATAGATTTCTTTGCTCCATATCGGATTTTTCCATGAATTGTCACCTTTTATTAGATTTACATTCCCTTTGTCTGGATTATATTGGTCGTAGATGAATGTGTCGTTATCGATTGCGAAACATGGGATTTTATCGCGGTCTATCTCGGATATGAGATCAATGACATCGTTTCCTGACCGTATTGATTCGGTGAGGTTGATTTTGTGAAATTTACCAGCATTCAAATCAGTGAAATACATCCATATGTCGCCGTCTGCCATTTCAAATTGCCCCGTATAATCTGCAAATAGGACCTCGTTTGGTCCCCGCCCTCGCCTGAGGATAGATTTGATGTGTGTTAAGTCGTTGAGGTTATAGATGTCCCAATAAAAATTTGGTTCGCTGTATTGGTGTTGAACCAGAAGCAGTGTGTCTATGATTTGAATACTGTTACCGCCGACAAGTTCGAGCACGGGAATACCGGAAGGCATTGTACATTCGTGTTTGAATACAAGTCCGTATTGCCCCTTGCCTGTAAATATTTTGTTTGACTCCGTACAACCGTAAAAAGATGTTAGGAGAGTTAATAGAAATAATAATTTGCGGGTTTTCATAATGTTGGATTGTGGATGTAGTTATTCTGTAACATCTGGGCACTTGGCGGTTGGTAATCCATGCCCGTATTCATATTTGCATGTACTGCAAGATAATAAACGTGGGGGGTCGGAAGACTGCACATTTATATAGTACATGTTTTGCCATTATTACTTGTTTCGTCCTTGGCTAAGGCTTCGAAGTTGGCTAAAAATAAATTGTTTTGATCATTTGGCTTTGCAAGATAGCTGGTAGTAGTTACGACACAACCTGTCAATAGACATAGCCCGATCATAGTTCTTGTTGTTATAATTTAGAAATTTGAAATTTAATTAGATAAATGTATAATAAAAAATGGAATTGTCAAGATTTGCAGAGTGCTATTTTGTGTGATTTGTTGTGCAGTATATGTTTGGTGTATATAAGAGCATGCTGAATATTGAACATAATTGCATTTTATTCGCTTGTATTCTGCGGTTCTAAAGTTTGTCACTATATTTGCCGGATATATGATTTTCGGGTGGATATAATCGCAGACATATTCGGATACCGGTTCATGATGAACGCAATGCTGGCGAGCGTGCTGTCAGGGCTCGTATGCGGGATAATAGGGACGTATGTGGTCGCGAGAAGGACGGTATTCCTCAGCGGCGGCATAACGCACGCGTCGTTCGGGGGTATAGGGATCGCGTATTATTTCGGGGCCAATCCGATACTCGGGGCCACTATTTTCGCCGTGCTGTCGGCCTTGGGCATCGAATTGGTGTCGGGCAGGCGGAAGATACGCGAGGATTCGGCGATAGGCATCATGTGGTCTGTCGGTATGGCGATAGGCATTATATTCATATACCTCACGCCGGGCTATGTGCCGAATCTGATGAGTTTCCTGTTCGGGAATATACTGACGGTAACGCGGTCGGACCTCGCCGCTTTGGGCATTCTGGCCGTTGTGGTGCTGGCGGTGTTCGGTTTCGCATGGCGTCAGATAGTTTTCGTGGCTTTCGACCGCCAGTTCGCCCGTAGCATGGGTGTGCCGGTAAACGCAATATCCTATTTCATGGCCGTACTTGTGGCGCTGGCAATAGTCTTCTCGATAAAGACCGTCGGCATCGTTTTGCTCATATCATTGCTGACACTACCCGCCGTTATCGCCAATTCGTTCACAAAACGGTATGGCCGCATAACGGTATGGGCCGTAGTGTTCGGTGTATTGGGTAATATGATAGGGTTGATTGTCAGCTACTACATGAATATTCCGGCTGGTGCGGCCACAATATTTGTCCTCGTGCTTACGCTTATTATAGTAAAACTTTTACCTTTGTCTGTCAAACAGGCTCGCGGAAAGTAATGAAAACCATCTACAGGCTCATATTGAAGACATATCTGGGACCGATGTTCCTCACGTTCTTTATAGTGATGTTCATATTCCTGATGAACTTCCTGTGGAGGTACATTGACGAGATCGTCGGCAAAGGGCTGGGACTCGACGTAATCGCCGAACTTATGATGTATTCGTCGCTGACGTTCATCCCTATGGCGCTGCCGTTGGCTACTCTGCTGGCCTCTATCATGACGATGGGGTCGCTCGGGGAGAATTACGAGTTGTTGGCCATGAAGTCGGCCGGTATGTCGCTGCCGAGAATAATGAAGCCACTCATAATTCTCATGGTGTTCGTTTCGATTGCGGGATTCTATGCGGGCAACAATCTCGTGCCGTTCTCAACGCGCAAGATGTCTGCAATGCTTTACGACATCCGCAAGCAGAAACAGGAGATAGAGTTCAAGGATGGACTGTTCACTAACGACATTCCCGACATGAGCGTCCGTGTGGGGCATCGCGACAAGGAGACAGGGCTGTTGACCGACGTGTTGATATACAATTACAAAAATCCCGATAAGATGTCTACTACCATCGCGCAATCGGGATATATACGTCTGTCGCCCGATAAGAAATTCTTGTTGGTGACGCTCTATAACGGCGAATCGTTCGAGCAGACGAGGGGATTCCGGTGGTACGAAGATAACGAGTTGACACGTAAGATGTTCGACGTGCAAAATATGGTCTTATCCATGTCCGGATTCGATTTCCAGCGGACGGATGCCAACTTGTTCGCCGACAGTGGTATGGAGAATATGGATAAGTTGCAGCAGGGGATCGACTCGCTCTCGCACGAGGCCAC
Organism: uncultured Rikenellaceae bacterium; assembly: GCA_944415565.1. GTDB lineage: Bacteria > Bacteroidota > Bacteroidia > Bacteroidales > Rikenellaceae > WRDF01. The sequence goes on from CALYBQ010000006.1 coordinate 71,181, forward strand.
GGAGTTGCAGGCACAGGCTTACGGGCCATTGTTCTCTTCGTACATATTTCCTTACGACCATACGCTCTCCGTGGACAGCCTTCGTTCGGTCAAGAGTGACCGGCAGCCGTTCGACGTGGCCGATTCGATAGCCGGGCTCGACATAGACAAGAAGATGAAGACGTGGGCGGACGCAGCACACAATGCCCGCAATTCGCGCTCCATGTTCATCCGCGACGAGAGCCTCGCCAAAGAGAAGCTCACGCAACTGTACCGTTACCAGTTCGAGTGGCACAATAAACTGGCGTTGCCCGTGTCCATTATGATATTTTTCCTTATCGGTGCGCCGCTGGGAGCCATAATCAGGCGCGGCGGACTGGGAATGCCTATAGTGGTGTCGGTGGCTTTCTTCGTGATATACTACCTGATAAGCATAATGGGTAAGCAGATGGCCCGTGAGGGTACGTGGGACGCATGGTTTGGTTCGTGGGTATCGACGTTCATCCTCTTGCCGATAGGCTTGTTCCTTATATATAAGGCCACGAACGACTCGAATCTGTTCAATGCCGATTGGTATTTCATAAAATTCAGAAAATTACGCGACTACGTTGCTCGAACATACAAAAAAATAAAAACAAGATATGGACTCTCAAAAAAAGATGCTTAACACTATAGAGGAGGGTATCGAGGAGATACGCGCCGGGAGGTTGCTCATCGTGGTGGACGACGAAGACCGTGAGAACGAAGGCGATTTCGTTATCGCCGGAGAGAAAATCACGCCCGAGATAGTGAACTTCATGCTCAAGAACGGGCGCGGGGTGCTGTGCGCTCCGTTGACCGAGGACCGCTGTGCCGAGTTGGAGCTCGACATGCAGGTGAGCAACAATACCTCGATGCTGGGAACGCCGTTCACGGTGTCGGTCGATTACCTCGGCGACGGGTGTACTACGGGCGTGTCTACATGGGACCGTGCACGCACGTTGCAGGCGTTGGTCGATCCCGACACAAAGCCGGGCGATCTCGGCCGTCCGGGACACATATTCCCGCTGAGGGCTCGGAATCGCGGCGTACTTCGCCGTCCGGGACATACCGAGGCTGTAGTTGACCTTACGCGCCTCGCCGGCCTTAAAGAGGGAGGCGCGCTGATTGAGATAATGAACGAGGACGGCTCGATGGCCCGTATGCCGGACCTGTTGAAGATTTCGGAAAAGTTCGGCATTAAGATTATCTCTATCGCCGACCTCATAGCATACCGTCTGAAGAACGAATCTATCGTCGAGAAGGGCGTGAAAGTCGAGATGCCTACTGATTACGGAGCATTCAAGGCCATCCCGTTCGTGCAGAAAAGCAACGGGTTGGAGCATATTGCCCTGATTAAAGGCGAATGGGAACCGGATGAACCGGTACTCGTTAGGGTGCACTCTTCGTGCATGACGGGCGACATATTCGCTTCGCAGCGTTGCGATTGCGGCGATCAGCTCCATGAAGCGATGCGTATGATCCAGAAAGAGGGTAAGGGGGCTATCGTGTACCTGAATCAGGAGGGACGCGGCATAGGTCTTTGTAATAAGCTGAAAGCATATAAGTTGCAGGAAGAGGGTTACGATACGGCCGCAGCCAACGTGAAGCTCGGGTTTGCAGTCGATGAGCGCGATTACGGCGTTGGTGCGAGCATACTGCACGAAATCGGCGTTACGAAGATGCGCCTGATGACCAACAATCCGTTGAAACGCGCCGGACTCGAAGGATACGGCCTTTCGATAGAGGAGATAGTGCCTATCGTAATAGCGCCGAACGAACACAATAAGAAGTACCTGCAGGATAAACAGAAGCTCATGGGACACACCTTGGGGCTTACCAGCGAGGAATAGGGATATGGACGGAAAGTCGTTGCGGATAGTATTCATGGGTACGCCCGATTTCGCAGTCGAATCGTTGCGGAGTTTGGTAGACGGCGGGTATAACGTCGTCGGGGTAGTGACATCGACCGACAAGCCTGCGGGCCGGGGACTGAAGCTCCAGCAAAGCGCGGTGAAACGTTATGCGGTTGAGACGGGGTTACCTGTGCTGCAGCCGGAGAGGTTGAAGGACCCGGAGTTTCTGCAAGAACTGGCTGCCCTGAACGCCGATCTCGGAATAGTGATAGCTTTCCGCATGTTGCCGGAAGTAGTGTGGGCGCAGCCTAAGCTCGGAACGTTCAACCTGCACGCATCGCTTCTCCCGCAATACAGAGGGGCTGCACCTATCAACCGTGCGATAATGAACGGCGAGACCATGACTGGTGTTACGACTTTCATGCTTAACAGCGAGATAGACAAAGGAGCGGTCATCGGCCGCAGTGAGGTGGAGATAGCGTCGGACGATACGGCGGGTACGCTGCACGACAAACTGATGACGGTAGGGGCGAAATTGGTACTGGAGACGGTCGATAGGCTTGCGGCCGGTAATGCAGTACCTATGGAGCAGCCCGTCAGCGACGAGGGGCTTAAACCTGCGCCGAAGATATTCAAGGAAGATTGCCGTATCGACTGGAATTCCGATGCCCGGAGTATATACGATTTCGTGCGCGGGTTGTCGCCTTATCCGGCCGCGTGGTCGGCATTGAAACGAGATGACCACGACGATCTTCAGGTCAAGGTGTATCGAACGAGTGTCGGCAAACCTATCAGTGGTGGTCGGCCCGGAGCGATAGAGTCTGACGGTAAGACCTATCTTGCTGTGGCTTGCGGAGATGGAGCTTTGTTCATCGAAGAGTTGCAGGCAGCCGGAAAGAAACGAATGGGGATCGAGGAGTTTCTGCGCGGTTTTAAGGAAATTGGCGGATGTAATTTTTAGTGATTTTAGGTCGATTTTTTCCGCCGAAAAATTTTGTGGTTGGAGAAATATCCTATATATTTGCACCCCGTAAGAGGAATACAAACCTCACGTACTGGTCCTTTAGCTCAGCTGGTAGAGCACGACACTCTTAATGTTGGGGTCCAGGGTTCGAGCCCCTGAGGGGCCACCGGGAGCACCTCAAGAAGGTGATGAATAAACTGCAATACGAAGCAAAAGCCTTGTATGTCAATGATATATAAGGCTTTTCTCTTTTTGCCGATATGCAATAAAAAGCATTGAAAAGATAGGTTATTATGCCTTAATCGTGACCTATTTTGCCTGCTTGAAAAATAGGTCACGATTTTGATGTTAATGCGCTGAAATGCAGTTATTCGCATTACAGTATTCATGTGCTGTAACCGTTAGTTTATTAACTTAAAAGTTACAGTCATGATCCACAGACCGACATTTAATGTCACCTTCTTCTGCAAGAAGAACAAAGTGACCCCCAAGGGGGTTGCACCTATCTATGACCGTATCACTACTTCCGGTGTTTCGACCGAAGTTTACACACAATGCCGGATCGAACCTGAAAAGTGGAACCAAAAGACGGAACGCTCTCTTTACAAGGATAAGGTTTCCTTACAGATCAATGAGGTTATCGCGAGCTTCCGTGCTAATGTTCTTGCGGTATTCGATCAGTTCATCAAAGAAGGGCATGAGGTCACCTGCCTTGAGATAAAGGCACGGCTTTTAAGTCCTACTACAAATAGCCGCATGTCTCTTTCGGAGTTTGCCAAATACTGCGAAAAGCGCCAAAAAGAGGTAGAAGTTCGCATTACCAAGCTTACGGCCACTAAGTACCATCGCTTGCTTCGTTATATGACAGAGTATATAAAAAGCCGATACGGCAAAGACGACCTGCTTTTGACCCAGATCAACTACGAGTATATAGACGGCTTCAATACGTTCTTACAAACTATTCTTGACTATTATAAATACACGTATCGGGAGATCCTGTTCCGCCTACCTGAAAGGCAGAAACAGTTGCTAATCGCCATCAGTAAAGAAGGTGAAGCCCGTGCCGTTACCTCCGGTGAGTTCGTACAGAAATACAGACTCCCGTCTCCAAGTTCGGTACAGGCAGGCTGCGCTCAAAGGATTGCTCGAAAAGGATTTTGTGTCTTCTTAACAAGGTGTATATCGCATTTACGACCGGTTCTTCGCAATCTGGCTTAATGAGAATTATTGACAGATCTTAGAATCATTGGCGATATAATTATTTTTCCCAACTATATACTTTGATGTATCAGAACAATTCAGCGGTACCACAGATGCCGTAAGCACGTTTTTCTGCATGGTAACGACATCAGGTTATCTCTGTGGCTCAACGTTGTTTTGCTGAAAGCAAAGAAATTCTTTACCAGTCATTTGCCACAGCAGTTCCGATTTCAATGCTTTTATATCTACAAACGAATCTATCTTTGATAAGATATGCGATAGCCGAACGGTCCAATCGAGAGGCAAATGTAGCCGACCGAAAAACAGAGCACGATCAATCGTAGTTAGTATGGCTGTATTGGCCTGTTTACGATCGATCGTGCAAAAATGATATTAATACGGAATCGTATTATGGTTGGGAAACTACGGACGAATGAACTTCAGGCTTTTGTTCTTATCCTCTTCGGCGAACAATATGGCAGTATTTACTAGAGATAGGTGGGAGTAGGCCTGCGGAAAATTACCAAGTTGCTCTTTCGTATCGAAGTTCAGGTCTTCGCTGAACAGTCCTAAATGGTTGGAATATTTCAGTACATCGTCGAACAGACATCGCGCCTCTGCTTTCTCCCCGGTCACGAACAATGCCCGGATAAGCCAGAAGGTACATATCGTAAAAGCTGACGATGGCATCCCGAAATCGTCTTCGCTGTTGTAACGGTACATAAGCCCGTTATGCAAGAGCCCCTTCTTAACAGCTGCTACCATCTTGCGATAACGTATATCGTCGGCAGCCATAAAGCCGTAAGGTTCCATGAGCAGCAGCGACGCATCGAGGACAGTATTGTCATAAGTTTGGGAGAAGCTTTGCAGTTCCTCTTTCCACCCGTTGTCCAATACATCCCTGCGGATCGCTTCGGCCTCACGCCTCCAACGTTCCCTATAAGTTGTCTTGTCCAGCATATACGCTATCTCTGCTCCTCTGTCGAGAGCGACCCAACACATCACTTTGGAAGAGACGAAATGATGGTCCTTTCCACGTAGTTCCCATATCCCCTTGTCTGGGTTGCGCCACTCTTCTGTAACAGTCGTCATGATGTTCTTAACGAGCTCCCACATATCCTCTATTTCGTCCAACGCTCCGGGCATCAGGCGATAGTATTGATAGATAAGGTCCATGAGGTAACCGAACGAATCGTTCTGTCGTTGATGATAAGCGTCGTTGCCTATGCGTACAGGTTTGGAGTCTTTATAGCCCGACAGATGTTCCAAAACCACTTCCGTCAATTTACGTTCGCCATGTATGCCGTACATAATCTGGAAAGTCTGGTGCTGGGCCGTAAATGTGGACTTGATGAAATGCATGAAGCGTTTTGCCGCACCCGGATGGCCCATTTTGAACAGCGTTTCGATGGACATGGAGGCATCGCGCAACCAACAGAAACGGTAGTCCCAGTTACGCACTTCGCCGATGGTTTCGGGTAAACTGGTGGTCAATGCCGCGAGTACAGCTCCGTTGTAGTATGACATCAGCTTCAGTGTCAACATACTGCGCTCGATCACATCGTTATATAGAGTATATTTTTTTGTACGGTTGCTCCAGTTGAGCCAATAGACCAGAGTCCGGCAATATTCGAGTTTCTCGCGCTCGATATCGACGTGTATCACCTTCTCATTATAAGAAAGCAACATGAACTCGTCTTTTTCGAGAATGATTTCCTTACCATCTTCTATATCTCGCAACGGTAACGAAGAGTAGAGATATTGCCTGTCCGTATCGTTACTGGTACTATAACTTTCTATATATTCAGACGTAATGTTATGTATGACTCTGCCGCGGGCATAGTCGGGGGCAGGGTTGTATTTCACCCTGAAACGAGGGGCCCCTTTAATGCGACGGATGTAACGGTAGAGTTCGGCCGGCAAGTAGTGTTCGTTGTTCCGCGCACGGTAATACGGCATAAAGTCCAGAACCACGAACTCGTCTTCATCTGAAATGAAATGCGTGGAAAGAATGTTCGTATGCGGAATGTAAGTTTGGGAGGTTCGGTAATCGTCAGATACCATGAATCCGAAACATCCACCCTTATCTTTATCGAGCAAAGCCGCGAAAACAGACGGTGAGTCGAAATCGGGCAGGCACAACCACTCTATATTTCCTTTGTCGGATATGAGGGCCGCCGTACGACAGTTGCCTATGACCCCGTATCCGTAATTTACAATATTATCCATCTCAAATATCATCTTCTGTTTGCTTTCAATAAGTTTTTTATGAATTTAAACACAGAATTTCCGTACTTCTGTCTGCGACTGTCCAAATGTATATTTCCACGTTCCTCGGTCAGTGACAACAGGAATGGTAACACGCCGCTTTGCGAGGGGATATTATACAACGCCTTCTGCGATACATTTCCCACCTTAATGGAGAATGAACGTGGCGGCAGGGCTTCGAACATGTCGTCATCGGTAGTATCGTCCCCCATGGCCAATATGAAATCGTAGTTGTCAGTTCCCGTAAGCCTTTGAACCTCCGAACCCTTGCTATACTCCGGGGATTTTATTTCCAATACTTTGTTCCCATGTATGATCTGTAATTTGTTTTTCAGACATATAGGGAGAAGTGTATTTGCCAACTGTCGGGCACGCAACGGGCCTAGCCAAGGATCGCATTCGCGGTAGTGCCAGGCCAAGCTCGTATCTTTTACTTCGGTCCACGATTTGGGCGTTTTCTTGATGTAGAGGTTGAGCAGGGGACGCAACCCAGCACTCCATTCCTGATGTTTAATCCTGCTATGCCATTCGCCGTTATCTTTATAATGCGCACCATGTTCGGCGGCTAAAACTATATTAAGATGCCCAAGCCATTTATCCAATGTCTCCTTGTCGCGCCCGCTGTTGACCACAACCCTGTTTTTAGGGTCGGCACTCAGAGATACGAGAGTGTCGATAAGCTCCTGTGTTGGTGCGGCATCTTCCGGACGGGTGCATATTGGGGCCAGGGTGCCGTCGTAATCCAACAGTATTAAACGCCGTTCTGCATTGCAGTAATGCTTCCTGATAGAATTTTTAGATTGTGGGGATAACCGTTTGCGACTCATTTCCCGATTCTTACTGCAAGCTGATGCCCATCCGTTGATGAACTCCGTAGCCCAACGGCCAACCGTTTGTGTCGAAACGATATGCTGCATCATTCTCAGCCGTCTTTGCTGTTCCTGTTCCGGCATTTCGAGCGCCTGGACGAGAGCACATTCTATCTGTTCCGTATCGTTAGGATTGATCAGCAATGCATCGGTCAACTCTATTGCTGCCCCGGCCATTTCACTTAAGATAAGCACACCCGGATTACCGTCCTTTACTGCTACATACTCCTTTGCCACGATATTCATTCCATCGCGAAGCGGGGTTACGAGAGCGATGTCTGCCACATAATACATGGCAACCAATTCTTCGAACGGGAATCCGTGGTAGAAATAACACACCGGGGTCCAGTCCATCGTAGAGTATTTGCCGTTTATCGAACTTATCTCCTCGTCTATCTTTGTCTTCAACTCTGCATAACTATTGACATGATCGCGCGAGGGAACGATCACCATTGACATGGTCACTTTTCCCCGATATTCCGGATGATGTTCCAGAAAGGCTTCAAAACCGTGCAGACGATGCAGTATACCTTTGCTGTAATCGAGACGGTCTACCGAGAGCACCAGTTTGCGATTGCCGAACAGGTCACGGTATTTTTCGATAGCCTCGCGTACTTCCGGTTTGGACACGGCATCATGGTAAAGGTCATAATTTATCCCCATAGGTAGAAAATCGGTTCTGACAATGCGGTTGCCCAACTGCGCTTCGTCCAGGTCGAATTCGATGTGCAGTATATGCTGGACGGCACTGACGAAATGCCGCATATAATCCGGCGTATGGAAGGCAATGAAGTCTGCCCCCAGCAGCCCCCTCAATATTTTGCCCCTTTCGGGCAGAATACGGAAAAGTTCATAGGACGGGAACGGGATATGGTGGAAATAACCTATACTCAAGTCCGGCATAGCTTCTCGCAGCATGCCCGGCAGCAGCATGAGCTGGTAATCCTGCACCCATACTTTATCGCCCGGTTTTATCAGGCGTAGTATGGCATTACAAAATAACCTGTTGACTTCCATATACGATTTCCAGAAACATTTTTTGTAGTGGGTATAAGCATAGAAATAGTGACATAAAGGCCATAGCGTACTGTTACTGTATCCTTCGTAATAATTTTCAACCTGTATATCAGACAGAAATACCGGATGAAAATTCATCATTTTCAATTCGGCAATTATAGCTTTTTTGCTCTCGTCGTCATCAATACATATACCTGGCCAACCTATCCAGTGCTTTTCATAAGGGGACTGAAGGGAACTAAGGCCGGTCGCGAGGCCGCCCTCACTTCGCACAAAGTTTAAAGATCCCTCCCCTCCGGTAACCTTGACCGGCAATCTGTTGGATATAATATATAGTTTCATGTTATGGCATAAAGGCAAAAGTAATACCGTTACTGTCTGAATTTATTCAAATACCTGAATATGTGTTATTTGCCTAAGCAAATGCCCTAAAACAACCCTATCAAAATGACATGTATGGATTTCATTTTGATAAGGTCCTTCTATAGTTTGGTATCGCAATATTATATTTAACACGCGGACAATCAATGCATTAGTGTGTTGTGAGCAGATTGTGGCATTTCTATTGATTAAAAACATGCGAATCCCAAAACTTTAACGCTATTAAATTTATTAACGAAAAATTGCACAAATGGATCTTGATCAGGAAAAGATGAAGATTATGAAATTCGGAGGCACCTCGGTGGGTTCCGTGGACATGATAAAACATGTCGCAAGACTCATCAGCAATGAAGAACCGAAACTGGTAGTACTTTCGGCCATGTCCGGAACAACCAATGCCCTTGCAGAGATTGCAGCTAAATTAACCCGGGGGGACGTTTCCGGCGCCACAGGCGACATAGAAAATCTGGAGAACAGATATATGGAAGTAGCGGCCAACCTCTATTTTTCTGAAGGGAGCGCAGGAAAAGCCAAGAAACACATTCTGGACTCCTTTTCCATTTTGAAAGGGTTTGTCGGACATACGTTCACCTATGTCGAGGAAAAAATAGTATTGGCCCAGGGAGAATTGATAAGTACCATGCTGCTGCACCTCTATCTTACGGAAACAGGGGTGCATTCCACTCTATTACCTGCATTGGATTTTATGCGTACCGATAAAAATGGGGAGCCTGACATGCGTTTCATCCATAAAAATGTAAGACAGACGATAAATAGCTACCCGCACAACCGCATTTTCATAACGCAAGGCTATATCTGTCGTAACGCATCGGGTGAAATAGATAATCTGCAACGCGGGGGCAGCGACTACACAGCATCGCTGCTCGGCGCTGCGCTCAATGCTTCGGAAATACAAATATGGACCGATATAGACGGCCTGCACAATAACGATCCACGAATAGTTTCGTCTACGATGCCTGTTCGTAGACTCACATTCGACGAAGCTTCTAAGTTGGCACATTTTGGTGCAAAAATCTTGCATCCTACCTGTATTCTCCCGGCTAAACAGAAAAATATTCCAGTGCGTTTGCTAAACACGATGGATCCGTCGGCCCCAGGTACCCTGATATCGAATTCTGCCGATACGGGACGTGTTAAAGCGGTAGCGGCCAAAGACGGAGTTACACATATCAAGATTCGTTCGTTGCATAAAATACCGGGATACCAATTGCTCGACAAGATATTTCATGGCTTTGCTCGCACCCACACCCCAGTAGATCTGGTTGCCATTTCCGATAACGAAATATCACTCACGACCGATACTCGGGAATACCTGCCGGAAATACTCGGGGAGTTAGCCCCTTATGCCGACATATCAGTGGAAGACGGCATGGTGATCGTCTGTGTGGTAGGCGACCTAATCCAATCCAACAAGGGATTCAAGCACAGGATAGTAGATTCTCTTAAAGGAGTCCCGGTCCGCATGATCTCCTATGGAGACAACTGCGATGTGTCTTTCGTCATGCATCAGAAAGATAAGAAAAAGGCGCTGGAAGCACTTAGTTCATCCAGTGTATTCCAGTAATTGACTGTATCTTTATTCAGAACGAACTCTTCGCAGGTCTAAAGTAAGTAGCGCAGGCTTCGGCCGGATCAGAAGAAATGTTGCGCGACGAACTCGTAGATCTGCGACTGTTTTCTGGTAATAATCATAGTATAACACTCGCCGGGCGTGCAAAACAACCCCTGTTTCTGGAATCAATTAGCATTGTGTATAAGTAGATAATATTTTCTCTGATAATGAGCATATCTTACTCATAGATATACTTATTTCCAACGATGGAATTGAATTGCGTGAATTACTCCCGCCGGGTATCGGTCTGGACGGATACGATATAGCACAAGCCAATACTTGTGTATCTCGATTGAAAATGTCGGGGGAAGGACAGACTGTAACAATCACTGACAGACTTTTACACTCCCGCTTGCTGCAATATTTCGACAGCTATTGGGCGTACGCCGCTGATGAAACACTCCACTGCAATAACCATCAAAATCAATCCCATTAAACGCATTAGAACGTTATTACCCGTCCTGCCCAGAACCTTAAAAAGTCGTGAAGAGGCACACAAAATAAGAAACGATGCCAAACAAACCAAAGCTATTACACCAATCAATGCGGTTTTGAAAACCCAATCATGAGCTTCGGACAACAACGTAATAGCTCCTGCTATGACACCGGGACCGCACAACATCGGAATTGCTAACGGCGTAATCGTTATGTCCTTATCGTATTTACGCTGCTCGGCGGCATTAAGTTTGACATTCGTATAGTGGGCCTGGAGCATATCGTACCCTATCTTGAATATAATAATACCTCCGACAATTCGGAACCCGTTGATTGAAATCCCGAAAAATTGGAAAAGCCATCGTCCTGAAAGTGCGAACAGCACTAAAATGGAAAATGTTATAACACAAGCTTCCAATGCTATGGCATGACGCTCTTTCTCCGTCCGACCCTCAGTCATATTCAAAAAAAGCGGCATGAGACCAAGCGGGTCCATCAAAGTGAACAGAGTGGTAAAGCATAAAACCGAATATGTCAGCAATCCATCCATATTTAACGTTATTTTACAAATGCATAAACAATGGTAATGTCGTATCCGATATGATGATTGTGGTATGTATCCTTACAATTAAATTCCTGCACACCTTATGCGTAATATAAACAAGAGGAATGCTGATCGTCAAACAACAAAGTACATATAACAAATTCATACACATTCAGTAGCAATTGTCATGGCAATAGTCGTATCTTCGGCATCATGATGTTTGATGTCCGACACGCCATCGTATATCACCCGTTCTATATTAGGACGGGTTTTTGCAGTCCAAAGTCGATGATATTACGACAAGCTACCATGAGCCGCCTGCACCGCCTCCTCCGGTGAATCCTCCTCCGAATCCTCCGAAACCACCTCCACCGCCGGAGAACCCACCGAATCCTCCGCCACTGTGTCGGCGTCCTGAGAGGATACTTCCCAGAAGTATGGCCGATGCTACATCGCCATCGGACGATATGGTTCGGCTGCCGCGGTTGCCGCCGCGCGAACCGAAAGTAAAAAATATGGCGATAAGCACTACCAACAGCCCTATAATGGAACCCATGCCTACGCCTTTCTTATGGCGTTCGAGGTATTGCTCGGCTGTAAATTCTCCGCTGGAGAGCGACATGAGCGTGGATGTCGCATTGTCTATGCCCTGATAGTACATTCCTTTGCGGAATGCAGGCAGGATGTCGTAATCCACAATCCTGCCTGCCAAGGCATCCGGAACCGCGCCTTCGAGCCCGTAACCGATAGATATGAACACCTCGCCGCGGGACGATGCGGTCTTCGGTTTTATTAGTATGAGTATACCGTTGTTCTTTTCCGAACTGCCGCCGATGCCCCATTTGTCGAACAGCCGTGCCGAATAGTCCGAAATATCGCTCCCGTCGAGGTCGGCTACGGTGACCACGGCAATCTGGGTGGATGTGGCACGGTCGAAATCCACCAATTTTTCCTCAAGCGCCTGTCGTTCTGTCGCCGAGAACATTTCGGCGAAATCGTTCACCAGCCGCGCAGGCTTCATGGGCTCCGGCAACTGCTGCGACATTGCCGTCACGGCAGTCATCAGAAGCGCGATTATGGTTATATGTATTTCCCTGAACATTTCTTTGTATTTTAGTTATGCACGACATTGCAGACAGTGAGCATGTCTCAGGCTCTGCGACCGGAGCCGGTGTCCCTCCTATCCGAACGAGATGTCGTCGGGCTGCTCGTTAACGTCGTCGGACCGGTGAGGGAAATGGGACGCCAGTTCCTTCTCTATCATCGCTATCGCTGCACACAGGCACCCGAAAAATCTTCATCGGCGAAATGTCGTTTCATGGCGGCATAACATTCGAGCCAGAAATCGTGGCGGACATAACGATTGACGTTCACGTCTCCGATGATCGCTGCCTTATGGTCCTTGACTGCCAAGTATATCAGTATCCCGTTACACTGTGCCGTGCGGTTCATGCCGAGTTTGGAAAATACGTCCACTGCCCGGTCCATCACGTCGTCCTTGCAACGGTTCTCGATATGCACGCGGATTTCGGCCGATGTACCTTGTTCGGCGCTACGGACGGCGGCGACAATGCTTTCTTTCTGCCCGGCAGTGAATAGATTCGAGACCTTAGACATGGCTTTGGTCGTTTAGAATTGGACCTGCGGGGCGCGTTCGCTCCCCTCTTCGGCACTGAAATAGGCCATCTCCCTGAACCCGAACATGGAAGCGAATATATTGCGCGGAAACTGCATGATGAAGCTGTTGTATGTCCGGGCCGCTTCGTTGAATTTGCGGCGTTCGACGGATATACGGTTTTCCGTACCTTCGAGCTGTACCTGCAAATCGCGGAAGTTCTGGTTGGCCTTGAGGTCGGGATAGTTCTCCGATATGGCCATAAGGCGGCTGAGGGCCGAAGATAGTTCGCCCTGTTGGCGGTTGTAACTCTGGAGCGTCTGCTCATCGAGCTGGTCGAAATTGATCTGTGTCTGGTTGGCCTTGCTGCGCGCTTCGGTCACCGCTTCGAGTGTGGCCGATTCATGTTGGGCGTATCCCTTAACCGTGTTGACCAGATTGGGAATAAGGTCGGCACGGCGCTGGTACTGGTTCTCCACGTTCGACCACTGAGCCTTGACGTTTTCGCGCATAGAGACCATATTGTTGTATCCTGATTTGGCAGTCAGGAACAGGCCAAGAATTACTACGCATACGACTATGATAATGATTGTGCCTTTTTTCATGTCTTAAATGTTTTATGAGTTGACAGTATGGTATGTCTGCAAAGTTAGAAAAAGGTAATAATGAACAAAAGTACGTTTGATGTTTTTACGTCATTACAAAAGGCAATACCATTCCGGCGAGGTCTCTGCCGTTGTCTGGGCTCGAACGGGAAATTCTATTTTCCTGTTTCCAGTCCGGTAAGGTATACGCCCGCAAGGCGGACCGTGTTGTTATACGGGAACTTTCTGGATATATTCCTGAACATGTAATACACTATGGCTCATTAACCTTACCATATGTTTTCGTTTTGCAGGGTCATACGATACATCATATTAGGAATATGCGTTATCAATATACCGACTTCCCTTTTACTCGGAACATTACGAAGATAACCATTGAAAACGTGAGACCAGTACTCGTAACAACCATCTCCATAGATGAATAATCCGATTCTACACAAACAGCATCTAATTATTTTACGTATTATGGAAAAATAAATGATTTTCAATAAATTGGAATGGAAGTTGTGTATTGTAGGAATATCTAATTACGATCATTATGAAAAAAATTGCTTTTATGGCCCTAGGCTTCCTTTTTCTCGCCGCATCGTGCTCCAAGGACGACTGCAACTGCGATATTGAACCGACACCGGCACTATTCACACCCGATGTGAGCGTGCGTATGGCCGAACCGCTCAGCCTGCATCCCTTTACCGGAGCATTGGAAATATACCCATGCAAGGACGGCTCGTCCATATACTACGGAAACTATATCAACGGGAAACTTAGTGTCTTCTATGGTTTTTATATGATTAACGAAGGTGACGTCTACGGCAAATACAACCGGGAGATCCACCTGCCTGCTGGTGATTACAACATGGTATATTGGGGTACTCCAAAATACGATGAGCCCATTCACAATACTCCGCAGATTCACTCCCCGGGTCTGATCGAAGGCGCCGACCTCTCCAAACTATATTTTAGCCTGCGGAGCATCGGCAACGATCTTTACTCTCCGGTCTATGACCTGGTACACGCCGTGAAACCTGCCCATATCGGTACGGATGCCCTGCAAACTTCCCTCACGCGCGTGGGATCGGGGCTAAAAGTCATCGTCAAACAGACAGACGGCAGTGCATTCATCCCGGAAATCGTCGACGTAAAGATAAATATAGGGAACATCGCCGAGAAGCTCAACTTCTACACAGGCGAAGCGGAGAACATGACTAAGACAGTGCAGTTCGACCTGTCGCGCTCGGAAGACGGACTTTCGTATGGCAACATCACGGTGATGTTGTTCCCATCCGCACCAAATCCGCCGCTGGAGCTGATCATCACTCTGCAAGACGGAACCCAGTTCAAGCTGAATAAGAACCTGAACGCGACACTGTCGCCCAATACACGTTTGACGCTGAACATAAACGTGGGCAAAATCTTGCCTGAAGGTAATCCTGGCGACTTCACCTATGATGACTGGAACGAGGAGAACGAAACCATCGATTTCCCGATTGTGGATTAAAAATCTTGGTCTGTTATTGTTGGCCGGAGGTTTCGTGGCGTCATGCTCGAATGACGACTGGAAAGACGATGTGAACGCGCTGAAGAAACCTGTTCCGACAGGTATCGTTTTTGTCGATGCTGCACCCGTTACGGCGGTCAAAGGAACGCAGTTCCAGTTGCGTTTCCGCGTCAACCCTACCGGCGTGACGATTACCAAAAATGACCTCGAACTTGACCTGCGTAACAGCGACACCTATTTCAGGTTTGACAAATCGGGCAGTCCTTTGGCTATGAATTCTTCGAGGGCGTCGTATGTTATCCCGTCGGATTATTACGAGGTTGTGAGCGTGGAGCCTGATACAAACGGTTCGGGCGAGAAACTCGACGGACAATGGATAGCCACTATCGGGACCAGGGGCGAAGGCAATTTCCGCAATGTTGCCGATCTGTCGCTTATTGTCAACTATACCGATGCGGCTGGAGTAGTTCGCAAGGTAAGCTCGTCGGCGCTGCCGGTCGAGATCGTGCCGACCGTGGACGAAGGTGTGGTATTCGGATATTCAAAAGTGCAGGCTATCAGGACTAAGGCCGAAGCTGTCAATCCCTATATACTTTTCGTAGATATTCAGGCTTACCGCAACGATGAGGGTGAAGAGTGGTATTATAACCGCCAATACATCACTGAGGTCGATGCGGCCATCAACGACGGAGAGTTGACAGCCGATGCTTCGGCGCTCTACGAGAAATATTATATCTCTTTCATTCCGGACACGGAGAAAGCTATTTGGCAGGATTTGGAAGCGGGCGATGTGAAGACCGCTGTGTCGGATGTTGAGGTTGAACTGATCGACTTCGGTGGAACTAAAAAGACACTCGAGCTTCCGGTGCTGTACAGTCAGCGCACTATTTTTGTCGAATGCGAGATACCGCGTGACGAGATCAATGCCAATATAGACAATGCTTTCTATTCGCACGATATCAGCGAGGAGCTTTCGCAGTACGGTCTGACCGCTGATTTCTCATCGTGTTTGACCCGTAGAAATTTCTTCGGAATGTCAGAGGGCAACATGTCGGACTATTTGATTATAGACGAAGTCGAGATTTCAGGTGACAATAATGAGTTCAAGCCTGTTATTAGCATGTGGGTGATGGACGAAGTGCCGTCAGGCTTCGAGATTACAAAGGAAGAGGCCGCCAAGTTTGATTTTTCTCTCACAAGCTTCCCGCAGGATAAGGGGGGAGCTGATGCGATTGTCCTGTCCGATTGGGATATACGTATCACGATTAAGGCAATAGATTAAGTCGGAGTGCCGATGTTGCGCTCACGCTCGTGCCGCAGAAGTTGTTTTGCAGAGACATCTGCGTGAGGTCGGCATGACGGAGTGGGGACGATAGCCCGGCAAACACAAGCCTGCTTATTTGTTCGTTCTTTCGGTGGTCTCAGACTAACGGGAGGCGGAGAGGTAAGCAGGCTTTTTGTATGGTTTATCGACATCGCGTGGCTGCCGCCGTGTTTTGCTCTGATGCTGCGAACAGTCGTGCGGAGTATTCCGTACAGTCTCGAAATGTGCTGAGAGCCCTTTTCTTTGTGGAAATACACAATGATTATGGCTAAAATAAAAGTAAAACTCAGACATTCGAGCGTTGCCGGCAAGGCCGGTACGCTATACTATCAGGTGTGCCACAGAAGCCGTGTCGCTCAGATAACCACCCGGCTCAAGCTCCTGCCGGAGCAGTGGGACGCGGAAACGGAACAGGTAGCCGATACGGGTGATGAAACGTTATCTGAATACCTGCGGACGGTAGCGCGGCAGGTGGCGAGCGATGTCGATACGCTGCACCGCATAATAGATTCGTTGGAGTCCCGTTCTGCGGCGTATTCGGTTCGGGACATCGTGAACAGCTATTGCGATCCGGGCAAACGAGTTATTATAACGGATTATATGCAAGCCCAGATTGATTTGCTCATAGCGCGAAACCGTCTGGGAACGGCGAGGAACTACAAACGGGCTCTCGACAGCCTCTCACGTTTTCTGAACGGAGTTGAACTTCCATTATCGTCGTTCGACGAGCGGGTGGTGTGCGATTATGAAATATGGTTGCAGCGCCGCGGTATCAAACGCAACTCCGTCTCGTTCTATATGCGTGTCCTGCGTGCGGTGTATAACCAAGCTGTCAGGCAGCATCTCGTTGAGCAGACGTTTCCGTTCCAGAACGTTTATACCGGTGTAGATCATACGCGCAAGCGTGCGGTTGCCGAAGACATCGTCAAACGGCTGCGCCGGGCCGATCTCGACCGCTGGCCATCGCTGTCGTTCGCCCGCGACCTATTCATTTTCAGCTTTTGTATGCGCGGCATGGCGTTCGTCGATATGGCATATCTGCGGAAGTGCGACATCAAAGATGATACGATATGGTATGTAAGACGCAAGACAGGATGCCATATGGCCGTGCGCGTAGAGCCTTGCATGCGCGAGATTATCGGCCGATACGAGGCGTATACCGCCGGGTCTCCTTACGTGTTTCCGATTCTGCGCTCGCTCGGGCCGCTCGATGCGTATAGGGAGTATAATACGGCGTTGGGTGCATATAATCAACGCCTGAAGAAACTTTCCGGACTTTTGGGGTTGACTGTCAAGTTGACCTCGTACACGTCGCGGCATACGTGGGCGACCACCGCCCGCAACCATAATATTCCTATTTCGGTCATTAGCGCAGGCATGGGACACTCTTCCGAGCGAACCACGCAAATATACCTGTCGATGCTTGAGAATTCGGTGGTCGACAATGCCAACCAGCACCTTATAGCGGCTTTGAATATGTAGATGCTTTATTGCTTCACGGAGGCAGTAAGTGCCAGTTGATACGCTTGAGTGGATATACGGCTGCAGCAGATTGGGAGAACAAGCTGGAAATAGGTTGGGTGTTAGTGTATGTGCTATATTACGGACGCAACTCCTGTTAGAAAATTGATAATGTATCGTTTGCCGTATGCTTCTTACCTGTATATACAGCCGTTTTAATAATGAAGCCTCCGAAAGATAGTCCGGAGGCTTCGTCGTATAGTGAGCTGAACGTAATTTGTTATATTATGTTCTGCCCCTCTTCTTTGAGGCGTTTGCGTAAGTACTGTACGTCTATCGCGTGGACATCGCAATTGCTGCTCTTGATGGCGTGGTTGGCCGCCATACCTGCCGCTTCGCCGGTTACGAAGCATGGAGGCATCACACGCAGACTACCGATGGCGGCAGAGTCGGCAGAGATACAACGTCCGGCTACGAGGACATTCTTCAAGCCCTTTGGCGTAAGCAGTCGGTATGGTATGCCGTGCGACTCGCCTTTGCCGTATCGCGGATAGTGCTTGGCGCCGTCGTTGTGGCGGTCGATGTAGTAGCAGTTGCGGCCTATTTCGTCCTCAAACGATTTGCGGGCTAGCCAGTCTTCTACCGTGAAGATGTAGTCGCCGACTATGCGGCGGCTCTCCCTGACGCCGAGCAACTGGGCCGTATTGACAACTGAGGCATTGCCGAACGCTGCCGGATGGTATTCCCTGAGCATTTCGCAGTACTGTTCTGCTATTTGGCGGCCTATCGGCATCGCACCCGATAGGCTTTCAGGGTTTGTCGAGTCGATATGTGTGACGTGGCCTGCGTTGAACTGTATTACGCCGGGAGCGACCAATGTATTGTTGAGGTTCTCGTCCAACAACGGATACTTGCCCGATGCCATGGCGGCATATATAGGGCTTCTCTTGTTGGAACTGTGCAGAGAAGGACCTTTTTTGTAGGCTTCCGTGTCAACGTTCGCGATGAGGAAACAGAGCGTAGAGCTTTGCACCTCGTCTATGGTGCTTTTCATCACCTCGGCTCCTGCCCATGCGGCAACGTCGCCGTCGCCCGAACAGTCGATGAATACTTTGGCCTTGTATGTGGTCAGCCCGTCCTTGTTGGCGACAGTTATGGCTTCTACCGTGTTTTTCGAGCTTTTCTCAACACCGGCTACGAACGAGAAGAACAGCACATCGACGCCTGCCTCCTTTAGCATCTTGTCGAACTCGCGTTTCATATATTCGGCGTTGATGGCCGACCAGTCGCGCTTGTTTGGCGATTCTACCAGAGTCACTCCTTTTTTCGATATGTTGAATACACGTTCGGCGATGCCTTTGTAGATTATCTTTTCCTTGTCGGTGTAGGGACACCATGCAGGGACCATACCCGACGTACTCATTCCGCCGAGACATCCGGTGCGTTCGATTACGAGTACCCTCGATCCTTCGCGCGAGGCCGATATAGCCGCGGCGATACCCGAAGGGCCGCCGCCTATTACAACTACGTCCCAGTCCGATTTGACGGCTTGCCTGCGTTGCTTTGCCGGAGCGCCGAATGCCGGGACGCCTACGGCACTGGCCGCTACCGTGGAAACACCCAACAGTCCGGCTTTTTTGATAAATTCTCTTCTGTCCATTTATTGTTTTAGATTGGTTTCGGTTAGTTTCCCACGGTAAATATAGTAAAAATCGCAGGTCGCAGATACTCCAGATACGTTTTTGGCCATGCTTTGTATTAAAATCGTGTGAAAAAGTAGTGCGATGGCAGCGTATTTGCAGGATGATTTACGACATCTCGGCGGGTTTCGCTTAGTCTATGCGATGTATCCGAAAATTTTTTTGTCGGCCGCGATGCCTTGTGAGACCTACCCAGATACGAGTATCATTATTGCAAATAATGGTATAAATATTACCGATAAAAAAGTATTGCTTGATAGGATTTGGTTATGTATGTTTGCATATGTCGAGTAAGACGAAAACGATTAATTCACTAAAAATAATTCAGATTATGGAACCTATCATTAATTCACAAGTACCCGAATTTTCAGTACAAGCTTATCAGGATGGCAATTTCAAAACCGTTACGAGTGCGGACGTAAAAGGCAAATGGGCGATATTCTTCTTCTATCCGGCCGACTTCACATTTGTATGTCCCACCGAGTTGGTTGACATCGCCGAGAAATACGACCAATTCAAGGCTATGGGCGTAGAGGTTTATTCTGTAAGCACGGATTCTCATTTCGTACACAAGGCATGGCACGACGCTTCGGAGAGTATCCGCAAAATTAAATACCCAATGCTCGCAGACCCGACCGGGGCGATTTCGCGCGGGTTCGGCGTGATGATCGAAGAGGACGGTATGGCATATCGCGGAACGTTCGTGGTGAATCCGGAAGGCCGCATCAAGATTGCCGAGATTCACGACAACAACATCGGCCGTAATGCAGACGAGCTGCTCCGGAAAGTTGAGGCCGCTATATTCGTTGCCGAGCACCCTAACGAGGTATGTCCGGCGAAATGGAAAAAAGGCGACGCTACGCTGAAACCGAGTATCGACCTCGTAGGTAAAATCTAATAACGTTACAGTCATGTTGGATTCTGCACTCAAAGAACAGTTGGTGTCCATATTCTCGGGCCTCGACTCGGAATATGTGTTCGACATCACTGTTTCGCCCGGCCATGAAAGCCGCAGCGAACTGCTCGAATTGCTGGGTGACGTGGCGGAATCGTCTCCGAGACTCTCGTGCCGTGTGACTGACGGAGACGGTCTGTCCTTTTCCCTGTTGAAGAACGGGGAAAAGACGGGCATCTCTTTCCGCGCTGTTCCCAACGGACACGAGTTTACCTCGCTTCTGCTCGCGGTGCTGAACAGCGACGGCAAAGGTAAGAATTTCCCGGACGAGGGTGTGTGCAACAGGGTGAAGGCCCTGAACGGCCCGATAAATGTCACTACGTATGTATCTCTGACTTGTACAAATTGCCCGGACGTGGTGCAGGCGTTGAATGCCATGACCACGCTGAACGCGTCTATCCGTCACGAGACGGTCGATGGTGCGATAAATCAGGCCGAAGTAGATGCACTGCATATACAAGGTGTGCCGTCTGTCTTTGCCGACGGAGAGTTGATACACGTCGGGCGCGGCGATTTCGGCGAACTGCTAGGCAAGCTCGAAGCCAAATACGGGGTGGATGTCTCGGCGGTGGACAACACCGAGAAACAATACGATGTGATCGTACTTGGTGGCGGTCCTGCGGGCTCGGCCTCGGCCATCTATTCGGCACGTAAAGGTCTGCGTGTGGCTGTGGTAGCCGAGCGTATAGGCGGACAGGTTAAAGAGACGGTAGGTATCGAGAATCTCATATCCGTACCGGAAACTACCGGAAATAAGTTGGCTGACGACCTGCGGACTCATATGGGCAGGTATCCTGTCGATATTTTCGAACACCGCAAAGTCGCGAGTGTCGAGGTGGCTGGCAACGCTAAAGTCGTTGTGACGGAGAGCGGTGAACGCTTCTCGGCTCCGGCGCTCATAATCGCGACAGGAGCCAGCTGGCGACGGTTGAACGTGCCGGGAGAGACAGAATACATCGGGCGCGGTGTCGCATTCTGTCCGCATTGCGACGGGCCTTTCTACAAAGGCAAACACGTTGCCGTGATAGGCGGCGGTAATTCCGGAATCGAAGCGGCCATAGACCTTGCCGGGATATGCTCGAAAGTTACGGTGTTCGAGTTCTTGGACCAACTGAAGGCCGACAAGGTCTTGCAGGAGAAAGCGGAGGCCCTGCCAAATGTAGACATTTTCACCAATTCCCAAACGGTGGAGGTGATTGCAGACGGAACCAAGGTTACGGGGCTCAACGTCAAGGACCGCGCCACGGGCGAGACACGTATCGTGAACCTCGATGGCGTCTTCGTACAGATAGGGTTGGCCGCCAATAGCGCGCCTTTCCAAGGTCTGCTCGATATGACGCGTACAGGAGAGATCATCATAGACGCACATTGCCGGACCAATGTTCCGGGAGTATATGCGGCGGGCGACGTGTCGAATGTGCCCTACAAGCAAATAGTGATAGCTATGGGCGAAGGTGCAAAGGCCGCTTTGTCTGCATTCGACGACCGTGTGAGGGGGATTATCTAATAGTTTCGTATTTCAACAAAAGCATGGATGGTTTCATCGACCATCCATGCTTTTGTAATGTGGGCACTACTGACCTGCGATACCCTATTTGCTGCTGTGCTTCTTGTGGCCCGCAGCCTGTCGGCAACCTTATTTTTTGAGTTTCAGGCTGTAATTCAAGTCGGTATCACTCTTTTCGAATTGTTCGTTCAGCAGGGTGAGCGTTTTTTCGTCCTCGCGGAGGAAGTTGAAAATATCGCCGCCTTCGTCTGCGATCAATTGCCATACGGTGGCGTTGTCGTCACCCGGTATGCCGCGCTGGGTGAACCGTCTGCCCGTATAGGTGAACGATCGGTCCTGACCGTTTTCTGCTTCGAGATAGGTGGTGGTGAGAGAGAACGTGCCGTCTCCGCTGTGCTCGCGGCTGCGTATGGTGAGTTCGTACCGTATGCCGGGGCACGATGCGGCCGGAAGCAACCCTTCGTACGTGAGTGTCTGAACTTCGCCGAGGCTTGCGTCGGTTTCTTCGGCCCGTTGCGTGTAAATTATATTGCCGCGTTGCCCGATGGTCCACAAGCCGTTTTGAAGCCTGATGTTTTTCGTATCGTCATCTTCGACATTCCACGCATATCCGCCATCGGGCAACGCACGGCGGTCGAGTATCTCGTTAGGCCGTCCGTCGGAAAAGAATAACTCGACCTGTGCGGAATCCGGGCTGAATACGATGAATGCCGCTCCGTCGCCGTCCACGGATTCGGTCCGTACCCCCTGTTCGAATATCCGGATGCAATCCTGCCTGACCGCACTCCAAGTATAACCAGCGGAGCCGATGCAGCCGTGATCGTCCCTGTCGCCTCCCAGAAGTCCCGATTTGCCCGATACCTCTATTTTTAAGGCGGATATTCCGTCGCTGTACGGGCCTGTGTAACAGACCGTAGCCGAGTCGTTGAGCAGTATTCCGTCCGGTGTGCTCCTCTCGGCGTCTGCTGTGCCGAATCTTAGGGTGTCTCCTTGCTGCGAAACGATGGAAATGGTGTTCATGGTGGCATCGACTATGACGCCTTTGACGCAGGTCTGTTTTGGTGTGCATGCTGCGGCCAATACGGCGCAAGAGAATGATACGATTGCTTTCTTCATCATGTTTTTATGTGTTCCTGTCAAATTAATAAGTGCAATATAACCACTGATACCGTGCCGTGTGAGTAGGTATCGTTGCACCAATACGTGCTATGACCGTCATAGGTACATATCCGAGACACTGTGTGTCAACTCTAAATAAGTGATTCCGTTTTTCTCGGTAATGAGTATTTCGTTTTCGTGGGCGAGCCAACCTATGGCCATCATCAGGAATCCTTCTTTGAAGTTGGTGAGCTCGATTAAGCGGTGTAGACTGATACTTCCTTTTTCCGCAAGCAGAGACCATATTATGCCTGCGTCCAGTCTGATGTCGTTCTTGTACATGGCTAGATGAATTTAGGTTAATGGGATTATTCTGATAGTGTGGCTGGCCGGCCGTTCGTCATTTACCATTTACTATAAAATAAGTAAGTCTGCTCCGTATTTGCAAGCGGATTGTACCTAAAGGTGAAAAAATACGACTGAAATGATAATAAATGCTACCGGAACGTCCGTTATGGAGCGGAGCATCGTATGTACGGGCGGTTAGATGCGTGCTGTTATGACTGTTTTCCATGCGGTTCGCATATAGCTGGGAACAGTGAAGGAGGTCGGATTTTCAGGTTTTCAAAATTCCGTTTCAGTCGTGAAAATGCACGTTTGACGCAAAAAAACGCAGGACACTATTTTAATAAAAATAGTTTTGCGACCAAAATATTACATAAATCAGATTGGAAATGACTAAGAGAATTATCTATTCCGCATTATTATGCGGCTGTGTGTTGATGACAGGATGCGGTAAAAAGGCTCCGCAGGCCGGTGCTCAGCAGAGCAGTTACGAGGTGATCACCATCGGATTGTCCGATAAGGAGTTGAAAACTAACTACTCGGCAAGTATCCGCGGACGTCAGGATATAGACATATATCCGCAGGTGTCGGGAACTATATCCAAAGTGAGCATCAACGAGGGTGAAGAGGTGCGCGAGGGCCAGACGCTTTTCATCATAGACCAAGTTCCGTACGAAGCTGCGCTTAAGGTTGCGGAAGCGAACGTGAAGACTGCCGAGGCAGCCGTTGCTACCGCACAGTTGGTTTACGACAGCAAACAGGCCCTTTTCAAAGAGAGCGTTATTTCCGAGTTCGACCTCGCGACAGCCAAGAACAGTCTGTTGACTGCACAGGCACAGCAGGCTCAGGCCGAAGCCCAGTTGGTGAACGCGAAGAACAACCTTTCGTATACGGTTGTTAAAAGCCCGTGCAACGGTGTCGCAGGCAAGATTCCGTTCCGCGCAGGCGCACTCGTAAGCCCGTCGTTGGCGAAACCGCTCACTACGATCTCTGACAACTCTAATATGTACGTATATTTCTCGATGACCGAGAATCAGTTGCTCAACCTGATCCGCAAGTACGGTTCGAAAGACTCTGCTTTGGTGCAGATGCCTTCGATACAGTTGCAGTTGAACGATAAATCTATGTACGCAGAACAGGGCAGGGTAGAGAGCATCAGCGGCGTTATCGACCCTTCGACGGGAACTGTTAGCGTTCGTGCCGTATTCCCCAATCCTAACGGTCTGCTCGCTAGCGGTGCGTCGGGTACGGTTATCATGCCCGAAAAACGCGACAGGTGTATCGCTATCCCGCAGGCAACGACTTTCGAAATACAGGATAAGACGTTCGTATACCGTGTAGTGGACGGTAAAGCCGCTTCTACTCCGGTGGTGGTTAGCCGTGTCAACGGTCAGGAATACGTTGTAGAGAGCGGACTCTCCGTTGGTGACGTTATCGTAGGCGAAGGCGTAAGCCTGCTCCGTGAAGGCACACCGATTAACGTAAAGCAAAACTAAAAGAGAGATGAAACTCAGAACATTCATAGAACGACCGATTTTTTCGGCCGTCATATCCATTACGATAGTCGTATTGGGTATCATCGGATTGTTCACGTTGCCCGTCGAACGATTCCCAGACATCGCTCCGCCTACCATCATGGTTAGTACCTCATATCCGGGTGCGAGTGCGGAAACCGTTCAGAACAGTGTGATCGGCCCGTTGGAAGAGGCCATCAACGGTGTGGAGAACATGACCTATATGACCTCGGACGCATCCAACTCGGGTAGCGTGTCTATCACGGTCTATTTCAAACAGGGTACCGACCCCGACATGGCTGCCGTAAACGTGCAGAACCGTGTGGCGAGGGCCACAGGTTCGCTTCCGGCCGAGGTTACCAAAATCGGTGTGAGTACGTTCAAGCGCCAGACCAGTATGCTTCAGATGTTCTCGCTGTACAGTCCGGACGACTCGTACGACGAAACGTTCCTTACGAACTACATGAGCATCAACCTGAAACCAGCCATTCAGCGTATATCTGGTGTCGGCGACGTGTCGATCATGGGTGGCGACTACAGTATGCGTATATGGATGAAGCCGGACGTGATGGCGCAGTACAGCCTTATCCCGTCGGACATCACAAGGGTGCTTTCGGAGCAGAACATCGAGTCGGCGACAGGTTCTTTCGGTGAAAACGCGAACGAAACCTATAAGTATACGATGAAATACAAGGGGCGTCTCATCACCCCGGAGGAGTTCGGCGATATAGTAATCAAGTCTACTCAGGACGGCGAGGTGCTCAGGTTGAAAGACGTTGCAGACGTAGAGCTTGGCCGCGAGAGCTACAACTATACGGGTACGCTCGACGGCCATCCCGGATCGTCGTGTATGATATACCAGACTGCCGGCTCTAACGCTACGCAGGTAAACAAAGACATCGACGCGTTCCTCGAAGAGGCGCGTAAAGATCTTCCCAAGGGGGTGGAGATGGTACAGATCATGAGTACCAACGACTTCCTCTATGCGTCTATACATAGTGTGATAAAGACCCTCATCGAGGCTATCCTGCTCGTTATCCTGATTGTGTATGTCTTCCTTCAGGACTTCCGCTCGACGCTCATCCCGTTGGTAGGTATCTTCGTGTCGCTGATCGGTACGTTCGCCTTCATGTCGATTGCCGGTTTCAGCATCAACCTCCTTACCCTTTTCGCATTGGTGCTCGTAATCGGTACGGTCGTCGATGACGCCATAATTGTCGTCGAGGCGGTGCAGGCCAAGTTCGACATAGGTTACAAGTCGTCATATATGGCCAGCCTCGACGCCATGAAGGGTATCAGCAACGCCGTTATCACCTCTTCGCTCGTGTTCATGGCCGTGTTCATCCCGGTTTCGTTCATGGGCGGTACTTCGGGTACGTTCTACACACAGTTCGGTTTGACGATGGCTGTGGCCGTGGGTATATCGGCTGTGAACGCACTTACGCTCAGCCCTGCGCTGTGTGCCATCCTGCTTAAGCCTTACATGAACGAAGACGGTACGCAGAAGAACAACTTTGCAGCCCGTTTCCGTAAGGCGTTCAACATGGCCTTCGGTGCTTTGGTTGAGAAGTATAAGAAGATTGTATTCATCTTTATCAAGCGCAAATGGCTGGCATGGTCGCTTCTCGTTATATCTACAGTGCTGCTCGTTGTGCTTATGAGGTCTACTAAGACAAGTCTTGTACCCGAAGAGGACCAGGGTGTCGTTTTCGTTAATGTTAACACGGCTCCGGGTAACTCGTTGGAGTCAACGGATGCAGTGTTGTCGGTAGTGGAACAGCGCCTGATGGAGATACCGCAGGTAGATCATATCAACAAAATATCCGGTTTCGGACTTCTTTCTGGTGCTGGTAGCTCTTACGGTACTATCTTCTTGAAACTCAAGCATTGGGACGACCGTAAAGAAGAAGGCGGTGACATCAACTCCGTCATCAATCAGGTGTATGCGCGTACGGCAGATCTGAAGTCTGCACAGGTGTTTGCCATCTCGCCGGGTATGATCCCCGGATACGGTGCCGGTAACTCGCTCGAGCTTCATATGCAGGACAAGACAGGCGGTGATGTGTCACAGTTCTATCAGGTGACTCAGCAGTACCTCGGTGCACTCATGCAGCGTCCTGAAATATCACAGGCTTTTTCTTCGTTCGACATTCGTTTCCCACAGTGGACCGTTGACGTTGACGCGGCTAAATGTAAACGTGCCGGCATCACTCCGGACGCGGTGCTTAGTACATTGTCGGGCTACTACGGCGGACAGTACGTATCGAACTTCAACCGTTTCTCCAAAGTGTATCGTGTAATGATACAGGCCGATCCTAAACACAGGTTGGACGAGAAATCTTTGGACGACGTGTTCGTAAGGCTCGACAACGGTGAGATGGCGCCGATCAGCCAGTTCGTAACTCTTACCCGTACCTACGGTGCTGAAACTCTGAACCGTTTCAATATGTACAACTCGATTCAGGTGAGTGCGATGCCTAACGCAGGTTACAGCTCCGGTGACGCCATCAAGGCTGTGAAAGAGACTGCGGACCAATACCTGCCGCACGGCTACGGCTATGACTTCGGCGGTATCACCCGTGAGGAGAACCAGCAGAGCAATACTACGATAATCATTTTCGGTATCTGCTTGCTGATGATCTACCTAATACTTAGTGCTCTCTACGAAAGCTTCCTCATTCCGTTCGCCGTGTTGCTCGCAGTACCGTGCGGTCTTATGGGTAGCTTCCTGTTCGCCAAATTCATGGGACTGGAGAATAACATCTACCTGCAAACCGGTCTTATCATGCTTATCGGTCTGTTGTCAAAGACGGCCATTCTGCTTACAGAGTTTGCTGTCGATCGCCGCAAGGCAGGCATGAGCCTGTCGGCTGCCGCCATGTCTGCTGCTCAGGCACGTCTCCGTCCTATCTTGATGACCGTCCTCACCATGATCTTCGGTATGTTGCCGCTTATGGCCGCTACCGGTGTAGGCTCGAACGGTAACAATTCGTTGGGTACCGGTGTCGTCGGCGGTATGTTGATCGGTACTCTGGCCCTGTTGTTCCTTGTGCCGACCCTGTTCATCGTGTTCCAGTGGCTTCAGGAGAAGGTGCATCCGATTCAGTTCGAGCCGCCGCACGACTGGCAGATCGAGGCCGAAATGGAAGATGAAAAAGCAGGTCAAACGAAATAGGATAAATAGCAATGAAAAAGATAATAATGTTTGCCGTAGCGGCGGGACTGACTTTGAGCAGTTGCGGTATGTACCGCAAGTATCAAGCCGCTGAAACGGTTCCGGATAAATTGTATGGAGAACAGGCTCCGGTCCCGGTGGATACGGCCGGCAACATGGCTGGCAAGAACTGGAACGAGCTCTTCACCGACCCGCAACTGCAAGCCCTCATAGACGAGGGTTTGCGGAACAACACCGACCTGCAATCTGCCTATTGGCAGGTGAAGGCGGCCGAAGCGTCGCTCAAGGCGGCTAAGCTGGCTTACTTGCCTTCGTTCAACCTCACGCCGAATGGCAATGTGGGTAGTTTCGACGGTTCCAAAGCTACATGGACATATACCGCTCCCGTGGCTGCAAGCTGGGAACTCGACATACTGGGCCGCATAACCAACAGCAAGCGTCAGTCGGAGGCCGCTCTGATGCAGAGTCAGGAGTACAAACAGGCCGTGCAGACACAGTTGGTGTCAGCTATCGCCAACTCCTACTACTCTCTGCTGATGTTGGACGAACAGTACCGTATATCGCAGGAGATGGCACAAACGCTGAAAGAGAGCGTGCGTACCATGAAGGCGATGATGAACGCCGGTATGACTAACAGTGCTGGAGTGTCGCAGACCGAAGCGTCTTATTTCTCTTTGGAGTCTTCGCTTCGTGATATGGAACGTTCGATCGAAGAGGTGGAAAATTCGTTGTCGGCACTGTTGGGAAGTACGCCGCGCAGGATCGCAAGGGGGAAACTCTCAGAGCAGAATTTCTCTACTGAACTCAATATAGGCGTGCCCGTACAGTTACTCGCCAACCGTCCCGACGTGCGTGCAGCAGAGCAGTCGTTGGCACAGGCTTACTATGCTACGAATATCGCCCGTGCGTCCCTGTACCCGTCGCTGACACTCAGCGGCTCGGCAGGGTGGACCAACAACTCAGGAGCCGGTATCGTGAACCCGGGTAAACTCATCCTGTCGGCTGTTGGTTCATTGACACAACCTATCTTTAACGGCGGACGTCTTCGTGCCAATGTCAAGGTGGCCGAAGCTCAGCAGGAGCAGGCTAAACTCGCATTCCAGCAGAGCCTTTTGGACGCTGGCAAAGAGGTGAACGACGCACTCACACAGTACCAGAAAGCTCAGGAAAAGGTACAGTGGCGCGAGCAGGAGATCGCTTCGTCGGAGAAAGCCGTTAAGCAGACCGAACTGTTGATGGCACACAGCTCGACGACATATCTCGAAGTGTTGACTGCAAAACAGTCGTTGCTCCAGTCCCGTCTGTCGCAGACTACCGACCGATTCGAGTCGATACAGGGAGTCATCAACCTTTACCATGCGTTGGGCGGAGGACGCGACATGTCCGCAGAGTAAGCTTTGTAGGCTATGGATTGCAAGGTAAAACGAGAGATCGTTGAACTTACATACACACTCATCATCCGGGACGGCATTCGTGCCGTCCGGGTTGATGATATAGCTCAGGCATTGGGTATTTCAAAACGCACGTTGTACGAACAATTCCCTGCGAAAGAGGATTTGATACGTGCGGGTGTGGACCATGCGCTCGACGGGCTTCGGAAGAAGTTGGACGCGATTCGAAGCGAGGATACCGATGTTTTCAGTCGGTTCATAGGCATAGCGTGGGCGTATATCGGAATGTTGCACAAGATAGAGTGCGCTTTCTGGCGCGACATAAACCGCAGTCTGCAATATAGGGATTTGTTTTCCGGCCACAGGGAGTTGTGGATGCAGGAGTTCGAAAGCGTGTTGGACGAGTGCAGGAAGCAGGGCTATATATTGCCCCGTGTGAACATTCGGAGTTTCATCACAATGTTGATGCAGACTTTATACAATGCACACATGATGAACTCGCCGCATTCGTTTGGAGAATTGCGAACATCTGCGTATATTATGATCCGGGGAATAGCTACGTTTCAGGGCATCGACATATTGGAACGACATACCGGCGAGTTGAGCGTTTTCGACAATCCGCGAAAGGAGAGATTGGTTGCTTCCGGGCAATGGATAGGTGAGGCATTTGTTAACAAGGCATAAAACAAGTAACGGTTATAGATAAGATTTCGACACTTCTATTTGCGTAATCCGACCGCAAGATACGGTCAAATTTCCAATAGTATCGGCATACGAGTGCCGGTTACTCGTCTTCTTACTGTCTATTGCCGGAGAGATCATAGCGTAAAATCAGTAATATTCCTTACCTTAGTTGTAAGGCATGACTTAACATGGTGGACAAAGAACAAAGAAGGTACCGTAGGGCGCAGGTAATGAACAATCTGATGATGGCTGTGCTGTTCACAGGCATGGGGTTGTTCCTGCACGCATTAGTCGTCTATTTCTTCGGGGAGGAACACGCTCCCAATGCGGAGATGGAGGCCAAGGCTCTGCTTATCGTCATTACCACCTTCAACGTGTTCGGATTCAGCATCGTCTGGGTTAATTCATATCTGAAACGCCGTTCCCCGCTCTTTTTCGGGGACATGGGCAAGATGATTTGGAGTTCCATACTGATAGCCGTGATCTTGCTGTTGCTGAATTACGGAACGGTCGTTTTCTTGAAATGGTTCCTCGGAATCAGACCGCCGGAATCAGTCCTCGGTCAAGGGGTGATGGTCTTGATTATTACGTGGCTTATAGAGATGTTCATCGTGATACTTCTGTTGGCCCTGCACTCTTCGCGCCACATGTTGAATTTGTACCGAGAAAAGGAACAGATGAAGGAGACTGTGAGCAAGGCACAATATCTGGCGTTGCAGAAGCAGTTGAACCCTCACTTCCTGTTCAACAGTCTGAATACTCTGATAGCCGAGATCCATTACGATCCGGAGAATGCCGCCAAATTTACCCAGAACCTGTCCGATGTCTACCGTTACGTGCTTCAGCAGGAGGACAAGGAGTACGTCAGCCTGAGCGAAGAACTGGCTTTCCTCGATTCCTATATGTTCCTGCACCGCGTGCGCCTCGGCGATTCGTTCGGGTTGGTCAAGCAGATTCCACAGGAAGCGCTGGCGGCGAAACTGCCTCCGCTTACGCTGCAACTTTTGGCGGAGAACGTGGTCAAACATAACTATATAGACGACACGAATCCGATAGATATACGCCTGACCGTATCGCCGGATGGCCAAACGCTGGCGGTGGCGAATGAGATGCACCCAAAACAAGGTGTGCAGCCATCGGGCAAAGGGCTGAATAATCTGGCGGAACGATACCGGTTTCTGTGCGACCGGACGATAGATATACAAAAAACTGGTTCCGTGTTCACTGTCTTAATACCATTGATCTATGAATAGCAATAAAATACGTGCCGCCATAATCGAGGACGAGCGGCCTGCCGCCCGTTTGCTCAGCGGTATGATTTCAGCGTTGCGCCCGGAATGGGAGATAGAGATGCTGCCGGGCAACATAGCCGGAGCGGTGCAATGGTTCGCCACGCACGACCATCCGGATATACTCTTCCTCGACATACATCTTTCCGACGGCAACTCGTTCCTGTTCATCGAGCAGGCACGCCCGCAGAGTGTGATAATATTCACTACGGCATATGACGAGTACGCCGTTAGGGCTTTTACAGTCAACAGTATAGATTATCTTCTCAAACCGATACATCAGGAGCGGTTGGAGGAGGCCATTCTCAAGTACGAGACGTTCTCGAACCAATATTTCAACAAGTTCAACGAGCAGAACGACATGCTCGACATATTGAGGTCGTTGTCGAGCCCCGATAAAAAATTCCGTACACGCTTTTTGGTGATGGCTCCGAACCGTTATTATACCCTGATGGTGGAGGATATAGCGTTCTTCTATACTGAGGATAAGGTGACGTTCGCCGTTACCAATGCGGGACAGGAGCACGTTATAGACCTGACGCTCGATAAACTGACCGAGCAGCTCGATCCCGATATGTTCTTCAGGGCCAACAGACAGGTGATACTGCATGTTAAGTCCATCGTCAAGATCGAGCCGTATTTCCAGAACAAGATAGTGGTGCACACGAAGCCGGAGTTCCGCGACCAGATACTCGTCAGCAGGGAGAAGGCTACGGCTTTCAAGCTTTGGCTTAATTATTAGTTTCTGATTTATAGCTTTATAGATAATACGACGCATATAATATCGCCATCAAGCAACCATCCAATACGGATGGTTGTTTTAGTTTGGCAGGAACTATGTGGGCTACGGATTTGCTGTAGACAATACCAGATTGTATGATACGGCGGAACTATATCTGCTTTGTAGTCTCCACCCATAAATAGAGTACGGTAGTTTTCAAATCTCCATGCCGTAATAATTTATCTACGGGCGTGCTCGGTCAGATGATTTTACGCCTACATAATTGGAATTCAGGAGTGTATTTCTTATATTTACAGAAATGAGGTGTCGTAATCAAAGATCATTGCTATGAAAAAATGTCTGGTTCTATGTGCTATGCTTCTATTCGCAAGCAAAAGTTTTGCTCATGAAGAGTATATTACGACTTCACAAAGCGGTAATGTAACAGCGTCCATTGAGGCAGGATGGGAGTTGTATGAACGCAGGCATATGCAGATTGTCGCGCAACTGGCTGACATACTCTCTCAAAAAATGGGTAATAAGGAGTCAATTTATATCTATTATAAGTTCTGTAGTGCCAATCCGGAGAGCGTACCTAAATACGCAATAAATTATAAAACAGGGGATCTTGATCCGGATCGGAGAGATACATCAGACATTAAGATCTTTTGCTATGATTATGGCATTAAACCAATCGGCGTACTAAAGCTCTTGGAATATGCCATTACCAATAAGGATAAGATACAACGGGAACAAAAGCCAGAGGCTGCGTCGATTTTTTTGCGACATCAACATGTAAGCATAACCTCCATGTCAGCTTCGACCATCAACGAGATATTATTCGCGCCGACATCAGATGTCGTTATGGAAACTCTTGCTTCGAAAATATACCGGCCGTTACAAGAAGGTGAAGGGAACAGTAGGTATGAAAAGACTATTTCATATTATTTCCAAAATAACAAGTATCATGTTTTTCTAACGGATAGAGAACTGGATGACGACGGAGGGTTTATTGACAAAGAAATAGTTGTTGAGACATTCGATAATATTTTTCAATTCAATGTAGTTGGCTTTCGGCATGCGTTGGTATTTGACTCTTATAATTCGTTCTATTCCATTCGTGTACTTTATGTATCTCATGGAGCTCGGCCTAAGTTGGCAGCGACGAAGAGACATATAATTGATGATGATAAAAGTTTTAGAGGTTATCCCTATAATGTTGTTCCGATGGGTGGCGATAGAATTTGCATATCGACCCTTCCTGTATGGTGGAGCAAGACGTATTATGATGGGAGAGTGACAAAAGAGCAGAGGCCATATAATATGGTATACATGTCAGATAATGATGTGTTGATTCAGAATGCGGATGAGATTTTAGACGAAGCGGTAACGAAACAACAGGGAGCACCCAAAGATTATGATTTATATCTTGAATGATTGTCAACTCCGCACTTAATTGTGTGGGAATGCAAAGAATGGAGAGCTATGGTGAGTGATTTGATGATGGCATTGATGTCAAAAGAAAAAGGACAGTCTGACGAAGACTGCCCTTTACCATTTCAAGACTTTTATCGTTAACGCCGACAGCATCCGTCGTGCCTGTACGTCCTGCTGTTATGTCCGTAGTCGTTACGATGGTGCTTGCGATGTCCCGCACGGTAATGCTCGCCATCACAGCCGTGATGCCAATCCTTGCGGTTTATGTCGCAATATGTCTGCCCGTATCCGCAATCTGCACATGAGAGGCAATGCTCATGCTTGCGGCATCCCCTGCAATCGGAGCAATCGGTTGCACATAGACATCTGCGGCATTGGCAATCGCCGCAACAACATTCGATGCGCCCTTTCGCCCTGCGCTGCTTGTTGGTCCCGGCGTATATTGCCGAAGTACAAACTATGGACAAAACCAATACGCCGGCCAATAAAAGTTTCTTGTGTCCCATCTGACGATACGACTATTTGAAATACCTGTTGTAGAGTCCTTCGAAGCCTTTGCCGTGGCGAGCCTCGTCCTTGCACATTTCGTGCACGGTGTCGTGTATCGCGTCGAGGTTCTGCTGTTTAGCGAGGGTAGCGATACGTTTCTTGTCTTCGCAAGCACCTGCTTCGGCTTCCATACGTTTCTTGAGGTTGGTCTTGGTATCCCATACTACGTCGCCGAGAAGTTCTGCGAATTTTGCGGCGTGTTCGGCCTCTTCCCATGCGTAACGTTTGAATGCTTCTGCGACTTCGGGATAGCCCTCGCGGTCTGCCTGACGGCTCATGGCAAGGTACATGCCGACTTCGGTACATTCACCCATGAAATGGGCATTGAGTCCTTCCAGTATCTCCGGGTCCACCCCTTTTGCGATACCGAGTACGTGTTCGTCTACGAATGTGAGCGCACCTTCGGTCTCAACAAGCTCTTTGAACTTGCTTTTGGGCTGTTTACACTGCGGGCAGATTTCCGGCGCTTCGTCTCCTTCGTGTACGTATCCGCACACTGTACAAATCCATTTCTTTTTCATCTCTGTAGTTTCTGTCTGTAATGTGTTAAAAAACGGCATTAATTTAGTGAAAATAGGAGTATGCTTCGCTTGCGTTATGAGTATAGTGGAAGTGACGAACCGAGATGGCGAACTATGGTGTATTTTGTCCCGCGATTTCCCCCCTGTCGTTATTTGGGAATGGGATGGGGCTATTGCGTCTGCGATTCCGGCAGCTTTTTGTTCCGTCCCGGCATCATTACGCTGCTCACGGCAGCTATTACAAGCAGCATCCCTATGCCCATTGCGAGCGTGAACTGCTCGCCGAGTACCAGTACGCCGACTGCGAGTGCCGTCAGCGGTTCCATTGCGCCGAACAGGGAGGTCAGCGTCGGACCTATATATTTGATGGCGTTTATGAGCGTGATGTTGGAGATGGCTGTGGCGACTATTCCGATGCCGAGAATGAAGAGCCATACTTCGGGTTCTGTGACTATGCTGATCTTTCCGTTGAAGACGATACCGCACAGGGCGAACAATACTGCCCCGAACAGCGTGACGTAGAACGAGAATGCAGCGGAGTCGATATCGGCCGCCCGTGTTTTGCGTACACCGATCATGTATGTACCGTAAAATAGGACCGAAGCCACAGCCGTGACTATACCGACTACGGCATTGCTGTTTCCGGAACTGAGATCTTTGAGCGACAGGAGTATTGCGCCTACGAGCGAGACAGCTATGGCCATACGGGTACGCATGGAGATGCGTTCCTTGAAAAACAAGCCCATGCCGCACGCCACCGCCAGCGGATAGACGAAATGTATTGCCGATGCGATGCTGGTGGCGATGTTCTGGTATGCGATTACGAGGGATAGCGATGTCATTGCGCGGACGAATCCGAGCATGCAGATTACGCCTATGTCGCGTTTGTTTATTCTGAAGTTGTAACCTGCCAGAAGTCCGAAAACGCCGAGTGTCAGTGCCGCAGTTCCCCAACGGTAGAAGAGTACCTCGAATGAGTCCAGTCCGCTACCTATAAGTAGCAGCGTGAAAAGGGGAGCCAACCCGAAAGTTGACGACGATAATACTGCATAGGTGTATCCTTTGATGGTCTTTGGTTGCATTGCGATGTTGGCCGGGACTTGTGTTTTCCGTCGCGGGTATGCAAATGTAGCGCTTTTGTCGACTTTGTCGTGCCTGTCGTGTCGTGACGGCGAAATTATTTCAATCCGATGTGATCGGCATATATTTCTACTGAACTTTGCACCAGCTTCAGACAGTGTGCCAGACATTTAGGCTCATAGTTCCCCCGCAGGTCTTTGCAGAATATCGAACCGTGCCGGCGTTTGAATTCTGCTATGAGCGCCTGTACCATTTGGTAGTTGTCTTCCCGCGTTTGCGGATCGTCGGGGATGACGTTCTTTTTTTCGAATCCGGACAAGATCACGAGTGCATCGGCAGCTCCGCATGTTCCTCCCAGATGGCTTGTTCCGTCCCCGAACGACGAGGCCATTTGCAGAGCAATGTCTCGATCGATCCCGTAATACTCCGCGAAGGCCGCGCATACGGCTTGGGATGAGTTGTAGCCGAGTTTGTATAGCTCGGTGGCTTTATATATTATCGCTTGTTTCATTTTTACGCTCCTTTTGACTGCCTCCTGCCGCATTAACAAATTGAACCTTTCAGTAAAAATATTTTTGAAACTAGATGATGGTTTCTATGCAAATAATAGGCCGTTGTTTTTTTAATGTCTGTAATTTATGTGTTGTTTTTCCTTATTCTGGTTTGAAAAGGGAACTTTTGGACTAATTTTAGTATATAGGTGTCCGTGTGCGCGATGTCTCGCGCTTTAAAAAAGTCCAAACATAAGAAAAATCTTGCTATGCTCAATGAAGTCGGGTTGATATAATCGGGAGGGTGTGCGGTCGTATTTGTATGCTTTTCGTCCGTCTCGTGGCGTCTGTTTAATAAAAAGTGTACTTTTTCGTTCCTGTTGTCATTTTGGAATCATATTTGTAATGATAATGACGAATGATATGGGAAATATTATTTATCTTTAAAGTATAAACCTCGGGAGTGGCATCTCCCGGCTTAAAAATTTACAATTATGAAAGAATTGTTGTATTTCGTTTGCGGTGCAGCGGTAGGAGCTACCGTGGCGCTACTCATGGCCCCTGAAAAAGGAGAGGTTCTCCGTTCGAAGATACGCAAGGCGGTGAGCGACGATATAGAGCTCGGCCGAGAACTGGTCGGCGTCGTTCAGGATGCCGTGGCGGAGACGAGCAAAGAGGTTAAACAGACAATCAGCGCGAAAAAATGATAAGGCCCTCGGACCCGGATCTGCCTAATCTCGACAAACTGGAAGATGATGTGACCGCCTATGTGCGGATGCGTACCGATGCGGTCAAGCTGGGCATCGTGGAGAACCTTTCACTCGTTATCGGCAAAGGGCTCGCGCTGGTACTTGCCATCGTGATATGTTCGACGGCCCTGATGGCATTCTCGGTGGCACTTCTGGTATTGGTGAGCCAATGGG
The DNA here is from genome assembly GCA_944415565.1 of uncultured Rikenellaceae bacterium. Taxonomy (GTDB): domain Bacteria; phylum Bacteroidota; class Bacteroidia; order Bacteroidales; family Rikenellaceae; genus WRDF01. The sequence goes on from CALYBQ010000006.1 coordinate 108,228, forward strand.
TGGGGTCGTACATCTTGGGCGCGGTGATATTGGGCGGATTCTATGCACTCGTCGCACTCGTCGTATGGCTGTTGCGCGGGAAGTTCGTAGATATGATGGTCGGAATGTTTGCGCGTATGGTATTCTCAACTTCTAAAGACGATTGACCATGGGAACTCCGGACAGTAGGTATTATTACATCGACTCGCTGAACAGGCTCAGGTCGGAAAAGGCGTTGCTGAAGGTGCACACCAAGATCAAGGAGGACGCTTTCCGTTCGCAGTGGGATACGCTGAAGGAATTTGTCAGTTTCGGGAATATCCGTATGCTCGTAGAGGAGAAGCTCTCGCCGCTGCGTAATATCGCAGGCATTGCTTCCGGCGCATTCTCAACTATCATTTCGCTGATAGTCAACAGGCATCGCCGCCGTTGTTAGACTTTCAAATTACGCATTACGCTAAATGGGACGGCAGACAATGTCGTCCCATTTTCGTGTCGTGACGGCTGGTCATGTAGGGGTAATGCCAGATGGTCCATTTCTGTATGGTTGTGCGTATGTGTTATTGTGGTCATATTGTGCATGTGGCTGGCCTTGCGGCTACTGTATTTCCATGCGTGTATTTTGAGTCGTGAAGTGCCATTCTGTATGGTATAGGGCATATTTCGGTTGCATTTTGTTTCACTTTAGGCAAATAATCATTAACTTTCGGAGTTTTTATCCTAACCAGTCACCGAATGGATATACTGTTAGTGCAGGCCGAGACCGTATGGCAATCGCCCGAAGCCAATTACAGGCGCATCGAGGCATTGGTCGGAAAGTCGGGCGAGGCCGATCTTATAGTATTGCCCGAAATGTTCCCGACCGGGTTCGTTACAGGGCGGTCAGGTGTGATTGGTGCAGCGGATAAAGATGGCACACGGATATTGGAATGGATGCGTGCTTTCGCTCGTGAAACCGGTGCGGCAGTAGTCGGAAGTGCTGCGGTAGAGGCGGATGGGTGGTTTTTCAACCGTTGTTATTTCGTCAGGCCGGACGGTTCTTTCGATTCGTATGACAAACGGCACTTGTTCGGGATTGGCGGTGAGGATGAGCACTATACGGCTGGACACGACAGGACGGTGGTAGAGTGGGGAGGGTTTCGGATATTGTTACTCGTGTGTTACGATCTGCGTTTTCCCGTGTTCGCTCGCAACCGAGGGGATTATGACATGATCCTCTGCGTGGCCAACTGGCCGCAGTCACGAAGGCGTGTATGGGATACGTTGCTGAGGGCGAGGGCCATTGAGAACGTGTGCTATGTAGCCGGTGTAAACCGTGTTGGGAGCGACCCTGTGTGCACATACAACGGAGGAACTGCATTTATAGATTACCGGGGCGAATCGGTCGGAACGGTGGAGGACGGAAGCGAAGGTGTGCTGAGGGTGAGTGCTGAGCTTGACGGGCTTGCAGCGTTCCGCAGGAAGTACCCGATGCTGGACGATGCAGACGCTTTCGAATTGAGATTTGAATAAGGTGAAATTGGAAATAATTTTTTTGAAATGACAGATAAACTATTGCTATTAGGCGACCAAGCTATTGCGCTTGGAGCTGTTCATTCCGGTCTTTCGGGAGTTTACGCATATCCCGGCACGCCGTCTACGGAGATTACCGAATATATACAGGAGAATAAATTGGCCCGCGAACGCGGCGTCCGCAGCGATTGGTGTACGAACGAGAAGACTGCTATGGAGGCTGCACTCGGTATGTCGTATATAGGCAAACGTGCGTTGGTCTGCATGAAGCACGTCGGTATGAACGTGGCTGCCGATGCTTTCGTAAACTCGGCTATGACGGGTGTCAACGGCGGTATCGTGGTTGTCGCAGCCGACGACCCTTCGATGCACTCGTCGCAGAATGAACAGGATTCGCGCTTTTACGGCAAGTTCGCACTCGTACCGATACTCGAACCTTCGTCGCAGCAGGAGGCTTACGACATGATACGTTACGGGTTCGACCTTTCGGAAGAGGTGGGGCTTCCCGTGTTGATGCGTATAACGACGCGCATGGCACATTCGAGGGCGGTAGTGACGGTAGGCGAACCTATCGCCGAAAATCCGCTGCATTTCCCCGAAGCGGGAGTCGCCAACTGGGTATTGTTGCCTGTGAACGCCCGCAGAAGGTATCGTGAGATTATTGCAGTACAGGACAAGTTGGAGAAGATGTCGGAAACGACACGGTTCAATAGTTACAAAAAAGGCGGCAAAAAGGGCGTCATCGCTTGCGGTATAGGTTACAATTACATGATGGAGAATCTCCCGGCCGATAGCGACCGTACTATACTTAAAGTATCGCAGTATCCGCTGCCCGCCGATATAATTCGTGAGATGGTAGAGGAGTGCGACGAAGTGCTCGTTATCGAGGACGGACAGCCGTTCGTGGAGGAGCAGGTTAGGGGATTGCTCGATTGCTCCGGCAAGATACGCGGTCGTCTCAGCGGAGAGTTGCCGCGTGACGGAGAGCTTACGCCGGATAACGTGGCGGCAGCGCTCGGCGTGAAGGAAGGCCAACATTTCGACGTATGCTCTACGGTCGTTCCGCGTCCGCCGGCGCTTTGTGCCGGTTGCGGCCACAGGGACGTATATTCTGTGCTGAACGAGGTAATACGCGAATACCCGGATCATAAGGTGTTCAGCGACATAGGTTGTTATACGTTGGGAGCGTTGCCTCCGTTACGCGCGATACATACTTGCGTAGACATGGGCGCTTCGATCACTATGGCGAAAGGTGCTGCCGACGGAGGACTTTTCCCATCGGTAGCGGTCATTGGCGACTCGACATTCACCCACTCGGGAATCACTGGCCTGCTGGATGCCGTTAATTCGAAATCAAACGTAACGATAATCATTTCGGACAACCTGACGACGGCCATGACAGGCGGGCAGGATTCGGCCGGTACGGGCAGGATCGAAGCGATATGCCTCGGCGTGGGCGTTGAGCCGGAACACGTCAGGACGGTCGTTCCGTTGCCGAAGAACATGGAGGAGATACGTAAGGTCATAAAGGAAGAGATAGAATACAACGGTGTATCGGTGATCGTTCCTCGTCGCGAATGTATCCAGACACTCAAAAGAAAATCAAGAAAGTAATGAAGAAAGATATAATACTTGCCGGGGTAGGCGGACAGGGTATTCTGTCCATCGCGGCTATCATAGGTCAGGCCGCACTTAACCAGAATCTGCATATCAAGCAGGCAGAAGTACACGGAATGAGCCAGCGCGGCGGCGACGTACAGTCGAACCTGCGTATCTCGGCCGAACCGATCAATTCGGACCTTATCGCTTTGGGCAAGGCCGATGCCATCATATCGCTCGAACCGATGGAGGCACTGCGTTATCTTCCTTACCTTTCAAAAGAGGGATGGATCGTGGTTAACAGCGTGCCGCATATCAATATTCCGAACTATCCGGAAGAGAGTGCGCTCGAAGCCGAATTTGCCAAGTTGCCGAATGTCATCTCGTTCGATGCCGACGCCGTAGCCAAGGAGAACGGCGGTGTGCGTACAGTGAACATGGTGTTGCTTGGTGCGGCGTCGATGATTCTCGGGATAGAGGACACAAAGTTGGAAGAGGCCATCGGCGATGTTTTCGGCCGTAAGGGCGAAGCCGTGGTAGAGACCAACGTCAAGGCATTCCGCGCGGGACGCGAGGCCGGTAAGAAACAGATGGAGCGTTAAATTTCCGTTGTGTCCGGCAGGCTAAGTGAGCAACCGGCGTGGCGGGCGTATTCAAAACAGCAAGTAATGGGTAATACGAAAAATACACCTATCGGGCGGGAGGTCATAGACTCGCTGATAGAGGAGTTCGGGATCAAGGATTTCGGCAAGGCCACGATCCGCGAGACGAAGGCGATAGCGGCACAGGCCGAGGCACAAAGCGGTGTCGAGTTCATAAAGATGGAGATGGGAGTTCCGGGGCTTCCGGCTTCGGAAATCGGCGTAAAGGCTGAAATCGCGGCTTTGAAATCCGGTGTTGCGAGTCTCTATCCGGATATAGACGGTATTCCGGTGCTCAAGGCCGAAGCTTCGAGGTTCGTGAAAGCGTTTGTCGATGCCGATATTGCGCCGCAGGGATGCGTGCCTGTGACAGGTTCGATGCAGGGAACGTATGCTTCGTTCATGGTGAGCTCGCAGTGCGATCCGAAAAAGGATACGGTACTGTTCATCGACCCCGGATTCCCGGTGCAGAAGCAACAGCTCGTCGTGATGGGTGTCAAGTACGAGACTTTCGACGTTTACGACTTCCGCGGGGAAAAATTGAGGGATAAGTTGGAGAGTTATCTAAGCAAGGGTAACATATCCACACTAGTATATTCAAACCCGAACAATCCGAGTTGGATAACGCTGAAGGACGAGGAGTTGCGTATCATAGGCGAGTTGTGCCGCAAATACGGTGTTGTCGTGCTCGAGGACCTCGCATATTTTGCGATGGACTTCCGCCGCGACCTCGGTACGCCGTTCGAAGCTCCGTTCCAACCGTCGGTATCGAAATATTGTGACGATTACGTGCTGCTTATATCGGCGTCCAAGGCGTTCAGCTATGCCGGACAGCGTATCGGAGTGGCTTGCATATCAGACAATCTCTACAAGAAGCAGTTCAAGGGGTTGGCGGAGCGTTACGGTATAGGCGCATTCGGGCCGGTATTTATCCACCGCGTGTTGTATGCCCTCTCTTCCGGAACGTCGCACTCGGCGCAATATGCGCTCGCAGCCATGTTCAAAGCCGCTGCCGATGGAAAATACAACTTCCTTGCTGAGGTCAAGGAGTACGGAAGGCGTGCCGCACGGTTGAAAGAGATATTCCAGCGTCACGGTTTCAGAATCGTGTATGACAGCGACATGGGCGAGCCTGTTGCCGACGGTTTTTACTTCACGATAACGTATCCCGGTATGACAGGCGGCGAGCTTTCGCGTGAGTTGATGTATTATGGCGTGAGCGCGATCAGTCTGGCGACTACTGGAAGCTGTCAGGAAGGGCTTCGTGCCTGCACGTCGTTCATCAAGGATAACCAGTACGACCTGCTGGAAGAGAGAATGAAGATGTTCGCCGAGAACCATCCGATAGCTTAACTTAATACGATAATTTGGGGCGTAAACGACAGATAAGGACGCTCCGTGCATAACAGAAAACGACTAATCCGAATAAAACGATGATTTGGAATCCGACAAAAGAGTGCATGAACGCCGAGGATAAGCGGCGTCTTCAGGGCGAACGCCTGCGTAAAGCTGTGGACAGGGTTTATCATGGAGTCCCGTTTTACCGCAATAAACTTCAGGAACGCGATTTGCGCCCCGACAGCATATCTTCGATAGACGACATAACGAAGCTGCCGTTTACGACCAAGCAGGACTTGCGCGACAATTATCCATACGGCCTGTTCGCAGTTCCCATGTCGGAAATCATACGCCTTCACGCCTCTTCGGGTACGACCGGTAATCCGACAGTCGTGGGATATACCCGCCGCGACCTTGCCATATGGTCGGAGATGATAGCCCGTTGCCTTAGCGCGTACGGGGCCGACCGCAACGACATATTCTCTGTGGCATATGGTTACGGATTGTTCACCGGCGGTTTGGGACTGCATTACGGTGTGGAACACCTAGGAGCTACCGTTATCCCGATGTCGAGCGGTAATACGGCCAAACACATACAACTGATACGTGACTTCGGCGCTACGGCTTTGGCATGTACACCGTCGTATGCGCTCTACCTTGCGGAGACTATGGCGAAAACCGGATGGCCGCGCGACGATTTCAAGCTCCGTATCGGTATCTTCGGCGCAGAACCGTGGACCGAGAACATGCGTAAGGAGATAGAGGCGAAGATGGGTGTGAATGCTTATAACATTTACGGACTGAGCGAGATAATGGGGCCCGGCGTGTCGCACGAATGTGAGTGCAAATGCGGTTCGCATATCATAGACGACCATTTCTATGCAGAGGTAATAGACCCCGAAACGCTCGAACCGCTTCCTTACGGAGAGGTCGGCGAATTGGTGTTGACGACGCTTACCAAAGAGGGGTTGCCTATGATTCGTTATCGCACGAAAGACCTGTGTTCTCTGAATCCGGAACCGTGCGAGTGCGGACGTACCAGCATAAGAATGAGCCGCATAATGGGGCGCAGCGACGATATGCTCATAATCAGGGGCGTTAACGTATTCCCGTCGCAGATCGAGAGTGTGATACTCGAACTGGAAGAATTCGAACCGCATTACATGATATATGTCGATCGCCAGAACAATCTCGATATGATGGAGGTTCATGTTGAAGTACGCGACGGTTTCTACTCGGACGAAATTAAGGTGATGATGGAGTTGAAGAAGAAACTCGCGGCCCGTCTGCACAGCGTACTCGGTATCAATGCCGACATCAAACTCGTCGAGCCTTACACTTTGGAGCGTAGCGAAGGGAAGTCGAAGCGTGTGATCGACCGTCGCGTCCTGAAATAATGTTGGGAATCACCGAGGGCGATGCTTGCCTGAATGTGGAAAATTTATTATTTTAGGGAATAATTATAAAAACATAAGTTATGACTATCAGGCAGCTTTCGGTATTCATCGAGAACAAACTCGGCCGCATAAATGAAGTGACAAAAATATTGGCGGCCAATAATATCAATATGACGGCGTTCAGCCTTGCGGAAAGTGCCGATTTCGGAGTGCTGAGGCTCATCGTTTCGGATGTGAACAAGGCGGCCGAAGTGCTGAAGGAAGCCCGTTTCGGGGTGTCGTTGGCCGAGGTGGTGGCGCTGAGTTTGCCGAATACTCCCGGCGCTCTTTCGAAGGTGATGGAGAGCATTGCTGAGAAAGGAGTTTTCATCGAGTATATGTACGCTTTCTCTCAAGGCGATGTAGCCAATGTCGTTATACGTCCTACGGACATATCTAAATGTCTGGAAGCGCTGAAGACGTGCGACTGTCAAGTCCTGACAGAGAGTTCTTTTGCGTAGGGATATGTGTGCAATGACAGGACACTTTGTCGCAGTTGACGATACTGTGCCTGTACGATATGAATACGCCTCGGTTTTATGCCGGGGCGTATTTTGGTATGCTTCGTGGCAGCTTTTGTGTGGTGAGCCGAGATATACAACCTAATTGATGGCCGGTCGCTTATTTTGTTTGCAATCCAAACGGTTTTGTTTATGCTTGACCGGATTACAATGACATATGGGATGGATGCTGGGATCGCTATTCTGATTATTCTTTCATCAACAGGATGCTGTCCAACAGGGCGCTTACGGTGTCGGCTTTCTTTACCAGCATAAGGTGGTCGCCGCCTTCGACAGGCATGACGTCCTTGATGTGCTTGAACGGAAAGACCTGATCTTCCGTGCCGTGTATGTGGTAGAGGTTGGGCGTTCTGTACTTCGGGACCCAATTGGTTATCTGTTCCACGGCCCATTGCACATATGCAGGATCGGTTACTGTCAAGTATTCGGACAATTCGTCCGAACCGGTATTGTATACAAGCCTGTTGAAAGCGTTGGTAATGAATTGTGTTTGCTCGAAAAGTTTCTTGGGCATGTGCTCCGCGAGCTTCGTGTGCCTTACCATTGAGAACAGGGCCGGTATCTCGTCCTTGTTTTTGAATGAGGAGATTATAATACATTTCTCCGGATAAAGGAATCGGACCATCTCCTGCATTATCACGGCCCCGAACGAATAACCGACGAGAATGAACGGTTTACGCGTGTTTATACATCGTGCCATTCTTTTTGCGTATGACCTTAGCGTCTCGTCCTCTGTCGGTATCAGCCACTCTATATAGTTGCGTTTGAATCCTTTCGGCAGGGCGAGCCGGTCGAATACGCTGCAATTATAACACATGCCGGATATGAAGTATACGTTTGTTTCGCGTTTTCCGAAGAGTCGTTTCAGAATGTTTGCCATACGGATTTTGGTTTCAGGATCTTTTTTTGTTGTTGTATAACAGGCACTATATCAATAATTATGCAAATATACCGTTATATTTGCGGACATTTTATAAAAGAGCAAATGAAAACTAAAATTACGGAACGGGATTACATCAAAGCCAACCGCAAAGCGAGCCGCGAGGAGGAGATAGAACGCTATGACCATCCACTGCCTAAATCGCGGGTGTATAAATCGAAGAAAGCGTATGACCGAAATAAGACAAAGGCTGCCCTGAAAAGGCAGCCTTTCGATTTTTCAATGCCACAACTCAGAGTTATGCTCAGGGCATTTGTTTGTTGTCTGCTTGCCGCTCGGTAGACCATCGCTGAACTAATTGTCTGCGGATGTAGCAGAAAATATCTGACGTAGTTATTTTTTCAATGCTTCTATCAGGGGCGGTATTATTTGGCAGATGGTGTGCTCGGTTTGGGCCGTGTAGATATTGCCGTCGATTTCCGACTTCGCCCCTGTCGCGATGCAGTTGTTGATGGCCGGGACGACATATGGATGTACGGCGACTTTTTTGCCGTGGGCGATGTCGAATGTGTCGAACAGCAATCCTGCTCCGCAATGGCCTGCCATGATCTTGTCTTGCGCTGAGAAGGCTTTCATTACCTCGACAAGATCTTTGTTGTATTGCTTTTCGGTGTCGTCTACAAATTTGGGGAACTTGGATATGGCGTCTCCGCAAGCGAGTATCAATGCGCCATATTCGTTTTCATGGCCTTTGAGATTCGCTATGATGTCGTCGGCCAATATCGTTACTCCCGAATCGGTGCGTATCTTCTTGTCGTCGGATATTGAGAATATTTTATACGGGATGTTGTTTTCTACGAACGATTCGACGTATTGGAACAGCCCCGAACCACTCATGGAATCTACCGCTAATACTGCTGCTTGTTTTGCCATGACTCTGATGTTTTGCGGTTTTGACGTGTTACACAAATATACGTTTATTTTCCGTGGGGGGCGATTCATCGCCGTTACTTGGTTAAACAATCCTTATATTTGTATGTGCATACAGGATATATGTTCGATTAGACTTAACCATATATGTATGCGATTTACATTATATCGTATATTAATAACGGTTTCTTATGAAAAAAATTGTTGAATGTGTGCCTAATTTCAGCGAAGGGCGCGACAAGGATAAGATAGAGGCGATTGCCGGGGCATTTAGGGGAAAAGAGGGGGTGAAATTGTTGGATTACAGCGCCGACCGCGACCATAACAGAATGGTGGTGACGGCTGTCGGAGAACCGGAGGCGCTGAAGGCCGCCGTCGTGGAGGCGATAGGGGTGGCTGTAGAGGTGATAGACCTGAGGGTGCATACCGGTGAGCATCCGCGTATCGGTGCGGCGGATGTGGTGCCGTTCATCCCTGTACGCGGTGTGACGATGGAGGAGGCGGTGGAGTTGTCTAAGGATGTCGCACGGGAGGTGGCGCAGCGTTACGGATTGCCCGTGTACCTATACGAGAGGTCGGCGTCAGCCCCGCACAGGACGAATCTTGCGGATGTCAGGAAAGGCCAGTTCGAGGGTTTGGCGGATAAGATGCTTACGCCGGAGTGGAAGCCTGATTTCGGGCCTGATAGTCCGCATCCTACGGCCGGAGCGGCTGTGATAGGAGCCCGCATGTACCTCATAGCTTATAATGTGAATCTTAATACGGATCGTCTCGATATAGCCAAAGCCATAGCACGTAGGATACGCCACTCCAACGGTGGATTGCGTTACTGTAAAGCCATGGGGGTGGACCTCGCCGAAAAGGGTATCGCTCAGGTGTCCATGAACTTGACCGATTATACGCAGACTGCGATATATCAGGCTCAGGAGATGGTGCGTATGGAGGCAGCGAGGTACGGTGTGACTATTGCCGGTGGGGAATTGATAGGATTGATGCCCTTGGGAGCTCTGGTCGATACGGCGGCCTACTATCTCGGCCTTGAGGATTTCGACGAGTCTCGTATTCTCGAGTCGCACCTCATGGAATAACGTTGTTTACTGATATGGCAAGGGCGGGGGCATATTCTATAAGTCCCTGCCTTTTTTGTTTATAGAGCAAGCTGTTGGCGATTATGCCAGTGGCTCAGATGCCTGCCGTATTGTTGCCTGATATAGTAGAAATGCGCTAATCACCCTGCTTTTGACATGCCTTTGTATCCCGATATGTGTTCGAGAAATAGTTCGTACCTGAGGCCGTATTTTAGCGTTGTAGGTATAGAAATACACAGGTAATGCTCCGTGTAGCCATTCTTCGCCCTTGATAGATGTCTTTGGGCTTGAACGCCGTGATTCCTGCATCGGTTTTTGCCGGGCATCGAAATTGTGTAGCTGTCAGATATGGACGGGTAAATAAAAAGGTCGCCACGGCTTTATGCCGTGGCGAACCCGGTTATTACTGAAACGTATTTGCTTAATATACGCTGAATTCGTAGATACGAGCCGACTGGCCTTCGCTTTGGTCGGGTTTGGAGATGAGCAGGCGCACGTAGCGGGCTTTCACCGGTTCCTGAAGCAGACGGTCGGTTTCATTGGATGTGTTGTCAGATACGGAATCCAAAGTCTTCCATTCATCGTTGAGCGACATCTTGGTTTGCAGGCTGAACTCTTTGGTTATGTAGTTCAGGCTCTCCATGCCTGCATGGAAAACGCTCCATCCTTTGATCTCTTCCTCTTTGCCGAGGTCTATCGCGATGTATTTGGGTTTTGCGAGGGAGTTGTCGCACCATTTGGTCGCTATGTCGTCGTCGATGGCGCATTCCGCACGCTCGCTGTTGTTGACCTCGTTGCTTCTCTCGATAACCTTCTTGCCGAACGTCAGGTTGCGGATCATTAAGGCCGCATCGTCTTCGTGTTTCACCGGAAGGTCTACGTTGAGCATATCGGTTGCCGGAACCACTTCGTTGTTGGCGTCGTTGGCTACGGTTGCCGCGAAGATGGTCACGCGCGAGTCTGTCGGCAGGATGAGCGTTTTAGCTCCGGCCGGAATGTCGAGCGCTATGCAGAACATATACGTAAATTCGTAAGGCATGTCCTTGTTCTCGAGCATATTGTGGCGGTGTGTTCCGACAAATGCCACATCGGCCGATTTGATGAACGCTTCGGTGTGGCCGGTGTGTCCCCACTGGCCGATGAACCCTGAGTAGTATGGCACTACGGCTTCCATAGTCTTGCCGTCTACTACGAACGTGGCTTTGTTGTCGTGCTGTGTGGATGCCGCCAACAGATAGAGCTTGTTGTAGTCGCCCTGTGGAAGCGCGATGGTGTCGCCTTTGGATTTCACTCCGTTGGCTACGTCGCCGCCTGCGAGTTCGAACGTGATGCCGCGGAATTCCAGCTTTTCAGGCAGGAGTTCGGCTGCGTAAGTGTAGCCTTTGCCGTCGAAGTTGGCGACGTTGCGGAACGAATTGTACGTTGCCGTCTTGGTGTTGTACGGAAGTTCTACGTTGGCATACTTGCTCGGTTCTACCTTCGTTGCCGGAGCGGCAAGTTTGACTTTGAATGTCTTCATGCCGAATTTGCCCACTTCGAACGATACCTGTTTGCCGTTGAAAGCTATGTCGCCGATCTCGTCTTCAACTCCGTTGAGTTCTTTGGCCGAAACTACGTTCGCCGGGAAAGTCACGGTTGCTTTCTGAGCCTCTTTGCCGGTAGTTTCATAGAACCTCACTACATATTCGTCCGATTTTTCGGCCTGTTTGAGTGCGCGCATCGCTACGTTTTCGTTATCCACGCTGAGGAACGAGAACGATTTGCCGAGCGAGCCTGCGTGTTTCGGGGCTACGAAAGCGTATAGCGGCTGGTTCAGCACCTCAGCTTTACGAACGGTTCCTGCCTTGCGGTAGTCGTCCGTATGGCCGAAGATCGAGTATGTGAAGTGGTGCTTGCCGAGGTCCTGCTTGTTCTGATATTGATACCTGCCTTTGGTCGCCGGAGTGTGGAGCAAAGTGAGGCGAAGCGTGTTGTCCTTGGGTTTATCCCATCCGTATTTGCTGTCGTTCAACACCGAGACGCCGTAGCTCTGGTCTGGGGCAGTAAGGTCTGCCCATTGCTGTGCATATACTTCGTATGCGGTAGGCGTGTTGTTGCCCCGTTCCACAGAACCTACGCCGAGATCGTATGTAGCCTTCTCGTTAGAGAAGCTCATAGGGAATTCGGCTTTGAGCAGCGCGTCGGACGACTGCCAGTCTATCTCGTTGTAGATGTCGATACGGTCTTTCTGTCCGCCTTCGTTCAGGCGTATGTACTGTACGAAAGTCGAACCTTCGTATGTGCGTTCCACGCGCAGAGCCGAGCGTACAGGACCGTTCTCGGCAACGCTTATCTTCACGTTTTCGGTGATCGACACCGGCTCGGAATCCACTACCGACTTCATGATCTCCCATGCTGGCCAACTGAACGAATCGTTGGAGGTGAAGAGCGCGAGGCGTATCGCTTTACCATTTTCGACGAGCTCCTTGCCGTTGCGTTTGTCAAGGATGGAAGCTATGTCGCCGTTCTTGTCGAGTGTGATCTTGTATACGCTGTTCTCGATCTGGTTGTCGGTTGCTTTGAGTTCGGCTGCCTTGAGTTGGCGACCTCCGGCCCTGACTTCATACACTGCGTATCCGAGCGATGGCATGGATGCCTCTACGAGCATGGTCACGCGGCCGTTATCGTTGGAAATCAGCTGGCTGTTGACCTGCCGGCCTTTTTCGTCGTATACCGATACCGATTTTGTCTTGGCGGGCATATCCACCGTAACCTCAACGACTTCCGAAACCGGGAATGCAGCTGGGTTGTATATTACGAGCGGAGTGCCCTTTACCCGTGTGTCGAGGGTACGCGAAACCGCCCCTACCGAGGTAGAGAGTACGTTGGCGAATTGTTTGAGCGAGATCAGCTCGTCGTTCCACGAAAATTCGTATGCGCGCGGCAGGCTGGTTCCCGTCAAGTCATCGTGGAACTGGTGCCATATAACACGCTTCCATGCTTCGGACAGCATCGTTTTGGGATATGCGTAACCACCCATCCAGTCCGATACCACCGAACTGCGCTCTGCCGCGTCGGCCAGAAGTTCGTTGCGCCTGTTGTAGAGTTTCATAGCCGCCTGCGAGGTGTAGCATCCCGTAGCGTGTACGTCCATGAGCAACTCTCCGTTGTATACCGGAAGCTCCGGATGTTTGTCGTAGGGTAGGTAATCCTTGTAAAGTTGGTCGCTCTTAGCGCTGATGATCTTGATCGGACCGTCGCCGTTCACGCCTTTTTCTACCGCACGTACCGATTCGATAGTCGGAGCGCCGCCAGTATCACCTGTTCCGTAGTAGTGGTATACGGTGCTTATAGGGCTTTTCTCGATTATACGCATGAGTTGCTGGCTGTGGCTCAGGTCTTCGTCGCGCCATTTGGTCGTGTAGTTGTGGGCATCGGCCACCATCATGATACGCGAACCGTCTACGCCTTCCCAGAGTCCGATCTCGAACGGAATCTTGCTGTTGCCGAAGAAAGGTTTGTTACGCCACATGAGCTTTTGCGTCGAGAAGCCTATGAGTCCTGAGTGTGCAGCTATGGTCGGCAGCGTCCATCCGAACCCGAAGCAGTCGGGGAGGAATATATCCGTGCCTTCGACCCCGAACTCGTCGCGGTAGAAGTGCTGGCCGTAAAGAATGTTACGTGTGAATGACTCCGGCGAAGGAATATTGGGGTCGGTAGCGTCCCACGTACTGCCGGTGACGTGCCAACGTCCCTCGTTTATATACTTTTTGATGAGTTCGTATTCGTGCGGGAAATACTCTTTCATCCACTGGTACTTGATACCGCCCTCGAAGTTGAAGATGTAGTTCGGGTATTTGCCGAGCAGGAACAAGTTTTGGTTAAGTGTTTTGGGAATGTATTCCGAAATGGACTTCTGTACGTCCCAGTTCCATTGGGAGTCGAAGTGTGCATTCGAAACGATGTAGGCTTTTTTCTCCTGAGCGTTGACTGCCGTCGCGGCGAGCAGGGAAGCCGATAACACGAGTAAAGGTAATCGCTTCATTTTGTTATTTAGGTTAATAATAAGGTTATGCAAAAATCTTCGCAATATACGATTTTCCGATGGAAAGAAGCACCTTACATCGAATAAAAAATAGCGTGGCCGTATAGAATTATTTCGAGCCGTTCCGGCGGAAGTAGCGTTCTGGCAGTTGCAACAGCAATAGCGATGCGGTAATGACGAGTATGCCGAGGACTGATATGACGTCTGGTCGCTCGCCACGGACGATTATCCAACTCAGCAGCACTCCGCTTACAGGGACTACGAATTTCCACATATTCAGCTCCGAAACTTTGACGCCCGGTTTTTGAAGCAGTGTGTACCATATCGAGAAGCCTGCCGCAGGTATTAGGGCGAGCCAGAGCAACTGTCCATAGACCATGCCGGGTAGCGGCCCCACGTCGGGCTTTTCGAACAGGAAGGACGTGAGTATGAGCAGAAGTCCGCCTGTGAAATTGGCAAAAGAGGTGAGGGCTATCGGCGATATGTTGTACTCACGTTTTTTGACCACCATTATGTTCGTATAGCTTCCGACGAGGTTGCTCGTGACCAGCAATGCGACACCGAGCCAGAATTGCGGTCCATTTGCGGCCATCTCACCTTTGGCGAGGCTGATGAATACGACGCCCGAAATACCGAGTATGATCGAAAGTGCCTTACGCAATGTCATCTTATCGTCTTTGAGCGTCAGGTGGGCCATGATGGCCACGAACAGAGGTCCTGCGCCTATGATGATTGCCGAGGTGGCGGCTGGAACTTTGTTAAGGCCCATGAAGAATAGGCCGTACTGCATGAATGTCTGCATGAACGCGAACAGCAGCATGAACGGCCAGTGTTTCAGCGCTTCTCTTAGGTCTACCTTCATAGCTGCCATTACGGGTATCAGCAGCAGGCCGGCAAGTGTGAACCTCATGCCAGATAACAGCACGGGCGGCACGTATTCGAAAGCAGTCTTTGCGACAGCGAATGCCGAACCCCACAGGAGGCAGGCGATTATGGCTGGAATGATTATGCGTAGGCTCTTCATAGTCGCAAAGATAATACTCATCGTCTTTTGCGGTATTGCACATTGATATTTTTTGTCTTGTATTTCAGCGTGTAAAAGTGTTATTTTGTATTTCGAGAATAGATATGTGTAATAAAAGGCATTGATATGGAACTACATAAACACAAGGCGCATCCGTGGCACGGTATCGAGCCCGGGGATAAACTTCCGGATGAGGTGACGGCTTTCATCGAGATAGTACCTACAGATACCGTTAAATACGAAGTGGACAAGGCATCGGGGTATATCTCGATAGACCGCCCGCAGAGGTATTCCAATATCGTACCGGCACTGTACGGGTTCATTCCGCAGACATATTGCGGGAAAAAGGTTGCGGCACTGACTAATGATGTTCTCGGACCCGAGGATATAGAGGGCGACGGCGACCCTTTGGACATATGCGTGCTGACTGAGAAGGACGTGACTCACGGCGATATTATAGCGCGAGTCAGACCTATCGGAGGCTTCCGGCTCTTGGACCATCGGCAGGCCGACGACAAGATCTTGGCCGTATTGATAAACGACGTCATATATGGCGAATATAAAGACATCGGCGAATTGCCGGAAAAGGTGGTGGACAGATTGATACACTATTTCACGACGTATAAGGATATGCCGTCTGACGGTGTTCATGGTATAGAGTTTACGGGCGTGTACGGGGCCGAGGTCGCACGCGACGTTATTCTGAAGTCGCGTGAGGATTATGAGGATGAAATAGCGGGGCTGATAAATGACTGTCGGTGCGTAAAATGAAAATCCGCAAGCATTATGAAGAATGCTTGCGGATTTTCATTTGTCTGTCGCGTGCCGGGATTGTGCCGGTCACGGTTTCGGAAGACAGGGTTTATTGTGGGTCTACCGGTGGAACCGATTCTATCGAGGATGCGGGGGCCGGTCCCATGTTGATAATCTCGTCTACGATGAATTTCGAATATCCGCGCCAAGGCAGGGCTCCGAAATACTCTTTGTAGCGTAATTCCACTATCTGCCCTCCAGCCGTCATGAGCTTTTCGGCTATATCCTTATCGGTTATCGAGAAGTTGAATTCGTTCGACTGTATACCGCCGGTGGCGTCGGAGCGGAATCCGGTCTGTATGAGCCGACCTTCGTATGTCTTGAAGATAATGCCTTTGTAGACGACGAAGTTGAGCTGTCCTGTTTTGACGCCCTCCCCGAACGGGTAGTAGAACCTGATGCCAACGAAAAGTCCGAGTCCGACTATAACGACGGCTATTAATATGTTGCGGAATTTTTTCAATCCCCGTCTTGTTGTCCTGTTGCCTTCCATGTCGATTTGTTTGTTTCTTCGCTTGTCATGCAAAAACCGTGCGAGAATGTTCGCATTGTTCTTTCTGCGGCTACTTTTGTTTGCAGTTTGCCGGTTTATTACTCTGTGTATCGCGCTGTATGCTGGCATGCCACCATACTGAGCAGTATTGTTTACTGTGCCTTGATTGCTGCCTGCATGCTTCGGATAAAATATTCCCCTATGAGATCGTTTTGTTATACGGCCTCATAGGGGAATGTCAGATTACAGCATTTCTGATTTCGGACGGTTTTCGGCGGCGCTGCCGAATCCTTCGTTCGGCAGCGGTCCCATCTCTATCTCAAGCGTTCCCCCGTTCATTATGTCCGCATACGTGATGTATGTCTTGGCATACTCTTGTCCATTGAGTTTCACAGACTGTATGTAGATGTTTTCCTTGGAGTTGTTATGGGTGATGACCGTGAATGTTTTGCCGTCGGCAATCGAGATGGTCGCTTTGTCGAACACAGGACTTCCCAATACGAACGCACCGTTGACCGGATTTGCCGGATAGAAGCCCAATGCGTTGAGAACGTACCATGTCGACATCTGCCCGGCGTCTTCATTGCCGCAAAGACCGTCGCGGCCGTCGTGGAACAACTCGTCCATGATTTGCCGTGCCAACTTGGCGGTCTTCCATTGCTTGCCGAGGTAGGTGTAGACGTATATGGTCGAGTGGTTCGGTTCGTTGCCTTGTGCATATTGGCCTATGAGGCCGGATATGTCGGGCGAAGAACCTGCCGAGGCTTCGTAAGGGATTGTGAATGTCTGGTCGAGCTTCTCTTCTACGGTTGCTTCGCTTGGGAAGAGAGAGAACAGTCCTTCGAAATCGTGCGGTACGAGCCACAGATATTGCCATGCGTTGCCCTCGCAGAAGTCGTCTCCGCGGTGTTGCGAATGCAGCGGGCTGAACGGTGTGCGCCAACTTCCGTCTGTCAGTTTGCCTTTGAAGAAGCCGTCGCTGCTGTCGAAATATTTCGTGTAGCCTTTCGAACGTTCGAGGAAATGCTCGTAATCATTCGTCTTGCCGAGTTTCTTTGCGACCTGAGCTATCGACCAATCGGCTATGCAGTACTCCAGAGCTTTGGCTACCGATTCGCCCTCCTGATCGGCCGGGAGATAGCCCAATTCACGTATCTGCCTCAGTCCGCGTTCGTTCAGGTTCTCGTATGCCTTGATGGCTTCGTAAGCTTTATCGACGTCGAATCCGGGGATGCCTTTCAGTATGGCGTCGGCTATGACCATGACGGACGGCATGCCGACCATACAGTTGGTTTCGTTACCGGCGAGATGCCATACGGGAACCTTGCCCTGTTGCTCGTATATGCGTATAAACGTATTGATGAAAGCACTTACGCGTTCGGGCTGCACGATTGTCTGGAGCGGATGTGCCGAACGATATGTGTCCCATAGCGAGAATATCGTGTATACGTCGTGTCCCGGGTTGTCGTAGTTTTTGCCGTCGGCGCCCCGGTATGCACCTGAAACGTCGTTGAATATTGCAGGGAAGAACGAGGCGTGGTACAGCGCCGTATAGAACGTGCGTAGGCGTACCGTGTCGGTGGTTTCGACCTCTATTTTTCCGAGAACGTCGTTCCACGCTGTGCGGGCGTTGTTGCGTATCTGTTCGAAACTTAATTTTGCATTTTCCGCTTTGAGATTTGCTTTGGCCTCCGCGATGCTTACGCCGGATATGCCCACGCGTACCTCTATTTTCTGTCCGTCGCGCATTTTGCCGAATTCGACCAACCACTTGCTTGGGTTGTTTTTGTTGTCCAGAGCCTCTTTTGAACTGTTGTAGGTGTCGATGCTTTTGATAGGTTTCGAAAATTCGGCATAAAAGTATACCCGGTCGTCATTGGCCCATCCCTGAGAGAAGCGTGCGCCTTGGATGACGTTCTTGCCGGATGCGATTTCGGCCCATTCGATGTTATTGCTGCTTCTTAGTCTGGTTTCGGATTGGCTTGCATTGCCGTAATCGGCGCGCAAGGCATGGTCGGTCAGCTTGTCCCATCCTATCCCGCGTTCGAGGTTTATCAGTATGCAGGCCGAGTCGGTCGCCGGAAAGGTGTAGCTGTGGAATCCTGTATGTGCGGTGGCTGTCATCTCGGCCGTGATGCCGTAGCGTTCGAGGTAGGTGCGGTAATATCCCGCTTCGGCCACTTCGCGGTTACGGTCGTACTTCGACAAGTATTCCGTCTCCCCATAGCCATTGAAGCCGGTCATCGGCATGAAATGGATGTCGCCTTTGTCGCCTATGCCGGTCCCGCTGAGGTGCGTGTGCGCGAAACCTATGACGGTGTTGTCGCTGTCGTGGTAGCCTGAACACCAGTCCCAACCCTGACTGATGTTGGTGGGGCCGAGTTGTACGCCGCCGAACGGGACGTTAGCCCCGACGAAAACGTGGCCGTGCGCCCCGCTGCCTATCGTGGGGTCTACGAATTGTGTGTATGTGTCGTCTGCTTGCTGCGAACAGCCTGCCAGTAATGTGGCGGCGGCGAGCAATGCGGTGTGTAATGTTTGTCTCATAGTGTGTTTATTTTAGGAGAGTTCCAAGATACGGAAAAACTGTGCAGATATGTTGTGTCCGCGATGTTTTTTGTGATCCTGCATGAACAATCCTCTTCGTTTCGATGCGTGTGATGTATTTTCGCCGTTGCCTGCCGCTTTGCTGATGCGCATTTCAGGCGATCGCTCGTAAAAATAGCACATCTCAACATCTGGTTCCTAAAATCGTTTACGCCCGTCCTTTTAGCATGCCGTAAAAGTATAGCGGTTTGAGCGCATATACTTTAAGCAACCACGCAGCCCATTGTTCTTTCGACATGTCGAGCATGGAGAACGGGAATGAGATCATCGGTTTCTTGTCGTAATCGAATTCGCACAATAGTACGTGGCCGTAGTCGGTAACTATCGGACAGGCGGCGTAGCCGTTGTACTTTTCTTGAGGTTCCTTGCCTTCCATGATCGCAATGAGGTTCTTCGCGGCGATCGGAACCTGTACGCGTGTGGCGGCCGATGTCTTGCTTGTGGGGACTCCAGCCACGTCGCCCAACGAGACGATGTTCGGGTATTTCTTGTGTATCAACGTTTCCTTGTCTACCATTACCCAGCCGTCCGCGGCGAGGCTGCCTTCCGTAAAGCCGAGTCCGGCTTCCTTAACGAAATCGGGGGCCGACATTGGCGGTACGAAATGCAGAAAATCGTAATCCTCCACGAATGGAGTCACGGTCGTTCCGGCATCGCTCTTTTCGATGCGCTCGAAGTGTACTTGTTTGGCGGCCGTGTCTATACCTTTTACGCGGGTGTTGATAGTGACTGGGATATTGCGTTCGCGGTAAATCTCTTCCAGACGCGGGGTGAAGTAGGGAACGTCGTAAAGTTGGTTGCTGGCGGTGAAATAGTCCAGCTGCAAATGCTCGCGGTTGTCGGTCTTACGGGCATGGGCGTCGGTCAGCATACATATCTTCTTGGGTGCGCCGCCGCATTTGAGTTTGGTGTGTGTATCGGTGTATATACCTCGGCCGCCGGTACGTGCGAACTCTTGGATTGCCTCCCATGTCTTTTGCGCTCCGACAAAGTCGTAAATACAGTGAGCGTTGCCTTCGCCGAGGCGGTCGTAGGAGATGCCTTCTACTTTGTCCCAGTTTATCTGTATTCCCGGTGCGAGTACGAGGAAATCGTATGTGATGTCCTGCCCCGAAGCGGTACTTACGCGCTTGCTTTCAGGATCGACTGCTACTACCGAGTCCTTCACCCAGTTTACTCCCTCCGGCATACACTCTTCCTGAGGTTTCCAGACTTCGTCGGGTTGGTAAACCCCGGAGGCTATCAGGGTAAAGCCGGGTTGATAATATTGCCTGTCGCTGGGGTCGATGAGGGTTATGTCGGGGTTATTGAGCCATTTTAACAGGCGGGCTGCCATGCCTATTCCGGCTGCCCCGCCGCCTACGATTACTATTTTCCCTTTTGCATTGCTCGAAAACGCTTTCGCATCGTCTGTCGGGAGTGACGCCAAGACTCCGGCGGCGATCATTGCCTTAAGGAACTTGCGGCGGCTGATTTCGGTGTTCTCTAAGTTTTTTACTATTTTCTCAATGTTGTCGATGTCGTGGTTGAACATGTGTTGCGGGTTTGTAAATTAGGTATGAATGAAAAAATATTTTGTCCTATGCTTGGTTGCGTGTACGATACACCCGGAGTGGTGTAACGTGGCCGCGGACCGCAGTAAAATACTGCGGAAATGTTCGTAAAAACTCCCAGTACAAATGTGCCGGGAGTCTTTTGTCATTTGGAATACGACCTGTGGTTACAGGCTTTCAAGTATGCGTTTGAGGACGACTTGCGCCGAGATTTCCCGATTGGCCGCTTCGGGGATAACGAGCGAGCGTGGCCCTTCGATTACGTCGTCGGTAACTATCATGTTGCGGCGAACCGGCAGACAGTGCATGAACTGTGCGTTGTTGGTCAGCGCCATGTGTTCCTTGCCGACTGTCCACGAACGGTCGGTGTTTATGATCTTGCCGTAGTTCGGGTCCTGATAGGCTGCCCAGTTCTTGGCATATACGAAATCTGCACCTTCGAGGGCTTTCTTCTGGTCGTATTCTACCTTGGCCCTGCCTACGAACTGCGGGTCGAGTTCGTATCCTTCAGGATGCGTGATGACGAAATCATAGTCTGTTTCATTCATCCATTCGGCGAACGAGTTGGGGACTGCCTGCGGGAGCGAACGTGGGTGTGGAGCCCATGTCATTACGACTTTCGGACGTGGTTTCTCCTTGTGCTCCTCGATGGTGATGAGGTCGGCGAAACTTTGCAGCGGATGACGCGTGGCTGCTTCCATGCTCACGACCGGCCGGCCCGAATAGTCGATGAACTGGTTGAGTATCTTTTCGCTGTAATCGTCCTCCTTGCTTGCGAACTGTGCGAACGACCGCACGCCTATTATGTCGCAATAGCAGCCCATTACAGGAACGGCCTCCAGAAGGTGCTCTGGTTTGTCGCCGTCCATAACGACACCGCGCTCCGTCTCCAACTTCCACGCTCCTTGGTTGATGTCGAGCACCATTGTGTTCATGCCGAGGTTCATGGCGGCTTTCTGCGTGCTGAGGCGCGTGCGTAGACTGGAGTTGAAGAATATCATCAGCATGGTCTTGTTGTGCCCGAGGTGGCCGTATGCGTATCGGTCTTTTTTGACTTCGAGAGCTTCGGCTACGGCGGCTTTCAGATCGCCTATGTCGTGTACGTTGGTAAAGTTCCTCATGTTTGTATGGATTTTGAATTTCAGGCAAAGGTATCAATTTTAGACGATACGAACAGCCATTTCGCATAGGAATATTGGGCGCGGGCAAAGATATTTTCTGTATCTTGCGGTTACGCACGAATGACGTAAATTTGTCGTAGGCGTGTCGTGAGTAGCAGCAGGGTCAGATCATATCTTTGTTGTGAACCAAAAACACTCGATTATGAAAAACACTCAACTCGCACAAAACGTAAAGGCGCTCCGCACAAGAAAAGGGTATTCGCAGGAGGAATTGGCCGAGAAGACGGGCCTGAGTCTGCGTACGATCCAGCGGATAGAGAACGGTGAGACAGAACCCCGGGGCGATTCGCTCCAGAAATTGTCTGCGGCGCTCGATGTTCTGCCGGAAGACATAGCTGATTGGGCGTTGCAGGAGAATAACGGTTTTCTTGCGAGCCTCAACCTTTCGGCGCTGAGTTTTCTGTTGTCGCCGTTGTTGGGCATATTGGTCCCGCTTATAATATGGATTTCGAAAAAGGACAGGGTGCGTAACGTTAATAAAGTGGCTAAATCGTTGCTGAATTTCGAGATTACAATGGTCTTGTTGTATGCTGTTGCTTTTTTGTATGCTGTTGTCGGAATGGTGAGAGATTTAAATGGAATTGCAGCATCGACAGCCGATGAATCTATGGTTGCATCGGGCATGTCTTCGGTGATGGGCAATATGCTTGTTTCATTCGTTGTGTTGTTTCTCTATCATATTGTTATGATTATCGTTAACGCTGTCCGGGCATACAAGGGAAAGAGTGTGAAGTATTTTCCGCAGATTAGGTTCATGCGGCCGTAGGAGAACCGTATGTATTGTGACGGCTTGTGTGCCTTTGTTGACGGGATGGCTGTTTTATGGTGTGTAAAAACACAGTCGCTTATGTGTGGTATGAAATAAAAAAAGCACTTACGTGATTGTAAGTGCTTGATTTGCTTGTGACTCCGACAGGATTCAAACCTGTAACCTTTTGATCCGTAGTCAAATGCTCTATTCAGTTGAGCTACGGAGCCGTTTGCGGGTGCAAATATATGCAAAAAACATAAGCTGTCAAATTTTTTGAGATTTTTTTTTCAATTTTTTTTGATTCCTGTTTCTGTATGCCATTCTTTCGGTTTTTGTGGTTGCGTTTTATGTCGTTGTCTTGCAGTATGATACGCGCAGGTATTGTTTGACGGCCTCGTGTATTGCTATTTTCGGAGCTATTTGAAGTATCGGCAAATAATCGCTACCTTGTAACTACTTAAACATTTTGATCGTATTCCGATGTTGGCTTTGGGCTTTATGGGACTCGGTGGACCGAAATTATGTTTCTGCCCCTCATAGCGATGCCGGAACTTTCGGATGGTGTGGCTACTTCACCCTTTAATGAGTGTTGTTTATGATGACTTTTAACTTTGTCGGTCTTGGTGCTCCCGAGATAATTGTGGTTTTCTTACTGTTGTGCCTACTTTTCGTTTTTGCGTTCCTGAAGTTGGTGGCGTCGGATTTACAGCCAATAGATAAAGTGCTATGGGTGGTGTTCATGCTGTTCATACCGATCGTCGGCCCTGTTGTATTCCTCATTTACAATGGGTACAGAAAGAAGGACACAAATTCGTAAATGCTTTTTGTTTGTGTTTCCGAGTATCGGTAAAAGTTATGTGGTTATTGTTTCATTTTTAAATTATAATCTTATGGTAACTTTCAACTTTGTGGGTCTTGGCTTGGCCGAGATTATTTTTGTTCTTATAGTTTTTGTGCCGCTTATCTTCGCTTTTTTGCAATTGGTGAAATATGAGTTGCAGCCGGTGGAGAAGATATTATGGGCGCTGTTCTTGTTTTTAGTCCCGATTATTGGTTCTGTCGCGTTCTTGATTTATAACGGCATGAGGCGCAACAAAGCGTAAAGATTGTTTGCTCCCTCATAGGAACAGTATAATGTGCATGGTCCGTCTTTCGAGGCGGACCATGTCGTTTTTGTAGAGTTGAGAATGGTGCGGAGTCCGATTATCGGGTATGGTGTTCCGCTCAAACGATGTTTTCTTATATTTGTAATTCCTTAGTCGGCGGGAACGCGGGCCGGCGCAATGACTATTAACCTGAAAACTTCAAAAATAGATGAAGAGAATCTTGTCCGTATTTTTTTGCACGGTTTGTTCGGCCCTGCTGCTTGAGGCCAAACCGCAGTCTCCGACTCCGGTGGATTATGTGAGTACGCTGGTCGGTACGCAATCGAAGCACTCGTTTTCTACCGGCAATACTTATCCGGCTATCGCGATGCCGTGGGGAATGAATTTCTGGACTCCGCAGACGGGTAAAATGGGCAACGGATGGGTATACACGTACGATGCCGACAAGATACGCGGGTTCAAGCAGACTCACCAACCAAGCCCTTGGATAAACGACTACGGCCAGTTCGCCATCATGCCCGTTACAGGTACGCTGAAGGTGGACGAGGACAGTCGGGCGAGTTGGTTCTCGCACAAGACGGAGGTGGCCAAACCGCATTACTATTCAGTGTTTCTTGCCGATCACGACGTGACGACGGAAATCACACCGACATCGCGGGCCGCAGTGTTCCGGTTCACGTTCCCGGATGCCGACAGTTCGTTTGTGATAGTCGATGCCTTCGATATGGGATCGTATGTGAAGATCATACCCGGTGAGAACAAGATAATAGGTTATACGACCAAGCATCTGAGAGGTGTTCCGAAGAATTTCAAAAATTACTTTGTGATAGAATTTGACAAGCCTTTCACGTATATGGCATCTGTTTCGGGCCGCGAGATACGCGAGGGAGAGCTGGAGGTCTCGGCTAAACATACGATGGGGGTTGTAGGTTTTCCGACTGTTAAGGGAGAGAAGGTTCATGCGCGTGTGGCGTCGTCGTTCATAAGTTTCGAACAGGCCGAACTGAACCTGAAGGAGGTGGACGGAAAGACGTTCGAGCAGGTGAAAGAGCAGGGACGTGACGAATGGAACGACGTGTTGGGCCGGATAGAGATCGAGGACGGTAACGTAGATAAGTTGAGAACTTTCTATTCCTGCCTGTTCCGTTCCACGCTTTTCCCGAGGACGCTGTACGAATACGATGCGGAAGGCAACATTTTGCATTACAGTCCGTATAACGGGGAGGTGCTGCCCGGTTACATGTTCGCCGACACAGGTTTTTGGGATACGTTCCGCGCATTGTTCCCGCTGTTGAATTTGGTATATCCTTCGATGAACCTCAAGATGCAGGAGTGGCTGGTGAACGCGGCTAAGGAGAGCGGTTTCCTGCCGGAGTGGTCGAGCCCCGGACACCGTCCCAACATGATAGGCAACAACTCGGCTTCGGTGGTCGCCGACGCCTATGTCAAGGGCTTGCGCGGTTACGATACCGAGACGCTCTGGAAGGCGATGCTGAACGCTACCGAAAACCAGTTGGAGGGGACGGCTTCCGGAAGGGTGGGACACAAGTACTATAACGCGATGGGGTATATCCCCGACAATGCGGCGGATGTGGACCGCAGTGTGTCGCGTACTCTTGAGTATGCCTACAACGACTGGACGATATACAGGTTCGGAAAGGCGATAGGCAAATCCGACGCCGAGCTCGATATTTTCAAGAAGCGAGCGATGAACTACCGTAACGTCTATGATCCGGCGCGCAAGTTGATGGTCGGGCGTGACGACAAGGGCGTGTTCGACCCGGATTTTGCTCCGGAGAATTGGAGCCGCGATTTCACCGAGGGAAACAGTTGGCACTGGAGCTTCTGCGTGTTCCACGATCCGCAGGGACTTATCGACCTGATGGGCGGGCGGGAAGAGTTCAATTCGATGTTGGATTCCGTATTCGTCATTCCGGGCAATTATGGCATGGCGAGCCGCTCCATGATACACGAAATGCGCGAGATGCAGGTGATGAACATGGGGCAATACGCGCACGGCAACCAACCGATACAGCACATGGTGTATATGTACAATTATTCAGGCGAGCCGTGGAAAGCGCAGTATTGGGCACGCGAAATAATGGATAAACTCTATAACCCGGATCCGGACGGTTATTGCGGAGACGAAGACAATGGACAGACCTCGGCGTGGTATGTATTCTCGGCCATGGGATTCTATCCGGTATGTCCGGGGTCCGACGAATATGTGCTCGGATCGCCGCTTTTCGACAGGATGAGAGTGAAGCTCGAAAACGGAAAGACCGTCGAGATAAACGCTAAGGACAACGGGCCTGAGAACCGTTATGTGAGTTCGATGAAAGTTAAGGGTAAATCGTACGGGAAGAACTATCTCACCCACGAGCAGCTCATGTCCGGCGTTCGGATAGATTACAAAATGTCCGGCGAGCCTAATAAAGAACGCGGGACAACTCCGGACGCTTATCCGTACTCTTTTTCCAATGAAAACTAACCTGTCAGAAATATGAAGTATTACAGTTGTAAAAAATTAGTGTTTGGAATCGCACTTGCCGTATGCGTAGCGACGACTGCGGGTGCGTATGAGCTTAATGTCGCGTCGTATAACGTGCGTAACGAGAACAGCGGCGACGCGAGGAACGGTAACGGATGGAGTCAGCGCGGACCTGTGGCCTGCCAACTGGTGCGCTACCATGATTTCGATATTTTCGGGGCGCAGGAGGTGTTGAACAAGCAGTTGAACGACATGCTGGGAATGCTGCCCGAATATGACTACATAGGCGTTGGACGCGATGACGGTAAGACGGCCGGGGAGTATGCTCCTATATTTTACAAAAAAGATATGTTTACGGTGCTGAAATCGGGCAATTTCTGGTTGTCGGAAATTACCGACAGGCCCAATAAGGGTTGGGACGCTGTATTACCTCGCATATGTACGTGGGGGCAGTTCAAAGACAAAAGGACGGGGCTGCGTTTCTGGTTCTTCAATCTGCACATGGACCACGTCGGGGTTGAGGCACGCCGCCACAGTGCCCAGCTCGTGTTGGACAAGATACGCGAGATGTGCGGTAATGAGCCTGTCATCCTGACGGGCGATTTCAATGTGGACCAGACGCACAAGAGCTATGAAATATTGAAGAATTCGGGAATACTGAAAGACTCCTATCTGGCTGCGAAGGTCAGACATGCTACAACCGGTACGTTCAACGCGTTCGATCCGAACCTCTTTACCGTGAGCCGCATAGACCATGTGTTCGTTAGCCCGATGTTCGAGGTGGAGCGTTACGGGGTGCTTACCGATACCTACCGCGTGAAGAAAAGCGACGGGAAGGTGGTGCATTCGGGTAATTTTCCCAAAGAGGTGTCGCTGGTCGAATACGAGGCTAAAACCCCGTCCGACCATTTTCCGGTACAGGTCAGGCTTTCGTACGGGAAGAAAGGTAAACGTTAGTTGTCACATAAATGAATAGTTATGAAAAAATGTTTGGTGTCGGCAGGGCTTTTGTCGCTCTTCATTGCTGCTTGTGGGAATAGGGTGTCGGATAAAACCGTCGTGGAGTGTAACTGTATCGAGCTGAGGGATTCGGCGGAGCTTGTGATGAATATCCCTAAGAAGGTGAAGCCGGAATTCGTGTCGTTGTATAAAGAGGCGTTCAGCGAGGCCCGCCGTGAAACTTTGAAGGAGGAGGCTTGTATAGAATACGTCATGTTCCAATCTTTCGAGGATTCGACAGAGTTCCATATCTACGAGAGGTGGAAGAACAAGCAGGGGCAAAAGGACCATCTGCAAAAGCCGCACATGAAGGCTTACGGCGAAAAGACCAATGGTATATTCGATCAGCCTGCGACCGGAATTGTCGAGACATACGTTTGTACGTGCCATCGTTAGGCACGAAATACGCGAGAAGTGTGAACGGCCGGGTATGTTTATATTGTCCCGGCCGTTTCATCTTTTTGCTGTATGCTAATATTTGTTTGTCGAAAAAATGGATGATGTAAAATTTTTGCAAGAAAATAACGTTCAATTTTTACTTGAGATTCAGATTTAGGTCTGAATTTTGCATTGCGAGCAATACAAATACATACTAAAACGTAAGGACAATGAGAAAGA
This sequence comes from uncultured Rikenellaceae bacterium, assembly GCA_944415565.1. Lineage (GTDB taxonomy): Bacteria > Bacteroidota > Bacteroidia > Bacteroidales > Rikenellaceae > WRDF01. The sequence continues at coordinate 135,812 of CALYBQ010000006.1, forward strand.
TTCAGATTTTTATGATTACGCTTGTGGCTGCGGTAGCAACTGCGTTTTCTGCGAGTGCCGATACCGACAAACCGATAGCCGTAGAGCAATTACCTGCCAAGTCGCAGAAATTCCTTAAAATTTATTTTGATGGCATTGAGGTTTCGTTCGCCAAAATGGAGACCGATATGTTCGACAAATCATACGAAGTGTTCTTCACGAATGGAAGTAAAGTGGAGTTCGGTCGTAAAGGTGACTGGAAGGAGGTCGATTGCCAGCGTAACGAACTTCCAAAAGGGATAGTGCCGAAGCAGATAAGCGACTTCGTTCAGCAAAAGCATCCACAACAGAAAATAGTCAAAATAGACCGCGACAAGAGGGATTACGAGATCGAGCTCAACAATGGTGTCGAAATCAAGTTCGACCTTCAGTTCAGGGTAATAGGATACGATAATTAAACTTTAAACATCCGTGATTATGAAAGCAAAATTTTTAATGCCATTGGTTATCGGGTGCTTGCTGGTTTTTACTTCCTGCAATGATGACGATGACGACAACATCAAGGTGCCGCAAGAGGTTTCTAATGCGTTCAAAGCCCGTTATCCGGATGCAGCGCGTGTGAGTTGGGAGAAGGAGCACAGTTATTATGTGGCCGATTTCTGGCGAAGTGATATGTCGGCTGAGGCGGAAGCGTGGTACGACGGTGCGGCGAAATGGTATCTGACGGTTACCGAGATCGGTTACAACAGCTTGCCGCAGCCTGTCAAGACGGCTTATACGGCAGGGGAATATGCCGCGTGGCGGGTGGACGATACCGACATGGTAGAGCGGGACGGTTTTGAAACTGTCTATGTTCTCGAAGTGGAGAAGGGTAATCAGGAGTACGATTTGTATTATACGTCCGATGGGACTTTGGTAAAAGCCGTGCCGGACAACGGAGGAAATAACGATCCGGGGGATTATTTGCCAGATGGGATAAATTCTGCGATACGCGCCTATATTGCACAGGCCTATCCAAATGCGAGGATAGTCGATATAGATGACAGCGAGGTCGGTGGCATAGAGGTCGATATTCTGGATGGGACAACGTATCGTGAAGTTATGTTTTCGCTGTCGGGAGAGTGGCTGGGTACAGCAACTGGTGTTACCCGTGCCGAAGTGCCGCAGAGTATCATGGATGCGTTTCAGGGATCGCAATATGCGGGTTATCAGATAGACGACATCGACCATTATGTGGTGGCTTCTGGCGGCGAATTTTATTTGTTCGAGTTGGAGGCGGAACCGGAGGATATTTATGTGAAGGTATCTATGGACGGGACTGTGGAAGAGGTTAACGAACGGCAATAAAAACCGTACCCGAAAATGATATTTACGTGCCGGATGTGTTGAGCGTCCGGCACGTAGTGTATATGGCGGCTGTTTGTATTGAAATGGTGGTCTTATGGTCGTGTAAAGCGTTAATCAACGTGTATGGTTATAAAATTTTGTATGCAATCCGTAACTTTGTAATCGGTCTGAGATTATTTCCAATGCCGGGTTAACATGAGGAATAAGATATTTGCCTTCGCGCTATTAGCCGCTGTTTCATTTTCAGCCGAAAGCTTCGGCCAACAGTACTATTTGAAAGAGACTGTCGTGAAAAATATCGACAGATTGACATATAGAATGTCATGGGAACATCCATCCTTGTTCTTGTATCACTCGAAGCAGGAACTCGATGACGCGGTGAGGAAGCTAAAGGCTGAGTTGCCCGATTCGCTGACCGTTTACGGAATGTACGGCTATCTGCTCCCGGTCTTCGGGATGCTTAACGATATGCATTCGGTTATCATGCCGCCTGTGGAGGCGTATTATGAGGTTAATCCGTACATGTTGGCGGCCTCGCCATATATAGACCGTAAAGATTTTACGTTGAAATTGGCTGCGCCGGATTTTAGGGACGCGGAAATATTGAGTATCAACGGATGCTCCAATAAGGAGATAACCGAAAGACTGATGTCGTTTGCTTCGGCCGAGACGCGATTGGGACGCGCCGTACTGGCGAATAAGTTGATGGCTGTGTGGTTCCCTCTGGTGGACTCTACGGGCACGTATGTTATCGAATATATCGCGAGCGGCGAGAAGAAAAAGACAGTGCTGAAAGGCGTAAGGGCTAAGGATTTGACGACATCGCAGACGAAGACGGATCAATCCGATGTTGTAGCGTACGGTCCCGCTTTTACGTTCTGCCATGTCGCACCTTCTACGGTGTTGTTAAAGATGCCGAGCTTCGATGTGGTCAAAGCTACACCGGTCATAGATTCCATGTTTAGTTATTTGTCAGTCAACAGGAATGTTTCTAATCTCGTAATCGACTTGAGGAATAATCCCGGCGGGTACGCGGGTGTCATGAACCGGTTGTTGAGGTATCTGTCCTCCGAGCCGTTCAAGTACGGGGATTTGGCCGAGGTGAAGAACAAAGAGAAGAATTATAAGGTCAGTCTGTGGTTTAATCGGTTGAAAAAGGTGAAGCCTGAGCCGTATGAGCGGAGGTTTCATGGCGATACATACGTGCTTGTCGATAATAATTCCGGTTCGTCGTCGGTATTGTTGGCCTATGCGGTTCAGAAGTACGGGATAGGTACGATCGTGGGGGAGGAGACGGCCAATGCCATATTCACCCATACGATAGGTTCGTGGTTTACTTTGGATGGAGGACTGAAAGTTTATATGAGTACGGTCGTAGTATACCAGCCGCATAAGAAGCGGATTATGCACGGGGTGATTCCCGACATCGAGGTCCCGTCGGCACAGGCGTTGGATAAGGTGTTGGAGATCATCGGTACATTCGAAACCCGATGACCGTAAAAAAGTCTGAAGCGTGGGACTGTGATTGATATGGAAAACGCCTAATAATACGTAATAGCCATCATCGTCGCATAGCCATTCGAACGGGCGATAACTAGTTGGGTGGGGTAACCGCTGTCGTCTAATCCATAAAAATACTAAGCTTCTCCATATTGCAATTCCTTTGCATGATTAATCGACTCGATATTTAGGATAAACAACTAATCTTAATGATGCGATATGCGTATCAGACGAGCTAAAGTAACGCACAAAAAAGCGACTTACAGTAATGTAAATCGCTTTTTGTCATTTGTCGGGATACCAGGATTCGAACCTGGGACCCCCTGCTCCCAAAGCAGGTGCGCTAACCGGACTGCGCTACATCCCGAAACAATTGCGTTTTTTCGAAACGCATTGCAAAAGTAATACGTTTTTTTTGAATTACAAATTTCCGACGACGAAACAAGCCTATTTTACGGCGATGGTCTCAATCTCGACCAATGCGCCTTTCGGAAGTCTTGCTACCTGATAGGCCGCCCTCGCTGGCATGTTGTTTGTATAATATTTGGCGTACACCTCGTTCATGGCATCGAAATCCGTCATGTCGTTGAGCAGAACGGTAGATTTCACGACGTTTTCGAATGTATATCCGGCTGCTTTAAGTATGGCTCCTATATTGTCGAGGCATTGGGCCGTCTGTTCGGCGATGGTTGCAGGCATCGTGCCGTTTGTGGGGTTTATCGGTATCTGGCCTGAGATGTATAGCGTTCCGTTGGCCTCTACCGCTTGCGAATAGGGGCCGATAGCCTTAGGTGCATTTTGGGTGGCGATGATCTTTTTCATGACGGTAAGCTAAAAAATGAATTTTAGGGATTAGAACCATTAAAAAATAACTACTTTTGACGTGGTAAAGTTACAGAACTTTTTGAATAGATAAGATAAATGGAATTTTTAAAACTCAAGTGTATGAAAACTATGATTAAAACATTGCCGGTCGTTGCGTTAGCTTTGTTTATGGTAGCGTGCGGTGGCAGCAAGAAGAATTATGAAAACCTGACTGCTCACGAGTGGGTCCTCGATAAGGTGGAGTATGCCGACAGCGCTTCGCAGATTGTGATCCCCGGCCAGAAAGAGCTGAAGATAATGTTTGCCGACTCGAACAAGACGGTTTACGGAGTGGCTCCGTGCAACGGATTCTTCGGCCCGTTCACTGTGGAGGGCGACAACCTTTCGTTCGGTAATCTCGCGAGCACGATGGCATACTGTCTCGATATGCCGTTCGAATCGGCTTATCACGGGTGGTTGAGCACGGTCAAGACTTACAAGGCTACCGAAAACACACTTACTTTGAGGGATGGCGACAATAAATTGACGTTGCACTACATCAAAAAATAGTTTCGGGAAATGAAAGTAGTACATACGTTAGTTATAGTTGCACTTGCGGTTCTGATGGCGTCTTGTTGTGCATGCCGTATGAAAAGCTCGGACCCTCTCAATACCTTCGTAGGCCATGAGTGGAAGCTCATACAGAAGGGTGATGAAGTGATGCCTGCCCGCGAAACGGAGAATTACAGGGTGACGTTTACGTGGGACAAGAACGTATACGGAGTGGGGGACTGCAACCGTTTTTCGGGTAGTTTTACCTATTCCGCCGTTAAGAAGCCCACTACCATTGATATAGGCCAGCTCGCTACGACGCGTATGGGATGTCCGAATCCTGCCGGAGAGACTGAGTTTATCCAGTTCTTGCAGAAGGCAGACAGGTACGACGTCGACGGCGACCTTTTGATTTTGCAGGTATCCGGCCAGTCTAAAGATTCGGGACGTTGGGTGTTCGAAAAGGTGAAACCAGTGAAATAACCCCCGCGACAGACATTGAGTCTATATACGAAAAAGCATCGCCCCCGCTGGAGGCGATGCTTTTTTATGCGGGAATTTCGGATTCCTGACATTGGCCGGCATAAATGGCTGATGTGCGCTTCCAAGTCTTGAGTAAGCGTATGTGCCGATTTGATAAATATAAGGTCCGTAATATTCCACCATGTTATCATGTATGGCAAGCCGAATCTGTTTTGTATTCGACTTGCGTATGGTGTTATGTTTCGTCATACGCAAAGTAGATGGCGAGACAAGGCCGCGTAGGTTGCGTTACTATGAGTCGCGCCATAACAAGTGGCAATACATCGCTTTTGTACCTAAAATATTTTCAGACCGATTATTCCCGCCACGATCAGCATCGCAGACATAATACGAGCGAAGTGCGCCGGATCGTGAAAGAAGATTATGCCTATCGCCAATGTCCCAACCGCGCCTATGCCCGTCCATACGGCATAGGCCGTGCCGATAGGTATGTTGCGTTGTGCGAGGTAGAGGAACATGCCGCTGAGTGCCATCGAAACTACCGATACGGATATGAACAGCCAGCGGTTGCCTGTAGTAGATGCCAGTTTGAAGCCGAGGGGCCATCCGATCTCGAATATCCCGCCGAGGATAAGATAAATCCAAGCCATGATTGTCTGTCGTTTAAAAAGTTATTAATACTATATTGTTGTTTTTTTATGAGTGTTGTGCGCGTGCCATAAATCCGGCCTGCACTATTCCTTGTGTCCATTATGACCACGCATCAAAAAAGCACCGCCTTTGCAGGACGGTGCTTTTTTATACAGGGTTCGCTTGCCCCCTGTTTCTTCGACAAATATACGATTTTATTCCGGAATAACAATAAGCCTCTTTGCTGCCCGATGCGGTGGTTGCCCGAACGTGAGATATGTGCACGGAAACTTGTAAAAAAAGGTTATATTTGTTTTCATAAATTGTCGTCGAACATGATGGAAAAAGGAACGTATAGTTATAAGATAGAGCCGCGCGATGTCGATTTTACTCTCCGTGCATCGCTGGTGTCGATGTGCGATTACATATTACAGGCCGCCGGAGACGATGCCGACAATAATAATTTCGGTGTGCGCGACCTGAACTGCGAGGGATGCTCTTGGGTACTCCTGCGTATGGGAGTGGAAATATTCCGCCGTCTGGAGCAGTACGAGGAGTTTACGGTGCGGACGTGGGTAAACGATGTGAACAGGATGATGACTACACGTAACATGGTGGTTTGCGATTCTCGGGGCGAGACGGTAGCTGCTGCGATAACGCAGTGGGCCATAATAGACATCGAAAAGCGTCGGGCGGTTGATGTCACGGCGCGGGCCGACTTTTCGCATGTCGTCCGCAACGAGCCGTCGCCTATCGCCGTTCCGTTGCGTATCTTTGCTTTCGAACCGGAGACGACACAGATGCGTACCGTGGTTTACAGCGATATAGACTTCAACCGCCATGTAGGGAGCGTCAAATATGTGGGATGGATGTACGATATGCTGCCCGAAGAGATCGTCATGTACAAGGAGATAGCGAGGTTCGATATTAATTTCATTCACGAAGCGCGTTTGGGGCAGGTACTGCGAATCGGCATGTCTAACGGGGATAGTTCCATGTTCGAGATATGTTCAGGTAACGGCCAACCTGTGTGCCGAGCCGTGATGTCGTGGAAAGAAAGTGGCTTAAAATAGATCAATATGCCTAAACGTATTACGATAGTCGGCCCTGCTCACCCTTACCGTGGTGGGATAGCTTCTTTCGATGAAATGTTGGCCCGCACATACGGCAAGCGAGGCGACAAAGTAGATATAGTCACTTTTACGCTGCAATATCCGTCGTTGCTCTTTCCCGGCAAGACGCAGTATTCCGAATCGGCAGCGCCGGAGGACTTACATATCGAACGGCAGGTCAATTCGGTGAACCCACTGAATTGGCTGGAAGTCGGCCGACGTATATGCAGGGAGCGGCCGGATATGGTCATCATGAAATATTGGACTCCGTTTCTGGCCCCTTGCCTCGGCACTATTGCGCGCCGTGTGAGGAGTAACGGCCATACGAAGGTCGTGGTGCAGGTAGACAATATCGTGCCGCACGAACATAATCTGACGGACCGTATGTTCAATCGCTATTTCGTGAATAGTGTGGACGGGTTTGTCTATATGTCGGAACAGGTTAAATATGATCTCGAAGATCTTTGTACCGACAAGCCGGCATTGTTCTCTCCGCATCCTATATTTACGGTATACGGAGATGCGGTTTCGAGAGAGACGGCATGTGCGACATTGGGACTCGATCCCTCGTTACGATATTCGCTGTTTTTCGGGCTTGTGCGCGATTACAAAGGGCTCGACCTGCTGATAGACGCATGGACCATACTGAAGGCCGATAATCGGACGGAAGGGCGGAAATTGATTGTCGCAGGAGAGTTCTATGGCAATAAGGAGAAGTATTTGCGGCAGATAGAGGATAACGGCCTGACGGACGATGTGATTATCCGAGACACGTATGTTCGTGACGAGGACGTGCGATATTATTTTTCGGCGGCCGATGTGTTGATACAGCCGTATCATTCGGCCACGCAGAGCGGAGTCACTCAGATAGCGTATAATTTCAGGTTGCCGATGATCGTGACCGATGTTGGCGGACTGGCCGAGATCGTGCCGGACGATGTGGTCGGATATGTTGTCGATCGCACTCCTGATGCGATAGCAACGGCATTCGTCAGATTGTATAACGATGGAAACTTGGAGCGTTTTAGGCAGAATATGCTGCTCGAAAAAGAGCGCTTTACGTGGGATGCTATGTGCGATCGCATAGACGAAGTGTTGGAATTGTTGCAATGCAAGCCCTGATCCGAGAAACCGTCCGTTAAGTTGCGAGTCCATTCTTTTGGGGCGGTACATGATATTAGAGGTTCTAGGGGGAAAAGCAGTGTGGTATGGCATATATATATTTGCCATTGATTTTGCATTGCGTAGACAGATAGTTCGCTGAGATAATATTTTGTCGCCGTTACAAACATATTGTGCCCTAACTTCGCAGAGTAAATCTAATATATAAACAGCACATAGGATTCCGCTATAGGCGGCTACGAGATGAGACTAATTTCAAAAGTTTTATATGGCTTAATTCGTTTGTTTCACTATAATGCGGGGGAAACGATAACGCCTCGCTTTTCAATAAGCGAGGCGTTATCGTTGATATTAAACTGATGACCAGTGTTACAGGTTCTCTACATTTTCGTCCATTACCGCTTTGAACAGGTCGATGTCGCCGCAGCATGAGTTGAAGATATACGATTTGGCCTCTTTACATTTTGCGAGGGCGATCTTTGCATATACTTGTGCGCTTCCGCGGTAATCTTCCACATCGACGGCCTGTTTAAGCAACAGGTGGGTGATGATGATGTGTCCTGCCATTTCTACGAGACGGCGTGCATGGAAGTCGATCTGCTCGGCATCGCCAGCTGTAACGCGCTCTACGCATGCTTCATAATCTTCCCTTAGCTCAGCCATTTGCTTGGCTACTGATTCCAAATCGGCCGGGTAGGCTGCTTCAGCTTCGTATTCCTTTAACTTATTGAGGTATGTGCCGGTCGTGACGTGGCGGATGGCCGCTACAACCTGCAATTGCGATGTGCCTTCGTATATGTTCGTGATACGGGCGTCGCGATAAAGACGTTCTACCGGATAGTCTTTCATGTAGCCGGAACCGCCGAGTATCTGCATGGCGTCGTATGCCATCTGGTTGCAGTATTCGCTGGTCATGAGTTTCTGCAACGGCGTGAACGCATCGGCGAGTTTGTTGTATTCCTTCATCTCGGCCCGTTCTTCCGGTTCGAGCTTGCGGTCGTGGCTCCAATGCGTGTAGCATTTGTATATCTCTACGAAACGAGTTGTCTCGTAAAGCAATGCGCGCGAACCTTGTAGCTTAGCTTTCATGTTGCTGAGCATTTCGAATACGGCGGGAAATTCGATGATCGGCTTTCCGAACTGTTCGCGTTCGTGGGCATATTTAAGCGCTTCGCGGTAGGCGGCCTCGCTGAGTCCGACAGCCTGTGCGCCGATGCCGAGGCGTGCCGCGTTCATCAGCGACATGACGTATTTGATAAGGCCCATTTTGCGGTCGCCGACCAGTTTTGCCGGAGCGTTGGTGAATACAAGTTCGCAGGTAGGCGAGCCTTTTATACCCATCTTGTTCTCTATGCGGCGTACCTTGGTCGCACCGCTGCGTTTGTCGTATACGAACATCGATAGTCCGCGTGCGTCTTTTGTTCCCTCCTCCGAACGTGCGAGTACGAGCGAAATGTCGCCGTCGCCGTTGGTAATGAAACGTTTGACACCGTTCAGAAGCCACGTTTGTTTCTCTTCGTCCCATGTAGCTTTGAGCATCACGGCCTGAAGGTCGGAGCCGGCGTCAGGTTCGGTGAGGTCCATCGCACAAGTTTCGCCGCGCGATACGCGTGTCAGGTATTCCTGCTTGATCTCTTCCGATGCGAACTCGTTGAGAGTCTCGGCGCAGTCTTGCAAGCCCCATATGTTCTCGAAGCCCATGTCGCCGCGTGCGACCATTTCGTTGGTCATAACGAAACATACGAGCGGGAAGTTGAGTCCTTCGTACTTGCGTGGAAGAGTGATGCCCATTAGTCCGGCCTTGACGATGGCGTCGAGGTTCTTCTGTGTGCCTTCTGCATATACCACGCGGTCGTTAACGACCTGAGGACCTGTGTGGTCTACATCCTCTGCGTTCACGGCTATGACGTCGCCGCATATTTCGCCCATTATCTCGAGTACGCGGCGGTACGAGTCCATAGCATCCTCGAAATCTGCGGGAGCGTAGTCGTACCTGTCTTTGTCCTCGAATCCTTTTTCCTTCAGTTCCACAATTTTACGCATCAGCGGATGCGACAGGTGGTACTGAAGGTCTTTGTTGTCTGAAAAAAAGTTAGCCATATTTTAGTCGTTGTTTATTTTTTCAATGTTATGCCTACAATGTAGTAATGCGGCAAATTTTTGAGTATTTCGCTTGACATATCCGAAGCGATTTCGGATTCGCCGCAAAAACGGAAAATTCTAGAGTGTTCATCGTACCAAAATGATCCTAACAGGACAAGCGGTATAAATTTGCCGGGCATAATCCTTTTATCTAATTTGAATGTCCGAGCCCCATATATGTATGATGTTTGGCCTGTCTCCTCTATTTTTATGCCGTGAAGGCGTAATGGGATGTTACGATACGCTTCGGGAATACCCACTTGTACATATTTGACAGATGATTTGTTTGCAATGCACGGATCGTCGCTGGGGTAAAATCCGATATGCACATTCTTAATATTTCCGTACTGTTCTTTGTCATACTCTTGTTTGGCAAATATACTTTCCTGACCGTCCGAATATTCGCGGATTTCGAATTCGATTTGCCGTGCTTGCGGAATATCAAAATCGTATACCTCATATCCAGCCGCCTTAAGTAAGGCCGTCAGGCTTTCAATGTACAATTTGTTCGTTTTTTTTATCCTTTGTCCGTACACGGGTGTGGATAAAATGAGGATACATGCAATTATGAAGAGCCTCCTGTACATGGTTATCGTCTATTTGCTGTTCTGTTTGTAGTACTTTATCATTTTCGGTATGACATCGTTCACATCGCCAGTAATTGCATAATCGGCTATTTTATTTATTGGAGCTTCAGGGTCGGTGTTGATCGAGATTATCATAGACGAGCCGTCCATGCCTGCCGTGTGCTGAATCTGTCCAGAGATTCCGCATGCGATATAGAGCTTGGGACGTACCGTCACACCTGTCTGGCCTATCTGGCGTGCATGGTCGGCGAAACCTGCATCTACTGCCGCACGCGAAGCTCCGACTTCGCCGCCGATGACGTCGGCCAGTTCGAACAACTGTTTGAAGCCATCCTTAGAACCCATGCCGTAACCTCCGGCAATGATGATAGGTGCGCCTTTTACATTGATCTTGCGCTCTTCCATCTGGCGTTCGATGATCTTGACTGCGAAATCTGTGTCATTCACATATTTTTTCCAGTCTATGGCTTTGACAGTTCCCTTGCCCGGCTTCGCAGCTTCTTCTTTTTTCATCACGCCTTCGCGGACGGTTGCCATCTGCGGTCGGCAGTCTGGGTTGATGATCGTGGCGATGATATTGCCGCCAAAAGCAGGACGTATCTGATAAAGCAGGTTTTCGTACTCCTTGCCCGACCTGTTGTCCTTGTGGCCGCCGATGACGAGGCTCGTACAGTCTGCCGTGAGGCCGCTGTGGAGCGCCGAAGATACGCGTGGGCCGAGGTCGCGTCCTATTGGGGTAGCTCCCATAAGAGCTATCTGCGGTTTCTCTTCCTTGAAGAGCCCGCACAGGATGGCGCTGTGGGGTAGGGTGCGGTATGGGTCGAGCTCCTTGCCCTCTGCGGTCCATATCGTGTCCGCTCCGTAGCGGGCTAGTTCTTTGTCTACTCCTTCGAGGTTGTTTCCGATGACTACAGCCTCGAGTTCGCATCCGAGCGTGTCGGCCAGTTCGCGGCCTTTGGTCATGAGTTCGAGACTGACGTCGGCTATCTTGCCGCCTTCCATCTCGCAATATACGAATATGTTGTTCATATTATTTCTACTTGATTTCGTTATGGCCGGAGTCACTGCCGTCTGTCGCGGCTGCATCCGGTCAGGCAATGGATTAACCGAGTGTGTGGCTGACGATGAGTTCTACCATGAGATCGTTTATATCGTTGTCGGCGGCCGTGAGGCGTTTGGCTTCCTTGGCTTGGAAAACGACGTTCTCGATCTGTTTTACTTTCGTAGGCGAACCTGCGAGTCCGAGCTGGTTGTCGTCGGCATCTACGTCGGCTACGCTCCATTCCTGTATGTTCAGGTACTCTTTGCGGGCGCATAGCGAGTTCATGTAATCGCTGTCGGCCTCTTGAAGTTCGCTCGGGGTCTTGGCGTATTTGTATTTCATTACCCTCTTGGCGTGCTGCGGGCGACATTCGGCAGCGGATCCGTTAACGGTTACAACCAATGGTAACGACGACGAGACGATCTCCACACCGTGGTCGAGGCGACGCTTGATGACTATCTCACCGTTATCGTCGCTGAGTGATACTATCTCTTCAGCATACGTAACCTGCGGCAGACCGAGCTTTTCCGCTACTTGCGGACCTACCTGTGCCGTATCGCCGTCTATGGCTTGGCGGCCTGCTACTATGATGTCGGGATTGATCTTGACAAGCGCACGCGAGAGGGCATAAGATGTCGCGAGAGTATCGGCTCCTGCAAATTTACGGTCGGTCAGAAGGATGCCGCCGTCTGCGCCGCGGAACATGGCGTCTCGCAGGATGTCGGCCGCGCGGGGTGGGCCCATTGTCAGTACCTGCACAGTGCTTCCTTCGCGCATGTCCTTGAGGATAAGCGCCTGTTCGAGTGCGTTAAGGTCTTCTGGGTTGAAAATGGCCGGCAATGCGGCGCGGTTAACTGTTCCGTCGGCTTTCATGGCGTCTTTTCCGACATTTCTGGTGTCGGGAACCTGTTTGGCCAACACAACGATCTTCAACGGTTTACTCATTTTAAAGGTTATGTTTGTTAGATTAAAGTTCGTGGTTTTGTCATTCTCCGCAAAATAGGTCTGCTTAAAAACAAAACATTGCAATTTAAAGAAATATGCGCGATAATCAAAATAACGTGTAGATAATTCGAGTGCTTGAACGATATTTTACGTCATGTTGACAAGTGTTCACTCTTATGGGTAGGCAGCGCCTACTGTGTTTCTTTGCGATATTATTCTGTTGCGTGAGCACAGGTGTGCGGTGTTGATTACAGGCGTAATGTCGTGGCAGAATAAATTATGCGTTGGATGGTAAGCCTATTGCCGGCTTCTCAAGAGCAAATAAAGAGAGGTGGGGGAGAAACAAAAACCGGGGCCTTGGAAAGCCCCGGTTCATTGTCTTTAGTCGCAGATGCACTATTTAAGCGTGCCTGCTTCTGCCTGCTTCACCATGTTTTGGTTGGCGGTCAAGAATATCTCTACTCGGCGGTTCTGTGCACGTCCGGCTTCGGTAGAGTTGTCAGCTACCGGAGAGTCGTACGCAAGACCTTTGACGGCGATTATCTGTTTGGCTGGTACGCCCTGTCCGAGCAGGTAGTTCTGTACGGCCTGTGCGCGTTCGGTCGAAACTTTGGTGTTGACCTCGTGCGTACCTTTGTTGTCGGTGTGCCCATAGATGGTGATGTCCATATCAGGCTCAGAGATAACGGTTCCGGCGAATTTAGCAAGGGCTTCGCGCGATGCGTTGCTGAGGGCGGTAGAGTTGAACCCGAACAGGATACCGTCGGCGAACGTGACTTTTATGGCCTGAAGGCCGTTCTGGTCGGTCACTTGCTGCACTTCCGCGTCTTTAACTTGCTGGGCTATCTCGGCTTGTTTCTTGTCCATCTTATTGCCGATGAGCACGCCTGCACCCGATCCTACCGCTGCTCCTACCGCTGCTCCTATGGCTGCGCCTTTTCCGCCACCTGCCAATGCGCCTATACCTGCGCCGAGCAGGGCACCGCCGCCACCGCCGTATGCTGCGCCTTTACCTTTGTTGCTCCATGTCGAACAACCGGCCATCATCACACCTGCCAACAGAAGTGCCGCGATAGATAATTTCGAACTTTTCATAGTCATAAGTTTTTTATCGTTTAAAAATCATTGTATGCTGTTAGTCTTGCATTGCAAAATGCAGGCCATTTTCACCGGATAACGTAATTTTCTCGGCGTTATTATTCCTGCGAGAGTTTAAATACCCACGATAGACTTGTTTCTTAGAAAATTCGGCCATCCACAAGTTGGACGGCCGAATTTTACGGTAAGTTCATAATATGCAGGCTGGTTTACCTGATTATGGTCTCTTCGCGGTCCGGTCCGACAGAAATGATCTTGATGGGAACACCGCACTCTTTCTCAATGAACTCGACATATTCCTTGAACTCGGTCGGGAACTCTTCGTATTTGCGAATGTCGTTGATGTCCTGATTCCATCCTTTGAATTCGCGGTATACGGGTTTTATGTCGTCGTTAACTTCGTATGGGAAGTGTGTCACGCGTTCGCCGTTGATGTCGTAAGCTACTGCGACCTTGAGCGTTTCGAAGCTGTTGAGCACGTCGCCTTTCATCATTATGAGCGATGTCACGCCGTTGAGCATGACGCTGTATTTCAGCGCTACGAGATCGAGCCATCCGCAACGACGTTTACGGCCGGTAGTCGAGCCGAATTCGCGACCTATTTCGCACATTTTCTCGCCTTCGTCGTCGAACAGTTCGGTCGGGAACGGACCGCTGCCCACACGGGTACAATATGCCTTGAATATACCGAATACGTTCCCGATACGGTTCGGTGCAACACCGAGTCCGGTGCAAGCTCCGGCACAAAGGGTATTGGACGAGGTTACGAACGGATATGTTCCGAAATCTATGTCCAGAAGCGAGCCTTGCGCGCCTTCTGCCAATACCGGGACGTTGCCGTCGATGTAGTCGTTCATAGTCTGCTCGCTGTCTATGAATTCACATTGGCGTATCTTTTCGATACCCTCGAACCACTCTTTCTCGTACTGGGTTATGTCGTACTCGAAATCGGGGTATTGTTTGAGCATGTTGATGTGTTTCTCCTTCAGCGTATTGTAGCGTTTTTCGAACTCCGGAGAGAGTACGTCGCCTATGCGGAGACCGTTGCGGCCTGTCTTATCCATATAGGTCGGGCCGATGCCCCTGAGAGTTGAACCTATCTTGCTCTTGCCTTTCGAGGCTTCCGATGCCGCGTCGAGTATGCGGTGGGTGGGCAGGATAAGGTGTGCCTTCTTCGATATTACGAGTTTCGGAGTGATGTCGTAACCGTCGGCTTCGAGGGCTTTGATCTCTCCGGCGAGTATGGCTGGGTCGATGACCACTCCGTTGCCGATGAAATTGATTGCGCCGTCGCGGAATATTCCCGAAGGTATGGTTTTGAGTACGTAGCTTTTACCGTTGAAGTGCAGGGAGTGTCCCGCATTCGGACCGCCCTGAAAACGGGCGATGACCTTATAGTCGGGGGTAAGTACATCGACTACTTTGCCTTTCCCTTCATCGCCCCATTGGAGGCCAAGTACCACATCAATTTTTTTCATTTTGCTGTTCTGTGTTAGTACATTTAAAAAACGCAATTGCCACCAAAAGTACGCTTTTTTTGTCATAGCGCCCAATATTATCGTTTGTTTTTTCATCAATCTATGAACACTCGCGGCTGTTGTGACGAAAGTCCGGCGGAAAACGGCAGATAATGTGACCGAAAGGAAAATATACGTCGGCTTTTTGCGTTAAAAACTCTAAATCGTTAACTTAGCGACTGAAATTTCTAACAGTTATGCGTCTATCCCTCTTTGTAGTAGTCTTTTGTACGATCTTCTCATCCATTGGTCTGCATGCCCAGATCAATAAGGATTATTTTTATTACATGGGGCGTAACTTTTTGGAGACAAGTCAGTACGAGGACGCCATCCGTATGCTGAACATGCTCGTGAAGTCCTATCCCGACGCACATGAAGCATATTATATGAGAGGTATCGCCAAATACAATCTGGCTGATATGTTCGGGGCGGAACAGGACTTTTCCATGGCGGTGGAGAAGAATCCCGTCTATACGATGGCTTATTATAACAGGGGCATCACTCGGTTTCGGATGGGCGACTACGACGACGCATTGAAAGATTTTGGCGAGGTCATAGCGTTGCGTCCCGATTTTGAGGGGGCATTTTTCAGTAGGGGGATTACTTATTTTCAGATGAAACGTTACGAGGATGCCGTAAAGGATTTCGACGAATTCATCAAACGTGACGAAAAGATGGCCGATGCCTATATCAATCGCGGGACCAGCTATCTGTTCTTAAAAGATACTGTGCGGGCGCTGGAGAACTTCGACAAGGCTATACGCACTAATATGCTCGACCATAAGGCATACAACAGACGTGGGGCGCTATACATACAGATGGAAGAGTACGATAATGCGATAGCTGATTTTAACCGGGCCATCGAGCTGGATTCGACTTATTCCCACGCCTATTTCAACAGGGCTATAGTATACGCCAATACACAACACCCGCTCGAAGCGATAGAAGATTTCTCGCATGTTCTGGAGTTGGAGCCCAATAACGCATTGACATATTTCAACAGGGCAATTCTACGTTCGCAGATAGGTGATTACAACAATGCGATGGCGGATTACGACAAGGTGTCTCGTTATGCGCCCGGCAATGTACTCCTATATTATAACAGGGCAGGTGTTCGGCGTAGGCTCGGCGATCTCGACGGTGCTGAACAAGACTACTCGAAAGCCATCGAGCTGTATCCCGACTTCGCCAGCGCTTACATTAACCGTGCGCGTTTGAGGGCTTTCAGAGGAGACCGTTCCGGGGCACGGGCCGATCAGACCATTGCCGACATGAAGATTGCCGAATACCGTTCGCGGCACGATGACAGCACATTCTCTATTTATGCCGATACTTCGCGATCTTTCTCGCAGCTGTTTGCTTTCAATTCGAAACTTACGGGAGGTAAGGATGTCGGAGGTGCAGAAGACACCACACGAATCTCTATGTTGCCGCAGTTCAGATTCTCGTTCTTGAGCAACGGTGCTGCACAGCCAGATGTGACGGTAGTGGGGACAAGGCCATATTATTGCGACGAACTCGATAAGTTTGTCAAGAGTATGGGTGTGCAATATATGGCATTGACCAATAAAGATACCGATATGTCGCCGGATGAGGTGATGATGATAGATAAACAGGTGTCGGACCGTCTGTCTGCCGACCGTTCCGATGTGAAGGCGTTGTTCGAAAAAGGTATAACACAGGGCCTTATAAAGCAGTATACCAACTCCGTCAACACATATACGGATGCTATCGACAAGGATCCGTCAAATCCGTTCCTGTACCTCAACCGTGCGGCGATCCGTAGCGAGATGATAGATTTTGTGTCGTCTATAAGCCTACCGCCACAACGCCTGTCGGTGGATAACGACCCGTCGGGATTGGCTAACGTCAATCCTCAAAGGACGTATAGTTACGATGAGGCGATAACAGACCTCAATAAAGCGGCGAAACTCTTGCCCGACTTTGCATATATATATTATAACCGTGCGAATCTACAGGTTGTTTCGGGACGTTTGGACGAAGCATATGCGGACTATTCCAAGGCGATAGAGTTGTATCCCGATTTTGCCGAGGCGTACTATAATCGTGGTCTTGTCCTGATATATATGAAGGACGTGCAGAAGGGTAACCTCGATATGAGCAAGGCTGGGGAACTCGGTATCAACGAGGCGTATACGGTTCTGCGTCGTTATACGCCCGAAGATTAAGATTGCCAGTGATTTGGTCGAGGTGTAAACCGAAGGGTCTTGTCTTTGGTTTGGAACATGGTAGGGGTTTGGCCTCTATTGGTTCAAATGCAGTTGTTTTGGTGTGGTCTCTTTTTCATCCAACGTCTTTTGTACGGATGGATGTTTGCGGCGGAATTTCGCAAAGGTGTCACGAGAGATGCCGTAATGCCTACATACAGCGTTGATTGACCATTGCTTAACATGGTTATTATTTCGTTGCGGTTTTCAATAAGCATTTTAGTTTTCGGACAACTGCCTTTCTGCGTCCCAGTATGACTCCCTCGGATTTTCGCAAGGCGAGTGCTTCTTTGGTCCTCATGGATATTAGGTTGCGTTCTATCTCGGCAACGAGACCGAAAACGAAACATAACACCTTGCTGTTGATCGTATTGTCGAACGAGTACCCCTCTTTGGTGGTATAAAGGTTTATTTCCCGGTCGAGACATTTCCCCATGATGGACATGATGTCGGTCAATGTTCGGCTGAGGCGCGAGATTTCGGTGATAATCAGAGTGTCTCTGCGTTTCATGTGCTTGAGTAGTGTGCCAAGTTTTCGCTCCCGTTCATGCTTCTTACCGCTGACGACCTCTGTACCCCAGCGGTCTATCACAATGTCCTTGCTTTCGGCAAAACGTCGTATTTCGTCGTGTTGGTTGGCCAAATTCTGTTTGCCTGTGTTTACCCTTAAATAACCTATAATTATAATTTGTTCGTATTATTAGTGAAATATCGGAAACGTTGAAAGTACCTAATATTTCATAGAATGTAGGTGTTTACAGGTAAAATACGTACGAATGAGGCTTGGTTGTCAGTCGTAACTGTGCACGTATCTCGTAATTGAAACACCCCCGCAAAGAATAACCTGAATCTTTACGGGGGTGTCCGGTTGCATTGGGGATGGGACCTATTCGGGGATGTATATTATCTCCCCGTTTTCGAGCTGGTAGGCCGTGCCTACACGCTTGCCGCGTGAACCGCTGTTGTTCTGCTCCTCGGACGGCGTATATTTTTCAATCTTTTCACCCTGCTTGGTGATTATCTCCATCTGTTCCGTGCCGGGATTCTTGACTATCGTGAAGTCCTCCTGCGAGAACATCTCGGTCATGTCGAAGCGTGTCACGAGGGCGACCATCAATGCCACTGCGAAAACCATCGCTATGTCGAACAGGTTTGTCAGAGTTGCCAGCGGATCGTAGTCGTCATGGTCCTTCAGTATGTTCTTCTTCAAAGCCATGGCTATTTGCTCCCTTTCTTTAACGTTTCGATTATGTATTCGATGATGTTGATGTCGTCGGCATACCAACGTTGTTTTACCTGCAACGTGATGAAGCCTACTGCGGCGATGATGAGCCCGACAACAGTAGTCGCGAATGCTACCTGCATGTTGCTTGCCATCGACGCTATATCTCCCGTAGCGAGACCGACGAGTGCCGGCCCCATCGGGATTAGGGTTCCCATGAGACCGAGCATAGGACCTATCTTGACGAGGAGTTTGGATTTGCCTAATTCCTTGTCTGCACTTATTTCGTAATCGCCCGCTATGAGGTCGAGTTCTTCTGCCGAATGTCGGTGTGCCGGGATGCTCTTGATGAACTCCGAGAGTTGATTCCCTTTGCCGAGTTTCGAGAAATCCTCTTTCAGAAATTGCTCCACTCCCTGCGAATCGAGCATCTTGCGGATTTTGACATTCACTTTACCTCGGTTGATATACTGTCCGTAAAAGCCGCCCACCATTATCAGCGAACGGAACAGGAAGATGAGCAGGAATACGACTACGGGAACGAGAAGTCCGGTTGTGATCCAATAAAGGATGTCTGTAATGAGATTCATTGTGTTAAAATGTTTTGTTTGGATTTGTTATAATGATTTGTTCTGTTTTTTCGAAAAGATGGCTTTGAGCCTGTCGCGCTTCGCATAACTCCATAGCCCGATTCCGCACATCAGTATGAAGAACGCCACAGCTACGAGGGTGGGGACCAATCCGACATCGGTCTGACTGTTCGAAACGCTGTATTGTGTGAGTGAGGCGTGTACGAACAGTGCTATGACGAGGATAAGCAGGTTCAGCGTAATCTTAGCTTCGAGCTTCAGGCTCTCGCCGTGCATCAGCCATTTCAGCAGGAATGACAGTGCCGTAACTGAGGCGAATATCACCCCGCTGTATAACAATGCAACTTTTCCGAACGGTACGCCTACGAACTGTTTGAAGAACGCCAGCTCGAAGTAGGCTATTCCTATGAATACGAGTAGGCCCGGCACGACCTTCAGCACGAATATCGAACGCTTGCGTTTCTCTTTCGGCTGGAAGTAGTTGTCGAGGATGTAGACCGAAGACAGGATACCGAGTATCGCTTCGATGGTTATCAGCACGGCGCAGTCGGCCACGAGGCCCTTGTCGGCCAGTATGGCCGTGAAACTGTCGCCGCGCTGCTGTATCATCCACGGGTATATGAGGTAGGCCAACACTGCCGCCGCGAGTGGATAGAGCAGTGTGACCCACCACCGGGTATTCATCGAGGCCTTGAGCGAGTATTTCGTTATGGCCAGAAGGAATATGAATTGCAGATAGTTCTCCATCGTTTACGCTATCTTTTTTCTACGCTTTAACGCTATCACAACGAGCAGGGCTACTATGGCTATACCCATATAGAGCACCGTCTTGGTTGTCTTCTTTTTGTCGGGCGATTGCTGGTCGGTCTGCTGCGACTGTTGCTGTTCGTCTTTCTTCAGCACGACGCTGTTGTCGGCCTGCTCTTCTTCAACGCGTACCTGCCGTGCATCGTTGATGCTGCTGTTATATTCCGACGCCGTGCCCTTGTCAACTTTGGATGAGATGAAGTCGCGCAGTTTGGCGTTGTTGCAGATGAATCCGCTGCATCCGGCCGAGTTCTCGCGCACGAGTTTTGTGTGAAGTTCGGCGACATCCTTGAGCTGTGCGGCCGATGCGTGCCACATATCCTTGCGGGCGGCTTCGAGCATGACGGCCGTCATCTCTTGCAGGGCATATGGATTCTTCTGCGTGAAGGTCTTTTCCAGTCCGAGGTTGTACTCGTCTTTCACGTACACATCATAGTATTTATTCCATATATGCTGGTCGATGGCCGTCGGTTTCATGCTGTTCCAGCCGAAGGTGTTGCGGAACGTCTCAGCGAAATGTTCCATCGCGCTGGCTTCGCCATTCATCATATGTGAGATGTACTTAGGATTGAATACGGTCGAATTTGTCTCCACGCCTATCGCCTCTTTGAGTTCCTGCACTTTGGGACGACTGGTATTGCGGAAATCGTTGAAATAGGCCCTCGGGTCGTTGCCCGTAACCTGTTCCACGGCTGCCGACAAACCTCCCATGAATTCGTATACGTGGTCGAGGCTGAGCGGTCCCCATGTGTTGCTCGAACGCGGCTGTACGACTACCGAAGTGTTGAGCAGGGCGGCTTCGAACACACCTTCACGCATTTCGCCCCACTCGTCTCCGCCGTTGGCCGAATAGAGGGCGCCCATGTTGTTGATGTACTGTTTGGCTATCTGCTCGCGCGATTCCCATTTGTCTCCGCTCTCGACAAGGCCCATTATGCCTGTGCCGTAGTTGCCGTTCACACCGCCGAAGATGCGTTCGCCGGCATACTTGCGGGCGTCGGCGGGTGAGAAGCCCTTTTCGAGTAAAAGCCTTTCGGCATCGAGCAGACCCTTGCGTACATAATTGTCCTGATCCGCATCCTGAGCCTCTGCCGCCATGGCTATGGCTCGGTTGATGAGTTCGAGGCGCGATGCCGCTATGTCACGCAACTGGCCGGAAGTTTGCACTACCACGTCCACACGTGGGCGACCCAATTGTGCGGTTGGGATGAGGCGCAGCGAGCGGATATATCCGAAGCCGTCGCGCATCGGTTCCACGCCGAGCAGGTAGAGTATTTGGGCTACGGTTGCACCTTCGCTCGATATGAAGTCGGTTGCCCACAGTGTGAAGCTGACCTTTTCTGGATACTTGCCGTTGGCAGCAAATTCTGCCGCGAGCAACGATTCCGCGAGCCGTTTACCTACTTTCCAAGCCTCTTCGCTCGGTGTGGTCTCCGGATTTATCGAATAGAAGTTGCGTCCGGTAGGTACAGCGGCAGGATTGACTATCGGGTCGCCTCCCGAAGACGGAGCGATGTATTTTCCTGCCAAAGCATCTGTGAGAGCCTTCTGTTCGAGTCGCGTGCTGGCGGCGAGGTTGCCCTTGTGTGCAGAAGCGCCCTCCAATGCCGTTTTGAGCTGTTTGAGAGCGTTGGTGAGTTGCTCCTCGCGCATCTCTTTTTCACTCTTTATGGCGGTCATGCCTGCCGGTTCGGCCTGTGCCATGCGATCCATGGCCGACGGAGCTTTTGCCTGTTCCTGTTTGGCTGCGGCGTCATTGCCCGTATTCTTGTCTCCGGATTTTTCGTCATACCCCGGTCGAGGTATCCATGAAGGGTGTCCGCCTCCTCCGGAACGTTTGCCGCGATGTCCGCCGAGAGTATCGGCGCCGATGAGATTACCGTTGTCGTCGAGGAATCTCTTCTGCTTTTTCACAGCGGGTTCGCTCATCTGTGCCATCATACGGCTCATCATGGCTGTCATACGGTCGGCATCGGCTTTTTCCTTGGCCAATGTTTTGTCGAGTGTTTGAACATCGTCGGCAGACACCAGCCCTTTGAATACATTTTCGAACGGTTCGCCCCTGAGCATACGCGAGACAGCGGCTTCCGCCTTGTCATTGTATCGCTGGCTTATGAAAGCGAGATTGTCGAGCTTGTCGGCCGGTATGCGTCCTTTGGCTATGTCGATTTCGGCCAAGGCATATCTTACCGGATCTATTGACATCAGCCGCGCGGTATTGTTGAGCTGCTCTTCGGTGTACGGTACGCCGAGCGTATACAGGCCGTCGTTCACCTTGCTGGCGTTAATCTCTTCCAGATATATGTGTATGCGTTCGAGGTCTGCCTCGCTCAGTGTTTTGGTGCTGTCTATCGAGAGGGCTGACAGTATGTTCTGCTTGCGAGCCATCTCAGTTACCGTTTCAACGAGGTTTTGTTTTACAGGACCTTCTTCCATGTGTTCTAGCCTATGTACCCTATCTTCGAGCATCGAGAGGTCGTTGTAGAGCTCGCTGCGCATGAAGGGGGCGGTCATGTGGTCGATGAGCGTAGCGTAGCTGCGCCTTTTGGCTATCACGCCTTCGCCGATATTGCTGATGGTGTAGATGTAGAAGTGCGGCATGTCGCCCACGAGAGCGTCGGTCCAGTCGTAGTCCGACAGGGCGATCTGTTTGCCGGGGATGAATTCGAGACTACCGTGCGTGCCGAAGTGTACCATTGCGTCGGCCTTGAACTGGTTGCGTGTCCAGAAATATGATGCCACGTAAGGGTATGCAGGTGCACCCTCGACGCCGTGTACGATCTGCTCGACATTTTCTCCTACGGCAGCCATCGGCTGCGGCAATATAGCCACGTTGCCGAAAGTTATCTGGGCGACGGCTATGTATTTTTTGTCGTCGCGCTCCACACCCATGTACTCGCCGGGCGCTTCGCCGTATTGAGCCCGCATGTCGTCGATGAGTTTCTGCGGAAGGATGTCGGCCGCCCACTGTTCGAACTGCGATTTCTCTACAAGTGCCGGTTTACCCTCTTTCAGGAAAGTGTCGTAAGCCCCGAGTGCATACGGGCCGAGGACCGAGCCCTGACGTTGTATCATATCTTCGAGGGCTTTGACGCTGGACGGAAGCCCAGATACGTTGTAACCGCTGTTCTTCAGATGTACGAGCGTGTTGTAAAGCGACTGTACGCCTTCGATGCCGGCGGCCGAGAGTGCGCCCTTCCCAGCTCCCTTATAGTAGTATATTGCGACACGTTTCTCGCTGTTGGGTTTGCTTTGCAGACGGGTGAATTTCTCGACCATGCTGCAAAACTTCTCCGTATGGCCGGGTATGGCGTCGAACAGTTTGAGCCCGTTGCGTTCGAATTGTGCTGCTATCGCGAAAGGCGCGATGGCGCCATCCAATTCCGGCATTACGACGCTCATGGATGTCAGTCCTCCCTGTTCCATCCCCTGCCGGTTGTCGAGCCATTTCTCGTACAGTTCGCTGACAGTTACGGGAGCAAATATGGGCACGCCGAGGTGCTTGAGCATTTCGGTCCCGCTTTCGCCTCCGCCCATGAGCAACCTTCCGTGAGGGCGGTTGATGATAAGGCTGGGTTTGACGTCGGCTATCATCTTCAGCTTTTTTGAACCGAACGAGTTGATGGGGAATACATTCAGCCCGCGCTTTTCGAGCGAGTTGATGATGGCTTCCATATGCTCCGAGTTGGAGTTCTGGTTGTTGATGTTGCCGGCCAACAGTACGATGTTGGGTGCACCTTCCTTATACTTACCCGAGTTCTTGTAGAATTCGAGGTATTGGTCGATGGTTGAGAAGAACATGTCGTCGCCGAGGTGGAAGTAGTAGTCGGCGGGGACTATTACCGGTTCGTCATATTCGCCGTTGAAGGCTTTCTTGCCGTCGATCTTTGCACGGACGTAATTGAACAGGCTGCGGTAGTTTTTTACGCTTCCGTTCTCGATCAGGGTGTTGACATATTCCTGCTCCACACCTTGCAGCGAATTGATGTCGGCGTTGTCGCTTTCGGTGGAGTATACAGCGACGCCTTTGGCTTTGGCCTTACGTATGGCGTCGAGGTGGCGCTGGTCGAGCGATACTCCGTGTATGCGGACGAGTACCATGTCGTATTTCGTTATCTTTTCGACCTCGTCGAGATCGACCGGCGTTACCTTGACCCACGGGTTGTCGTTCGAGCGTATCATCTTTTCCACCATGAAATCGGCGAAATTGAGCGTAGCTATGCGGGTGGGGGATATGAACCGTGCATACGCCCACCATCCGGCGAGCAAAACGACGGCTATGGCCGCAATAAGCAGTATTCTTTTTTTCTTCATTTTTCCTTTTCTCCTCTTTTCACGGGACATCCGGAGTAGTACCTCATTGCTGAAGCCCGCTCCGGATAACCCTACCAAACAAAACTATTTATTACGGCTTACTTGCTGATTTCGAGTACGCGGAAACCTACCAGACCGTTGTCTGATGAGTGCGTATACTGTGTGAATTCTACTTTGTAGTATTTCTGACCGTTGGCCGAGCGGATGATGTAGACGCCGTCGGGCTTGAGGTATACGGGAGGCATTTCCGGGCCGCTACCGTCGGGTTTCTGTTTGAATCTCATCGCCCAGTATTCCGATTGTACCGATACGAACGGAAGTCCCATGCCGGTATAGGTCAACTCCTCGTCTTCTTCGAATACGGCGTCGGCCGGAACTTTCTTGATGTCGGCGAATGCTACTGTCGATGGGCACTGATAGATACCTCCCAACCCGTCCATGTCGTCACCGCTGTTGGTGCGGATGTAGTATTTGTAGATCGCGAAATCCCAGTTCGTCTCGGCGAACCATGATAGGTCGTCCGTAGTTGCCCTTGCGCCCGATTCGGTCGAAGTGTACGAAGCACCAGCCTCGAGTTCGTCAGACGTATATTCGGCCTTGCCTGTGCCTACGACCTTACCTTCGGAGATTGAAAAATACTGCCATCCTGCGTAAGTACTCTTGATCGAATAATTTTTTGCTGCCGGATCGCCGCTTTTCTTGTCGTCGCTGCACGAAGAGAACGCTACTACTGCGAATGCTGTTGCCAGTAGGAAAATCTTTTTCATAGTTGTTAGTTTTTTATTAATGATTTGTGATTTATGATACTGTATTGGTGAAATCTGTTATTTGAACTTGTACCTTATGCCGGCCAACCATTGGCGTCCGGGGTTGGTGAACGCACGGTCCTTGAATCCGAATACGTTGTCGGCCTTGAGCGTTAACTCGAAAGTGTGTTTGTTGAGACGGAAAGGTTTGGTGAGGGTGACCTTCCATATCGAATAGGTTTTCGTTTTCTGGTCGCTAACTATGGTCGGCGAGTTCATGCGGCCTGCCAACTGAAGCGAGAACGGGCTGCGTGCGATTTTCCCGTTCCATGTAACAGAAGCCGTACCGCTGTTTTTCGGGTTCGATGCTATCTGCTTTTTAGTGTCGTTGTCTTTAGCGTCACAGAAACTGTAATTACCGCGCAGGACGATCTGGTTTATGATGGTGTACGTAAGATTGACGTCGAAACCCTGAATAGTGCTGCTGCTTACGTTCTTGTAGTGCTGCTCGTTCTGGTTGCCGTTTATCACCTGATATTGTGTGATCTTGTCGTCTATATTGTTGTAGTATGCCGACACAGCGATGTTCAGGTTGCCGTTGTCGTACTCTGTTGACAATGAGGTGTAAAGACCTTTTTCAGCTTTGAGGTCGGGGTTGCCGTATATCCAGAACATTCCCTGATGGTCGAAATTGTAGTATAACTCCTTGATGCTCGGGGCTCTGAACGCGCTACCCACGCCACCCCTGAATCTGAAGTCGCCGAGATCGTATTTAACGGCGAGCTTCGGGGAGAAGGCGCTTCCGAACTGCGAGTTGTTCGTGTAGCGTGCACCCAATACGATGTCGAGGTCTTCGATAGGTTTGTATTCCGCCTGAGCGAACCCGTTGATGTCGTTGTTGTCTTTAGTGACTGGTTCCGAGCCGAGCGTTGTGCGGGCGTATATCTCTTCGTAGTTGAACTCCGCGCCGCCTACGAATTCCCATTTGTCGTTAAGCTTGTAGGTGTCTATGAGTTTGGACGATATGTAGCTCGACGTTTGGTCGCGCACATCATCCAACGATACTTCGTCCGATTTTTTATATTTGAAATACTTTTCGAGACTTACGCTCGCTCTCAACTCGTTGCTGGCGTCTTTAGAACGGACACCGCCGTTGAAGCCTGCCGAGATGTTGTGCGTCATCGTGTGGTACGGGTCGCTGCTCTCGGCGGTGTTGAATGTCTCGTGACGGAAGTAACGGCCGTTGAGATGAAGGTCTATCTGGTTGGTGGGTTTGTAACCGAATTTCACCTCACTGCCCCAGTCTTCGTATTTGGCCGCGTAGGAATTGTTCTTGTCGTAGCCGTCAGAACTGTTGCGGAAACCTCCTGCACGGACGTCTATCTTTTCTGTTGCCGAACCTAAGTCTACACGGGTTCTCCACGTATTGTTGCTCTGGGCCGTCACGTTGGCGCCAGCTTCGAGTTTGTGTATCGGGTCTTTTGTGATTATGTTTATAACCCCTCCGACGGCGTTCGAACCGTAAAGCGCCGACGCTGCTCCGTTGAGAACCTCGATGCGTTTGATATTGTTGACGTCTATCTGGTCGAGGTTGATGTTGCCGCCTGCACCTTCGGATACGAGGCGTTCGCCGTCAACGAGGATAAGTATGTAGCGGGAGTTAAGCCCTCGGATACGCATGTTGTTACCCATCGCGTTCTCCGTCATCACTATGCCGGGGATGTTGTCCTGAAGGGTTTCGAGCAGCGATGTGGAGCCGGCCTTTTCTATGTCGCGCTCGTTGATTACTGTCGTGAGTTCGGGGGCTTCAGACAGCCGTTTTTCGGTCCGAGTGGCGGTTACGACCACCTGTTCGAGTTTCATCCCTTCCTGAGATATACTTAGTGTGATGCCGGAAAGGTTGCCGTTTACGGTTACTTTCTTCTCGTCTTGCGAGAAGTCGGAGTAGTACATTGTCCTGAGCGTATATTCGCCGGCCGGTACGTTTTTGATCGTAAAGTTCCCGGAACGGTCGGTTTGTGCGCCGAGGTTGTTGTCTGTCGTAACGTATACGCCCATCAGCGGTTCTTTGCTCGAAGAGTCGATGACCTTGCCAGATATTGAGTACCTTTGCGTTTGGGCGGCAAGATCGCTCGCACCGCACATCAGGGTAAACGCAGATAATAATAGTGAGACTATTTTTTTCATTGTATGATATTTTGTGATTGGTTGCTGCAAAAGTATCGTGTGTAATCAGGGTGGGCAATCGCTATGTGTAGGTATATTGAGCTCCCTGAGTCACGAAATATGGACAGTCTGCTTATGGCATGCTGTTGCGATGTGTCGCTCGTTCACTGACTGCCGCGCAGGGTGTGGGTATCTGTCGGGCGTTTTATCGCAAATGTTAGGTATTTGTCCGCGAGTGCGACTACATTACTTTTGTATCCGTAAGCCAATAGATAGAGGGCCTTGGTCTAAATAAAGGCCGGGCCTTTTTTCTATGGAGCCCGAAGTGACTGATAATTTGTTATTTTTGTAGAAAAACAAGCAACATGAGCAGAGTAGGTAAATACAGGGCCTCGGACAAAATGGCTGATTTGGTGGTGAATAACTATCGCATCTTGTTAGTGATGAGCCGATTCGGTATAGCGTTGGGATTTGCGGAAGATACCATAGACGAGGTATGCAGGAAGCACTGTGTCGATACCAATACTTTCATTGCGGTAGTGGATATGTTGTTGGACAACGGTATCGCAGAGCCGGACAGCTCTTCGTTGTCACCGGAGTCGTTGCTTATGTATCTGCACAATTCGCACGACTATTTCCTCGGTTTCCGTCTTCCGGGAATCAGACGCGACTTGGTAGAGGTACTCGGAAAACCGCACGACAACCTGACGAAAGCCATAATGAAATATTTCGACGAGTATGTGGAGGAGGTGCGTAAACACATGGCATACGAGGAGGAGACGGTATTCCCGTACGTGCGTTCGCTGATTGCCGGTACGGCCGACGGCTCTTATAATATAGGTATATTCCATAAGCACCACGATCAGGTAGAGGCGAAACTTAAAGAGTTCAAGCAGATACTTATTAAGTACTATCCGGGTGACAGTTCCAACGAGATGAATAGTGTATTGTTCGATATATTCAATTGCGAGTATGATCTGGCTTCGCACAACGATATTGAGGACCGTTTGTTCACACCTCTCATACTCGACATGGAACACAAAATGACGCAGAACAAATGAGCAGGCCTGTCAGAATAACCATTGCGGAATCTTCCGAAATCATACGCCGGGGATTGGTGGCGATATTGAAGGCGATCGGGACCCTTCAGGCCGAGGTTAACGAGGTGAGCGACGCCGATCAGTTGAAGAACTCAATCAGTTGGCAGCGGCCCGACATACTCGTGGTCAATCCTTCGATGCTCAGTGTGCTGCCGTTGCAGCAGATAAAAAAAGAGGCGGCCGATACGGATATGAAATGTATTGCGCTGCAATCGTCGTTGGCCGACTCTTCGGTGACCCGTTCGTTCGACGAGGTATTCTCTATATACGACACAGGCGAACAGATAAGCGACAAGCTGTCGCGCTTGATGGGAAAAACGGATGTGGACAAACGCCACGAATCGTTAAGCCAGCGGGAGAAGGAGGTCATCGTATGCGTGGTCAAGGGAATGACTAATAAGCAGATCGCCGACAAACTGTGCCTGTCGGCCCATACGGTTGTGACGCACAGACGTAACATATCGGCCAAACTCGACATACACAGTACCGCCGGTCTCACAATCTATGCCATCGTGAATAAGTTGGTCGAACTGGACGAGATCGACCGGGCTGAGATTTCGGAATAAGGAATCATGAAATCTGTTTGTAAAATGACGGACCTGCGCGCAGGTCCGTCATTTTTGCAATCAATCAGCTGGCGGTTGTTTCCGTTCTGATTTTAAATTACTATTTTTATCGATTATCAAACCAAAACTACAATTCGTAATGACAAAGAAGGTCCTTTTATCTGTAAGTCTATTAATGGCGGGTGTAAGCTGCATCGCCGCTGCCGATAAGGTGTCGGTGGTGGACAGGCCGGACGTCTCGCAATATAATTCCTATTATCCGAGCAACAAGTCGCCGTTGCAGCCGCAATATTTCGTCAAGCTGCCGGCGGGAAGCGTGAAACCGGCGGGGTGGATGGCCGAACAGCTCGAATTGCAGAAAGACGGTCTTATGGGCAACCTCGGGGAGATCAGCGCATGGCTCCAGAAAAACGGTAACGCATGGCTCTCCAAAGGCGGAGAATTCGGTTGGGAAGAGGTTCCGTATTGGCTGCGCGGATACAGCATGACGGCCTATATCTTGGACGACCCGAAAATGTTGCAGGAGGCACGGTTCTGGATAGACAGCATAATTGCCAGCCAGCGCGAGGACGGGTACTTCGGTCCGGAGACATTGCGTAACGGCCATCTCGACCTGTGGTCGAATATGATCGCGTGCTGGATCATGCAGGAGTATTACGAGTACTCGGGGGATAAGCGTGTGATAGATTTCATGACGAAATATTTCAAGTGGGTCGCCAACTATCCAGATGATAAATTCCTGAAGGATTATTGGGAGAACAGTCGTGGCGGCGATATGATGTGGAGTGTGGTATGGCTCTATAATCGCACGGGCGACGAGTCGCTGTTGGCTCTTGCCGACAAGATACACCGCAATACTGCCGATTGGACCAAATCGACACAGCTTCCCAATTGGCACAACGTGAATATCGCACAAGGTGTGCGCGAGCCTGCCACATATTGGCTGTTCAAAAAGGATGGCGATTTATTGCGTGCGAGCTATAACGTACAGAGCCTCATCAGGCGCACGTTCGGACAGGTTCCGGGCGGTATGTTCGGGGCAGACGAGAATGCGCGTACCGGATTCTTTGACCCGCGTCAGGGAACGGAGACATGTGGTTTTGCAGAGCAGATGGCTTCGGACCAGATCATGCTTATGATAACGGGCGATCCGTATTGGGCCGAGAACAGCGAGGATATAGCGTTCAACAGCTTCCCGGCCGCATTCATGCCGGACTATAAGGCGTTGCGTTACATTACGTCGCCTAATCAGACGGTGAGCGATTCCAAGAACCATAAACCGGGTATAGACAACGGCGGCCCATTTCTGATGATGAACCCGTTCAGCAGTCGGTGCTGCCAGCATAATCATGGTTTGGGCTGGCCGTATATGGCTAACCACCTCATATTGGCGACGCCTGACAACGGTCTGGCGGCAGTTGAATACGCTGCATGTTCGGCAAAAGCCAAGGTTGGCGACGGTACGGAGATAACGCTGACGGAGGAAAGCGCATATCCGTTCGACGACCGGATCGTATTTGCCGTTTCGACTGGCAAGCCGGTGGTTTTTCCGCTCTATTTGCGGATACCGACATGGAGTGTAAAACCGTCCGTAAAAGTTAACGGAAAGAAGGTGGTGGCTAAACTGGAACCGGGAAAATATGTGCGTTTGGAACGCGAGTGGAAAGACGGCGATAGGGTAGAGCTGACAGTTCCGATGGAAGTCACTATGCGTACATGGCAGGTAAACAAGAATAGTGTGAGCGTAGATTACGGACCGCTTACACTTTCGCTCCAGATAAAGGAACGCTACGTGAAGAAAGACAGTAAGGAGACGGCGATAGGGGACTCTCGCTGGCAAGCAGGGGCCGATGCGTCTAAATGGCCGTCGTTCGAGATATATCCCGATTCTCCGTGGAATTATGCGCTCGCTACCGATTCGGAGATAAAAGTGGAGAAACGTGATTTGGAAGAGGGTGTAAATCCATTTACAGTAGCGTCGTCACCATTGGTATTTAAGGCGAAAGGGCGTAAAGTCCCATCATGGACGATAGACGAATACGGGTTGACAGGGGTGTTGCCTTACGCATGCGATCCGCGGGCAGAGGAGGTCGAAGAGATAACTTTGATCCCTATGGGGGCGGCTCGCCTCCGAATCTCGGCGTTTCCGACGACTGCCGTGAAATAGCGCCTTGCTTTTACGGAGTATAGGTATACTTGCGCTTATATCTAGAAAATAGCTCATTTAGACTTAAATGAGCTATTTTTTATGGACTAATATGGGCTCGAATCAGAACGTACGGCATATAGGGTATGAGATGCAGGTGTTTAAACTTGCGTTCGAGAAGATCCCTAAGGTTATCAGGATGACGAAAGTTACGATAGATTGGGCGGGCCATATTGGCGCGTGACACCCTTACGCTCCGAGCTATTCCAAAATTATCGAGTATGATGCGATATGGTTTCGCACAAGAATTTTGCATCCTGTCCGATATTGGTGCGTATTTTCGAACGCGAATTTTTCATAGATAAATACGGTACTTATATATTCCCGCAGAAGAGGTTCCGTTACCGGGGAATGGCGACGGCGTATGGCCATTGGTGGGATCTCAGGAGAGCGGTAATGATTTGCCTAAAGATTATGTTCCGAATCTTGAAATCGTGAATGGAGAATAAATTGTGATGGGGGACGTTACGCACATTATCATTCATGCAGACAGAGTGTTACCTCTGCCACCTCCGAGACCAACAATTGGATGCAAAGGCTGTGTCGATACCTGTAAGAATATTGTGTCGGGCAGTTATGAATGTAACAAGAGAAACAGGGCTGTATACTGAATATACAGCCCTGTTTGTTATACTATTACGAGTCGTAGGTCTATACGCCGATACCGCCCGAAGCATGCCCCCAAACAATACGTTCCGCTAAATTTTCGCCGAAACCTGAAAAGGTTCTATTAATAACCGTTGTTTTCAATAACTTTGTCGGGAATAAACAGCCTAAATGCTCACAATGCTGAAAAACGAATCAAAAAATAGATTAGAGCGCGTCGTCGATGCCCCATCCAAACTTATGGAGTTCCTCATCGCCGCACAGCCCGACAAAAGCCGAAACAAAGTGAAATCACAATTGGCCCACAGGCAAGTGTTGGTCAACAAGGTCATCACCACACAATTCGACACGCAATTGAATCCGGGCGACGTCGTGACCGTATCGTCGGGCAAAGGCCCCGAAGCGTTCAAACATCCGATGATACGCATCGTATACGAAGACGACTACATCATCGTGGCCGACAAACGCAACGGCCTGCTCACTGTCGGGACAGACAAGGAACGGACACGCACCGCATTTTACCTCATGAGCGAACACGTAAAACGTTCCGACCCCACGAACAGAATATTCATCATACACCGCCTCGACCGTGAGACGTCGGGGTTGCTCGTATTCGCCAAAAGCGAGGAGATCCAGAGCCGCATGCAACGCAATTGGAAAGAAACGGTCTTGTCGCGCAAATACGTGGCGGTGGCCGAAGGGGAACTTCCATCTACAGAAGGCGTAATCAGCCAGCCCTTGTCTCAGAACAAAAACTACAAGGTATACGTCGATCCCGAGGGGGAGGATGCCGTGACCGGGTATAAGGTACTGACAAGCCGCAATGGGTTTTCTCTTGTCGAGCTGACACTGGAGACGGGCCGCAAGAACCAAATACGCGCCCATCTCGAACACATAGGCAACCCCATCTCCGGGGATAAAAAATACGGTGCCGAGACGAATCCGGCAGGCCGCGTATGCCTGCATGCCCGCGTACTCGACTTCTTGCACCCGATAACAGGCGAAGAGATGCGTTTCTCCACCGCCATTCCGGTGTTGTTCGAGAAGGTTGTAGAGGGTAAACCGATCGAACCATACAAAAAAAGTTATAAAAAGAACGGAAAGCATCCTAATAGACCACCACGAAGATAAATCTTATGCAACGTTCTATCGTCAAATGAATCAGTTTTTTGCGTAAGGATGTGCAGCCGGCAACGGTTCAATGAAGAAAAAATGCGTAAAAAAACAGTTCTTTTTTTCTTCGGTTACTTGGCGATTTATATTTTATTTTTCTATATTTGCACTCGATTTTTGTCGCGGGATGTAGCGCAGCCCGGTTAGCGCGCCACGTTCGGGACGTGGAGGTCGAAGGTTCGAATCCTTTCATCCCGACAAATCAAGAAAAAGCAGTCTTCAGTTGGGCTGCTTTTTTCTTTTTCACACAATGTGAAATCACCTAAGGTGAGTCCTCATACGTCTGCCTGTGCTGGCTATACCGTGCATTTGGCATGCCGAGAGAGGTTGCTCCGAACCAAAGTCGGTATGCCGGGCAATGGTGCCGCTAATGTCCGGGCCGATACTTGGTATTGATGTCTATGTTGACGTCGGGACCGGTATTGTTGCCTTTTGTTATCGGTATGTCCATCGCTGCGCCCGTGTCGCCTTGCTCGTGCATCCACCTTTCGAGTTCGGCCTTCATTTTTCTGATCCGCTTTTGGTGCTTGGGCGAGTCTGCAAGGTTCTTCAATTCCCATTTATCTTGCGTTATGTCATAGAACTCGATCTCCGGCCTTGTTACGAAACGTTCGATAAGAAATTTAGTATTCGGGTCGGTGGCTTCCGACGATTTCCATGCGCCCCATACTCCGGTAGGACCTCCGTTGGGATTCATAAGGTGCTTTTCATGGTACTCGCTGTCAGGCGTGAGGTTCCAGATGAGTGCGTAGCGTTTGTCGCGGATACTGCGTATGGGATAGGGGCGGCCCTCCGGAATATTGTTGTGTATGCCGTATGCGTATTTTCTGTGCTTGTTCGTTTTCCCGAAGAGGGCGTCTTTGAAGCTCGTGCCGTCGAGTTCGGCCACCTTTTCACCGCCTGCTATGTCGATGAATGTCGGGAGCAGGTCTTCGTATTGCACGATGGCGTCGCATGTGCTGCCGGGCTTTATCTTGTCGGGATAGCGTGCTATCAATGCGCTGTTTACGCCGGGATACCAGCACGTCCATTTGCCGCCGGGGAACTGAGGTCCCTGTTCGCCGAGGAATATGACTATCGTTTCATCGAGTTTGCCGGTCTCTTCGAGGGTTTCGAGTACCGATCCGACCTCATTGTCCAGCGCGCGAACTTCGGCGAGATAGTGGGTGAATATCTTCCGCATCTCCGGATTGTCAACGCAGTTGGGTGGCATGACGAGTTTGTCGGGATCGAACTCGTCGGGATCGCCCCACGTCCACGGGGCATGGGGATTTATGCTGCATACGTAGAGCAGGAACGGATCGTCGCTCTCCTGCATGAAATCGCGGATCCCGTCAGTATTGTATGGTGCTTTTCGGGCCGTGCAACCGACCGTGAAGCCGGGAATTTCGTTGAATTTGTATATAGCAGGGTTGTTCGGATGCTGCTTGCCTGTGCGGCCCACGCGGTAACCTGTCTCCGGCATGTAGTCGTTCACGGTTTTCGTGCCTTTGAATGTGGATTTATGGTTCTGGTATGAGCCGTGCTTAGCCGGATACAGACCCGTATACATGGAGGCCCTTATGGGGACGCTCATGGCGATGGATGCGTAGTTTTGCGTGAATCGTACGCCTTCATGTGCCAAGCGGTCGATGTTGGGAGTCTCTATATTCTGTCCGCCATAACAACTTAGTTCAGAGGAGAGCAGGTCGTCGGCTATGATGACCACTATATTGGGACGCTTTTCGGCCTCGGCTTTTTGTGCGGCGAAGCTCGTCACCGGAAGCACTCCTAAGGACAGGGATGCGACCGTAATCAGTTTGCTGTTAGTCATATGTGTGTGATAATAGTGAATGTGTAGGTAGTTCGTAGCATAAAGTTACTATTTTTAGCTTTCGTTGCGCCGTATGGCGGGTGGTAAATTGACGTTTGTTAGCCGGATGTGTACAAAATAGTTTGTTAAAAATTGGTTTTGCTCCCTAAAGTAAATATTTTTATGCCCCGAGATTGGGTGCTTGGGCTCCCGCCGATTTGTAATACTGACCTAAAACTTATTTTGTGAGAAAAATTCTACTTTTCACTGCCTTCGTGTGTGTCTATTTTTCTGCGGTTTCGCAAGACCGGAAGCTCGCTTTGGCCGACCCGTTCATCCTCGAATACGATGGTACGTTTTATGCCTACGGTACACATTCGCGTAGCGGGATAACTGTTTACCGTTCCACGGATTTGAAACATTGGGAGGGACCGTGCGGTCTGGCCCAGCATGGTTTGGCGTTGCATAAGGACGATTCGTGGGGTGACCGCAATTTCTGGGCTCCAGAAGTGTACAGGACCGACAGCGGTTTCGTGATGACCTATTCTGTGGACGAACACACGGCAATCGCTTATGCCGACGATCCTAGAGGACCATTCAGGCAGGTTGAGCCTTTCGGGGTATATTTTCCCGGTTTCAAAAATATCGACAGCCATATTTTCATAGATGATGACGGACAGGCTTACCTTTACTGGGTAGCGTGGTATAAGAATCGCGGTAACGAGATATTCGTGTCCAAATTGAGTCGCGACCTGCGTACTGTAATGGGCCCTCCGATAGAGTGCCTGCATTCTCAGCGCGGTACGTGGGAGGTCAAGCCGTTTCCCGACGGGCGTGAATCGCGCGTTACGGAAGGTCCGTTCGTGCTGAAATATAACGGCATCTACTATCTGACTTACAGTGCTAACGATTTTCATTCGCAGGATTACGCCATAGGTTATGCCGTGTCGGACAACCCGCTCGGCCCATGGAAGCGTTATGAAGGCAATCCTATCCTGCGACGTCCGGACGGCTTGTTGGGAACGGGACACCATTCTTTCTTTACGACCTCAAGCGGAGATCGTTATGTCGTATTCCATGCCCATAAAAATAAGGATCGTGTCAACCCGCGCGAAATGTATATAGCTCCGTACCGGTTCGAGCAACGCAGGAACAAACCGGATCGACTTGTTATCGACGCAAAGCGTATAATTACGCCTGTAGAGGTACGGCACGGAGGGCAGAGGTAGATGTGCCGCTGCTTGAGTCTTTGTTTGCGGTTATGTGTGAAAAATCTAAGTGTATCAATTGGTTAGGTGATTTGATGTCGTTTGTGTGCTTTGTTGGTTTTTGATCTGTTTTATTCCTAACTTAGTGCCGGACCATATAATTTTCGGAAATCTTAAAAAATAATATTATAACATGAAAAGACTTTTTCTAATAAGTTTGGCGTTTTTACTTTCGGTTGTTGTGTACGGTAACGAGTCGTCGTTTCCGTTGCGCGATTACGACGATCTGTTCGTACTGGAAGTAAGGGACAACAGTACTG